>CAMEFI010000004.1 GCA_945915475.1 uncultured Clostridium sp. | reverse complement strand
ATCAGATTCATTAAAATTTGTCCGAAAAAGTGTCTTAATTTATGAGACCATTATAGAATACCCATATTACGGTGCAAATGGAATTCAGGATTATGTTGCAGATTATATTTTTGATGATGAATTAGTGTTATTAGCAGAAGATGGAGGAAATTTTGGATCTAAGGAAAGACCTATTGCGTATAGAGTGTCTGGAAAATGTTGGGTTAATAATCATGCACACGTTTTGAAACCCAAAGAAGGATTAGATGTTGATTACTTATGTTATTCACTTATGTTTTATAAAGTTGAAGGCATGGTTAATGGAGCAACTAGACAAAAACTTACGCAAGCTGCTATGCGTAAAATGCAGATTCCTATAAGAGCAATTGAAGAACAATATAAGATAGTAGATGAATTAAATCGTATAGTAAAAATAAAAGGACAGAGAAATAAAGAATTGCAGCTTCTTGATAACCTCATCAAAGCCCGATTTGTCGAGATGTTTGGTGACCCAGTTGTTAACCCGTATGGATATGATAAAGTTGCACTTTCTGAATTGGCAGATATAAAAATAGGACCATTTGGATCGTTACTTCATAAAGAGGATTATATTGAAGGTGGACATCCATTGATTAACCCATCTCACATTGTTGATGGAAAGGTATCGCCAGATGATAAGCTTACAATTTCTGATGAAAAATATGAAGAATTATCAGCATATCAGTTAAAAATAGGTGATGTAGTAATGGGAAGGCGAGGAGAAATGGGTAGATGTGCAGTAGTTCCAAATGAAGGATATTTGTGTGGTACAGGTAGTTTGCTCATTAGAACTAAAGGAGAAGTGACTGCTGATTACATTCAAAAAATTATTTCATTTCCTTCGTTTAGGAAGACGATTGAAGATATGGCAGTTGGTCAAACAATGCCAAATTTAAATGTTCCGATAGTGTCAAAGTTTCAGATTATAAAGCCGCCGATGGAAGTTCAGGATAGTTATTATACGTTTATAGAACAAATCGACAAATCAAAAGTTGCAGTGCAAAAAGCACTGAATGAAACACAGTTATTGTTTGATTCCTTAATGCAAGAATATTTTGGATAAAATATATAAGGGTTTATTGGTTGAAGGATGCTGGTACTTAGATAATAAGGAGGTACCAGTATGGAAGAAAAAATTGTATTAGTATTGAATGAAATGTCGGAGTATTTATCGATTGCTCAAATGAAGAAATTGCAGGAAGTAATCATTAAAACATTCGCAGAAAATGAAGTATCAAAAAAGGAAATACCAAATGACGAATTTTTGAAAATGTTTCTTGCAGCAAAACAAATTGAAGGATGTTCAGAGCGTACAATTAAATATTATAAGACAACAGTGGAGCATTTATTATCTCAGATTGAGACAAGTGTTCGTAAAATAACTACCGAAGAAATACGTGAGTATTTATCAGATTATCAAAAGTGGAATAATTGCTCGAATGTGACAATAGATAATGTACGTAGAAATATTTCAAGTTTCTTTTCTTGGCTTGAAGAGGAAGATTATATTCTAAAAAGTCCAATGAAAAGGATACATAAAATTAAGACAAAGACAGTTGTTAAGAGTACAATATCTGATGAAGGAATTGAAAAGCTTAGAGACAATTGTAAAGAAAAAAGAGATTTAGCTATTATTGATTTATTATATTCTACTGGGATAAGAGTAGGAGAATTAGTTAATTTGAATATAGATGATATTGATTTTGAAGGTCGCGAATGTGTTGTTTATGGAAAAGGGGATAAGGAACGTAGAGTTTATTTTGATGCGAAAACAAAAGTTCATTTAAAAGAGTATATAGAAAATAGAACTGATGACAACGAAGCATTATTTGTTACATTAGATGCACCATATAATCGTTTGAAAATCAGTGGAGTAGAAATAAGACTCCGTATGCTTGGAAGAAAATTGAATCTTGAACGAATTCATCCTCACAAATTTCGTCGGTCTATGGCAACAAGAGCGATAGATAAAGGTATGCCAATTGAACAAGTACAGAAAATACTTGGACATTCACAAATTGACACTACGATGCAATATGCAATGGTAAATCAGAATAATGTAAAATCTGCTCATCAAAAATATATGTCCTGACCAAATTCGGGTTTGTAGGGATGATTGAAAATAGAATATACGTTTGACATATAAGCGGTTAGGTGTTAGTATAATATTAAAGAAGTGCTACCGATAGACGGTTAGCCCTGATATATGTTAGTTATAAAAATAACCGCCAAGTTTTCTCAGGACCAGGCGGTTATTTTTGTGTTTTATCACTGCTCTTAGAACCAACGGTATAACCAAGAGCAAAGCAAGTGATACATAAGCTGATGATGGCTATAAAAAGATCCGTTGTAAGCATAAGCAAAAACCTCCTCATAAGATTTTCCCAAAAGGATTTCTATGTAAACGCAAGCTATAACTCTTGCGGAGAAGGCTAACCGCCTACCGAATAGGGTAGCACCAAATACATTATACCAAACAAGTGTTCTGAAATCAATACGAGCTACAAAAGAATGTTTGAGGTTTGTAGGGGATGTGTAGATGAGAGTTAAGTTAAGCGATATAACACAATATTCCAAGGGAGTCCAGATAAATGGTGACGAACTTGTAGATAATGGAGATTATATCTATTTAAATGGCGGAATTAATCCATCTGGAAGATGGACGGAATCCAATGTTAGTGCCAATACAGTAACGATTTCTGAAGGTGGTAATTCTTCTGGTTATATAAATTATATTACTGAACCATTTTGGTGTGGGGCACATTGTTATTATTTGTTCAACGGACCAAAGAATACAAAATATCTGTATTATGCATTGAAAAGTCAACAAGATCGACTGTTTGCTATTCGTTCTGGTGCTTGCATGCCCAATATTAAGAAATCTGATTTGGGCAAGTTTGAATTTGAATTTGATAATAACGAGCAAAAGCAAAATGAAATCGTTGCAACATTATCAAGGGTAGAGACTGTAATTGCATGTCGGAAAAGAGAATTAGAACTACTGGATGATCTCATCAAAGCCCGATTTGTCGAGATGTTTGGCAGTATTCATGAGAGTACAGAATATCCGTATGTCGCTGTAAAGGATTTGACTGATGTTATAAGTGGTGGCACTCCAAGCAGAGATAAGACTGAGTATTGGGCTGGTGGAACAATTCCGTGGGTAAAGACAACAGAATTACAAAATAATGTAATAATTGATGTAGATGAATATATTACGGAAGCAGGCTTGGCTGGTTCTTCTGCAAAGTTAGTACCTGCTGGTACTGTTTTAGTAGCAATGTATGGACAGGGCAAGACAAGAGGAATGACCGCATATTTGGATATAGAAGCATCTACCAATCAAGCGTGTGCATGTATTTTGCCATCAGATAAAATCGATTCAATGTTTTTGTGGAAATATTTTGAGTTGTCGTATGACAAATTAAGAAGCCTTGCTCAAGGGGCTGGACAGCCAAATCTTAATGGAAATATGATAAAGAATTTTCAAGTTTTAGTTCCGCCGATTGAGATGCAAAAGGAGTATGTTGATTTTGTCAACCAAGTCGACAAATCAAAAGTTGCAGTGATGAAGCGATTATGAAAAAGATATTTGAGATTATTAAGAAAGTTTTATTAAGTGAAAGGTTAAATCGAATTATAGTTAGATGTTTCTATTACTGCATTACTTATACTATCAATATTTTACTGTTTATTCCGGGTAAAAATATTGGAGCGAAGATAATTGTGATTGGGTACTTAATGTCAACCATGGTTATTACAGTATTTTTAAGAATACCAAGCCTAGATTATTCACGGCTGTGCCGTGAATAATCTAGGATATGGAATGTTAAAGCAGGGAATTAGTATCTCGAAAGGAGGTTTCGTTATGACCAACTTTGATTTTTTGAAACAAGAACCAAAATTCAATAGTTTTTCAGATGTGGCAGTAGTAGCTGAGAAAATCCTTAAGATTGACAAGGAATCCAGCGTGATTAACTGCCGTCGTGCTATGGAATTTGCTATCAAGTGGATGTATTCTGTGGACAAGTCGTTGGAGAGACCATATCAGGATAATCTTGTAAGCCTTATGAGCACAGAGGACTTCCATGATTTAGTGGATGATGCTTTGTGGAAACGTCTGGATTTGATTCGGAAGATTGGTAATAGAGCTGCGCATAATGGCAGAAAGATTACAGAGGATGAGGCGATTCTTTGCTTGCAGAACTTGTTTATCTTTATGGATTATGTGTCTTATTGCTATTCTGATTTCTATAAAGAGAGACAATATGATGTAAATCTGTTGAACGAAACTTATGAAGAGCCTGCGGTGGTTAAATCTTCAGATGATGATGTGGATTTACAGGCGTTAATTGCTGAGAATAAAGCACTTAAAGAAGAACTGACAGCTAAGCGTGCGGAACAGCAGCAGACCTATGTTCCAAAGCCTCTTGATTTATCTGAGTATAAGACAAGAAAAATCTATATTGATTCTATGCTGTTGGATGCTGGTTGGACAGAAGGAAAAGATTGGATTAATGAAGTTGAACTTCCTGGCATGCCTAACAAATCTGAAGTGGGTTTTGCCGACTATGTTCTTTACGATGATATGCAAAGACCGCTTGCAGTAGTTGAAGCAAAGAGAACTTGTGTTGATGTTGCAAGGGGCAGACAACAGGCAAAACTCTATGCTGATTTATTAGAAGCAAAGTACAAGAGGAGACCAGTGGTTTTTCTTACCAATGGTTTTGAAACGAGAATTATAGACAATCAGTATCCGGAGAGAAAGGTTGCGGTTATTTATTCGAAGAGGGATTTGGAAAAGCTTTTTAATCTTCAGACGATGAAGACAAGCCTTAAGCACATCTCTGTAGATAAAAATATTGCGGGACGTTATTATCAGGAAGGCGCAATTAAGGCAGTATGCGATGCCTTTGACAATCGTAACCGTAGAAAGGCACTGCTTGTAATGGCTACTGGTTCCGGCAAAACAAGAACTGTAATTGCATTATGCAAGGTTCTTTTGGATGCGGGATGGGTAAAAAATATATTGTTCTTAGCGGACCGTAATTCGCTGGTTACACAGGCAAAAAGAAACTTTGTAAATCTTTTGCCTGATTTGTCATGTTCAAATCTTGTAGAGGAGAAGGATAATTACACAGCACACTGTATTTTCTCTACATATCAGACCATGATGAACTGTATTGATTCGGTTAAAGATGATAATGGAAAGTTATTTACTTGTGGACATTTTGATCTTGTAATCTGTGATGAGGCACATAGATCAATTTACAACAAGTATAGAGATATATTTAATTACTTTGATGCTCCATTGGTAGGTCTTACAGCAACTCCTAAGGATGAGATTGATAAGAATACTTATGGAATATTTGATTTGGAAAATGGTGTGCCTACATATGGATATGAACTTGCTCAGGCTGTAAAGGATGGTTATCTTGTAGACTTTACAACAGTTGAAACAAAGCTGAAATTCATTGAAGAAGGTATCGTTTATGATGAACTGTCGGAAGAAGACAAGGCAGCTTATGAAGAGACCTTTGAATTTGAAGATGGTGAATTACCAGAGCGAATTAATTCCGCTGCTTTAAATACATGGATTTTTAATGAGGATACCATTAAGCAGGTACTTCATGTTCTTATGAGGGACGGACTTAAGGTGGAGTATGGTCAGAAAATTGGTAAGACAATTATCTTTGCCAAGAATCATGACCATGCGGAGAAAATACTGGAGGTATTTAATAAGCAGTATCCGGAACTTAGCAAGAACGGACAGCCTTTTGCAAAGGTAATTGATAACTATACGACATACGCTCAGAGTGCTATTGATGAATTCTCTGATCCAAAGAAAATGCCTCAGATTGCAATCTCTGTAGATATGCTTGATACAGGAATTGATGTGCCTGAAGTATTGAACCTTGTATTTTTCAAGAAGGTTATGAGTAAAGCAAAGTTTTGGCAGATGATTGGTCGTGGTACCAGACTGTGCCCAGGACTTATGGATGGGGAAGATAAAGGCAAGTTCTACATCTTTGATTTCTGCGGAAATTTTGAATTTTTCCGTATGAACCAAGGAAGACCTACAGCAAATATGATTGCTTTACAGGGAGCAATTTTCTCCCTTGAATTTGAAATCGTATATAAGCTTCAGAGTATTGAATATCAGATAGACAGACTTATTGAATACAGAAATAAACTTATTGAGATGATGACAGCTAAGGTGCAGGAACTGAACCGCGAGAACTTTGCGGTAAGGCAACATTTAAAGTATGTAGATACGTATTCTGCCTCACATAACTATCAATCAATCACATTTGAAGATACTTTGATGGTACGTGAAGAGTTAGCGCCTCTTATTATGCCAGATGGAGATGAAGCAAGCGCGGTTCGTTTTGATGCTTTGATGTATGGAATGGAATTAGCATATCTAGCGGGCAAGGGATATGGTCGTCATAGAAGTGACCTTTTCAGAAAGGTTGAAGGTATTGCAAGTGTAGCAAATATTCCTGAGATTCAGGTGCAGTCGGAACTTATCAATAAGATTCTTCATACAGACTATGTTGATAATGCCGGAATTGATGAATTTGAGCATATCAGAGTGAGTCTTCGTAATTTGATGAAGTATTTACCTATAGGAATCATTAAGTATGATACAGATTTTACAGACGAAATCTTGTCTACAGAGTGGAATGATTCTGAACTTGAAAATGACGAACTGAAGAATTACAAGGCTAAAGCTGAATTCTATGTTCGTCAGCATCAGGACAATATAGCAATTGCAAAACTAAAGACAAATCAACCTCTTACAGAGGCGGATATTGAAAGCTTGGAGCAGATTCTTTGGAAAGAAGTTGGCTCTAAGGATGACTATGAGAAAGAATATGGTCATAAGCCATTAGGCGAGTTTGTTCGTGAGATTGTAGGACTTGATATGAATGCTGCAAAGGAAGCATTCTCAGAGTTTTTGAACGACACAAACCTTGATAGCAGACAGATTTACTTTGTGAATCAGATCGTAGAGTACATTGTACACAACGGAATGATGAAGGATTTGTCCGTGCTTCAGGAATCACCATTTACTGATAAGGGAAGTGTGGTAGAGATATTTACTGACCTGACAGTATGGATGGGAATCAGGAAGGTTATTGATCAGATTAATGCTAATGCAGCAGCGTAACTATTGGATGAATTGAGAAAAAGGAATGTGTTTATGGAAGATAATGTGATTCATATAAATCCAGAAGATATAGAAATTGTAGACTTGGCAGATTACTGTGATGATGCTTATGATTGTTAAAAGAAAATGAAGTGTATAAGGTAGCATAAGATAAGAATAAAAAATGGTAAGGCGTGCATATAATAGAGAAACAGAACTTGTACAAAAGTAAAAATGTACAAAAAAGTCCAAATGTGCTATAATAGTCCAGTTGCTGACAATATGAAATGAATTTAGCAGGATAGCAATGAAGATAAAATAGTATTTTAAGGATTTAAGGAGGACATAAATTACATGAAACTTGGCATTGTGGGACTTCCGAATGTAGGAAAAAGTACATTATTTAACTCGTTAACAAAGGCAGGAGCAGAATCTGCCAATTATCCATTCTGTACCATTGATCCGAATGTAGGGGTTGTGCCGGTACCGGATGAGAGATTGGATGTTTTGACGAAAATGTATAATTCCAAGAAGACTGTACCGGCAGTCATTGAGTTTGTGGATATTGCAGGATTGGTAAAAGGGGCTTCGAAAGGAGAAGGGCTCGGCAACCAGTTTTTGTCTAACATTCGTGAGGTGGATGCCATTGTTCACGTTGTAAGATGCTTTGAGGATACCAATGTTGTACATGTGGACGGGAGCATTAATCCGTTAAGAGATATTGAGACCATTAATTTTGAACTCATTTTTTCTGATATTGAGATCTTAGATCGACGAATTGCTAAGAATTCCCGTGCGGCAAACAATAACAAAGAGATTGCCAAAGAAGTAGAGTTCATGAAACGAATCAAGGAACATTTAGAAAATGGTAAGCTTGCCATAACATTTGAGGTGGATGGAGAAGATGAGGAGGCATGGATTGCAGATTATAATCTTCTTACCAGAAAGCCGGTTATCTTTGCTGCCAATGTTTCGGAAGATGAGGTGGCAGAAGATGATGACAATGATTATGTGAAAGCAGTGAAGGAATATGCAAGAGAATATGGTTCGGAAGTATTCAAGGTCTGTGCACAGATTGAACAGGAGATTTCTGAATTAGAAGAGGATGAGAAGAAAATGTTCTTAGAGGATTTGGGACTTGCTGAGTCGGGACTTGATAAATTAATTCGCGCAAGCTATTCTCTGTTGGGACTGATTTCTTACTTGACATCAGGAGAAGATGAGACAAGAGCATGGACGATTAAGAAGGGTACCAAAGCACCGCAGGCAGCGGGTAAGATCCATACCGATTTCGAGAGAGGATTTATCCGTGCAGAGGTTGTCAACTACAGAGATCTTGTGGAGAACGGCTCCATGACAGCTGCAAGAGAGAAAGGTCTTGTGCGTTCCGAAGGAAAGGAATATGTTGTACAGGATGGAGATGTCATTTTGTTTAAGTTTAATGTATAACAGGAGGGTATTCTATGTATGAGATTCGGTTTCCTCATTTGGGGATTGTACTGAAGCATGTGGCAGACGGATTCTCTATCGGCGGCTTTGAGATACGGTTTTATGGCATGGTGATCGCACTGGGTTTTATTTTGGGATATTTATTGATTGCCAAAGAGGCTAAAAGAACCAATCAGGATCCCGAGATGTATTTAGATTTCATGTTATGGCTTGTGATTCCGGCTATTTTAGGAGCAAGAATATATTATGTGTTATTCAGTCTTGATGACTATATTCAGGAAGGACAATCCCTGAAGGACACCTTGATTGGAATGATCAATATTCGTGGCGGTGGACTTGCCATTTATGGTGGTATCATTGCTGGCATTCTTGTTCTTCTAATCTTTGCGCATAAACGCAAAGTAAATGTTATGTTAATGTTAGATACCTGCTGCATGGGACTGTTGGTGGGACAGATTCTCGGTAGATGGGGGAATTTCTTCAACCGCGAAGCCTTTGGAGGATATACGGATTCCCTTTTTGCCATGGCAATACCGGTAGAGTGGTTTGGAGGTAAGAATTACCTGATTCGTACCGTGAATAATGGCATTATTACGCAGGAGATGATAGATCATGTACTAAATGCAGATGGCATGGAATTCATTCAGGTTCATCCGACTTTCTTATATGAATCCCTTTGGAATCTGTGTGTATTATTGATTATTTTTCTGTATCGCAGACACAAAAAGTTTGATGGCGAGATGTTTGCAATGTACATATGGGGGTATGGACTTGGAAGAGTCTGGATTGAAGGACTCCGTACAGATTCCCTGATGCTTCCGGGAATGAACTTCAAGGTTTCCCAGCTTTTGGCAGCAATTTGTGTAGTTGCAGCTTCCGTTTATATTATCTATAAACGTGTTCAACTCAAACGCCGGAGCTCAGCGGCTAACTAAACAGAGCATATTACGGACGGTGGAGATTTCCACCGTCTTTTTGTGCAATAAGCCGTCATGAAGAAATTGTGCTTGCACAAATTTCTATATGACGGCCAATGTTCATCGAGCCTACCTACTCGATTTTTATAAGATTAGGGTGCCAAAAGCCCATTCAAATTTTTGAATAGAGGCTTTTGGCACCCTAATCTTTTGTGGGGGAAAGTGGTGGGAAACCTCCACCTTCCCCCACCACTTTTCTCCACCGGTGTAGGGGCGTATAAATTGGGTGAAAATTGAAATGTGTAAAAACACAAGATATGATATGAAACAGAATGCTGTGACACAAGATATTGTATGTAAGAGGTTGAAAATAAGTAGAAAAAGAGAAAAAATATGTGCATGTTGCACAATGATTTGAGAGAAAAATTAGATGGTTTTCACAATGAAAATGAGCTTCCTTTGGACAATTTATCCTTGCAATCTGAAACTCAATGAGGTAGAATAGTGGTTGTAAGTGGTGGATTGTGGTATGCAGTGGTAGATTGTGGTGGATTTATCATTTCCTATCCGGAATCACTTAGGGTACAAGAAGATTGGCAGAAGGGGAGTGAGTTCATGTCCAAGGGTTTAAAAGGTGAATATAACCACACTGTGGATGCTAAGGGCAGAATGATCGTTCCTTCAAAATTAAGAGAACAATTAGGCTTATCTTTTGTTGTAACAAGAGGTATGGATGGATGTCTGTTTGCTTATCCCAATGATGAATGGGAGATTTTTGAGGGTAAATTAAGACAGCTTCCCATGACCAATGAAAGCTCAAGAAAGTTCAAGAGATTTTTCCAGGCTGGTGCGACAGATTGTGAAGTGGATAATCAGGGAAGAATACTGATTCCGGCAAACTTACGGGAATTTGCAGGGATTACCAAGGATGTTACGGTAGTTGGTGTAGGTGAACGTGCTGAGATCTGGAGCAAAGAAAAATGGGAAGAGAAGAACAATATTGATGATATTGATTTCAATGAGTTAGCTCAGGGAATAGAGGAACTTGGAATCATGATCTAGAAAAAGGAGGAGAAGCGTGGAATTTTCACATAAGTCAGTTTTGCTGGACGAGACCATAGCGGGATTGAACATTAAGGAAGATGGCACTTATGTGGATGGCACCCTTGGAGGTGGCGGACATGCCTATCATGTTTGCTCCCACTTGTCCGGTAAAGGTAGGTTCATAGGAATAGATCAGGATGCGGCTGCCATTGAGGCGGCTGGCATCCGGCTATTACCATATCAAGATAAAGTAAAGATTGACATTGTAAGAAGTAATTATCAGAAAACCCCTCAGGTGTTACAAGATCTGGGAGTCGGCGGTGTCGACGGGATTGTATTAGACCTGGGGGTATCCTCCTATCAGTTGGACACACCGGAGAGAGGATTTACTTATCGGGAGGACGCACCTCTTGATATGCGTATGGATCAGAGGCAGGAAATGACTGCTAAAGATATAATTAATGAGTATCCGGAGATGGAATTATACCGAGTGATCCGGGACTATGGCGAAGAAAAATTCGCAAAGAATATTGCTAAGCATATATGCCTGGCAAGACAGGAAAAAGTCATTGAAACCACTTTTGAGTTAAATGACATTATTAAGGCTGCTATACCAATTAGAGCTAGGTCTGCAGGAGGGCACCCTTCGAAAAGAACTTATCAGGCTATCCGGATTGAATTAAATCAGGAACTGACCATTCTTGAACAATCCATCGACCAAATGATAGACCTGTTAAACCCAGGGGGCCGAATTTGCATAATTACGTTCCACTCGTTAGAAGATCGGATTGTAAAGAGGATATTTAGAAGAAATGAAAATCCTTGTACATGCCCTCCCGACTTTCCTAAGTGTGTATGTGGCAAGGTTTCCAAAGGAACGGTCATTACAAGGAAACCAATTTTGCCATCGAATGAAGAACTTGAGGAGAACAGAAGAAGCAAGAGTGCAAAGCTTCGTATTTTTGAACGTGCTCAATAATGGTATTAGGTAAATAGATAGACACAAGATGAATGGGGAGTTATCCGGATTACGGAAGACAAGACGTATTTAGAAAAGGGGTATGAGAATATTGGATTCTAGAAATGAGGAAAGATATTATTACATCGAGGGAAATGCAGCCAGAAAGCTGAATACGGTACCACAAAGGGAAGTGAGTCCAGAGCGACAGCCTGCAAGACAGCCGCAGCGCAGGACAAATGCAAGAATTGCCAAGAATACACAAAGAGCAAGAGCATTTGATTTAAAATATGCTATGGCGTTAGTTGTTGCAACGGTTTGTTTATTTGGTGCCTGTGTGAATATGCTTTCCTTACAGGCAGATATCACGGAACAGAGAAGACAGATTGCAATGTTAGAGAGCAATCTGAATGAATTGAAGGATACTAACAATGAAACGAGCAAACGTTTAGATAGCTCTGTGGATTTGACAAAGGTATATGAATTTGCAACAGCAGAACTTGGAATGGTGTATCCGGGCAATGATCAGGTTGTTTCCTATAAGGCAAGTAATCCGGATTATGTAAAACAGTTTAAGGATGTGCCGTCAGAATAAGATTAGGTGATAGTATGGCGAAAAAAAGAAAACGTTTTCTTGTCCGGATGCAGAAGAAATATGCAGGGATAGCATTATTACTTACCATTGCTTTGATCGGTCTGATTATAAGAATCTGGTATATTAACGACAAAGACGGAAAACGCTATGAAAAAATTGTATTGGCTCAGCAAAGCTATGATAGTATTGAGATACCATACCGAAGAGGAGATATATTAGACAGGAATGGTACACAGCTTGCAACAAGTGAAAAAGTATATAACTTGATCATTGAACCAAAGAATATTTTGCAAAGTGATAAAGTGAAGGAAGCAACAATCGCAGCACTTACAAAGTATTTTGGCCTGACGGAGGCAGAGATTGAGGAAGCATTGACGGATTCCTCTTCTTTATATAAGAAAATGCTTAAGAAATTAACCTATGATCAGGTGAAACCATTTAATGATTTTCTGGCAACAAAAGACGCAAAGAATGTTAAAGGCGTATGGTTTGAGGATGAATATCAGAGATATTATCCATATGGTTCTTTGGCATGCCATGCCATTGGGTTTACGGTAAGTGGTAATGTTGGACAAGGTGGTATGGAAGGTTATTATAGTGATGAACTGAATGGAGTCAATGGACGGGAATATGGATATTTAACACAGGATATGACATTAGAACGTACAACGAAGGCGCCTGTGAATGGATATAATATCATTTCAACGATTGATGCAAATGCACAAAGTATTGTAGAGAAAAAGATTAATGCTTTTATGACGGAGACAGGTGCAAAAAATGTATCGGCACTGGTTATGGATCCCAATTCCGGAGAAGTGTTGGCAATGGCAAATTCCAATAGCTTTGATCTGAATGAGCCATACGAAGACAGTGCGATTGCGTATCAGTTTAGCAGTGAAGATGGAGATGTGTCTGCACAGATTAAAGCGTTAAGTGAAGAGGAACGATTAGATTGCCTGAACAAGGCTTGGCGTAATTTTATTATATCAGATGGTTTTGAACCAGGATCCACCTATAAGACTTTTACCATATCCGGTGCGTTAGAAGATGGTGCATTAAAAGGTGATGAAGTATTCTTTTGTGGTGGTCAGCTGGATGTGGCAGACTGGACCATCAAATGTCATAACCATGCGGGACATGGGCAGGTCAGTGTTGAACAGGCGTTGATGCAATCTTGTAATGTGGCATTGATGCAGATTGCCGAGAAAGAGGGAAGAACATCCTTTGCAAAGTACCAGAATGTTTTTGGCTTTGGAAAGACAACCAATATTGATTTGTATGGAGAGGCTTCAGGCTTAGTATATTCAGAAGACAAGCTGAATCCGGTGGAACTTGCGACTTCTTCTTTTGGACAGGGGCTTACTGTTACCATGATGCAGGTAGGAACCGCATTTTGTTCCGTAATCAACGGAGGGAACTATTATGAACCCCATATGGTGAAACAGATTGTGGATGAAAATGGTGGGGTAATCAATAATATTGAACCAACGGTTTTACGAAAGACGATTTCTTCTGAGACTTCCGCATTTATGAGAAATGCGTTACAGGAAGTAGTTAGCAATGGTACAGCGAGAAAAGCGCAGGTGGATGGATATACCATTGGTGGTAAGACCGGTACAGCAGAGAAACTGCCACGTGGTAATGGAAAATATTTGTTATCCTTTATCGGATTTGCTCCGGTAGAGAATCCACAGGTTGTGGTTTATGTAACAGTAGATGAGCCAAATGTAGAAGATCAGGCCAATTCCGGACTGGGAACAATTATTGCACAATCCATATTTCAGGAATTGCTTCCTTATATGAATATTTATCAGTCTGAAACAGAGAATAAGAGTGAGGGACCGGATGTTGGAGATCAGGTTGCAACTCCAATCTTCGAGGGGGATGCACCAACAGAGCAGCTTTCTGAAGATCTTCAAAGTTCAACGGAAGAAGGCGCTTCTGAAACAACAACGGAGACTGCGACACAGGAAGGTGAAACGACGGAAGCATCTACGGAGATAACAACACAGGCTGTGACAGAGGCAACAACGGAAGCAACAACAGCAGCACAGCAGCAATAATGTAATACAGTATGAGCCTACCGGTGGCAGGTTCTGTTTGATTGAAAAGGCATGGGTTACTTTGGGAGAGATAATCCATGCCTGGGTTATTTCAGAGGGAGATGAAAAAACATTAAGAGAATATACATAATCCCTCAATGGAAATAATAGATATAAAGTAAATATCTATGTGGGAATAGCAAATGCCAAAAACATTTACAAGAAAGAAAATCTTTCTGGTTGCACTAGCAATATTTACTGCATTTGTATTACTATTTGTAAGACTATCCTATCTGATGATTGCCCGTTCTGATTATTATTATCAGAAAGCAGAAGCACTTCATGAGAGGGAACGGAGCATTAAGGCAAAAAGGGGTATTATCTATGATCGGAACGGAGTGGAACTGGCAGGGAATAAACCGGTGTGCTCTGTCTCTGTTATTCATTCGCAAATTACGGATGAGGAAAAGGTGATTGAGAATCTTTGTGCTATTCTTGATCTGGATAAGACGGAAGTAACAAAGAAAGTTACAACACAGTCTATGAGAGAAAAGATTAAGAGTAATGTTGAGAAAGAAACAGCAGATAAATTGCGGGAACTGAACTTAGATGGTGTTATGATCGATGAGGATTATAAACGATATTATCCTTATGATACATTAGCAAGCAAAGTGCTCGGTTTTACCGGCGCTGATAATCAGGGAATTGTTGGTCTGGAAGTTGCATATGAATCTGTTTTGCAGGGAACGCCTGGAAGTATTCTAACATTAACAGATGCCAACGGAGTGGAAATAGAAAATGCCGCTGAAGGCAGGATTGAGCCTATTGCAGGGAAAAACCTATATATTTCCATGGATGCCAATATACAAAAATATGCGCAGCAGGCGGCAACAAAAGTCTTGAAATCCAAGCAGGCCAAGCGGGTTTCGGTTATTTTGATGAATCCTCAAAACGGAGAGATCTATGCGATGGTGAATGTGCCGGAATATAATTTGAATGAACCATACACGTTGGTGGATGTGCAGGATCTGTATGTAAAAGATACGAATGTAGAAAACACTGATGAATCCATGAAGACGCAACAGGATTCCAAAGTGTTGACAGAGCAGGAAAAACAGGATGCATTAAATGCTATGTGGCGTAATTTCTGTATTAATGATACCTATGAACCCGGTTCCACTTTTAAGATTGTAACTGCTACGGCAGCGTTGGAGGAAGGAGTAGTCAGTGTAAATGATACCTTTGTATGTCCCGGATTCCGGATTGTAGAAGATAGAAGAATTCGGTGTCACAAGGTGGGTGGTCATGGGACAGAAACCTTTCGGGAAGGCATTATGAATTCCTGTAATCCGGTATTTATGGATGTTGGTGCAAGAGTTGGTGTTGACGGTATGTATAAAAATTACAGGAAATTGGGATTGTTTGAACGTACTGGCGTGGATTTACCGGGTGAGGCATCCTCCATCATGCATAAGAAAGAAAATGTGGGAGCTGTGGAACTTGCAACCATGAGTTTCGGACAGTCATTTCAGATTACACCATTGCAGCTTCTTCGGGCGGCTGGTACTGTTGTGAATGGAGGTACATTGGTTACACCGCATTTTGGCATGTATGTAACAGATGAAAATGGCAGGAAAGTGAAGACATTTTCTTACGCAGAAAAGAAGCAGGCAATTCGTAAGGAGACATCGGATACGATGAAGGAACTTTTAGAGGCAGTAGTGGCAGAGGGATCCGGAAGTAAAGGACAGGTGGAGGGCTACCGGGTGGGTGGTAAAACGGCCACATCGGAGAAGCTTCCAAGAGGTAATGCAAAATATATTTCTTCTTTTTTGGGATTCGCACCGGCAGATAATCCACAGATAATAGGGATTATTTTGATTGATGAACCCGTTGGAATTTATTATGGGGGAACGATTGCAGCGCCGGTTATGTCAGAAATGTTTTCCAATATCCTGCCCTATCTTGGAATAGAAGCAGATTATACTGCATCTGAGGGAGAAGATGAGGAAAAAGAAGTGTTTTATGAAGATACAGTAGAATAAATGTAATAGATATAAAGGCTAAAAAGATAAAAGAATACTATCAAAACGGTTGATAAAATATAGAAAAAGAATTATACTAGTAGGGTTAAAATAATAAGAAAATAAGAATTACTAAAGGGTAGGAATGATTATGAAATTTGATTTTTTAGTGCTGTTGCCTGTTGTGATTGCATTTGCAATCAGTGTATTGTTATGTCCACTGATGATACCATTTTTGAAGAAGTTGAAATTCGGACAGTTTGTCAGGGATGATGGACCGGAATCCCATTTGAAAAAATCGGGAACTCCTACTATGGGAGGTTTGATCATTCTTTGCAGTATTGTAATCACATCATTGCTTTATATGAAGACCAATCCGCAGATTCTTCCCATATTGTTTGTCACATTGGGATTTGGACTGGTAGGTTTTTTGGATGACTATATTAAAGTGGTTATGAAACGTTCTATGGGACTTCATGCATGGCAGAAGATGATTGGTCAGTTTTTGATTGCGGCAATATTTGCTTATTATCTTGCTAATTATACGGATTTAGGGACATCTGTTAGGATTCCGTTTACCGGAGGTATGGAGTGGAATCTTGGATTTTGGTTTTATCCGTTCCTGTTTGTTGTATTACTTGGAACTGTCAACGGAACCAATTTTACAGATGGTTTGGATGGTTTGTTGTCATCTATTACAGTATTGACGGCAACATTTTTTACGGTAGTAGCAA
The DNA here is from genome assembly GCA_945915475.1 of uncultured Clostridium sp. Classification (GTDB taxonomy): domain Bacteria; phylum Bacillota; class Clostridia; order Lachnospirales; family Lachnospiraceae; genus CAG-590. The sequence goes on along the minus strand of CAMEFI010000004.1, from coordinate 132,656 downwards.
TTGGGACAGCATCCGGATTAGAACCCATCACCTGCGCTGCAGTTGGTTCCTTACTTGGATTTCTGGTATATAATGTATACCCGGCAAAGGTATTTATGGGAGATACCGGTTCTCTTGCGTTAGGTGGACTTATCGGCGCAACAGCGGTTATGCTTAAGATGCCCATATATATTGTGATTGTGGGATGTATCTATTTAGTAGAGGTACTATCTGTTATTATTCAGGTGACATATTTCAAAAAGACGGGAAAACGTGTTTTCAAAATGGCACCGATTCATCATCATTTTGAACTTTCCGGGTGGCCGGAGACAAAGGTGGTTGCTATTTTCTCCATTGTGACAGCGGTTCTTTGTCTGATTGGTCTGATGGCACTATGATGGAGAGCATATAGAAATCAAATATATTCATAATAGAAGGTTGGAGGACAGTATGGATTTTCATAAGAAGGTGCTGATTGCAGGCACGGGAAAAAGTGGAGTAAATGCAGGTAAACTGCTGTTGAAAAAAGGAGCACAGATTGTGTTTTATGACGGAAATGCTGAATTAGATGTGGAACATTTGTTAAGTCAGTTCCCGGAGCGGGAAGAGATTGGCGTAGTGCTTGGTCAATTGAATGACAGTGTATTGCAGGATATGGATCTGTGCGTTATCAGTCCCGGAATTCCGGTTGATTCGGATATGGCTAATACAGTAAGAGATCATAAGATTCCAATCTGGAGCGAGATTGAACTTGCTTACCATGCCGGAGCAGGTAAACTTGCTGCCATTACCGGTACGAATGGAAAGACCACAACTACTTCCCTGGTGGGAGAAATATTTGCGGATTATACAAAGAACAGTTTTACAGTTGGGAATATTGGGATTCCCTATACCGAGGTCGCATTGGATATGAATGAGGAATCTTATACGGTAGCAGAGGTTTCCTCTTTCCAGTTAGAAACAATTGTAGACTTTCAACCACATGTTAGTGCGGTACTGAATGTAACGCCGGATCATTTGAATCGGCATTATACAATGGAGAATTATGCTTCGGTGAAGTTAGATGTCTGTAAGAATCAGACGGAGGAAGATTATCTTGTGTTAAATTATGATGATCCAATTACGAAGAAGATGGCTAAAGATAAGCGTGTGAAGGCACAGGTAATCTATTTTAGCCGTTTACATAATATTGAAGAAGGGGTTTGTCTATCCGATGACTGGATCGTTCTTCGGGAACATGGTAACGAGACAAAGGTAGTTGCTACCAAGGATTTGATCTTACTTGGCGGACACAATGTTGAGAATTATATGGCAGCCATTGCCGTAGCTTATTATATGGGAATCCCGATGGAGAATATCATTAAGGTGGTGAAGACTTTTAAGGGTGTAGCCCATCGTATTGAGTTTGTCAGAGAAGTAAATGGCGTGGCCTATTATAATGATTCAAAGGGAACCAATCCGGATGCGGCAATCAAAGGGATTCAGGCTATGAATCGGAAAACCATGCTCATTGGTGGCGGTTACGATAAGAAAGTGGCATTTGATGACTGGATTGAGGCCTTTGATGGTAAGGTTAAAAAATTAGTTCTTATTGGCCAGACGGCACAGTTGATTGCAGATACAGCTGCAAAGCATGGATTCACAGATGTGATTTTTGCTGAGAATTTAAAGGAAGCTGTAGCTATCTGTGCAAAAGAGGCAGAACCGGGTGAGGCTGTGTTATTATCCCCTGCCTGTGCAAGCTGGGGACAGTTTGATAACTACGAACAGCGAGGCGATATGTTTAAGGAATATGTGAATCAGTTAGGAGCTTAATGTATGGCAAGTAGAAGACCGCGTGAGGTGGAGAATCCAACTAGAAAGAGAAGGAAGAAAACAAGAGTCACAGGCGATTTTTTTGATTATTCGTTGTTGTTTATTGTCCTGTTTTTGGTAGCGTTTGGACTGGTGATGGTATATAGTACCAGTTCCTACACGGCGGAACTTAAGACCGGTTCATCTGCCTATTATCTCAAACGTCAGGGATTATTTGCAGTGCTTGGAATCATAGCGATGCTCATTGTTTCCCGGATGGATTATCATTGGTGGAAACGGGTATCTCTTTTAATGATGTATGCCATTATTGCATTGCTGATTTTTGTGTTGATTGCAGGTAAGGCATCCAATGGTTCTGTCCGATGGATTCAGCTTGGTCCGGTGCAGTTTCAGCCATCAGAGGCGGCAAAGGTTGTTATTATACTCTATACCGCACATGTTGCCACAATTCGTGCAGCGAGAATTGGTGATCTCAAAATATTACTAAGAGCGGTGGCCTTCCCAATGGCAGTTGTTGCACTGATTGCGATAGAGAATCTAAGTACCGGTATTATCTGCGCGGCAATGGTGGCAGTGATTGTGTTTGTTACGAGTCCGAAGTTTAAGCAGTTCTTTGCGATTGGTGGAGTACTGGTTGGCTTTATGGGTATTTTCCTGCTGACACAAAGTTATCGTATGGATCGTATCAAAATCTGGTTGAATCCGGAGAAGTATGAGAAGGGCTATCAGACATTACAGGCACTTTATGCCATTGGTTCGGGAGGCATTTTTGGAAAAGGTCTTGGACAGAGTATTCAGAAATTAGGATTCATTCCGGAGTCGCATAATGATATGATTTTTTCGGTTATTTGTGAAGAACTGGGTCTGTTTGGAGCGGCCTGTGTGATTGGATTATTTATTCTTTTGATATGGAGATGCGTTGTTATTGGGATGAGTGCACCGGATTTGTATGGTGCATTGATCGTGGTTGGTGTAACAACACATATTGCTGTTCAGGTCATGATCAATATTGCGGTTGTTACCAATACGATTCCACCAACAGGAGTACCGCTTCCATTTATTAGTTATGGTGGTACAGCTATTTTTGGTCTTTTGATTGAGATGGGATTAGTACTATCTGTTGCAAGACAGATTCAGGTTTCAAAAGAATATTAGAGATAATTGTCACATTCTATTTAAGATTGCATAGAATAGTATATATGGCACGAATAGGGTGTGGATTACTTGAAAGCAATCAGTGTGAAAGAGGCAGGACGGTTAGAGGGAACGGTTCATATACAAGGTTCGAAAAATACGGTTCTGCCCATAATGGCGGCAACGCTTCTTACTTCTGGAATTTCCGTAATCTATAATTGTCCAATGATAGAAGATGTGCGGGTTATGTGCGAGCTGCTTGCATGTTTACAGGTAGAAACGAAAATAGATGGTCATACTCTCACCATTGATACAAGAAATGCACAGAATGCACCGTTACCATATTCGTTAACGGGAAAGCTTCGTTCCTCTATTCTTTTGTTAGGACCTGTTCTTGCACGATGGAAGCAGGTACAGATTGGTATGCCGGGAGGCTGTGCAATTGGACTTCGACCAATCGACATTCATTTAGAAGGTCTGATGAAGATGAATGTAGATTTTCGTATACATAAGGAGGAACTTATCTGTAACACTTTCCATTTACAGGGATGTGAGTATCATTTAAGGTTCCCGAGTGTAGGTGCAACTGAGAATCTGATTCTGGCAGCGACAGGAGCAGTTGGCAGAACCATTTTACGTGGTGTGGCAAAAGAACCGGAGATTGTTGAATTATGTAATTATCTTCAAGCCATGGGAGTTCTCATTGATGGTATTGGAACAGATGTATTGATTATCAAAGGCACAAGTCAGTTAGAGGCTTGTGATTATGTGAATGTATATGATAGAATTGTTGCAGGCACATATCTGTTGATGGCTGCAGCAGTTCCCTGTAATCTGAAGATGACGGGAATTGAGGATATTCACTATTTGAAGAATATTATACGGGTTGCAGTCAGACTGGGAGTAAATGTTGTTCAGTTTGACGGTTGTCTGCAGGTACAATCCAATGGATGTGTGAAAGCCGGCACTTTCAGAACGGGAATTTATCCGGAATTTCCCACAGATTTACAGCCGGTACTGGTTAGTGTGTTATTAAAAGCAACAGAAACAAGTAGTGTGATGGAAACAATATTTGAAAATCGGTTTTCTATTGTGTCAGAATTGAAGAAGCTACAGGCTGATATCCGGATAAAGGATAAGGAAATTATAATTCGGGGTGGAACTTCCCTCCAGGGACATACGGTGAAAGCGACGGATTTGCGGCAGGGGGCTGCCCTTGTTGCTGCAGGACTTATCAGCAAGGGATACACAACGATTACAGATACATCTTATATTGAACGGGGATATGAGGATATTGTGGGAGACTTAGGTGGACTCGGTGCAACGATTAAGTATATATAAGGGTGAAATATGAGTGAACGACAGGACAATGTAATACAATTTAAGAGAAAACGGACAGGTGCAGTTGTGGGAGGAATTGCCCTTGTGTTGATAATCGGGCTGGTTATTCTGTTTAACTGTTTTAAGATTGATACGATAGAAGTGACGGGGAATAAGCATTATACCAAGGAGCAGATTAAGGATTATGTATTGTCAGAGGGCTATATTAACAATACGATTTTACTAATGATGAAAAATAAGATCCGGCCGATAGAGGATATTCCCTTTGTTGCAAAGATTGATATCGAATATGTTAGCGCGCATAAGATCACGGTAACCGTTTATGAGAAAGCTTTGGCGGGCTGCGTTGAATATATGAATGAATATGTGTATTTTGATCAGGATGGTTATGTCTTAGAGATATCTCCCACCAAAATAGAAGATGCACCTTGTATTACAGGTATGAGTTTTGACAGCATGGAACTGCATGAGAAACTTCCGATTAGAGATAAAGAGCGTTTCAAGCTGATTCTCAAGATGACACAGTTGATCAATAAGTATGATTTAACAATTGACTCCATTCAGTTTACATCAGAAGGGGAGATTGTAATGAAATACCAGTCCATCCGGATTGAACTTGGTACAGGAGATGATTTAGAGCATCAATTGTTAGATTTAGGAGAAATGCTCAAGGGCTTAGAGGGGAAAAAGGGAACTTTAGATCTGAAAGATTTTGATGCCGCAACAGGAACAGCCTCTTTTAAGAAGTCAAAAGAGTAAAATATGTAATATTTAGAAAAAATATGTAAATTTTGTAAATATTCACAAAATATGCACTTGATTATTTTACGGAAAAACAGTATTATATATGTATATGTTTACAAATGAATAAGAAAATAATATATAAGGAGGATATTACCTTGCTTGAAATAAAAACATTCGAAGAAAAAGGACCTGCTAAGATTTTAGTAATCGGTGTAGGTGGAGCCGGAAACAATGCAGTCAATAGAATGGTGGATGAGAATATCAATGGGGTTGATCTCATTGCCATTAATACAGATAAACAGGTGCTTGCTACATCAAAGGCGCCAACTAAGATTCAGATTGGTGAGAAACTGACAAAAGGATTAGGAGCAGGTGCAAAGCCTGAGGTTGGTGCAGGTGCAATCGAAGAGAACAGAGAAGAGATTACAGAGTTAGTTAAGGATGCAGATATGGTATTTGTTACCTGCGGTATGGGTGGCGGAACCGGTACCGGTGCAGCACCAGTTGTTGCAGAGATAGCAAAGAACCTTGGCATTTTGACAGTTGGTGTTGTTACAAAGCCGTTTTCCTTCGAGGGTAAGCCAAGAATGAATAATGCGTTAGCAGGAATCGATCGTTTGAAAGAGAATGTGGATACTTTGATTGTGGTACCGAATGATAAGTTATTGCAGATTTGTGATAAGCGGACAACCATTCCGGACGCACTTAAGAAAGCAGATGAAGTATTACAGCAGGGTGTACAAGGTGTAACGGATTTAATTCAGAGTCCCGGCATTATTAATCTTGACTTTGCAGATATTCAGTCTGTAATGAGAGACAAGGGTATTGCACATATTGGTATTGGTAGAGGAAGTGGAGAAGATAAGGCTGTAGAAGCGATTAAGCAGGCTATGGAATCTCCATTATTGGAGACTACCGTATCCGGTGCAACAGATATCATTATTAATTTTGCCGGTAATATTGGTATGATTGAAGCATATGATGCAGTTAATTATTTGACAGAAGCTGCGGGAGAAGATGTGAATATTATCTTTGGTACAGTTGATAATGAGACATTAGGTGATGAGGTTAGCATTACGATTATTGCAACAGGTATCGAACAGGCGGCAAAGAAGAACACATATGGAAGTTTTGCACAGAGCTCTATGCCGACATTTACAAAACCGGCTCCTGTTCAGCAGCCGGTACAGACTCCTGTACAGCCAATCAGTCAGCCGGTACAGCAGCCGCAGGCGGCTTATCGTCCACAGCCTACAGCACCGGTTCAGGAACCGGTGCAGCCAACGCCAACTTATGTCGGACAGCCAATGGCTACCCCACAGCCTAAGCAGGCACCAAAGCCTTCTTTCCTGAATAATACACAGGGTAGTGCAGTGAATACAGCATCACAGCCAACACCGGTGACCACTGCAAGACCTCAGCCACCGAAACAGGAGGCAGATGGAACCATTAAGATTCCAGAGTTTTTGAAGAGAAGATAATAGTACAAGCAGGTAATAGAAGACATATATTATATAAGGAATAAGAGAAGAACTGTCGTACGACAGTTCTTTTTTTGTTTGCGTTTTCGACTTTTTTTGATGGGGGATAATATTATACTTTTTAAGAAAGAAGCAGGAGGTCAAAGTTGCATATTGTTGTTTATCTGGATCTGTTTTTTCTAATCAATTTTATTGTGGATTTTTATGGGTTGCTGCTTTCGGGAATATGGATGGGGCAACGTATAAAATGGTTCAGATTAACAGGAGGAGCAATATTTGGAGCGGGTATGCTTCTTCCTTTTATGATGTGCCCGGATATTCTAATGGGAATAAAGGGAATAATCTGGTGGACAGGAATCAGTATGGGAGCTACGTGGATTGCCTTGGGAAAAAAAGGAGGTCTGCTGCGTAAATGGGCTCTTACCACCACAATACTGGTTCTCATAGGAGGTATCATGAATGGTTTGCGTAGCCAATGGAAGATGGATACCTTATCCCTGGGGATATGGTTATTCTTTTTCATGGGAAGTGCTGGAGCCGTTATCTTATTGCTTTCCGGCAGGAAAGAAGTATTACATAGAAGAAATACCATATATCCGATGGAGATTCACCATGGAGATAGAAGAAAAAGGGGAAATATATTTCTGGATACAGGAAATCGGTTGTGGGATGGATTGTTTGGAAAACCGGTTATTATTCTATCCTATCATTTTCTATCCTCTGTATTAACAATGGAAGAAGTGCAATTTGTTAAGGACTATCAGGAAGAAGGCTGCATCAATTATTCTCAATTTGTACAGTTGAAGACACAAAAGCGGGTATGTTTCCATGAGATTACATACCAGAGTGTTGGAAATCCATCAGGCAGGCTGCTTTGTTTCCTGGCAGATGAGATTGTGCTGCCAAAGCAAAAACAGACATTAAGAAGACAGCCTGTTGCCATTGTGATGGATTCTTTGTTTGCAACAGGAGAATATGATGGTTTGCTGTTTGCGGATGGAGTGGAATAAAAAGTTGGAGGAATATATGGTGAATATCGTAAGTAATGAAAAAATCAGGCTTACCATGATGAAAAATATGGCAAGCATGTTTTTTATGCCTAAAAAGGAAATACACTATATTGGAGGTGCAGATATTTTGCCTCCACCCTTAGAAGCGGAGAGAGAACAGGAATTATTGGAAAAGCTGGGAGATATAGATGATACAGAAGTCAAGAGTATTTTAATTGAACATAATTTGCGATTGGTGGTATATATTGCAAAAAAATTTGATAATACCGGAGTGGGAGTGGAAGATCTTATATCGATTGGAACAATCGGCCTGATTAAAGCCATCAATACTTTTAAGAAGGATAAAAAAATCAAGTTGGCAACCTATGCATCCCGTTGTATTGAAAATGAGATCTTAATGTATTTGCGGAGAAGTGCTAAGACAAAAATGGAAGTTTCCATTGACGAACCTTTGAATGTGGACTGGGATGGAAATGAGTTGCTGCTATCTGATATTTTGGGTACGGAAGAGGATATTATATATAAGGATTTAGAAAGCGAAGTGGATAGAGATTTGTTAAAAAAAGCAATGGATGTATTATCAGAAAGGGAAAAACTGATTGTTGATCTTCGCTTTGGCTTAAGTAATGAGAATGATGAAGAATTAACACAAAAGGAGGTTGCAGATATGCTTGGAATATCCCAGTCCTATATTTCAAGATTGGAGAAGAAGATTATGAAACGATTGAAAAAGGAAATGCAAAGAATTGGTTCCTGATAAGGTAATTATTCCCTTTATTTTTTTGGTATAAACAGATGGGAAAAAGTGAATCCTTAATGATAGAAATCGTTAAGGAGGACTGGACAATGGCACTGAATAAGGTTGTTATTTGTGGTGTGAACACGTCGAAATTACCACTTCTTACAAATGAGGAAAAAGATGCATTATTCATAAAAGTAGAAGAAGGGGATGTTCATGCACGGGAGCAATTGATTGAGGGAAACCTTAGATTAGTGTTAAGTGTTATCCAGCGTTTTGCAGCGTCGAATGAAAATGCAGATGATCTTTTTCAGGTTGGATGTATTGGATTGATGAAGGCAATTGATAATTTTGACCGCAGTTTAAATGTGCGATTCTCCACTTATGCAGTACCCATGATTATTGGAGAATGCAGACGATATCTGCGTGATAATAATGCAATCCGGGTATCGAGATCTTTGCGTGATATTGCATATAAGGCAATATATGCAAAAGAGCGTATTCTTAAGGAGGAAGACAGAGAACCTACAATTGATGAGGTGGCACGGGCAATTGATATGGAAAAAGAGATTGTTGTGATGGCACTTGATGCCATTGCAACACCGGTTTCTTTATATGATCCGGTCTATCAGGAAGGTGGAGACACCCTATATATTATGGATCAGGTTAGCGATAAGAAAAATAAAGAAGAGAACTGGATTGAGGATATCTCCCTAAAAGCAGCAATGAAACGGTTATCTGAACGGGAGTATAATATTATTAGACTTCGTTTTTTTGAGGGAAAAACACAGACAGAGGTGGCAAAGGAGATAGCTATATCGCAGGCTCAGGTATCAAGGCTTGAAAAATCGGCATTAAAAAGTATGAAAAATTATCTGGATATTTAACATGAAATGCGTTGTCAATCCTTCTAAAATATGCTATAATTTGGCTTGATTATTGTACAAATAGTGCAAAAGAGAATTTTAAGCCGGAATGGCATAAAGGAGGCATATAGATTATGAAACATTTAATATTAGTAACGTCACCACCAGCTTGTGGTAAGACATTTATCTCCAAACAGTTGGCAAAGGCATTAACCAATTGTGTGTATCTTGACAAAGATACATTGATTGTATTATCAAAGCAGATCTTCAAGGTGGCTGGACAGGAGTACAACCGTTCTTCTGATTTTTTCCAGAAAGAGATCCGTGACTACGAATATTATTGTGTTTTAGATTTGGCAATGGAAGCGTTAGACTACAACGATACAGTTTTGATTAACGCACCATTTACAGATGAGATCCGTGATGATGAATATTTGGATTCATTACGGGAGCGCCTTGCAAAGCATGGGGCAGAGTTGGTTGTAATCTGGGTGAATACCCGTGTGGATGTGTGCAAGGAAAGAATGATTAAGCGTAATTCAGATCGTGACACGTGGAAGTTAGAGCACTGGGATGAATATATTGCAGGATGTAACTTTAATCAACCAGACAATATCAAGGAATTGATTGTCTTTGAAAATTCTTCAGAGGAAGAATATAACGAATCTATTAAGCGAGTAGTAAAGCAGTTAAGAGGCGAGTAAAAGTATAACGGCGCTGTTTAGCGCCGTTTCCTTATGCTTAGCATTGTTTAGGAGAAAAGCATGACTGACAGAAGACCAGTATTTGCAATTAATTGGGCTGAAGTAGAAGCATTAACACAGGGGTGTCATGATAACCCACATCATATTTTGGGAATGCATGAGACGGTAGACGGTGTCTATATTAATGCATTTTTGCAGGGTGTGAAACGTGTTTGGGCAGTTTGCAAGAACACGAAGGAACGATATGAATTAATCAGTGACAGAGTGAAAGATTTCTATTCGGTAAAAGTACCTGACCGGCAGAGTTTTGTCTATTATTTTGAAGTAGAATTACCAGACGGAACCAAGCAGAAGATTATTGATCCATATGCATTTGAGCCGGTAATTGATCCGATTGATATTAGCAAATTTAATGATGGAATCCATTACGAAATATATGAGAAACTAGGGGCACACCTTTGTATGTTAGATGGTGTAAAAGGTGTTTTGTTTGCTGTATGGGCACCGCATGCAGTCAGGGTTTCTGTTGTAGGTGATTTTAATAATTGGAATGGACATACACATATTATGCGTAGAATTGAATATTCGGGTATTTTCGAGTTGTTTATTCCGGGGATTGAAGCTTCAGAGATCTACAAATATGAGATTCAGACCAGACAGGGTAATACTTTTATGAAGCCGGATCCTTATGGTAATTATTCGGAATTACGTCCGGCGAATGCATCTAAGATTGCAGATTTATCCTATGAGTGGAAGGATTCTGAATATCGACAGGGATTATCCGATGTGAAAGACGAAGTGCCAATGAATATATATGAGGTTCATTTAGGAGCATTTAAGCGTCCGAAAGACGGCAGAGAATTCTATACATACCGGGAGATTGCTGTGGAATTAGCAGAGTATGTTTCCGATATGGGTTATACCCATGTGGAGTTAATGCCTGTGATGGAGCATGAACAGGATGGTACATACGGCTATCAGACTACGGGTTTTTTTGCACCGACTTCACGTTACGGAGAACCGGCTGATTTTATGTATTTTGTAGATTATATGCATCAGCATGGTATTGGCGTGATTTGTGACTGGGTTCCAAGTCAGTTCCCTATGAGTGCAAGTGGTCTTGCAAGATTTGACGGGGAACCACTATATGAACCGGCTGATTCGAGAAGAAGTGAGAATCCAAGATGGGGAACCTATATTTTTGATTATGGAAGAAATGAAGTACGCAATTATCTGATTTCGAACGCCATTTACTGGGTGTCAAAATATCATTTAGATGGTTTGAGAATTGATAGTGCAGCTTCTATGTTGTATTTGGATTACGGAAAGACCTATGGTGCCTGGGTGCCGAATCAGTATGGTGGCAATGAGAATTTAGATGCTATTGCCTTTCTGAAGGAACTTAATACGATCATGAAGGAGAGATTCCCGTATTGTAAGATGATTGTGGAAGAGGAATCCGGTTGGCCGATGTTGACAAACAAGGTGGAAGAAGGCGGCATGGGATTTGATTACCGCTTTAATATGTCATGGATGAAGAATCTGTTATCATACATGGCGTTAGATCCGCTTTATCGTAAGTATGAGCATAAGAAGCTGACAAACAGTCTTTCAAGTGCCTATGATGAGAATTATATATTGGAATTTTCTCATAATGAGGTTGTTGGTGGCAAGGGTTCTATTGTAGATCAGATGCCGGGTGGATATGAGGAAAAATTCTCTAATCTGCGCCTGCTATATGGTTACATGATGACACATCCGGGTAAGAAGCTGTTATTTATGGGACAGGAGTTTGCTCAGTTTAAGGAGTTTAGTGAGGCGGGTGAGATAGACTGGGAGCTTTTGGATTTTGATGCACATACCATTTTGCGGGATTATGTGAAGGCATTGAATCATTTATACAGGAAGGAACCTGCATTGTATGCTTTTGATAATGATGCGAATGGATTTGAATGGATCAACGAAAATGCAGCGAATGAAAGTATTGTGTCTTTTATCAGGAAGACAAACCGCAAGGAAGATACTTTATTGATTATCTGTAATTTTACTCCGGTATCTTATGATGCATACAAAGTTGGTGTACCATATGCCGGAGCTTACAAAGAAATCTTTTGCAGTGATAATGAGAAATTTGGTGGAGATGGAAGTAAGAATCCGTCTGTGAGAACAAGCAAACGCAGTGCCTGTGATGGCAGAACGAATTCTATCACAATTGGTCTGGCACCACTTTCTATGAGTATCTTCAAGTTGACAAAGGAAATTCCGGTTGTTAAGAAGACAGCAAAGACATCTAAGAAGACAACAGGAACAAAATAGAACAGGATATAAGAAAGCAGAGGTGTTCTTGAAGATTTGACAGGAGAATGTGCCATGTGGCTTACAGAGAATACAAATCAGATGGTCGAGGAGGCCGCTAAGAATGTGGAAGAGTCGGCGGGAGTGTTGAAAAGTACATTAGATGATATGATAAGCTGGTTCATTGGCAAGTCCGGAAGTGTGTTGGTTGCCATTGCCTTTATTGTAATTGGAATAAAGTTGGTGGGGATGATGCTTAAGTTATTCCGCCGTTCCTTTGAACGTTCCAAAATGGATGAGTCTGTTTCCGGATTTTTGTTATCGATTATTCGTGTTGTCGGGTATATTCTTGTCTTTATAACGGCGGCAACGATTGTCGGGTTTGAGGTGACAAGTTTTATCACGATCCTGGGAACCGCGTCCATGGCAATTGGTCTTGCACTGCAGGGAGCACTTTCCAATCTTGCAGGTGGAATGCTTATTTTACTGCTGAAGCCATTCACAGTGGGAGATTACATTGTGGAAAATGAAAAGGGCATGGAGGGAACAGTTACATCTATTGATATTTTCTACACAAGGCTTCTGACTCATGATAACAAGATGGTTGTAATTCCCAATGGAATTCTTACGAATAACAGTTTATTGAACCTGACAAATGAGATGAAGAGAAAGGTAGAGATTAAGATTGCGATTGCCTATCACAGTGATATGAAACAGGTGAAGGATGTTGTGTATGATATTCTGAAGAGGGATAACCGCATTTTGGAAAATGAGCCGAAAGATGTGTTTTTAGATTCTTTTGATGATAGTGGTATGACGCTGGGAATCCGGGCATGGGTGAAAACGGAGGATTATTGGAAGACCACCTGGGATCTTCGGGAAAAGGTGAAAGAAGCCTTTGATGCCAATGGAATTGAGATCCCATATAACCGTTTGGAAGTAGATTTATTGACAGAGAAAGAGGGAAGAATATGAAAGCAAAGGATTACGGATTAAGCAAACAGGATATAATAGAGATGTCAGACAACTATTTGTTGGATATTGGATATCATTTTCCGATTGTAGTAGAAGAAGCAAGAGATATGTACTTAAAGGATGCGGATGGCAGAGAATATCTGGATTTTTATGCCGGTATTGCTGTAAATTCTGCAGGTAACTGCAATGAACGTATTGTGAAAGCAGTACAGGAACAGGTGGGACAGGTGATGCATACCAGTCTGTATCCATATAATACGCCTCAGGCAATGCTTGCAAAGCTTGTTTGTGAGAATACAGGATTTGATCGCATTTTCTTCCAGAATTCCGGAAGTGAATCCAATGAAGCCATGATCAAGATGGCTAGAAAATATGGTGTAGATCATTATGGTCCGGAGCATTATCATATTGTAACAGCAAAGAAGAGTTTCCATGGAAGAACTTTTGCTGCACTGACTGCTACCGGTCAGCCTGATAGTGCGATTCAGAAGGGATTTCTTCCGGATCTGCCGGGGTTCAGTTATGCAGAATATAATAATTTAGAAAGCTTCCGGGAAGCCTGTACAGAGAATACGATTGCAATCATGGTGGAGCCTGTACAGGGAGAAGGCGGTGTATATCCGGCAACGAAAGAGTTCTTAGAAGGACTTCGGAAACTTTGCGATGAAAAAGGGATGCTTTTGTTATTTGATGAAGTACAGACAGGATGGTGCCGTTGTGGTGAGACCATGGCATTTATGCACTATGGAGTAAGACCGGATGCCGTGACAATGGCCAAAGCACTTGGAGGTGGATTGCCATTAGGAGCAGTTGCCATGACACAAAAGTGTGCAGAGACATTAAATCCGGGTTCCCACGGTTGTACATTTTCCGGTAATCCGGTGTGTTGTGCAGCCGGGTATGCGGCTGTTAGTGAATTGTTAGAAAAGAATCTGGCAGACAATGCAAAGAAGATGGGAGCTTATTTCATGGAGCAGCTTCATACACTTCCTCATGTAAAAGAAGTACGAGGTCTGGGGTTGTTAGTTGGACTGGAATTAGAGGATGTGGATGCTGTGAAGGTGAAAGTCCGGGCCATGGAGAAGCAGTTACTTGTAACAGCAACTTCAAATCGTATTATCCGTATGGTTCCTCCACTTATTGTGTCGAAGGAAGACTGTGATAAAGCTGTTCAGATTCTGAAAGAATCCATTGAAGAAATTGCAGCAGAATAAGAAAAAGGCAAGCTTGTCAGGTTGACAAGCTTGCTTTTTTTCGATCGATGGCATCTATGAAATGTTGCCAGCCATCTGCTCCGTCAAACCATATCATCTGGTCCCCGTTCTTGATGACAATATCAGCCCCATTTTCCCCGATGGATATATATTTGTCTGCCGAAATGATTAGATCCGTGCCCTGTCTGTTGTCAATCTCCTGTCTGGACATGCATTTCACCTTCTTTGAAATAAATTATAATGTTAAATGAATCCTTGCTACTTCCTATTATAGACCAAATGAAACGATTATAGAATAAGAATCCTACACAAAATTTTTAAAAAAATTTTGTACAAAATGAAAGATTGCCCCTTACGCCTTGTACAGAATGTAAAAATGATGTAAAATAAACAAAGTATGTTTAGAGACAGGAAGGAGAGAACAATGGCACAGTTATGGGGCGGACGCTTCACGAAGGAGACAGATCAGTTAGTATATAATTTTAATGCGTCTATATCATTTGATCAGAAGTTCTACAAAGAGGATATAGAAGGAAGTATGGCACACGTTAAGATGTTGGCAGCGGTTGGAATTCTGACAGAAGAGGAAAGGGATCAGATATTAGATGGTTTGCAGGGAATTCTTGCAGATGTAGAGAGTGGCAAGCTTAAGATTACGTCAGAATATGAAGATATACACAGTTTTGTAGAAGCAAACTTAATTGACCGGATTGGCGATGCGGGTAAGAAACTGCATACCGGACGGTCTAGAAATGATCAGGTGGCATTGGATATGAAACTGTATACCAGAAAGGAGATTGGGAATCTTAAGGCTCTTGTAAAGGATTTATTGTTGGTTCTTCATCAGCTTATGAAAGATCATATAGACACCTTTATGCCGGGCTTTACACATTTACAAAAAGCACAGCCTATAACATTGGCTCATCACTTTGGAGCCTATATGGAGATGTTCAAGAGAGATTATAGCCGTTTGTGTGATATCTATGAGCGTATGAATTATTGTCCGTTAGGTTCCGGTGCATTAGCAGGAACTACTTATCCTCTTGACCGGGAGATGACAGCACAACTGCTTGGTTTTAAGGGACCGACGCTTAACAGTATGGATTCGGTTTCGGATAGAGACTATGTAATAGAATTGTTGAGTGCAATGGCAACGATTATGATGCATTTAAGTCGGTTTTCAGAAGAGATTATTATCTGGAATTCCAATGAATACCGTTTTGTGGAATTAGATGATGCCTACAGTACAGGAAGCTCTATTATGCCACAGAAGAAGAATCCGGATATTGCAGAATTGGTTCGTGGTAAGACGGGGCGTGTGTATGGAGCACTTATGCAGATGCTGACAACCATGAAGGGTATTCCCCTTGCATACAATAAGGATATGCAGGAGGATAAAGAGCTTACATTTGATGCAATTGATACGGTGAAGGGCTGTCTTGCACTATTCACGGGTATGATCAAGACCATGACAGTGAATAAGTCTGTTATGGAAAAAAGTGCAAAGAATGGATTTACAAATGCAACGGATGCAGCAGATTATCTGGTTGGCAAAGGCGTACCATTCAGAGATGCACATGGTATTGTGGGACAGTTAGTGTTATATTGTATTGAGAGAAATATTTCGTTGGATGATATGACCTTAGAGGAGTATAAAAGTATTTCTCCCGTGTTTGAAGAAGACATTTATGATGCAATCAGCTTAGAGACCTGTGTGGAAAAGAGAGAGACGATTGGTGCACCAAGTCGTAGTTCCATGGAGCAGGTGATTGCAACCAACGAGGATTATTTGAAAACGTTATAAAGAAAGGTGATTCAGATGAATAACACAGATAAGGCAAAGTATGATGCTGCCAGACGTATGTTGAAGGGAAAGATTGACATTGAGGAAGTGGCAATGATGATGAATCTTACGGTGGAGGAACTGACTCCCATTAAAGAGGAGATTGATGAGGAAGTCCGCAAGGTATATGGCAATGTGGATGCTTATGATTTTGACATGAAACAGGTACTGTTTGATAATTTTAATGATACCGGAGAAGACGATGACATATCGGATGAGGAAAAGTAATATCGCATGAGGTCTTATTCCATGGTGATATGAAGAGGATAAAGATGAAAAAAGAATTTGATATAGTAATAGTAGGAAATGGTGCAGCAGGCTTGTTTACGGCATTACATTTACCAAAGGACAAACAGATTGCCGTGATTACAAAGGGTGATATGGAAGAAAGTGATTCCTTTCTTGCCCAAGGTGGTATCTGTGTATTGAAGAATGAGGATGATTATCAGCCTTATTTTGAAGATACGATGCGTGCCGGACATTATGAGAATAACCGGGAATCGGTTGAGATTATGATTCGCT
Organism: uncultured Clostridium sp.; assembly: GCA_945915475.1. Taxonomy (GTDB): domain Bacteria; phylum Bacillota; class Clostridia; order Lachnospirales; family Lachnospiraceae; genus CAG-590. The sequence continues at coordinate 115,994 of CAMEFI010000004.1, read as the reverse complement.
CTTCCCAGAGTATTATTCGGGAATTAGTAGACTTTGGAGTTGATTTCGAGAGGGATCATGGAGAATTCTGCTTTACCAGAGAGGGTGCACATACTGCATCTAGAATTTTGTATCACGAAGATCTGACAGGCAAGGAGATTACATCCAAATTACTGGCTTGTGCAAAGGATGAGCCGAATATTCATATTTATACCCATACAACAATGGTAGATATCTTAGAGAAAGATAATGTGTGTTATGGTGTAATGGTGGAAGGGGATGACCATCAGGTTTCTAAGATATTATGTGATTATACCATCTGGGCATGTGGTGGAATAGGCGGTTTATATAAGCATTCTACGAATTTCAGACAGTTAACCGGAGATGCTCTTGCAATATCTCTTCATCATCATGTTGAACTGGAAAATGTGGATTATGTGCAGATTCATCCAACCACATTTTATTCTACGAAACCAGGGAGAAGATTTCTCATATCAGAATCTGTCCGTGGAGAGGGAGCGATTCTGTTAGACAAAAATGGAGAACGTTTTGTGGATGAACTACTTCCCAGAGACCTGCTTACAGCAAAGATTAAGGAGAAGATGAAAGAAGAGGGTTCTGATTTTGTAAGGTTGTCTTTGCAGAAAATGTCTCCGGAGGATATTAAAAAGCGTTTTCCAAACATCTATAAAACATGCTTAGAGGAAGGCTTTGATATTACAAAAGAACCGATTCCGGTTGTACCGGCACAGCATTATTTTATGGGCGGTGTGAAGGTTGATTCAGAGGGAAGAACATCTATGCAGCGTCTGTACGCAGCGGGAGAGACTGCATGTAATGGTGTACATGGAGCGAATCGGTTGGCCAGCAATTCCCTGTTGGAGAGTCTTGTGTGGGCAAGAAGAGCAGCAGATGACATTGTGAAGAATTATGAGACTATTCCGAGAGACTGGTGTGAGAATTACTTTTTGAATCCTGACGGAGAAGGTTATGTAGCAGATTATACATATGAGACAGTGGCTCAGAAGTATCACGAAGAGGTAAGACAGGAGATTGAGAGGGAACACAGAATACGAGTACAAAAGGGAGATAATAAATGAGAGAATTAATGAATTTAAATGTAGATAACCTGATATTGCAGGCATTGAAAGAGGATATTACCAGTGAAGATATTACAACCAATTCGGTTATGCCGGAATATCAGCTTGGTGAGGTGAATCTGATCTGTAAGCAGGACGGTGTGATTGCCGGTCTGGATGTTTTCAAGCGTGTTTTTGAATTGCTAGATCGTAATATGACTTTTGATATGAAGGCAAAGGATGGAGATCAGGTAAAGAATGGACAGCTTCTTGGAACCATTACCGGAGATATCCGTGTCTTGTTAGAGGGAGAACGTACTGCACTGAATTATTTACAGAGAATGAGTGGTATTGCAACGTATACCCATTCTATTGCTGTGTTATTGGAAGGAAGCAAGACAAAACTGTTGGATACAAGAAAGACAACACCCAATATGCGTGTGTTTGAAAAGTACGCCGTAAAGGTAGGTGGTGGTTATAATCACCGCTTTAATTTATCAGATGGCATCCTGTTAAAAGATAATCATATTGGTGCTGCCGGCAGCGTGGCAAAAGCTGTTCATATGGCGCAGGAATATGCACCATTTGTACGTAAGATTGAAGTGGAATGTGAGAATCTGGATATGGTGAAAGAAGCAGTAGATGCAGGCGCGGATATTATCATGTTAGATAACATGGATAAGGATACCATGAAAGAAGCCATCCGTATCATTGATGGACGTGCAAAGACGGAATGTTCCGGCAATGTTACAAAAGAAAATGTTGCGAATCTGATTGATATCGGGGTAGACTACATTTCCTCCGGAGCATTGACCCATTCTGCACCAATTTTGGATCTTTCCCTCAAAAATCTGCATCCGGTAACGGATTAAATATCACGTATCCGTAAGAATTTAATATGTATGAAAACCATTCTGTCAACATGTTTGCGGAATGGTTTTTTATTTTACTTAATTTTTACAGAAGGGCGGTTTCAGATTTAACAGGGATTTACTACTATATGTCTGTCGATGAAAAAAGAAAAGATTTCTGATATGGGAAAGGAAGAGAAAATTATGAGAAAGAATGTTAAGAAGTTAGCAGCGACAGCACTTAGTTTAATGATGCTTGGAGGTGTCCTTACAGGATGTGGAGCAGGTGGAGATGCAGCGATTACTGTAGTATCCAGAGAAGATGGTTCTGGTACAAGAGGTGCATTTACAGAACTTATGGGAATTGCAGTTGATGATAAAGATAATACGGTTTCTACTGCAGAAATTACGAATTCAACATCTGTTATGATGACGACGGTAGCAGGTGATGAGAATGCAATCGGATATATTTCTATGGGTTCTTTGGATGACAGTGTGAAAGCAGTAAAGGTAGATGGTGTAGAAGCAACGGTAGATACTGTCAAGTCTGGTGAATATAAGGTTGCAAGACCATTTGAAATCTGTATTCCAAAGGATGGAACATCAGAAGTTGCACAGGATTTCATTGATTACATCTTAAGTGATGACGGACAACAGATCATTTCTGATGAAGGTTATATCAGTGTAGAGTCTGGTAAGACATATGAGGCATCTGGTAAGTCCGGAAAGATCACACTTGCCGGTTCTACTTCCGTTTCACCGGTAATGGAGAAATTAACAGAAGCATATAAGAAGTTAAATCCGGATGTAACAACTGAGATTCAGCAGACAGGTTCTTCTGCAGGTATTGAGTCAGCCACAGAGGGTGCATGTGATATTGGAATGTCTTCAAGAGAGTTAAAGCCGGAAGAGCTTGATGCATTGCAGGAGATTCAGATTGCAATGGACGGTATCTGCGTAATTGTTAACAATAACTCAACAGTAGAAGATTTAACATCTGACCAGATTACAAAGGTGTACACCGGTGAGATTACAAAGTGGAGTGAATTAGAGCAGTAATTTCTGCAGCCTAATGGAAAGGATAAACTCAAACCCTTAAGTTCATGCATCCCATGGCAGACTGTCAATGGGGTGCATAGTTGTATGGTAGGAAGGATTAGCAATGAAAAAAAGTAACATTTCAGAAAAATTAATGCATGCGGTATTCTTGGTAAGTGCCTGTGTATCCATATTAGCGGTGGTGTTGATCTGCATATTTATTTTTGCAAATGGTGTTCCTGCAATCGTCAAGATTTCTCCACTAAAATTTTTACTGGGAACGGAATGGAAGCCATTAGAAGATCGGTTTGGAATTTTTCCTATGATTATAGGAAGTATCTATGTTACTGCCGGTGGCGTATTAGTTGGTGTGCCCATTGGTATTCTTTGTGCAATATTTATGGCAAAATTCTGTCCGGAAAGATTATATAAGATACTGAAACCGGCCATTGAATTGCTGGCAGGAATCCCATCCATTGTATATGGTTTCTTTGGATTGGTTGTTATTGTGCCGGCTATGAGAGCATTGTTCGGCGGGAGTGGTAAGAATATTGTAACTGCATCCGTGATGCTTGGAATTATGATTCTACCGACGATTATCGGTGTGGCAGAATCTTCCATCCGTGCTGTTCCGGATAGTTATTATGAAGGTGCATTGGGTCTTGGAGCAACCCATGAAAGGGCTGTGTTCTTCGCAGTGCTTCCTGCTGCAAGGTCTGGTATTTTGGCAGGTGTGATTCTTGGTATTGGCCGTGTTATCGGTGAGACGATGGCTGTTGTTATGGTGGCAGGTAACCAGGCAACTATGCCACATTCTCCGTTGGAAGGCGTCAGAACACTGACATCTAATATTGTGTTGGAAATGGGATATGCATCCGGATTACACAAAGATGCATTGATCGGTACAGCGGTGGTACTGTTTGTATTTATTTTAATTATCAATCTGAGTTTCTCTGCAATTAAGAATAAAGGGAGGGATTAGAAAATGGAAGCAGTACAGAATGTAAAGGAAAAGGAAACAGATATAACAAAGATTCAGGGAATCAATAAGCAGACATTTGCACAGAAATTACGGAGCTATAAGCGTCAACCGTTATCGCTGTGCTTGCTGATTCTTGTCTCGCTGTCAGCATTTCTTACGGTTAGTGTGTTATTGTTTTTAATCGGATATATTTTAGTGAATGGTATTCCCAACATTAAACCGGAGTTGTTTGAGTGGGAATATAATACAGAAAATGTATCCATGTTACCATCCATGATCAATACATTGTATATGACAGGGCTTACTTTATTAATGGCAGTTCCTGTTGGAATTTTCTCTGCTATTTACATGGTAGAGTATGCAAAGCGTGGAAGTAAACTTGTCAGCGTGGTTCGTACTACAACAGAGACATTACAGGGTATTCCGTCTATTGTATATGGTTTGTTTGGCTACTTAATGTTTGTAATCGGATGCAAATGGGGATATACGTTGATGGCAGGTGCAATTACTCTGGCTATTATGGTGTTGCCGGTTATTATGCGTACAACGGAGGAAGCACTTTTGTCCGTTCCGGATTCTTATCGGGAAGGAAGCTTTGGACTGGGAGCAGGAAGACTTCGTACAGTGTTTGTTATTGTACTTCCATCTGCAATGCCGGGTATCTTTTCCGGTATCGTGCTGGCAATCGGACGTATTGTTGGTGAGACTGCAGCGTTGATCTTCACAGCAGGTACCGTTGCAACGGCGGCAACCGGTGTGATGGATTCCACCAGGACGTTAGCTGTTCATATGTATTGTCTGTTAAGTGAAGGACTTTACATGAAACAGGCTTATGCAACAGCGGTTATTCTGTTAGTAATGGTATTGGCAATCAATGCATTTTCCAGCTTTATTGCAAAGAAATTTACAAAGAAATAATATAGAATGGAGATAGAAACTATGGACAAATTTACCATTGAGAATCTGGAATTATACTATGGCGATTTTAAAGCATTAAAGGGTATTAACATGCATATTCCCCAAAATGAGATATCTGCATTTATCGGTCCTTCCGGTTGTGGTAAATCCACATTTTTAAAATCGTTAAACCGAATGAACGATCTGGTAGAAGGATGTAAGATTACGGGAACTGCCTTGTTGGATGGCGAAGATATCTATGGTGATATGGATGTCAATCTGTTAAGAAAGAAGGTTGGAATGGTGTTTCAAAAACCGAATCCATTTCCCATGAGTGTTTATGACAATATTGCATTTGGACCAAGAACACATGGTATTCGTTCCAAAGTAAAACTGGATGAGATTGTGGAAAAATCTCTCCGGGATGCAGCCATCTGGGATGAATTAAAGGATCGTTTGAAAAAGAGTGCGTTAGGACTTTCCGGCGGACAGCAGCAAAGACTATGTATTGCAAGAGCGTTGGCAGTACAGCCGGATGTATTATTAATGGATGAGCCAACTTCTGCATTGGATCCGATTTCTACTTCAAAGATTGAAGATCTGGTAGTGGAATTGAAAAAAGATTATACCATTGTTATGGTAACTCATAATATGCAGCAGGCGGCCCGTATTTCTGATAAGACAGCATTTTTCCTATTAGGAGAAGTAATTGAGTATGATGATACTGAAAAATTGTTCTCAAGCCCGAGTGATAAGAGAACGGAGGATTATATTACAGGAAGGTTTGGTTGATTATGCGAAATCGTTTTGATAGTCAGTTAGAGTTATTGAATAAAGAGTTAATTGAGATGGGGGCATTGTGTGAGGAGCTGATTCAGCTTTCTCAAAAGGCATTGTTAGAGAATAAGGATTATGTGGAAGCAGCACGTGCAAAAGAGATAGAAGTAGACCGCATGGAAAGCGATATTGAGAGTCTTTGCATGAAGCTTCTTTTGAAACAGCAGCCGGTTGCAAGAGATTTGCGTTCCGTTTCTTCTGCCCTTAAAATGATATCGGATATGGAACGGATTGGCGATCAGGCATTGGATATCATTGAAATTGTTGAATATGTAAAATCATGTGATAACGAGAGCAAACAATATATTGAGGACATGGCAGATGCAGCGGGAAAGATGGTTTCTGACAGTGTGGAAGCATTTGTCCGAAAGGATGAAGAACTTGCAAAACAGATCATTGCGTCGGATGATAAGGTAGATGCTTTATTCGATATGATGAAGAAACGTTTGATTGCAATCATTTCGGAAGAAAAAGCGGATGGCGAGATGTATATTGATCTCATTATGATTGCAAAGTATTATGAGAGAATCGGAGATCATGCAACGAATATTGCGGAATGGGTGCTTTACTATCTTACGGGAACAAGGGTATCTGGTAACAAGGATTCCTGATGTGTGTAGTTCCTGATTTCACATACATTTAACATTGTTACATTTGTAAAATGGAAATAGATAATGTAAAATAAAGTAAAACAAAAAAGACTTGTATGAATGGATTACAAGTCTTTTCTATATTCTATTTGTTCCCATTTTGCAAAGGAGGTTCTGGTTTATGATATATTTATTAGAAGATGATACCAGTATTCAGAATTTTGTTTTATATACTCTTAAGAATACCGGATTTGAAGCCGAGGGTTTTGAACGGCCAAGTGATTTCTGGGCTCGAATGGAGGAAGAGATTCCGGATCTGCTCCTGTTGGATATTATGCTTCCGGAAGAGGATGGAATGGATATTTTGAAAAAGCTTCGGGAGAACCGTAAGACAAAGAATCTTCCGATTATTATGTTAACTGCCAAAGGAACGGAGTATGATAAGGTATTAGGATTGGATACCGGTGCGGATGATTATGTGGCAAAGCCTTTCAGTATGATGGAGTTAATGTCAAGAATCAAGGCATTATTAAGAAGAAGTGAAGTGAAAGAAGAAAAGGCAGATACCTATACAGTGGGACCGTTATATGTGAGTATTTCCAAACATGTTGTGAAGGTAAATGATGATGAAGTCCATACATTGACTTACAAGGAATTTGAACTACTCTCTTTGCTCTTGCAGAATCAGGAAACGGTACTTTCCCGTGACCAGATTTTACAGTCTGTCTGGGGATATGATTTTGATGGAGAGAGCCGGACAGTGGATGTGCATGTAAGAACTTTGCGTCAGAAGTTAGGAGAGGCAGGTAAGCTGATAGAAACGGTTCGCGGTTTTGGGTATAAGATCGGTAACGGTGAAAAAATGTGAAAAGGGTGATAGTATGATCAAGCGTATTTTTAAGAATACATTCTGGGTGTCCATGGCAACACTGTTCATTGCATATGTGATCATAGTGGGTATTTTGTATGACTATTTTGATCATCAGATTAAGACGGAATTGAAGACAGAGGCAGAATATATTGCCTGCGGTATTGAATCAGTGGGAGAGGAATATCTGGAAAGCTTTAATCAGAGTGCTTATATCAGTAATAAGGTGGATACCTCACAATCTCATAAGAATCGTATTACCTGGGTAGACAGAGATGGTATTGTTCTTTATGATTCCAATGTGGATGAACAGAAAATGGAGAATCATAAGGACAGAGATGAGATTCGGGATGCAATGGAAGATGGTGAAGGTTACACAGTCCGGTATTCCAATACTTTAGATGAGCAGACAATATATTATGCCGTAGGGTTGACAGATGGTTCCGTGCTTCGTGTTTCCAGTGCATATAATACGGTGATTTCCATCATTATTGCAATGCTTCAGCCAACTTTATTTCTCGTGTTGCTAATCATCATAGTATCGTATTTTATGTCGAGAAATGTGGCAAAGCGAATTGTTGCACCTATCAATAATATGGATTTGAATTATGGGGAGATGGATGAAGAATATGAGGAACTGGTTCCTTTATTGAAACGTATCCGGAAACAGAACATTCTGATTGACCAGCAGATGGAGGATCTGAAAACGCAGCAGGCAAAGTTTCAGGCGCTCACGGAACATATGCGGGAAGGTTTTCTGGTATTGGATAAGAAAGAAAATGTTCTGTCATATAATGTAGCGGCTGTAGAACTGCTGGGTGCTTCTAAAAATATAGATTATACCGGACATAACGTGATTAATTTTGACAGACAGCGGGCACTTCGGGAGGCAGTGGATGATGCAATTGGTGGTATTCGTACCCAGAGGACATTGGAAAATGGAGACCGCATTTATCGTGTGGTTGCGAACCCGATTGTGATTGAAGATGTTGTGAAGGATGAAACGGAAGACCGGCAGGCTCCGAAGACAGATACGGTTCCGTCGGATCAGGTGGAAGGTGCAATTGTGATTATTCTGGATGAAACAGAAAAGGAAAAGAGAGAACAACTGCGAAGAGAATTCACATCAAATGTATCCCATGAGTTGAAGACTCCGTTAACATCTATTTCCGGTGTAGCTGAGATCATTATGAATGGAATAGTCAAGCCGGAGGATATTCCGGGATTTGCAAAGAATATTTATGAAGAAGCCGGTCGGCTCATTGACCTTGTAAATGACATTATTTTCTTATCAAAATTAGATGAGGAAACACCTGTTGCCCATCAATGCGTAGAAATCTCGTTATTAGATATGGCCAGACAGGTGAAGACAAGATTGAAGATTCCGTGTCAGGAAAAAGATGTGTCGATTCATATTATTGGGGAAGATGTTGTTATGAATGGAATTCCATCCATGATAGAAGAAGTGATATATAATCTTTGTGACAATGGAATTAAATATAACAAGAAAGGCGGTAAAGTGGCGGTTTCCCTTAAACGTACCGTGGAACATGATATGCCATATGCTGTGATTGAAGTGGAGGATACCGGTATCGGTATTGCACAGGAAGATCAGGAACGGGTATTTGAGCGATTCTATCGTGTGGATAAGAGTCATTCCAAGGCGATCGGCGGAACGGGTCTTGGTCTTTCCATCGTAAAACATGTTGTTATGTTTCATCATGGTAATATCCATATTGACAGTATACCTGGAGAAGGGACGACAATCAGGGTCTCCCTTCCTATTGACTATATTGCGCAATAGAGTCACATAATGGATCATTCAATAACATATAGAATATATACAAACACCACCATGCAATGAAACCGGGAATATCATCCGGGCATGGTGGTGTTTTCATATACGGAAATAATGCATAAAAAATCATATAATCTTTTGATATACAAAAAGTATTGCATAATATGCATAAAATATGTATAATTATAAATTGAAAAGAAAAAAGGTTCTTTACTATACACAAAAAAGAAAGAGTGTTATAATAGGAAAGCGTATTTCTAATGAAAAGGACAGGAAGGATTCGATATGATAAAAGCGGGAATTATTGGTTCTACAGGATATGCAGGACAGGAATTAGTAAGATTGTTATTAGGACACAAAGAAGTGGAGATTGTCTGGTACGGTTCAAGAAGTTACATAGACAAGCAGTATTATCAGGTATTTGGCAATATGTTTGAGATTGTGGATGCGAAGTGCTTAGATGATAATATGGATGAATTGGCAGCGAAAGCAGATGTCATCTTTACTGCAACGCCACAGGGACTTTGTGCATCCCTGGTGAATGATGATATTTTATCGAAAGTAAAGATTATTGATTTAAGCGCAGATTTTCGTATCAAGGATGTTGCCACTTATGAGAAGTGGTATGGAATTGAGCATAAGTCACCACAATATATAGAAGAAGCCGTATATGGACTTTGTGAAATTAACAGAGAAGACATAAAAGGTAAGAGACTTGTTGCAAATCCGGGTTGTTATACAACCTGCTCGATTCTTTCATTGTATCCGTTAGTGAAGGAAGGTGTGATTGATCCTAACAGCATTATTATTGATGCTAAGTCAGGCACCTCAGGTGCAGGACGTGGAGCGAAGATTAACAACCTGTATTGTGAGGTGAATGAGAATATAAAAGCATATGGAGTGACGACGCATCGCCATACACCTGAGATTGAAGAGCAGCTTGGCTACGCCTGTGGTCAGAAGATTATGCTTAACTTTACTCCCCATTTAGTGCCAATGAACAGAGGAATTCTGGTTACGGCGTATGGTAATCTGACGAAGGACTATACATATGATGCAGTTCGGGCAATTTATGATACTTATTACGGAAAAGAACATTTTATTCGTGTATTAGATAAAGATGTTCCACCGGAGACCCGCTGGGTGGAAGGCAGTAATTATGTTGATGTGAATTTTAAGATTGATGAACGAACCAGGCGGATCATTGCTATGGGTGCACTTGATAATCTGGTAAAAGGTGCTGCAGGTCAGGCTGTTCAGAATATGAATTTGATTTTCGGCCTCCCGGAGACAATGGGGCTTGAGCAGGCTCCGATGTTCCCGTGATGATCATGGAGCAGGAACGAGAAAAGATAGTGTAATTGATGAGAAGAGAGTATAAGAGTTGTATTTTCTAAGAGAAAGAAAGGAAAAAAGAGATGATTAACCAGAATAATAATATGGAACAGGTAATTGCAAAGGCACAGACTTTGATTGAAGCCTTACCTTACATACAGAAATTTAACGGAAAGAAGATTGTTGTAAAGTATGGTGGAAGCGCTATGCTGGATGAGGAATTAAAATACAATGTTATTAAGGATGTTGCGTTGCTTAAGTTGATTGGGCTTAAGCCAATTATCGTACATGGTGGAGGTAAAGAGATTAGTAAATGGGTGGAGAAGATTGGAAAGGAACCGGAATTTATCAATGGTCTTCGTGTGACCGATGCTGAGACGATGGAGATCGCTGAGATGGTATTATCAAAGGTCAATAAGGGTCTGGTACAGATGATGCAGAAACTTGGATTAAATGCGGTTGGTATCAGTGGTAAAGATGCAGGACTTATGACAGTAACAAAGAAGATGCCGGGAGGAAAGGACATCGGATATGTTGGTGATGTAAAGTCTGTTAATGGTAAGATATTAGATACTTTAATTGATAATGATTTCATTCCGGTTATTGCACCGATTGGCTCTTCGGAGGATTTTGAAAGCTATAATATTAATGCAGATGATGCAGCTTGTGCAGTAGCCAAGGCTATTTCTGCTGAAAAATTAGTATTTCTTACAGATATTGAAGGTGTATTCATTGATCCAAATGATCGCAATACTTTGATTTCGGAAATGGATGTACAGGAGGCAAAGTCCTTTATCGAAAAAGGTGTTGTTGGTGGTGGTATGCTTCCAAAACTTACGAATTGTATTGATGCAATTGAGAATGGAGTATCCAGAGTCCATGTGTTAGATGGACGTGTACAACATTGTCTGTTATTGGAGTTCTTTACAGAAAAAGGTATTGGTACTGCAATTTTGAAGGAGCCTTTGTTTTAAATAAGGAGATGACTTATGGGCAGAACGAAAAAAGCATTGTCTGTTTTTCTTGCTTTGTTGCTTTGTATACTTGTGGGATGCGGGCAGAAGACGGTGATTACAGAAGAAGAACAACAGCCGGTTACTTATGAGAATGCAGTGAATACATGGAAACAAAAGGCAAAGACGGATACGGTTACCTGTTGGTATACAAGTGATGCAGACAAGAGTTACTTAGAACAGGCAGCTCAGGCATTCCGGAAGGAATATAATATAAAAGTGAATCCTGTTTATTATGATGGGATAAACCTGTTTGAGGATATGAACCAGGCAAATCAGAAAGGAAATGGTCCGGATGTATACCTGATGGGGAATGATCAGTTAGAGTATGCAAAGGCCAGTGGCATGGCGGAGGAGAATACAACCTATGATGCAGCATTTTGGAAAGAGAACTATCCGGATGTAGCAAAGAATGCGCTTACTTATAAGGACAAACAATATGGGTATCCGATATATTTTGACACCTATTGTCTGGTATATGATGCGAATCTGTTGGAGAATGCGCCGGCATCTATTGATGAGATTCTGGCATTTTTAGACGAATACGAAGATACCGGTTCGACGAAGGCAGTATTCCGGTGGGATGTGGCAGATCCTTATGTCAATACCATGTTTTATGCATCCTATGCCAATCTTTTTGGAGAAAATGGTGATGACACGGCAAGTTTTCAAGTGAACAATGATCAATGTGTTGCAGCCATGCAGTATTTTCAATCATTAAGTGCCTATTTGTGGATGGATAAGAGTAATATATCTCATGATACGATCATGAACCGGATTAAGGATGGAACACTTGTATTAGGACTTTGTAAGTCGGATATTCTGCCAACGCTTTATGAGCTGCAGGGGCAAAATGAAACAAATTATCAGATTTCCTATGTCCCAAGTTTAACTGCAGAACTTTCTTCTACAGCATGGTCCACGACATATGGAGCATTTGTGAATCCGTATGGTAAGGATGTAGCCGCAGGGAATTTATTTGCCATGTATCTAAGTTATGGATATCAGGATAGACAATATGCCGGAAATGGTAAGCTGCCGGTTCGCAATCAGGGAGAAGGGTTTGATGCAATGCAGACGGTATTATATGCACAGTATCTGAATTCGACACCGGTGCCGAAAGTGATGGTGTTAGGAGATTATTTAGTAGATAGTGGAATTGCATTTGATGCAATCTGGGATGGTCAGGATGCCAAAGAAAAGTTAGACTGGCTGCAGAATACCATGACAGAAAAAATAAAATAAATGAATAAGAAATAGAAGAAGTCTCATATACTAATAGTATTTAAAAGATGTGGATCAGAATGGAGGAAATTAGTATGTGGGGCTTTTTGATTGCCTGTCTTTCAGGCGCATTAATGAGTATTCAGGGAGTATTTAACACAGGTGTGACAAAGGAGACAGGTCCCTGGCTTACCAATTGTTTTGTGCAGCTTACCGGTTTTTTAGTCTGCCTGGGGTTCTTTCTGTTTATGGAACAGGGGAAGATTCCTATTGGGGATTTGTTTAAGGTGGATCACAAGTATATGCTGCTTGGAGGTGTGATCGGAGCATTTATAACGTTTACAGTGATTGTAAGTATGTCAAGCTTAGGTCCGGCAAAGGCAATTCTTGCTATTGTAATTACGCAGGTATTAGTTGGTTACCTGATTGAGCTGTTTGGACTGTTTGGTGTAGAAAAAGTTGCCTTTTCTTTGACAAAATGTATTGGAATGGTGGTAGCAATTGCAGGACTGATCTTGTTTAAATGGGAATAAGCAATATGCCATTTCGGTTTTTGGACGGGGACATTATCTAAAAAATTTTTGAAATATAAGGAAAAGCAGTTGTAAAGTTTCCGGATTTTATGTATTATTATTCTGTATCTTATATTACATTTCTATGTTGCACTCCTGATTTTGTACATGCAGAGATGATACTGCATTTATAGATTAGGAGGGATTCATTTATGAAATGGAAACAGACATTTTTAATTGTGCTATGTATGGCAGTACTTACCGGGTGCCGAAAACAGGAAGACATTTCTTTGCAGTCTTTGCATCAGGAAGAGCAAGGGTCAAGTGAGGACATTGAAGTCACTTCGCAGGAACAATCCACCACATTATATGTATATGTTTGTGGACATGTGAAGGAGCCGGGAGTATATCCGCTTACAAATGGAGCACGGATTTGTGATGCCCTTGAACAGGCAGGAGGCGTTTTGGAAGATGGCAATGCAGAGAGTCTGGATCAGGCAGTGCCGGTAACGGATGGGCAGACCATATATGTTCCGGGTATGGAAGAGATGCAGGAGACAGCTGGAAGGGACAAAACATCTGAGGATGACGGATTGGTGGATATTAACCAGGCGGATGCGGATATGTTAATGACACTTCCGGGAATTGGAGAGAGTAAAGCTTCGGTCATTATTCAGTATAGGGAGGAACATGGTGCATTTCAGACAATTGAGGAATTGATGAATATTCCGGGAATTAAGCAGGGGGTATTTGATAAGATAAAGAATTGTATTAAAGTGTAGACACTTCTAGAATAGAGGAGAGCTGGGAATGAAAAAGGTATTAGTTGTAGATGATGAGAAATTGATCGTGAAGGGAATTAAATTCTCTCTTGAGCAGGATGAGATGCAGGTGACAGCGGCCTACAACGGAGAGGACGCATTAGAACTTGCAAAGAATAATGAATTCGATATTATTTTGTTAGATGTTATGTTACCGGGATTATCCGGTTTTGATGTTTGTCAGGCGATCCGGGAGTTTTCAGATGTCCCTATTATTATGTTAACAGCAAAAGGGGATGACATGGACAAGATATTAGGCCTTGAATACGGTGCAGATGACTATATTACGAAGCCATTTAATATTTTGGAAGTGAAAGCAAGAATTAAAGCGATTATCCGCAGAAACCAGAAGAAGGCAGCAGCGGTTGAGCAGCCGAAAATTCTGAAAGAAGGAGAGATGACAATCGAATTGGAGAGCCGGCGAGTATCCATAGCAGGTAAGGACATTAATTTGACCGCCAAAGAGTTCAATATTCTCACACTGTTATTGTTTCATCCGAATAAGGTGTATTCCCGTGATGACCTATTGAAGGAAGTATGGGGAAGTGATGCATTAGGAGATGGACGAACGGTGGATGTACACGTAAGAAGACTGCGGGAGAAGATTGAGACGAATCCGGGAGATCCGAAGTATATTCAGACAAAGTGGGGAGTTGGTTACTATTTTAAGAAATAGAGAAAAAAGTAATCCCTTTCGAAGTCTGAAAATGTTAATTTTTCTTGCTTTTTTTCTCTTGGCTTTGGGCTCTATGTTAATATTCAGTATTGTACTGAAACGTTCTTATACCGATAAGACCATTGAGGAGAAATTGCAACTAGTACAGAACCAGTGTAGTATTTTAGGTAACCAGATTTTGGTGAATCAGTTTACCATTGACACCTTTCAGAGTAATCTGAATGTAGAGATTGATCAGCTTGCCAATGTATGGGACGGGAGAATCCTGGTGATAGATTCCAGCTACAAGATCATTAAGGATACATATACGATTGACCAGAACAATTATATGATATATGACGAAGTTGTGAAGGTTATGCGTGGTGATAAAGACAAGAATATCCGTATGATAGACGATTATGCGGAGATCATTATTCCCATTACCAATGTGGATAAAGTGGTAAATGGTGTTATGATTGCGATGGTATCATTAAAGGATATTGAGGACACGAATGCATACATTGCCAAACAGGCAAATGTTTTATTGATCCTGTTTGCTTTGATTGCATTTGTGATTGCTTTTATTATTTCTATTGTGAGCGTAAAGGATATTAACCAATTGAATACTCAGATTCTGGGGCTAAGTCAGGGACATTTGGAAAGTCTTGAGGTGCAGAGCCGGTTCAATGAGCTTAAGAAGCTGACGGAATCCTTTAATGTATTACTGAATAAGATGCAGGTATTAGAAGATTCCAGACAGGAATTTGTATCAAATGTGTCACATGAGTTAAAAACACCGATTGCATCTATGAAGGTACTGGCAGATTCACTGCTTATGCAGGAGGATGTGCCCAATGAGATGTATCGGGAATTCATGTCTGATATTGTGGAAGAGATTGATCGTGAGAATAAGATTATTACGGATCTGCTTACGTTAGTTAAGATGGATAAGAAAGCAGCAGGTTTGAATATTGAATCTGTGAATATTAATGCTTTGTTGGAATTGCTGCTTAAGAGAATCAAGCCATTGGCAGCAAAACGTAACATTGAAGTGATCTTTGAAAGCTTCCGTGAAGTCATAGGTGAAGTCGATGAGGTGAAATTGTCTCTGGCATTTTCTAATCTGATCGAGAATGCTGTTAAGTATAATGAGGATGGAGGAAGCGTTCATGTATCGCTGAACGCAGATCACAAGTTTTTCTATGTAAAAGTACAGGATAATGGTGTGGGAATTCCGGAAGAATGTCAATCGCAGGTATTCGAACGATTTTATCGTGTTGACAAAGCAAGAAGCAGAGAAACGGGAGGAACCGGTCTTGGACTTGCAATTACACGGAATGCAATTTTAATGCATAAAGGTGCAATTAAACTATATTCAGAGCCAGGTGAAGGAACAACATTTACTGTCCGAATTCCGTTAAAATATGTGAATTAGTCAAAGGAATGAAAAGAATGAAGAAATGGTTATGTGTGTTATGCTGCATGGTATTATTAATTCTTGCAGGGTGTGGAAGACAGACAAAAGAAGTGGCAACGGAGGAGCTGCTGGGGGAGAATCAGATTTATCTATATTATATGAATCCTGACAGGACGGATGTTGTGAAAGAGAAATATACAATGAAGGAACAGACGGACTTGGCAGCACAGATTAAAGAGGTGGTGGGACAACTTTCAGGAGCAAAGGCGACGGAGGTGTATCAGGCATCTATCCCTGATGGGATATCCTATACCAGTTGTAATACCGAGAATCGGCATGGAAGGGTAGAAGTGGCATTTAATGTGACCTATTCTTCCGTTGATGCAGATGCATTGTTATTCTTTAAGGCTTGTGTCGTGAAAACGTTGTTACAGCTTCCGCCGGTTAATAGTGTTACGTTAACGCTTACGGATCTTGCAAATGCAGATCAGGAGACGGCAACCGTGAGCGAGAATTTTGATCAGGACTCCTTTACCATGTCATTCGGCGGAGAGAAAGGCTATAAGCAAAAGGGTACGATTATTCTATATTTTGCCAATGCAAGCGGTGATGCGCTGAAGGAATATCGTAAGGAGATTGAGATATCTAATACAACATCACTTGACCGGCTGGTGGTGGAATCATTGATTGCAGGACCGAATCAGGACGGCTATACGGCTACGCTTCCGAAAGAGACAACGATTCGGAATATTTCTGTAAAAGATGGTATCTGCTATGTAGATCTCAGCGATGAGTTTTATAATACGGATAATACGCTTAAGAATGATATTATTGTATATTCCATTGTAGATTCCCTGGTGGAACTTCCAACGGTTTCTAAAGTACAATTTCTCAATAACGGAGAGAAACAGCAGTTTTTTAGAGAAACGATGGCGTTTGATGGGATTTTTGAACGCAATCTGGATTTGATAGAAGAGGAGACAACAGAATAAAGTGAAAAGACCTGTGCTTTACTGGATGATTTTGTTCGTGCTTGGAGAGGTACTTGTACGATATTATTCGGTATGGTACATAGGTGGAGTGGCAGCAGTGCTGTTTTTGGTAATGTGCTGTTGCCGGGGAGAATATATCAGAAAGAATCGCAAACTACTTTATGTTGGGATTCTGTTTTTTGTGCTTGGGGGAATTGCATTCGGCTATTCGAGACGAAAACAGCAGATCTGTGAAGTGGAAAAGGGAACAGTGTTATCCTTTAGCGGTAAGATTACAGATGTGGAAGTACGACAGACCGGAATACGTTACCGGTTAGCAACAAAGACATTGAATGAACAGGTAATCCATGTCCATATTCTTCTGGAATATGATGAAGAGCTTGTAGTTGGAGACCGGATAGAAGGAAAGGGAAGTGTGAGTCCCTTTGACAGGGCAACGAATCCGGGAGGATATGATGAGCAAAGCTATCAGCTTGGAAAAGGAAATGTGTGGAAGATGGATTCGGTTACGATACAAGAAAGAAAAGCGTGTATCTTACCTGTCAAAGCATGGTTATACAAAGTAAGAGCTTATGCGGTATGGTTGTATGGGCAATTGTTTTCTGAAGAGAATGCATCCTTGGCTGGAGCAATGGTATTAGGGGAACGTACCAGTCTGGATGTGGATACGAAACTGTTATATCAGAGAAATGGAATTGCTCATTTAATTGCCATATCCGGTTTGCATATTGCAATGCTTGGTGGGACAATCTATCAATTCCTGCGGAAGCTTCTGGGTAGTTATCCGATTGCGGCAGTGATGGGAATTGTATTTATTCTTTTATATGGAGTGATGGCAGGACTTACCGGGGCGACTCTGCGCGCAATTGTCATGTTGATTATTTCCATTGGGGCAGATGTGTCCGGCAGAAAATATGACAGTCTGACAGCGATAGCCATATCCTTGCTGATTATGTTGATCCGGAATCCATATCAGCTTAACCAGGCGGGATTTCTGCTATCCTTTGGAGCTGTTATGGGAATTGCAGTCATTTATCCGGTTCTTAAGGATTGGCTTTGTAAGTGCCCCCAATTTCTGGATGGATGCCTGGTCAGTATCAGTGTTCAAATGGTACTGACGCCGATAATGTTATATTATTTTTATGAGGTGCCGGTGTATGGCATTTTACTGAATCTGATTGTCGTGCCAATGATGAGTCTCCTTTTGTTATTATTGATTATCTCTGTTGTGTTCGGCAGTGTATCGCTTGTGCTTGGCAGTGTTCCGGCAAAGGGAGCAGAAGGGATATTTGCTCTGTATCGTTGGCTGTGTGAATGCAGTGAAAAATTACCGTTTCATACGTTATGTACAGGAAGACCACCTGTATATTGGATTCTATTATACTATCTGATATTGGGGCTTTTTCTGCTGGCAGGACATCACAACAGGAAGAAGCAAAGGAATGGTTATGTTATATTGCTTGGAATGCTATTCATAGCATTTTATCTCCCGGGGAATCTTATGGTCTGTATGTTTGATGTAGGACAGGGAGATGGCATCTATATCCGGACACCGGACCGGGTACATATTTTAGTGGATGGAGGAAGCAGTTCTGAGAAGAAGGTTGGAACTTATGTATTAAAGAATGGAATCAAATACTATGGCGGCGCAGAACTTGATTATGTTCTTGTTTCCCATAGTGACAGCGACCATTATAGTGGCGTGATGGAATTGTTAGAGGAACCAACCGTGTCAATCCGGCATGTTGTTCTTCCTGCCATCCGGAATCCGGATGAGGCATATCTGGAATTGGTGCAAATGGCGAAGGAGCGGGGGTGTGAAGTATCTTATATACACAAAGGAGACCGGCTTGTTTTCGGAGAGGTGACATTTGACTGTGTCAGCCCGGAAAATAAAGAGTATGAGGATAAAAATCAGGGCTGCATGGTTCTTTATATGCAGTACCGGCAATTTGATATGCTCTTTACCGGGGATATGGACGAGACAGTGGAGCAGGAGGTGGAAGGAGAGTTACCGAATCACATTGCTGTTCTTAAAGTGGCCCATCATGGTTCTGCGACGGCTTCATCGGAAATGTTTTTGAAACATATAGGATTTCAGACTGCACTGATTTCTGTCGGAGAACATAACCGATATGGACATCCGGCGCAGGAGGTTATGAAGCGGCTTCAACAATATTGTGAATATATTTATTTGACAAAAGAGCATGGTGGCATTACGATAGATTCGGATGGAATTGGCTATCGGATCACAACCGTGAAATAGAATGGAGAGAGTATGAAGACAATTAATCAGGATATTCAGAACAATCAGATGAAAGCATTTTACTTGTTATATGGCAAGGAGGATTATCTGAAACATCAATATAGAGACAAACTTGTAAAGGCTCTGGCCAATCCGGAGGATAACATGAATGTCCGTATATTTCAGGGAAATGGATGGAATGTAACAGAGTTGATGGAACTTGCGAATACATTGCCGTTTTTTGCTGATTCGCGTGTAATTGTGGTGGAAGACAGTAATCTGTTTAAGAAGACGCCGGAGAATCTGGAAAAGGAACTGGAGAGTCTGCCGGATACCACGCATATTCTGTTTGTAGAGAGTGAGGTGGATAAACGTAACCGCCTGTACAAATGGATTAGTAAAAATGGTTATGCTTGTGAGATGAACACGCCGGACGAGAAAATGTTACTGGCATGGATTAAAGGATTGTGCCGGGAAGAGGGCAAGATCATGGATGATGCTGTCATATTTTATTTTTTGGAACATATGGGTACAGATATGCTATTGCTTCGAAATGAATTGGAGAAGTTATTCTGCTACAAGCTGGATAGTGCCAATATAACATTGGATGATGTTCAGACGGTATGTGTTACACAGGCAACCAGTAAGATGTTTGCTATGTTAGATGCTATTGGAATGCGTAATCGGAAGCAGGCTTTATTATTGTATCGTGATTTGTTAGCACTTCGGGAGTCCCCAATTGGAATATTGCGAATGCTTCAGCGGCACTATAATATTCTTATGCAGGTACTGGCACTTTCCAAGGATGGTAAGAATAACAAAGAGATGGCAGCTGCCTGTTCGATTCCACCATTTAGTGTGAAGAAATATGCATCTCAGGCAGGTAAATATACACTTGATCAGTTAGAAGATATGGTGGATCAATGTCAGGATACAGAGCAGCAGATCAAGTCCGGTAATGTCAAAGACATTGTGGGTGTTGAATTGCTGATTGTGGGATTTTGTGAAAAATAGAAATAACTGCCGAAGCCTTGTCTGCCTAAGATAAAAAGGACGATTACCATATGATAATCGTCCTTTTCTATCGTTCTATGATTGCCATTATGCCATCTTGTTCACAGCGGCAGATAAACGGGAAATCTTTCTAGAAGCAGTATTCTTGTGCATGATGCCCTTAGCAGCAGCCTTGCTAAGTTCAGATGTACAAACCTTTAACTGAGCTTCAGCAGCAGCCTTATCACCAGCAGCTACAGCAGCCTCGAACTTCTTAATGAGAGTCTTTAACTTAGATTTCACCATCTTGTTTCTTAAAGTCTTTGTCTCGATAACCTTAATTCTCTTCTTTGCAGATTTGATATTAGCCAATGAAAACACCTCCATTCTCTAAATATGTTTTATGTTATGGTTTTACATTAAAACCGGACACGGACAATCTAATGTAAACATACTCGCTTATAATACATAATCTTCCAGGGTTTGTCAATATCTTTTTATGAAAATGTGGCGCTATTTTATGTTTTGAATAAGCTTTGACATTTTTGTCAATAGTTATATTTTAGTAAAAGAAAATGGAGGTATTCTGTATGCGGGGACGAACAGATCTTGCGGTAGAAATGAAGGAAGATATACAGTCAGAGGAGCCTATAAGTGGTGTGCATGTCATGACCAAGAATAATGGAGATACGGATATTAAAGAAGTGCGGATCGTGGTGGAAAATGAGCAGGGAGCCATACAGCTTGGCAAGCCGGTGGGAACGTACATCACGCTTGAAAGTGAACGGTTAAGAAGGCAGGATGAAGAATTCCATAAGCCAATGACGGAGGTGTTAGCAAGACATTTACGACAGTTTGTAGGCAATAAGAAACGGATCATGGTGGCGGGCCTTGGCAACAGGGAAGTGACGCCGGATGCGTTAGGACCATTTGTGATTGATAATTTGTATGTGACAAGGCATTTGCTGAAAGAAGGAATCATATCCCAAAGTGTGGAAATGAGTGCAATCGCACCGGGGGTTATGGCACAGACGGGAATGGAAGCAGTGACGGTATTGAAAGCGTTGGTGGATGAAATCAAACCGGAGATTCTGATTGTGATCGATGCGTTAGCGGCAAGGGAATCGGATCGTCTCAATAAGACGATTCAGCTGGCTGATACCGGAATTACACCGGGTTCCGGTGTAGGGAATCATCGGGAGGCAATCAATGAAGAAAGTATAGGAATTCCGGTATTAGCCATTGGTGTGCCAACGGTTATTGCAGTACCTACCATCGTAAATGATGCAATGGATATGTTAGTGTCTGCCATTGGCAAGCAGTCTGCCAAGAATGTACTTAAGAAATTCAATGAAGAGGAACGATACCAGTTAGCGTGTGAAATGGTGACTCCATATCTTGAGGATATGTTTGTGACACCAAAAGATATTGATGAGGCAGTAAAGAGGATTAGTTATACGATTTCGGAGGCGATTAATCAGGCTGTTTTTGCTGTAGGATGACATATGAAAGGGACTTTCTGAATATCATGATAGTATGAATTATAATCAGAGGAATTTTCAAAAAAGAAAGGTGAAAGCAAAAATGTTATGCTGGGTGTGTCTCATCGGATTATGCTCGGGGATTACTTTGCGTAGTAAAGATACGGCATTTTCGTTCCTGACATCCCAGGTGCTTCCGCTTTTTACATACGAAAAAGAATATGGAATCCATCAGGAAGACTATGCCAGTGGATATGATGTACCGGACTGGTTCTATGAAGATGAGGAAGAACAGCCGGTAAATGCAGATTTGGCAGTAGATGAGGAAATCCAGTCACAACAGGAAGATAAAACAGTTGCAAATGAAACAATCGGAACCGTTTATAGCAGGGAGAAATTAAAGAATCCGGATTTTCTTCTTAGTAAGGTTTTTGTGGTAGATAGTAATACGAATCTGACATCCGAGGAATTAGCACCGGAAAATCTTTTAGATACTGATATATCCCTTGCAGATATTAAGGACATGAGTACGGACAAGGTACTTATCTATCATACCCATGGTTCGGAAAGCTTTGCTGATAGCAGAGAGGGTGTGAAAGAGGATACGGTAATTGGCGTGGGAGCCTATCTAGAGGAGCTTCTTGAACAGAAATATGGGATTGCAACGTACCATGATGAGACACTTTACGATGTCATTGATGGCAGACTTGATCGAAACCGCGCATATGAGATGGCATATGCCAATGTATCTAAGATATTGAAAGAGAATCCTTCTATCGAGGTGGTAATTGATCTGCATAGAGATGGTGTGGATGAGGATATTCATTTAGTGACGGATGTGGATGGTAAGCCAACGGCAAAGATTATGTTTCTAAATGGCGTCAGCCGTTCCAATCTCAATGGTGAAATTTCCTATTTGCAGAATCCAAACCGGATGATGAATCTGGCTTTTAGTTTTCAGATGTATATAAAGGGAAAAGAATTATACGGGGACTATGTGCGCAAGATTTATGTAAAAAGCCTCCGGTTTAATATGCATCTGATGCCACGGACAACGTTAATCGAGGTGGGAGCACAGACGAATACGCTTGAAGAAGAGAAGAATGCCATGGAGCCCCTTGCGGCCATTCTTGATAAAGTGTTGAGTAAACAATGAGGATGTGATACAATATCTCCGAAAGCTTGAAGAGCGAAAAAGACACGGAGACGTTAGTCGATGTGATAATGTAAATTTGGGAACAGGAGAAAATAAATGGCACACGTAGACCAGAGCAGGATTCGTAATTTTTGTATTATTGCACATATCGATCACGGCAAATCCACATTGGCGGATCGTATTATAGAGAAGACAGGTTTATTAACAGAGCGGGAGATGCAGGCTCAGGTACTTGATAACATGGATTTGGAGCGGGAGAGAGGTATCACAATCAAAGCACAGGCAGTCCGCATTGTATATAAGGCAAATGACGGGCAGGAGTATATATTTAATCTCATTGATACTCCCGGACATGTAGACTTTAACTATGAGGTGTCGAGAAGTCTGGCAGCCTGCGAGGGCGCAATTCTGGTTGTGGATGCGGCCCAGGGAATTGAGGCGCAGACACTTGCAAATGTGTATCTTGCTATTGATAATGATTTAGAGGTAATGCCGGTAATCAACAAGATTGATCTGCCAAGTGCCGATCCGGAACGGGTGGTAAATGAGATTGAAGATGTGATAGGAATAGAAGCACAGGATGCACCAAGAATTTCTGCAAAGACCGGTCTTAATATTGAAGAGGTCTTAGAGCAGATTGTGACAAAGATTCCGGCACCTAAGGGTGATGTGGACGGTTCTTTGAAAGCATTGATCTTTGATAGTAAGTATGATGCCTATAAGGGGGTTATTATCTTCTGCCGCCTGTTTGATGGTTCAGTACGCAAGGGTAGTGTGATTAAAATGATGGCCACCGGAGCAACGGTAGAAGTGGTAGAGGTTGGTATCTTTGGGGCAGGTCAATTCATACCGCAGGATGAGTTGTCTGCCGGAATGGTAGGATATATTACAGCAAGTCTTAAGGATGTGAAAGAAACCCGCGTGGGAGATACAGTAACAGATGCAGATCATCCTTGTAAGGAGGCATTGCCGGGATATAAGAAGGCGAATCCAATGGTATATTGCGGTCTGTATCCGGCAGATGGGGCCAAGTATCCGGATCTTCGGGATGCATTAGAGAAACTGCAGTTAAATGATGCAGCACTTAGCTATGAACCGGAGACTTCCATTGCACTGGGATTTGGTTTCCGATGTGGATTCTTAGGATTATTACATCTTGAGATTATTCAGGAACGATTAGAAAGAGAATACAACCTGGATCTGGTAACGACAGCGCCGGGTGTTGTCTATCGTGTGCATAAAACGGATGGTGAAATGATAGAACTCACCAATCCATCCAATCTTCCGGATCCATCACAGATTGACTATATGGAAGAACCATTTGTCTCTGCAGAGATTATGGTGACAAAAGATTACGTTGGTGCCATTATGCAGCTTTGCCAGGAACGACGGGGCGTATATAAGAGTATGGAATATATGGAAGAGACGAGAGCGTTGCTTAAGTATGATCTTCCGTTAAACGAGATTATATATGATTTCTTTGATGCATTGAAATCCCGTTCCAGAGGATATGCATCTTTCGATTACGAGATGAGCGGATATGTCCGTTCTGATCTTGTAAAGTTAGATATTCTGATCAACAAGGAAGAAGTGGATGCATTGTCGTTTATTGTGCATGCAGATACAGCCTATGAACGTGGACGGAAGATGTGCGAGAAATTAAAAGAGGAGATTCCAAGACATTTGTTTGAAATACCGATTCAGGCGGCAATCGGAAGTAAGATAATTGCCAGAGAGACAGTAAAAGCACTTCGTAAAGATGTGCTTGCAAAGTGTTATGGAGGCGATATCTCACGTAAGAAGAAGCTGTTAGAGAAACAGAAGGAAGGAAAGAAGCGCATGCGCCAGATTGGTAATGTAGAGATTCCACAGAAGGCGTTTATGAGCGTATTAAAGTTAGATGATGAATAAGGAAGAATCCGGCAGAATATCGGAGTGGAAGGATCTAAGTATATATATTCATATTCCATTTTGCAAATCAAAGTGTATTTATTGTGATTTTCTGTCCTTTGGCGGATGTGCTTATGAAGAGCAGGTGCAGTATGTAAAAGCACTCTGTAAGGAAATTGTGTCTTATGAGGACATGGCAAAGGATTACCGGGTACAGACCATTTATATTGGGGGAGGTACCCCGTCCTATATCAATGATAATTTCTTAGAAGAGATTATGGATGCCATAAGGAAGACATTCTCAGTCGCAGAAAATGCGGAGATTACGATAGAGGGTAATCCGGACAGTCTTACAAGAGATAAGTTACGGACATATCATGGAATTGGTATGAATCGTTTGAGTATCGGATTACAAAGTGCAAATGATGAGATGCTGCGTACCCTTAACAGGGTTCACAATTATGACCAGTTTATTGCTGCATTTCAGTCGGCCAGACAGGAGGGATTTTCGAATATTAATGTGGATTTGATGTCTGGTCTGCCGGGAGAGTCAATGGATTCTTATGTCCGGACACTCGCTAAAGTTGTGAAGCTTTCTCCGGAACATATTTCTGCTTACAGTCTGATTGTGGAGGAGGGAACTCCGTTAGAAGAAAATGAGGAACTGCTTGCCATGCTTCCAACGGAAGAAGAGGATCGGAAATTATATGCAAAGACGAAACTTCTCTTGAAAAATAGTGGGTATGAACGCTATGAGATCTCTAACTATGCAAAAAAAGGATATGCCTGCAGGCATAATCTTGTCTATTGGACAGGCGGTGAATACTTAGGACTAGGTCTCGGTGCATCTTCTTATCTCACGGTAAGGTTAGAGGATGGTTCTAAGAAGAAGATTCGGTTTCATGGAACAGAGAATATACAGGAATACATTGCACGATTTCTGCAAAGCGATGGTATGCAGGGGGATGAGTACACGAATATGTATCATGCCTATGAATATGAAGATGAGGAATTGTACGGATTGGATGATGCATACGGAATGTTTGACCAGATGGGAATGACGGGGAGTAACAGTCATAGCAACCTTGATCAGTATCATCTGTATGAAGAGAATGCCCTGCTGGAATTTATACGGGATTATTATAAGGAACTTCATTTTCAAACCCGTAAGGATGAGATGGAGGAGTTTATGTTCCTTGGACTTCGATGCCGGAATGGAGTTGGTAAGGAGACATTTCGCAACCGGTTTGGTCTGGCAATGGAAGATGTATATGGAAAAGTGATTACCAAATACAAAAATCTGGGATTATTGTCAGAAGACAACGGAAGAATATATCTTTCTGACAAGGGGATTGATGTGAGTGATACCGTGATGGCGGATTTTATGCTATAATACAAAACATATTTTATGATTGGGCAGGAGGTAACCATATGTTACAGAAATATATTACCATGCTCCGGGCAGATATTAAGGAAGCAATGGGAAGACGGTGTGGGTTAGATGAACTGAATAATCTGATTATGTTAATTGGATTTATATATGTGGTGGCAGCGTTATTTACCAAGAATAAGATTTTCTTACTGCTTGGAGCAGTATTTATTATATTATGTTATGTAAGAGTATTTTCCAAAAATCTGGAAAAACGTAAAAAAGAAAATGTTTTTTATATGCGGTACATGGGAAATGTAGTGTTAGAAGCAAGGATCCTTAAATTGATGATCCGGATGAAATTTAAAAGTATCATGGACAAGGAATATGCTTATTTTGTATGCGGGGAATGTCATCAGGTGATTCGTGTGCCCAAGGGTAAGAATAAGGTAAATATCCGGTGCCCAAAGTGTAATCATACCTTTGTAAAGCGCACATAGTGAAAACGATACAGAAAGAAGAAGTAAGAAAGTAATGAAGGAATGGATGTTCAAAAGTAAGATAAGATATGGAATAGTGCCTGTAAGTATTGTGTTACAGGCACTATTGTTGGTTTTACAGATACAGTGGCTGACCTTTGCAGGGAAGGATTTATTTACAGAGTGGATGTCATATGACAATCTGTATTATGTATTCTACAATGTTTTCCTATATAGCGGATTGCTATTCCTGTTCTATGTTATGACAAGACGGATTACACCGGGATATGTTGTACTGGGTGTGTTTGGAGGCATCTTTGGTGTTATCAATAATATGAAATGGAATTCGTTAAATGAGTGTGTGACATTGTCTGATTTTGCAAAGATATCGGAGGCATTGAAGGTAGGGGGAGACGCAGAATTTCATGTATGGACAGGAACGTGGTGTGCACTGATTCTGTTTGTTCTTTCCATCTGTTTGTGGCTCTATATGGATCTGTATGTTGCAAAAGCTCTTGCAGGGAATGTAAGTTATCGGAAAGGATGTGGGATTGCACTGATTGTAATGTCTGCGTGTATGATTCCATTAGTTGTAGCGGATGGCAGGCAAAGTGTAATGGCGAAGCTTACAGAGGCAGTGCAGTCTGAGAAGACAGGACCGGTTGTCTATTTTGTGGAAAGTCTGTTTCAGACGAAAGAAAGGGAAACTTATACAGCAGATGAAGCCTGGAAGAGTTATGAGGTGTATGTAGAAAAAGGAAAGAAAATTGCTACGGAGAACAATGCCTCCACAACACATCCCAATATCATAGTTATCATGAGTGAGGCTTTTTATGATGTGAATCTCTTTGAGGGGGCAGTTACGTATAGTGAAGATCCCATGTCTGCATTTCGTGAAGTCTGTAAGGAAGGTATGACCGGGAATCTGTATGTAAATGTATACGGTGGCAGTACCCATTTTACGGAGTTTGAATTCCTCACCGGTTGGAATACGAGAGGTATGGGTTCCGGTTCGTGTCCGTATAAAGAATATTTTTCGGATGAACAACCGTCATTTGCAGGATATCTGAAGGAGTCGGGTTATACAACATTAGCAATCCATCCCTATAACGGAAAGTTCTGGAATCGTTATGTAGCTTATCCCAGACTGGGATTTGAACGCTTTATTGATCAGTACCGAATGAGTTATCAGGAAAAATGCGGATATATATCCGATGATTCATTAACCAATGAGATTATCAAACAGTATGAGGAGAAAGATACAGATAAACCGCTGTTTTGTTTCAGCGTATCCATTGCCAATCATATTGCCATCCTGAATGGGGAAGAGAAAGAAAATGCACCGGATGATATTGAGGTAACCTTTGATGACGCACTTGGATATGGGCCAAACAAAAAACGCTGGGTGCAGGAATATGTGAGCGGTATTGCCAAAAGCGGGGAGGCATTACGCAAGCTTACAGAGTACCTGAAGACGCAGGATGAGCCGACCATTGTAGTATTCTTTGGCGATCATGCTCCAAGCTATGCACTGGAACAGCTGTCAGTTTGTAACAGGGATGAGAAGTTAGCCTACTCGACACCATATCTTATATGGGGAAATTATGACTGGCAGGGAGAGGAAAATGTCGAAGATATAAGTGCCTCATATCTATCCACTTATGTGATGCAGTTATTGGGAAT
Organism: uncultured Clostridium sp.; assembly: GCA_945915475.1. Classification (GTDB taxonomy): domain Bacteria; phylum Bacillota; class Clostridia; order Lachnospirales; family Lachnospiraceae; genus CAG-590. The sequence goes on along the minus strand of CAMEFI010000004.1, from coordinate 87,810 downwards.
GCCACTTGTTTCACAAAATTATTATAATATTGCGATGCATGAGGAATATCCGGTGGAGACCCGGTATATGATAAAGGATGGAACAGGGCGTTTCTACCCGGAATTTTCCAAGGAAGAACAGCACAGGTATTATGAACATGCATTAGATTTGAAAAAACATGTGGAAACCCTGTTGGAACATCCGGAAATTACAAAGGATATATGGAGTGTTCCATAGATATTTATCTGTTACACAAAATATTCACATTTTTTCTGGAAATTTTCTTGACAAACCGATAAGTGGGTGGTACTCTATACCTAGATGTTAGCACTCGGATAGGATGAGTGCTAATAATCAAATAAGCAGGAAAGGGGTCTGATGCATGGAATTAGATGAGCGAAAGCAGAAGATATTAAAGGCAATCATTTCTAATTACTTAGAAACCGGAGAACCGGTTGGCTCAAGAACAATTTCAAAATATACAGATCTGAACCTTTCTTCTGCAACAATAAGAAATGAGATGGCAGACTTAGAGGAAATGGGTTTGATTATGCAGCCACATACCTCCGCAGGACGTGTTCCCACGGACAAAGGCTATCGTTTATATGTGGATCATATGATGGCTGAGAAGGACAATGAGATGCAGGAAATGAAGACCCAGTTACTGGAACGTGTGGATAAGATGGAGTCAATGCTTAAGCAGGTCGCCAAGGTATTAGCATACAATACCAATTATGCAACACTTGTCACGGCTCCCCAGTATCAGAATAAGACACTTAAGTTCATTCAGTTGTCCCAGGTAGATGATAATCAGTTGCTTGCAGTTATCGTTGTGGATGGGAATGTAATTAAGAATAAGATGATGCAGGTGGAACGGCCACTGGCAAATGATGAGATTCTCAAACTGAATGTCCTGCTGAATACTTTTTTACAGGGAGCATCCCTGCAGGATATCAATTTAGAAATGATTCAGACCATCAAGACACAGGCTGGTGAGTTTGCTGATATTATGGAGAATATTTTCCAAGGCATAGCAGAAGCCATTCATGAGGCGGATGAAGTTGAGATCTATACAAGCGGTACAACGAATATGTTAAAATATCCGGAGCTTGGAGATATCGAACAGACGACAAAGCTTCTTGAAGCATTAGAAGACCGGCAGGGATTAGATGAGTTGATTGATGAATCTATGAACAGCAGCAATTCGAATGGTATTCAGGTATACATTGGAGAAGAATCACCGGTTTCTAATATGAAGGATTGCAGTATCGTAACGGCAACGTATGAATTAGCAGAAGGTGCAAAAGGAACAATCGGTATTATTGGACCGAAGCGTATGGACTATAAGAAAGTAGTCAGTACCTTGAAGAATCTTACAGATGAGTTAGATACAATATTTAAGAAGAAAGATTAGAGGTGTCAAAGTGGAAGAGAAGAAGAAAACCAATGCAAAAGATAATGCAGCGAAAAAGAACAAACCTACCGGGAAAGCAGTAGAAGAGACTGTGGAAGAGGTAGCGGTAGAATCCACTGAAGAGACAGCTGTTGAGGAAGCTAAAGAAGTTTCAGAGGAGACCGAAAAGAAACCGACCAAGGCGAAGAAAGGCAGTCGGAGAAGCGGTGGTAATAATAAAGCTTTAGAGCTTGAATTAGAGAAACAGAAGGAACTTACCGAAGAGGCTAATGATAAGTATAAGCGCCTTTTGGCAGAGTTTGAAAATGCCAGAAACCGTAATGAAAAAGAATCCAAACGAATGTATGACATTGGAGCTAAGGAAGTTTTAGAGAAACTGTTACCGGTAGTAGATAACTTTGAAAGGGCGTTAGCGGCTATTCCGGAAGAAGATAAGGACCGGGCGTTCGAACAGGGTGTCGATAAGATATATAAGCAGTTTATTGTTGCTCTCGAAGATGTTGGCGTGAAGCCGATGAATGCAGAGGGTACAGAGTTTGATCCGAATTTCCATAACGCAGTATTACATGTTGAAGATGAGGAATTAGGAGAGAACATAGTGGCAGAGGAACTTCAGAAAGGTTATATGTATAAAGAAGAGGTACTTCGTCATAGTATGGTTAAGGTTGCAAACTAATGCAAGGTTAGTAAACAATATATATGATTATAGAGTTTTAGGAGGAAAAAAGTCATGGGTAAAATTATTGGTATCGATTTAGGAACAACAAATTCATGTGTAGCCGTTATGGAAGGTGGTAAGCCTGTTGTTATTAATAACGCAGAAGGCGCAAGAACAACACCATCAGTTGTAGCATTTACAAAGACTGGTGAACGTGTAGTTGGTGAACCTGCAAAACGTCAGGCAGTAACAAATGCAGATAAGACCATTTCTTCTATCAAGAGACATATGGGTACAGATTATAAGGTAACAATTGATGATAAGAAGTATTCTCCTCAGGAAATTTCTGCTATGATTCTTCAGAAATTGAAATCCGATGCAGAGAGTTACTTAGGTGAGAAAGTAACAGAGGCTGTTATCACAGTTCCTGCTTATTTCTCAGATGCACAGAGACAGGCAACGAAGGATGCAGGCCGTATTGCAGGACTTGATGTTAAGCGTATCATTAACGAGCCAACAGCTGCTGCACTTTCTTATGGTCTGGATAACGAGAATGAACAGAAAATCATGGTATATGACTTAGGTGGTGGTACATTTGATGTATCTATCATTGAGATTGGTGATGGTGTTATTGAAGTATTGGCAACTGCCGGTGATAACAGACTTGGTGGTGATGACTTCGATAATGTAATCACAGATTATATGTTAGATGAGTTTAAGAAACAGGAAGGTGTTGACCTGTCAACAGATAAGATGGCAATGCAGCGATTGAAAGAGGCTGCTGAGAAGGCAAAGAAAGAGTTATCCTCTTCTACAACAACGAATATCAACCTTCCATTCATTACTGCAACAGCAGATGGTCCTAAGCATTTTGACATGAATTTGTCCAGAGCCAAATTTGATGAATTGACAGCACATCTGGTAGAGAAAACAGCAGTTCCTGTTCAGACAGCACTGAAGGATGCAGGTCTTTCGGCTTCTGAGCTTGATAAGGTATTGTTAGTAGGTGGTTCTACACGTATTATCGCTGTACAGGAAAAGGTAAAACAGTTAACCGGTAAGGATCCATTCAAGGGTATTAATCCGGATGAATGTGTTGCAATCGGTGCATCTATCCAGGGTGGTAAGTTAGCAGGTGATGCCGGTGCCGGTGAGATCTTATTGCTGGATGTTACTCCACTTTCTCTTTCCATTGAGACAATGGGTGGTGTTGCAACCAGATTGATTGAGAGAAATACAACAATCCCTACAAAGAAGAGTCAGATTTTCTCTACTGCACAGGATAATCAGGATGCTGTTGATATCCACATTGTACAGGGTGAGAGACAGTTCGCCAGAGATAATAAGACATTAGGACGTTTCCGTTTGGATGGTATTGCACCAGCCAGACGTGGTGTTCCACAGATTGAGGTTACATTTGATATTGATGCCAATGGTATTGTAAATGTATCTGCTAAGGATTTGGGAACCGGAAGAGAACAGCATATCACAATTACTGCCGGTTCTAATATGTCTGATGATGATATTGAAAGAGCAGTTAAGGAAGCAGCTGAGTATGAAGCTCAGGATAAGAAGAGAAAGGAAGCTATTGAGGCAAGAAATGATGCAGATGCAATGGTATTCCAGACAGAGAAAGCTTTACAGGATGTTGGTGATAAGCTTCCGGCAGAAGATAAGACAAAGGTTGAGGCTGACCTGGCAGCATTAAAGAGTCTTGTTGAGGGTACGGATCCGGAAAATATGAGTGATTATGATGTAGAACAGCTTAAGAATGCAAAAGAGACATTGATGACAAGTGCTCAGAACTTATTTGCTAAGTTATATGAGCAGAACGGTCCTGGAGCAAATGCAGGTACAGGGGCAACCGGTCCTGCTGATTACTCAGAAGGCGATGTTGTAGATGGCGATTATACAGAATTATAATCCCGAACAGATACTTTGAAATGATAGTCCCACGGTTTCATTTTGAAACCGTGGGCACTCTTAGTCGATAAAGGTGAGGAAGATGGCAGAAACAAAGAGAGATTATTATGAGGTTCTTGGCGTTGCAAAAAATGCAACAGATGCAGAATTAAAGAAAGCTTACCGACAGGTTGCCAAGAAATACCATCCTGATATGAATCCGGGAGACAAGGAAGCGGAAGCAAAGTTCAAGGAGGCTTCGGAAGCTTATAAGATATTAAGTGATCCGGATACCAGGGCAAAGTATGATCAGTTCGGTCATGCTGCATTTGATCCAAATGGCGGCATGGGTGGAGCTGGATTCGGTGGATTTGATTTTGGTGATATGGGAGATATCTTTGGAGATATCTTTGGAGATATGTTTGGCGGGGGAGCAAGAACCCGTCAGTCAAATGGTCCGATGAAGGGTGCCAATATTAAGACCAGCGTTCGTGTGAAATTTGACGAGGCTGTATTTGGCTGCCAGAAGGAATTAGAGTTACCACTTAAAGATGAATGTGTAGTATGTCATGGTACAGGTTCTCAGCCGGGACATAATCCGGAGACTTGTCCAAAATGTAATGGTAAAGGTCAGGTTGTATTTACACAACAATCTCTGTTTGGTGTTGTACGTAATGTGCAGACTTGTCCGGAATGTTCAGGTACCGGTAAAGTTATTAAATATAAGTGTACACAGTGTTCCGGTACCGGTTTTGTAAAGAGTAAGAAAAAGATTCAGGTTGCAGTCCCTGCCGGTATTGATAATGGACAGAGTATCCGTATCCGTGAGAAAGGAGAGCCGGGTACCAATGGCGGTGGACGTGGAGATTTGCTTGTGACTGTATTAGTGGACCGTCATCCGCAGTTCCAGCGTCAGGAATATGATCTGTTTTCTACAGAACCGATTACATTTACACAGGCTGCACTTGGTGGAATGATCACAATTCATACCATTGATGGTCCGATGGAGTATGAGATCAAAGCGGGTACACAGACAGATACGAAGATTAAGTTAAAGGGCAAAGGTGTTCCGACGCTTCGTAACAAGAATGTACGTGGTGACCACTATGTTACCCTGGTTGTTCAGGTTCCGGATAAGCTTACAGAAGAGCAGAAGACAATTCTTAACAGCTTTGATGAGGCAACCGGTTCCACTGCAAGAAGATCTACAGATTCCGCCGGAGATTTTAGCTTTGGTGGACATAAGAAGAAAGGTTTCGGAAAGAAACGTTAAGGAAGGGTTGAGACCGTCACATGAATATCATGTGGCGGTTTTTGCATGAGTGTGTTATGATAAAGAAATAGGCGACAATAAAAGTCTGAATGGAGTTGTTGTATATGGATAGGATTCAAGGAGAACGATAATATGAAGTGGACGAAAGTTACGATAGAGACAACAACACAGGCGACAGATATGTTGAGCTATGTGTTGGATGAATATGGTGTAGAGGGAATCGAAGTGGAGGACAAGATTCCGTTGTCGGAGGAGGATAAGAAGGCAATGTTCATTGACATTCTGCCGGAGCTTCCGCCGGATGATGGTGTGGCGGAGATATCCTGTTATATAGATGATAAGATAGATGTTAAGGATCTGTGCAGATATATTAGTGAACAATTGAAAGAAATGTCTGCTTATATGCAGGTGGGAACCGGGAAGATATCTCTTGGTGAGACAGAGGATAAGGATTGGATTAATAACTGGAAAGAGTTCTTTCATCCATTCCGGTTAGAGGATAATATTGTGATTCAGCCCACGTGGACAGAGAATGCAGATACAAAGCCGGAGGACATTGTAATCTATATTGATCCGGGTACAGCCTTTGGTACGGGTTCTCATGAGACAACCAAGTTATGTATTGCCAATCTGAAAAAATATATCCGGCAGGATGGGACAACGGATGTGATGGATGCGGGCTGTGGAAGTGGTATCCTTTCCATCATTGCCATGAAATTAGGGGCAGAAAAGGTATATGGAATCGATATCGATGAATTAGCGGTGAAGGCCAGCAAAGAAAATCTCGCTTTGAATCATATTTCGGAAGAACAATATACCATAGTACAGGGCAATGTGATTGAGGATAAAGAATTTGCCAAAAGTGTGGCAAGTATTGGACAATATGATATAGTTGTTGCCAACATTTTAGCAGATGTCATTATTCCGTTATCGGCAGAGATTCGTCCATTTATGAAAGAAGATGGAGTCTTTATTACATCCGGTATCATTGACACGAAGGAGCAGGAAGTGAAAGAGGCACTGATAAAAAATGGATTTGAGATTGTGGATACCACCTATATGGGTGAGTGGGTATCCATTGTAGCGAGGTAGGAGGTATTAGATATGCCAGAAATATCACTATTTTATGGAATTAGAGTTACTATGTATTATGAGGATCATAATCCTCCGCATTTCCATGCGGAATATAATGGACATAAAGCACTTATAGATATTACTGAGGCCAGAGTGATTAAGGGTGCATTACCGTCACGACAATTAAAATTAATATTGGCATGGTGTGTAATTCATCAAGATGAGTTGATGCAGAATTGGGAACTTTCCAAAGATGGTCTGCCTTTAAATCGAATTAATCCATTAATTTAACGAGGTGATAGTATGTTTCATGATGTAGTTCAAGTAATACCATGTGAAGATTATAAAGTATATGTTTATTTTGATGACGGAAAAATAGTATGTTATGATGCAAAACCATTGCTTGATAAAAAAGCGTTTGCCTTGTTAAAAGATAAGAATTTCTTTGTGAATGCGTGTACAATATTAAATAATACCCTTGCTTGGGATGTATCTGGTAATAGAGATGTCACTAAATGTCTGGATATTGATCCGGATGTTTTATATGCACTTGAGCAGACAAATGAGAAGATTGCTTAGATGAAATGAAACAGGAGAGGGACTAATATGTATCGTTTTTTTGTGAATCCGGAACAGTTGTTGCAGGAGCCAATCCGAATCAGTGGAGAAGATTATAACCATATTCATAATGTGCTTCGGATGAAACCGGGGGAAGAAGTATTGGTGACAGATCAGGGAGAGAAAGAATACCTGTGTGAGATTGCAGAATATGATATGGATTGCCAGGAGGTACTGCTTAAAGTGGTGGATGTGCTCGGTAATAACCGGGAGCTTCCGGCAAAGATAGTTCTGTTTCAGGGATATCCCAAGGGCGACAAGATGGAGCAGATTGTCCAGAAAGCAGTAGAATTAGGTGTTAGCGAAGTGGTACCGGTTATGATGAAGCGGTGCGTGGTGAAGTTAGATGATAAGAAGGCCGCCAAAAAGGCAGAACGTCTGAATGGAGTTGCACTTAGTGCTGCCAAGCAGTCAAAACGTGGTAAGATTCCGGAAGTGAAACCGGTTATGACAATGGGGGAAGCGATACAGTATGCGACATCATTCGATAGTGTGATTGTGCCCTATGAGAGTGCCGAGGGGATGGAATATTCTAAGAAAGTGATTGGTGAGATTACGGATGGACGGTCTATTGGCATTTTCATTGGACCCGAAGGTGGCTTTGAACCTTCCGAAATTGAGCAGATTAAGGAGATTGAAGGTAAGGTAATCTCTCTTGGACATCGGATTCTCCGAACCGAGACGGCGGGAATGGTGGTATTGTCTTTGCTAATGTTTGGGTTAGAGGAATGAGTGGAATTAGGGATAGCATTCTGGCACGGGGAATGGTATAATAATAAGACAGATTTTGATAAAAGTAGTGAAAGACGGTGAATCTATGGGAATTTACTTGAATCCGGATAATACAGAGTTTTACAATGCAGTAAAATATTCTAAAATTTATGTTGATAAGACGGGATTGATTACTTATACGAATTCGGTTCTGTTTGGAGAACATAGAAATATTTGTGTAAGCCGTCCGAGAAGATTTGGTAAGTCAATGGCGGCCAATATGCTTGTTGCATATTATAGCAGAGGCTGTAATTCTAAGAAATTATTCCATGGATTGAAGATTTCCAGACAAGCCGGATTTGAAGAACATTTGAATCATTATAATGTGATTCATTTGAATATTCAGCGCTTTTTGAAAAGAACACAGACGGTACATGATATGTTAAGAACCTTGAATGTTAAAGTTGTGAGGGAGTTAAAAAAGGCATATGCAAGTATTGAATACTATGAGGATGATTTGGTTTCTGTATTAGAACAGATTTTTGCTGAAACAAAAGAAAAGTTTGTTTTTGTGATAGATGAATGGGATTGTGTTTTTCGAATGAAACCGAATGATTCGGATGGGCAGAAAGAATATCTCGATTTTTATAGGGACTTGCTCAAAAATCAGCCATATGTTGTGCTTGCCTATATGACAGGGATTTTACCGATTAAGAAATATGGTGAACATTCAGCACTTAATATGTTTGATGAATTTTCTATGACTAATGCCAATCCGATTGAGGAATATACAGGTTTTACAGAGGATGAAGTCAGAGTTTTGTGTCAAAATGGTGGCATGGATTTTGAACGGATGAAGGAATGGTATGATGGATATCAGTTAGGTCATTTTTCTGTATATAATCCGAAGTCTGTTGTTGAAGCAATTGAACGTAAGAAAATCGATAACTATTGGACACAGACGGAGACATATGAATCTATTCGGACTTATATCGAAATGAATTATGATGGACTGCGTGATACCATTGTAGAATTGATAGCAGGGGAACGGAAAAAGATAGATACTACAACATTTTCGAATGATATGGTATCCTTTCATATTCAGGATGATGTGTTGACACTGTTGATTCATCTTGGATATCTTGCATATGATTTTGATACACAGGAAGTATATATTCCTAATTGCGAAATTAGAGAGCAATTTATTAGTACAGTTCGTGTGATGGGGTGGAATGATGTTGTGAAATCCCTCCAATTATCCGAGCAGTTGTTACAGGCAACACTAAAGATGAATGAATCTGAAGTTGCTGATATAATTGAAAAAGTGCATCAGGAAAATGCGTCTGTCCTTAAATATAATGATGAAAACTCGTTATCGTGTGTACTATCTCTTGCGTATTATTCGGCAAAGAAGGAATATATTATGTGCCGTGAATTAGCAGGGGGAAAGGGTTTTGCTGACTTAGTATTTATTCCAAAGAAAAAATGTGATAAACCTGCTTTTTTGATTGAATTGAAATGGAATAAAGATGTGAAAACAGCAATTGCTCAGATAAAAGATAGGCAATATGTTGAATGTTTGAATGGATATACAGGAAAGGTTATTTTGGTTGGGCTAAATTATGATAAAATAACAAAGAAGCATGAGTGCGTGATGGAAAGCATAGAACTATAGAATACCAATATTTATGGAGCAAGATAGGTCTAAGAAATGGAGTTATATGGAAACACAGGTATTAGAAGGGAAAAATTGTATTGTGACGGGTGCCAATCGTGGAATTGGGCGTGTAATCGTAGAAAGCTTTGTTGCAGAGGGCGCAAATGTCTGGGCCTGTTCGAGAACAGCTTCAAGTGCATTTGAAGAGGATATGAGAAATCTCCAGGAACAGTATGGGGTCTGGATTGAACCGGTATACTTTGATTTGAATTCGGAAGAGGAGATGAAACAAGCTCTATCCCATATCCGGAAAGAGAAAAAATCCATTGATGTTCTGGTGAATAATGCTGGAATGCCTTATGGAGCGTTATTGCAGATGACACCTATGAAGGATCTGAAAGAAGTCTTTCAGGTGAATTATTTTTCGCAGATCTATCTGATGCAGCTGGTATCTAAGATTATGATACGCCAGAAAAGTGGCAGTATCATCAATATGGCATCTGTAGGGGGGATTGAGACGAATCCGGGATATCTGGCTTATGGTTCTAGTAAGGCTGCGCTTATCTGGGCAACACAGTCTATCGCCAAGGAACTTGGGAGATATCATATCCGCGTCAATGCAGTTGCACCGGGACTTACTGAGACAGAGATGGGACATTATAAGTCAGAAGAAGAATTACAGAAGGTGATTGACCGGACGGGAATGCAGCGGATGGCGAGACCGGAAGAGATTGCAGATGCGGTTGTGTATCTGGCATCCGGACATTCGTCTTTTGTGAATGGACAGGTGCTCAGAGTAGATGGGGGAAGGTAGATGGCTTGAATTACATAGTATTTTGTTTGCGATTTTCTTTTACTATTTTTGAACAAAATATCTCAATATATTATTTTACTGAAAGTGTCTGCTGATACAATGATCGTTAGAGGAAAGATCACAATAAAGTATTGAAATAAATGCGATAATTTTAGGGATAGTAATTTGTGAGTTGAAATGGTATAATGTAACGATAATCAGTCCATCAAAGTATGGTAGTGAATTATGTAGGTGAAACAATGCTATCACGTATTGCAAGAATGAGGAAGAATATAGATGAATTTAACAAGTGTTTTAATATATTTCTTATATATATAATATTGTAGTCTTGTTTTATTATAAATATATAGGTTTTGTAGGTAGTAATGTTAACGCATTTTTTATGATAGATATATCATTTGTAGATCACATTTTGCCGCTAGGATTATACTTTTTTACTTTTAAAGTGATTGTTTTTCTGATAGATGTATATCAAGGTAAGATTACTACAGATGAAATGGTAATAAACGGAGCATTGTATCTGACCTATTTTGCAAGGTGGAGCACATGATGATGAATCGAATGCTAAGTATGGAATGTTTCGGTTTTGTGAATAATGGTTAAAAAGCCTATAATATGATTGGAATATCATAGGATGCTTATGTGTTTATTTTTTTGGTATGTTGTGATATAGTATAAAGATATTGGAATGGATTAATGCTATTTCAATATTAAAGTTATGTTTGCTAAAGATATAATATATTTTAGTGAATGACAATTTATTAATGTATTAAAGGAGAATTATAATGAGTAAAGAAGAATTATTAAGTCAATTAGAAGAGTTAATGGAAACAGATGAGGGCGTTCTGGAAGAGACAACAGTATTGGATGATTTAGATGAATGGGATTCGTTGGCAAAATTATCATTGATGGCTTTTGCAAAGAAGGAGTTTTCGATATCGCTTACGGCTAGTCAGATAAAAGAATTTAAGACTGTAACAGACATTTGCAATGCATTACTATAGAGGTGAACATGGTAGGAAGATATGATAACATTCAAATAAAGGGTATTATTTCTGTTGTACCAACTTTGGTAGAAGAAAACGAAGCCTACTATGAGATGTTGGGTGAAAAACGTGTTAAAAAACAGACGCGGATGACAGGTGTGAAATGTCGCCATATTGATGATGGAAAGCATACGGCAGCAGATTATTGTATTACAGCAGCAAAGAGATTGTTGAATCAGACAGGATGGAATCCGGATGAGATTAAAGTACTAATTTTTGTCACACAGAATCCGTCGATTGTTATGCCGTCAACAGCTTTTATTATTCAGAAATATTTGGATATTCCTGAGGATTGTATGGTGTTTGATATTAATCTAGGCTGTTCCGGGTATGTTGCTGGATTGCATGTTATTTCGTCTTTGCTTCAACCGTTGGGTGAACATGCGAAAGGGTTATTATTGTTTGGAGATATACAAAGGAATCCAAATTATCTCAAAGATAGTAAGAATACAGAGGAAGAGTTGGCGGATCGAATGCTGTTTGGAGTATGCGGCACAGCGACGGCGGTTGAAGTGGTTAATGATTCAGTTTCAATGTTTTTTGATGAAAAGTCCGATGGTACACGTTATGAAATAATCAGTAAAAGGTATGCAGAACCTAGTGTAATGGATGGAGAGGCTGTTTTTGAATTTGCTATTAATGATGTTGTAAGATGGGTAAAAGATTTTACTGCTGACATAAGGAAAATAGGAGTAGAAGAACATCAATACTATTCTTTTCATCAGGCACAGAAATTCATGCTTAAGAATGTGGCTATGGTTGGAGAAATTGACGAGGGTAAGATGTTATATTCTTTGGAGGATTATGGCAATACGTCAGGCGCATCAGTAGCTTTAACTATTTGTGCTAATAAAGATAGGATTCGACAGGATAAAGTTGCAAGATTGTTATTATGTGGTTTTGGAATTGGCTTGTCGTGTTCCTTGTTATCGATAGAGATAGATACGCAGATTCCGTTGGAAGTAATAGAAAGTGATGAAAGTTATCCGTTTTAGGAGGAGACTCTATGCAGGGGAAGAATATACTAATTGTGGGTGCGTCTCAAGGAATTGGAAGAGGTGTGGCCGAATTTTTGTTATCCGTGGGTGCAAATGTAATTCTTGTAGCAAGGCAGAAGGAAAAACTGCAGGAGATACAATATAAATGTCCTGATCGGGTTTGGATATATCAATATGATTTGAATGATTTAGATCATATTGAAGATATCTTTCTGTTTATCAAAAAGAATGATCTGAAATTAGATGGGATGGTATATTGTGCAGGGGAGGTGTACAATTGTCCTATTAAGCTAGTTTCTCCTAAAAGTGTTGTGAATACATATAGTGTTAACGTATTTGGATATGCCCAGATGGTACGTTTTTTTGGATTGAAAAAATATTCGAATGTGAGTAGTAGTATTGTAGCGATATCATCTATGGCTGCTACAAAGTGCGAAAAGTCGATGTCAGTATATGCTTCTTCAAAAGCAGCAATGAATGCAATGACAAGTACATTTGCTAAAGAATTTGTTTCTAAGAAAATTCGCGTGAATGCAGTTGCTCCGGCAACGGTGGATACGTCAATGTATGAACAAACTCTACTGAATATAGAAAATTATGAAGAATATTTATTAAAAAATCAACCGCTTGGAGTGATTCCTGTACAGCAGGTTGTAAATTTAGTGTATTTTTTGTTGTCTCCACAATCCGAATACATTACAGGAACGGTTATTCCTATTTCGGCTGGTATGGATATATGATTATAAAAGAGGTCGTATTATGGGAAAGAAGATAATGGTTACAGGTGCTTCTTCAGGTATAGGAGAAGCAGTATGCAGATATCTCTCGGAGCAAGGATATTATGTTATCCTGATTGCAAGAAACGAACAAAAATTAAAAAACGTTAGAGATCAATTGGCAAATGAGTGTATGATAATTCCATATGATTTGAAAAACTTGTTGGATATAGAAGAGTTATTACAAAAGTCTACGGTAGATGGCAAATTATGCGGGTTGGTGTATTGCGCAGGTATTAATCGTGATGTTCCGGTTAAAATGAATGATATTGAAGATATGAAGGATGTTATGACAATTAATTATTACGCATTTGTTGAATTGGCAAAGCATTTTTATAGAAAACAATATTCAGAAAACGGGGCCTCTGTGGTAGCTGTTTCTTCTATGGCGGCTACGGCATGTTGTAAAGGAATGTGTAATTATTCTGCGTCGAAAGAAGCGTTGAATGTAGCGGTGAAAGTAATGGCGAAAGAATTTTCTAAGAGACGGTTTCGAGTAAATTCTATTATGCCTAGTTACGTAGATACACCAATGCTATCAAATTTGCAGGAACAGGGAAACCTTGACGAATTAATGAGAGGACAGTCTTTAGGGATTATTGATCCTCAGCAGGTGGCTTATTTGATCGAGTTTTTGTTGTCGGATAAGAGTATTAGTATTACGGGAGCTAACATTCCTATTTCGGGTGGTGCGTGTTAAATATAGACTTGTAACAATACGTTTTATGTGTATAAATTGTAATGATAGGAAATGGTTAAATGAAAACAGTATTTAAGGGGAAAAGAATATCGGGGATATTAGGTGTATTGCCTGAGGAGATAGCTTATTTTGATGATGAAGTCAATAATTATAATTTTCCATCAAAACAAACTTTAAGATTGAAGAAAGTCATGGGATTTGACAAGCATAGATTGGCGAAAACAACTAGCACGGCATCTCAATTTTGTGTAAAAGGATTGAATTATTTATTAGATAATAATTTAATAAAAAAAGATGAAATATGTGCTATTGTTGTTGTTACATTATCCCCGGATTATTTTGTACCACATATTAGTAATATTATTCATGGAGAGTGTGAACTTGATCAAAATATTTTGTGTATGGATGTTTCGCAAGGATGCTGTGGATTCTTGATTGGATTGATACAGAGTTTTATGTTGTTAAATACATTTGGAAATGATAAAAAAGTGTTACTTTTTAATACAGATGTTCTTAGTCATAAGGTGTCGAAGAGTGATAGAAATGAATTTCCTTTGATTGGAGATGCGACAACCATTACAGTAATTGAAAATGATATTGAATCAAAAAGAGAGATATATACTAACATCAAGACAAATGGTAAAGATAGAAATGCATTGATTGTGCCTGCTGGAGGATTTGCGATTCCTTCCACAGCTTCTACAGCGAAAATGAAAGAAGTGGAAAATGGTAATTTTCGTTCGTTGGATAATCTAGCTATGAATGGCGCAGATATTTTTAATTTTGTATTGAGTAATGTGCCTTCTTTGATTGAAACTGCATTGAGAGAATGTGAAATAAAAAAAGAACAAATAGATTATTATTTGTTTCATCAGCCTAATAAATTTATGTTGGAAAAATTGGCTGATGAGTTACAAATACCATATGAACGAATGTTTATGAATATTGTTGAAAATTTTGGAAATCCAAGTGGTGCATCAATTCCAATTAATATTGTGTTTAACATGAGAGAAAATGCAAAAAGAGAAGAAAAGCTTTGTTGCTTGTCGGCCTTTGGATCGGGGCTTACATGGGGAATTATAATAATGCAAATTGGAAATATGGATTTTTGTGAATTGATTGAATCAAATTTATAAAATTGATGAGGATATAAATGGATGAGAGCTGTCAAGCAAAGTGATATTTACGACATTTGTAAAAAAACGTTACAAGAAAGAAGAAAATATTCTAATTGTTATATGACATTATTGGATATTATAGAACGTTGCGAAAAGCAACGAATGTTTGTTTTTCAGATATCAGAAACGTTAATACTTGTTGATCAACATGAGTGGGGAAATTATTTATACTATTTATGTGATTCGTGGGAATGGATAGATAAGCTTGCATTGCTTAGAGAAGAGTTTGGACATATAATTATTAGTATAGTACAGAAAGATGATTTGTATGAGAGGGATGTTTTACTAAAAAGGGGATTGAAGATATACAAGACATACCAGCGTTTAAGAATTGTGAAGAGTGAGGATGAACAGACTGAGAAGAATGTTTTGGGAGATTTTTGTCAAATAAATGAAATAAAAAAAATAAGGCAAATGATGGATGCTTCGTTTGATATATGGAGTGATTGTATTCCTACAGATATTGAGTTGAATCAGTTAATTGAGAATCAACAGATAATTTGTATACATGTTAATAACGACTTGGCGGGATTTATTATTTTTGAAGATAAAGGAAAAACATCATATATTAGAATGGCTTGTGTTGATGAAGTTTATCGAGGAAAAGGAGTGGCAGATAAGCTTATGACTATGTATTTTTATATGCATGAAAATTATAGAACTTATACGTTATGGTATAATATTTCTAATGAAATAGCATATGGATTATATAGTAAATGGGGATATCAAAAAGAAAATATTTATAATTATATTTTTATTGTTTAAATATTATATATTGAATAGTGACGAGAGTGTGAGCATTTAATTACTCGAAGATGAGGTGATAATATGCAGAAATCTATTTTACAATATTTGGAGAGGACAAGCAATATATTTCCAGATAAAGTAGCGGTTGTAGACAAAAATAGTGAGATTACGTTCAAACAGTTGCGTGAGAAAGCATTGGGACTTAGTGCAGTAATACATAGTCGGATGAAGGGGACAGGACAACCTATATTGGTTTATTTGCCCAAAAGTGTTGCTAGTATACAGGCTTTTATGGGCATTGTTTATAGCGGTAATTTTTATACACCAACAGATGTTTCTTTCCCGTTTGAAAAGGTGAATACAATTATTCGGCAATTACAACCAAAGTTATATATTGCAAGTGATATTACTATTTCTAAGTTGATTCAAAATGGGATTGATGAAGAGGCCATTATTAATTTAGATAAGGTTGCTTCCGTAAGTAAGGTTGAATTTGATTGGAAGAATAATTCTATTGATACGGATATTGTTTATACTTTGTTTACTTCAGGATCAACAGGTATACCTAAGGGTGTTACTATATCACATAGGAGTATTATTGATTATATCGATTGGGCAGTGGATTGTTTTAGTGTAGATGAAAATTGGAAAATTGGAAATCAGGCACCGTTTTATTTTGATAATTCTACGTTAGATATATATTTGTGTTTAAGTACAGGAGCTACGTTATATATTATTCCAGAAGTGAATTTTGCATTTCCAGCAAAACTAATGAGTTATATTGCTGAAAAGGAGATTAATTCTATTTTTTGGGTTCCGTCGGTATTGGTGAATGTTGCAAACCTAGATATATTGAAAGATATAGATTGTTCGTGCTTGAAGCATATTTTGTTTGCCGGAGAGATAATGCCAAATAAACATTTGAATTATTGGAGAAAACACATTCCGGATGCAATCTATGCGAATTTGTATGGGCCAACGGAAATAACAGTGGATTGTACATATTATATAGTTGATCGGCAATTTAAGGATGACGAACCACTTCCGATAGGAAAAGCGTGTAATAATTCAAACGTGTTTCTTTTGAATGATAAGGATGAGTTAGTTCAAAAGTGTAATGAAATGGGTGAATTGTGTGTAAGAGGAAGCTCGTTAGCTATGGGTTATTGGAATGATTTTGATAAAACAAATGCAGCTTTTGTTCAAAATCCGTTAAATAGTCATTACCCGGAAAAGATATATCGGACAGGAGATTTGGTATATTATAATGAAAATTTTGAAATTATATTTGTTGGACGTAGGGATTGTCAAATAAAACATATGGGATACCGTATTGAACTTGGAGAGATTGAAAATGCAGTATTATGTATTGCTGAGATCAAGAATGCGTGTGCAATATATGATGATAGGAATAAAATGATTATATTATGCTATGAATCGGATGAAAAATTGGATACTTTATATATGCGGAGAGAATTACTGAACGTAATTCCTAAATACATGGTGCCGTCTCGTTTTGTAAGATATGATAAACTCCCATTAACGAATAATGGAAAAATGGATAGAAAATGGTTAACTGAAAATATCAGGGAAGGAAATTAGCAGGATGGATAAGATATATAAAATACTAGAAGAAGTAAGACCAGAATTTGATTTTCGAAAGAGCGATAATTTTATTGAAGATGGATATTTGGATTCTTTTGATATTGTTACGTTGATTTCTGAAATAGAAGAAAAATATAATGTTTCAATTAAAGGATTGGATATTGTACCAGAAAATTTTGAAACGATAGAAAGTATTGCAAAATTAATTTGCAAAAATGGAGGAGATGTTAACTAATGAATTGTTTCAACAAAGTAAAAATGTTGTTTGCGTTAGGATGAAGTAAGTATAGAGGGAAAATGGTTAGCTTATATTCTATTGATAATGTAAAAGTTTATAAATATGGTATGCCTGTAATATCATCTAACATGTATATTATTATAAAGGGAAATCAGGCCTTGGTTATTGATCCACATGTGAATAATAATGCTGAGAGATTGTTAAGGGCTGGTAGTGTGAGGGAAGTTACGGTCATATTAACTCATGAACATTTTGATCATATTTCAGGTGTGAATATGTTTCGTGAAAATTGGGAATGTACGGTATATGCAAGCAAAGAATGTATGGAACGTATTGAAGATTCTACAAAAAACCTTGCTGCGTTTTTTATGGCGATTTTCATAGAGAAAACTACGGAGGAGAAGAAAATAATGCAATCTTTTCTTGACGAAAGTTATGTATGTAAGGCTGATGTGGGATTTGAAACCAGTTGTGATATTCAGTTTGCTGGATTGAAGCTTAGTTTGATACAAACACCGGGACATTCTCCTGGAAGTATTTGTATTTTAGTAAATGATAAATATATTTTTACTGGTGATAGTTTGGTGGAAGGAAATAAGGTAATTACTAGACTTCCTGGAGGAGATCGGAAAAAATATACTGAAATTACAAAGCCATTTTTAGAAAAACTTTCAAAGCAAGTAGTCGTGTTTCCGGGACATGGCAATGAGGGGATTATGAGAGATTTTAGAATAGAATGATTCTGGAGGAAATAGTGTTTTGATTTATAATGAGATGATTTGTGGTAAGTTTGTAGATATGCGAAGTATCACATTAGAAGATACAGAATTTTCGTATTATATCCGCGCTGATAAGAAGAACCGGGAAACGGTAGGGCAATTAGCGGCATCAATTGAGAAACAGCGAAAGTTTATTGAATGGCAGATGCAAGAACCTGACGATTATTATTTTGTCGTTTTGAATAAAAAGAGTGAAAAAATTGGATTGATTGGTGTATATGATATTCATGATGGTATGGGAGAATTTGGACGAGAGGTCAGTTTTGGGAATCCTATGCAGACGATGGAAGCGGAACTCTTGCTCGAGGATTTTTGTCGAGATGTATTACACTTGAAAAAGATATGCTGGGTAATTTATTTGAATAATAGAAAACATATAAGTGATCAGAAGAAGAAAGGACTTCAACCATTATTAGTTACTGTGCGCAATGGAGTAGATTGTGCATATTATGAAGCAGAACTTGGAACGGGATCGCCAAATGATAAACGTAGGAAAATGTTGGATATAATAGGAGTGGATCAAAGTGAGTAGGTTAATTTCTTATGTGATACCATGCTATCGATCAGAGAATACGATTGCGAATGTTGTCGCAGAAATTCGAGAGTTACAAGAAAAACATCTAGAGGATAAATATGAGATCATATTAGTAAATGATTCGTCTCCAGACAATGTATGGACTATAATCCAAAAACTGGCACAACAATATGATAATATTACAGGATTATGTTTGTCGAAGAATTTTGGACAGCATGCGGCATTGCTTGCAGGATATAGACAGGCGAATGGAGATATAATTGTATCGCTTGATGATGATGGACAGATTGTGGTAGAAGACACTTACAAACTGATTGATCATTTAGATGATGGCTTTGATGTAGTGTATGGAAAGTATCATGTCAAGAAGCATAATAAGTTTAGAAATCTAGGATCGTGGCTATGTGGTTGGATGATGGTACATATTATGGATGTTCCAAGAAACTTTGCTGGTAGTAGCTTCTATGTTGCTAAAAGATATGTGATGAAGGAGATGGAGAAATATCCGAATGCATATGTTTTTCTGCCGGGGTTGGTATTCCGGACGACGGACAAGGTGGATTCGGTTTTTGTTGGACATAGAAGTCGGATGGTTGGAGAGTCAGGATATACGATAGGCAAGTTAATTGCGTTGTGGGTGAATGGAGCTACTACGTTTTCTGTGAAACCGTTACGACTTTCAGCATTGTTGGGATGTATAATTGCGTTGCTGGGTGTAATTGCATCCTGTATGGTAGTGGTTAAAAAGCTACTGCATCCAGAAATGGTTGCTGGTTGGAGTTCTCTTATGGCAGTAACTCTGGTTTTATGCGGAACAATACTGATTGTCCTTGGGATGGTTGGAGAATATGTAGGACGTTTATATATGGGATTTAACCAGACACCACAATATGTAATCCGGGAAAGAACGGATGTAGGGATGGACAACGAAAAATAGTTCGTAGGATAGATGTGAATTATAGTCAGGTAGGGAGTGGTAGTTACTATATGAAAAATATGAAGATGTCTGCTGTACTACATTTTTTTTTGATGATATCCTCTCTTTTGGCGATATCATCTAAGCTTGCAGCACAGGAGCCGTTTTTGTCCCAGCGGTTTATGGTGTATTACAGTGTGGTTTTGTTAAATCTTGGTGTTTATGCGGTAATATGGCAACAATTAATTAAAAGAATGCCTCTGGTTACTGCATATGCAAACAAAGCGGTTGGTACGATATGGGGACTTGTATGGGCGAAAGTATTTTTTGGTGAAGAGATAACAAAAAGCAGAGTTGTTGGAGTAATGATTATTATAATTGGAATTATTTTGGTTGTTACGAACCAGGAGGATAATAAATATGATTAAGTATGTTTGTATTTATGTTTTTTCTGTTTTTATCTCTGCTATATCACAGATCTTGTTGAAATTGAGCGCAAAGAAAGAACATAAAAACTTTATAAGAGAATATGTAAATCCATTGGTTATTGTAGCGTACAGTATTTTTTTCTGTTCAAGTATATTGACTATTATTGCATTAAAATGTGTACCTATGTCGTTAGCTCCAGTAATTGAATCGTCAGGCTATATATTTGTTGCACTTCTAGGTTATATATGCTTGCATGAAACGATTGGGAAAAGAAAAGCTATGGGCATTTTCTTAATATTTGTAGGAATAATAGTTGCATCTATATGATAATTGATTGAAGTTTACAAGAAGGAGATATCAATGATACCATTTAATAAACCACCCTATGTTGGTGGAGAAGAACAATATATCAGTCAGGCAATCCGTAATTGTAAGATCAGTGGAGACGGTGAATTCACGAAGAAATGCCAGCAATGGCTTCAGGAACAGACTAAGGCAGAAGAAGTGCTATTGACAACATCCTGCACTTCCGCACTGGAGATGGCTGCCATGTTATGTGATATTCAACCGGGAGATGAGGTAATCATGCCCTCTTATACCTTTGTCTCTACCGCAGATGCGTTTGTGACAAGAGGAGCAAAGGCAGTGTTTGTGGATATCCGGCCGGATACCATGAATATAGACGAAGGCCTCGTTGAGGATGCCATTACGGATAAGACCAAGGTGATTGTGCCGGTTCATTATGCAGGTGTGGGTTGTGAAATGGATGTCATCTTAGATATTGCAAAGAGACATCATCTCTATGTAGTGGAAGATGCAGCACAGGGAATGTGTGCGACTTATAAAGGAAAGATATTGGGTACACTGGGAGATTTCGGTGCATACAGCTATCATGAGACCAAGAATTACAGTATGGGTGAAGGCGGTGCCTTACTAATCAATCGGAAAGATAAGATTGAACCGGCGGAGATCATCAGAGAAAAAGGGACAAACCGGAACCAGTTTTTCCGGGGACTTGTGGACAAGTATACGTGGGTGGCTGCAGGTTCTTCTTATCTTCCAAGTGATATGAACGCGGCATATCTGTGGGCACAGTTAGAGAAGGCAGACGAGATCTATAACTACAGAATGCGTGCCTGGAAACGATATGATGAAGGATTGCAGGATTTAAAGGAGAAGGGATTCCTGGAACTTCCATACATACCGGAGCATTGCGTACACAATGCACATATGTACTATGTTAAGGTGGAAGATCTGGAACAGAGAACAAATCTGTTGGATTACCTCAAAAAGAATGGTATCTTAGCGGTATTCCATTATGTACCGTTACACAATTCAAAGGCGGGCAGGCAGTATGGTGTATTTCATGGGGAGGATCAGTATACTACGAAAGAAAGCGACCGTTTGATTCGTCTGCCGATGTATTATGGATTGACAGAGGGTGAGCAGGATTATATCATAGACAAGGTTCATGACTATTTTGCCTAAACAATAAGATTGGAAGAAGGAGTATGAATAGATGAATAAAGTAAAACAGTTTTTTAAGGATAAATGGTTCTATATTGTGTCGCTGTTGCTTCCGTGGGTGGTAGCATTGGTACATTCTTTTCTGGCAGATACCTGGGTGACGGGCAATGGGAATATTGCAACGGGTGATCTGCAGGGGCAGATTATTCCTATCTGTTACGAATTTTGGGACAAGATGCATTCCGGGGAGAGTATGGCGTACACTTGGCATATTTTAGGTGGTCTGGATTTTGGAGCACTTATGGGATACCTGGCATCTCCGTTTACGTATATTATGTTACTCTTTCCCAGACACTGTATTCCGGATTTTATACAGTTTACCATGCTTGCAAAGTGGTCACTCTGTGCATTTACCATGACGTATTTCTTTTATCATACAAAGCATAATACGCTGCAGAAGTATAAGAAGGGTGTTTCATTGTTCTTAGGACTGGCATATGCGTTAAGCAACGGCGTACTCAGTTATATCATTTACATACAGTTTATGGATGCTTTGATTGTATTTCCGATATTATTGTTACTGGTGGAGAAACTGGTGGACGAGAAGAAATGGAAACTCTATTATCTGGTGCTCACTTTCTGTATGTATACAAACAGTTATATTGCATTTGAGATCTGCATTTTTCTCGTGATATGGTTTGTGATGCAGTTTCATGGGGATACAGTGGACAAGTTTAAGAAGTTCTTGCTGTTCGCAGGGGTGTCCTGTCTTTCTGCTTTGACCTGCATGGGTGGCATTGTGGGAGGTCTGAATTTGGCAGAAGACCGTCTGGTGGATCAGGCAGCCAGCAGCCAGGGTGGATATGTAACGTCCATTCTTATCAGCCCGACAGAATTTTTGAAACAGTTTTTCACCTTTTCTCCAATTGAACTGGCAAGCAGCAGAACTCCGAATATATATTTTACCATAATGGCAGTGTTCCTGGCATTGTTATTCGTATTCATTAAGATTGGGAAAAAGAGAAAGTTATACATGTGTGCAGTTTCATTGATGTTTGTTGCAAGCTTCTTTGTTGGCGGACTGAATCTGGTATGGCATATTTTTAATATTCCTAATGGGCTATATAACCGGTTTATGTATCTGTTCATATTCTATACATTATTCATGGCATTATATGTATTGGAACATTTGAGAGATATTCATATGAAAGAAGTGATTGTTGTTGCAGTCTTGATGGTTGCCGCTGCAGCTTATGCATTCTTCACCATTGGACAATATGATTCAACGTTGATCTATATCAGTACCGCGTTAATCTTAGGCTTCTATATTGTGGTTATGATATTCTATGCCAAGGGAAGTATTGAGTACGATAAAATGTTACTTGTGATTGCACTGTTTGGACTCATGGAAACGGCAGCGAATGCATACAATGCTTTTGGTATGTATGATCAGCCCCTTATATATGGAAAAGGAAGTTATACTGAGAAGGCATGTAAGTTGTTAGAACAGGCAGAGCTGGAAAAAGGAGAAAGGATTGTGGCCACGGCGCCAACATCGAACATCGGATTGATTACAGGGCAGGATGCCGATTCCGGCTTTATTTCTTCCATGAATATGGCAAATAAACGGCTGCATGAGAAACTTGGCGCATCCGGTAACAGCCGGGTAGAGTATTCCTCTAGAGGAGCAACCCCGTTAGTGAATCTGATTTTTAATCTGCGTTATCATTTGTGTGAGAGTGATATGGTTGTAAGTGATGCTGAGAAGGTAGCGGAGGATGAGAATCTGCAATTGTATCGGACAAATAGACTGGCAGGACTTGGATATATGGTAGATGATTCTATTCAGGAATGGAATGATAAGGATAAGAATGCCTTTCAGTATCAGAATGATTTTGTCAGGAAAGCAGTACAGGGAGATGATATTTTCAAGCCGGTAAAGGCGGATATTTCCTGCGGTAATTTTTTTGGAAAAGAATATGATCCGGAGAAAAAATTGGCGAAAAATGGTACCTATTCCTATTGGATTAAAAATGAGTTTGGTAATGAATATGATTCCATTCAGTTAACCTATATTGCCGGGGAAGATGTGGATCTATATATGAATATGTGGTCGGAAAATAATTATACGATTCAGATATTTATTGATGGAGAATTAAAACACGAAGATATCCGTTCGTTTATGCAGAATACTTATCATATCGGTGAGGTGAAAAAAGGACAAAGGGTAGCAGTTTGTGCAGTTCCATATGAGGATTTTGTTGTGAATTCTGAAACCAATATTATGTTTACCTTTGCAGGTTTTAATGAGGAAAATTATGCAAAAGTATATGAAAAATTGAGCGAAAGTACGTTAAAGCTTGAGACAGAAGAACCGGATTACCTAAAGGGAACCATTGATGTCAAGAAGGATGGTATCATGATGACATCCATTCAGGCTGTGGATGCATTTCACGTATATGTTGATGGAAAAGAGACAAGCTATAAGACAATAGGGAATGCGTTGATTGGTGTTCCGATGACAAAAGGTACACATACGGTTGAGGTTCGGTATGGTTCCACCGGAATTTCATGGGGAACAGGGCTGAAATATGGCTGTATCGTTTTCTATCTTCTTCTTTGTGTGATATCGTATGTACAGTATAGAAAAAAGAAACAGGTGGCAGTCAGTGAGGAATAACATCATGGAAGTATATTTTGATAATGCAGCGACAACAAAGATCATTCCTGAAGTGCGGGAGATTATGCTACAGACAATGGATGAGGATTATGGGAATCCCTCTTCCATGCATAAGAAAGGGGTAGAGGCAGAGAATTATCTCCGAAATGCCCGTAATACAATCGCCAGACAGTTGAAATGTGAATCCAAGGAGATTGTGTTCACTTCCGGCGGCACTGAAGCGAATAATCTGGCATTGATGGGACTTGCTCTTGCTAATAAACGGGCAGGAAACCATATCATTACAACAGAAATTGAACATGCATCGGTCTATAACCCGATTCTGTATCTGCAGGAAATGGGTTTCCGGGTTACCTTTTTGAAGGTGGATGCCCGGGGAAAGGTGGATATGGAACATCTCAAAGAAAGCCTTTGTGAGGATACGGTACTGGTATCGACGATGGCTGTTAATAATGAGATTGGTGCGGTGGAACCCATTGAAGAGATCGCAGCAGTCATCAAGGGGTATAATGAAGAACATCATCAAAAGATTCTTTATCATGTGGATGCTGTTCAGGCTTTTGGTAAGTGTATTCTTTATCCCAAAAGAATAGGAATTGATGCTATGTCCATGAGTGGTCATAAGATACATGGTCCTAAGGGGAGCGGAGCTTTATTTGTAGACAGTAAGGCGAAGATCAAGCCGGTATTATACGGTGGAGGACAAGAGAAAGGACTTCGTTCCGGAACGGAGAATACGGCGGCAATTGCCGGTATGGGAAAGGCTGTGGAGGTTATCTATGGAAGGCTGGAAGAGAATACCGCACGGATGCAGAAGGTAAAGGATGCCCTGATCGAAGAGGCAACAAAGATAGAGGGCGTTACGGATAATTCCGGAGAAGCATCCCATATTGCCAGTTTAAGTTTTCGGGGAGTCCGAAGTGAAGTATTGTTGCATGCGTTAGAAGATAAGGGGATTTATGTTTCAGCCGGTTCAGCCTGTTCATCCAATCATCCGGCAATTAGTGGTGTACTGACGGCAATCGGATTAGAGAAAGAATTATTAGAGTCTACATTACGTTTTAGTTTTAGCGAGTATAATACGGTAGAGGAGGCTTATTATACCGTTAAGACATTGCAGGAGATATTGCCGTTGTTAAGAAAATATACCAGAAAGTGAGATTACCATGGAATACAAGACATTTTTGATTAAATATGCAGAGATTGGAACCAAAGGAAAGAACCGCTACGTGTTTGAGGATATGTTATGTCAGCAGATTAAGAATCATGTGGCAGGTCTCGGACAGTTTTACATCCGCAGAGAGTATGGGAGAATATTCTTAGAGGCAGAATCCGATTATGATTATGAAGATTTGGTTGCAGAACTTCAGAAAGTGTTTGGAATAGTGGGTATCTGCCCGATTGTTGTAGAAGATCAGGTGACATTTGAGGCAATCCGGGATAAATCCATAGAATATATGAAAAAGTGTTACGGCAATAAAAAGATGACCTTTAAAGTCAACGCCAGAAGAACCAACAAAAAGTTCCCGATGAAGTCCATGGAACTGAATAGTGAGATTGGACATTATCTGTTAGAGGAATTTTCAGACTATTCTGTAGATGTTCATAAGCCGGATGTTATGTTAAATATTGAAGTAAGGGAACAGGTGTATATTTATTCCCATATCATAAAGGGTGCCGGCGGACTTCCGGTTGGAACCAATGGAAAAGCGATGTTGTTGTTATCAGGAGGAATTGATTCGCCGGTAGCAGGATATATGATATCAAAACGCGGCGTGGAATTAGAGGCAGTTTATTTTAATGCGCCACCTTATACATCAGAACGGGCGAAACAGAAAGTGATTGATCTTGCAAGAATTGTATCCGGATATTCCGGAACCATCCGGCTTCATATTGTGAATTTTACCGATATCCAGCTTGCTATTTATGAGAAGTGTCCTCATGAGGAACTGACGATTATTATGCGCCGTTATATGATGAAGATTGCTGAGCATATTGCCAAAGAGAATCAGTGTCAGGCCTTGATTACAGGAGAAAGTATTGGGCAGGTGGCATCTCAGACCATGCATAGTCTGGCATGTACCAACGAGGTATGTACGATGCCGGTATTCCGTCCATGTATTGGAATGGATAAACAGGAGATTGTGGACATTTCGGAACAGATTGACACTTATGAGACCTCCATTCTTCCATATGAGGATTGCTGTACGATATTTGTTGCAAAGCATCCGGTAACCAAACCGGTGCTGGATATTATCAAGCGATCTGAGGAGAATTTGTCGGACGTGATAGATAAGTTGATGGAGGAAGCGTATGCTTCCGTGGAAGTTGTGGAAGCTAAGATTGAGGATCTTGTAAAAGCATAAAGAAAAAAGAGGCTGCTGGAAAATTCTAAGAATCTTCTAACATCCTCTTGCTGATTCGTTGACGGAATAGATTAGATAATGTATGGCTCTAAAGCTTTCATAATCTCAGTATCATCACCTTCTGCATGAATGTTCAAGTCAATTGGCTGTGAGATATCTAAGCTGAAGATTCCCATGATTGACTTTGCATCAATCACATATCTGCCAGAAACAAGATCAAATTCAGCATCGAACTTAGCGATGTCATTCACGAAACTTTTAACTTTATCAATTGAATTCAATGAGATTTTAACTGATTTCATAATGTATCCTCCTAGATAAATATTATGTCTATGACATGTCTAGTATTATGATAACTTTTTAAATAGTAAAAGTCAATACGAAAAATATATAGTTTATGTAAAGGATAGAAGAAATTTTATGAATAGAAATGAAGTAAACCTTCAACCTATGACGGCGGCAATTATTAATTTAGGGTGTAAGGTGAATAAGTATGAATCGGATGCCATGAAAGATAAATTGATTGAGTCGGGCTTTGTAATGGTGGAACCGGAAGATATTGCGGATATCTATATTGTGAACACCTGTTCTGTCACCAATATGGCACAGAAAAAATCCAGACAGATGTTAAGGAGAGCCAAAAAATGGAATCCGGAAGCTATTATTATTGCAGCGGGATGTTATGTGAATGCAGAACATGATGTGCTGAAAGGAGAAGATTTTGTAGATATTGTCGTCGGCAATAACTGTAAGAAAGATATTGTGGATATTATCCGGGAATATATGGATGATCAGAAAGACCGGGATTATTTTGTGGAGATTGGTAAGACGGGAGAGTATGAGGAAATGGGGAATCTCAGTGCCAGCCATTTAGATCATCAACGCGCTTATATCAAGATTCAGGATGGATGTAATCAGTTCTGCTCCTACTGTATCATTCCCTATACAAGGGGACGGGTGAGAAGCCGGAAACCGGAACATATTTTAGAGGAAATCCGTGGTCTTGCAAAGATGGGTGTGAAAGAGTTTGTCTTAACAGGAATTCATATCTCTTCCTATGGAGTGGATTTTAAAGGACAGGATGTGCAATATGATACCGTGATGGAGAAAGCGTTACAGAGGGACGAGGATGTCGGTTCCGTTGACTTAGGACAATTGATTGAGCAGATTGGTGAGATAAATGAAGTGGAGAGGATTCGATTAGGTTCCTTAGAACCGAGAATTGTGACAGAAGATTTTCTCACACGAATTACCCAAAGTGGTAAAATATGCCCTCATTTTCATCTGTCGTTACAGAGTGCCTGTAATGAGACGCTGAAACGGATGAATCGCAAGTATACGATTGAGGAATTTATGGAAAAATGTGAATTATTGCGGAAACATTTTGACAGACCGGCAATTACCACAGATGTGATTGTTGGTTTTCCCGGAGAGACGGAAGAAGAGTTTGCATTGACATTAGAACATCTGAAGCAACTCAAATTATATGAGATTCATGTGTTTAAATATTCCGTAAGATCGGGAACGGCTGCAGAAAAAATGAAAGACCAGATTCCTGAAGAAAAGAAGAATGAACGAAGTAATATTCTGTTAGAACTTACGGCAACTCAGAAAATGCTGTATGAACAATCCCTGAAGGGATTAGAAGATGAAGTGCTTGTGGAAGAGAAAGTGGATGATTCAGAGGAAGATTTCACAGGACATACAAAAAGATATGTTAAAGTAAACATACATGCAAAGGATGATCTTGTGAATAAGATTGTAAAGTACAGATATTAAAACTTGCAACTTTTGGAAAAGTATATTATCATATAGGTATCGAGATAAGGACGTGATGGTTATGAATAATCAGAATACATTTAATACACAATTTGTTGAAGTGGTGAAGGATAATAATCTGCCGGTGTCAGATATTCTTGCACAGGTATATACAGCGTTGTCTGAGAAAGGGTATAATCCTGTCAGCCAGATTGTAGGATATGTAATAAGTGGTGATCCTACGTATATTACGAGTTATAAGAATGCAAGAAGTTTAATCATGAAGGCAGAGAGAGATGAGATTATTGAGGTTCTGTTGGAGAACTACATCGAAACAAGATTGAAGTAAGAAGCAAAGGCTTCGCTTGTCGACGATGGGTTAGGAGCAGAATGGAATCATTAGGAGACAGAAGATGCGGATTTTAGGACTGGATTATGGTACTAAGACGGTTGGTGTAGCCCTTAGTGATGAATTGGGAATTACTGCACAGCCTCTTATGACCATTGAAAGAAAGTCGGAGAATAAGTTACGAAAGACCTTAGCTAAGATTGAGTCGATCATTGACGAGTATAAGGTTTCTTTTGTTGTGCTTGGATATCCGAAGAATATGAATAATACCATTGGACCAAGGGCGCAAGCTACAGAAGAATTCAAGGAACATCTTGAACGAAGAACCGGATTAGAAGTGATTTTACAGGATGAACGGTTGTCAACAGTGGAGTCGGAACGAATTTTAATGGAATCCGGAGTACGTAGAGAGAATCGAAAGGACTATGTTGATAAGATGGCGGCTGCAGTGATTTTGCAGAGCTATTTGGATGCGCATCACCATTGATGTGCCTTATTTCGAATGGGATTGGTTAAGAGAAAGGATGGAGTGAAGATGGAAGAATTAGAAACAATCGTGATTACTTTTGATAATGACGAAGAAGTAGAATTCTATGTATTAGAACAGACACAGTTAATGGGTGTTACTTATTATCTGATTGCACCTGTTGAAGATGACGAAGAAGAAGGCGACTGCTATATTCTGAAAGAGAATGCGGAAGGAACGGATGAAGAGTATGGCGAGTATTCTTTTGTAGATGATGAGAAAGAATTAGAGAATTTATATCCAATATTTGAGGAGTTATTGGAAGATAGTGATATGGAGGTAGAGCTTTGAAAATGAATACAAGAAAGGGTGAGCCGTCTCGCAAGAATAAGGCAGAACAGGCTCCCAGCGTGAAGATTATTCCTTTAGGAGGTCTTGAACAAATCGGCATGAACATTACTGCGATTGAGTATGAGGATACGATTGTAGTAATCGATTGCGGTTTGGCATTTCCGGAGGAGGATATGTTAGGAATTGATCTGGTCATTCCGGATGTCTCTTACCTTAAGGATAACATTGACAAGGTAAAGGGTCTTGTGGTGACACATGGACATGAAGACCATATTGGGGCAATACCATATGTAGAGAAAGAGATTAATATTCCAATCTATGCCACGAAGCTCACTATGGGATTGATTGATAATAAGTTAAGGGAGCATAATCTGCTTAACAATGTGAAACGCAAGGTAGTAAAGCATGGACAAACCATCAATTTGGGATGCTTCCGGATTGAGTTCATCCGTTCCAATCATTCCATCCCGGATTCCTCCGGATTGGCAATCTATACACCGGCGGGTATTCTGGTGCATACAGGCGATTTCAAGGTGGATTTCACTCCTGTGTTTGGTGAGACAATTGATCTGCAGCGTTATGCAGAACTGGGGAAAAAAGGAGTTCTTGCTTTGATGGCAGATTCTACAAATGTGGAACGGCCGGGATTCACGCCAAGTGAGAAAAAGGTTGGTCATACATTTGACGTATTATTTGCAGAGAATAAGAATAATCGATTAATCATTGCCACGTTTGCTTCGAATGTGGATCGTGTACAGCAGATTATCAACAGTGCTGATAAATATGGGCGCAAAGTTGTGATTGAAGGAAGAAGTATGGTGAATGTCATCAATACAGCAACAGAACTTGGATTTATCCAGATTCCTGACAATACATTGATTGGCATTGAACAGATGAAAAACTATCCGGACGAGCAGATTGTTCTGATCACAACCGGCAGCCAGGGCGAGAATATGGCGGCTTTAAGCCGTATTGCTGCGAATATTCATAGTAAGGTAAGTATTACACCGGGAGATACGGTCATCTTAAGTTCCAGTCCGATTCCCGGTAATGAGAAAGCCATTAATAAGATTATTAACGAGTTGGAGATGAAGGGCGCAAAAGTGATCTTTCAGGATACCCATGTTTCCGGACATGCCTGTCAGGAAGAACTGAAACTGATCTATGCACTCACCAAACCGCAATATGCAATTCCGGTACATGGTGAGTACCGCCATCTCAAACGGCATGCGGAGCTTGCTATGGAGATGGGTGTTGATAAGGATAATGTGGTGATTATGAACAATGGAAGCGTGTTAGAAGTTTCCAAAGACCGGGTGAAGGTGACAGGACACGTAACATCTCAGGGAATTCTTGTAGATGGTCTTGGAGTTGGGGACGTTGGGAACATTGTATTACGTGACCGTCAACATCTGTCACAGAATGGTTTGATTATTGTGGTGGTAACTTTGGAGAAACATAGTAATCTGTTAGTTGCAGGACCGGATATTGTATCCCGCGGTTTTGTTTATGTGAGAGAATCAGAGAATTTGATGGAAGAATGTCATGATGTTGTGGAGGATGCCTTGAATCGGTGTCTGGATCATAATATAACGGACTGGGGTAAGATTAAGACATCTATCAAAGACGATCTTGGAGAATTCTTATGGAAACGTACGAAGAGAAATCCAATGATTCTTCCGATTATTACAGAAGTATAGATAGATTAAGAATAAGAAGGGGTGACCACTTTGATTGTAGCAGAAGCACAACAACTGAATCAGGTGATTAAGAACAGTGAGGAATATACCCGTTACCAGAGTGCGATGCATGCGGTGCAATCAAATCCGGAGCTGTATCAGAAGATGAATGAGTTCCGAAGACGGAATTATGAGTTGCAAAGCTATGACGATGGGGTGAATCGCTATCAGGAGATTCATAATCTGGGTCTGGAATATGAGACGGTTTTGAGAAATCCGGTTGTGAATGAATTCTTAGTGGCAGAACAGATGCTGACACGGAAGATGACCATGGTATACGAGACGATAGCAGACGGTTTGGAATTAGATTACAGTTATATGGAGTAGGATAAACGATGGCAGGTGAAAAGGATAGTGTATCAAAAGTGATATTGCAGATAAGTATACGTACATTTGTGAATGTACTGTTACTTTTTGTGTTAGTGGAGGGATTTGTGTGCGCATATCGTTTTTCCTATAAGCTGTTTGGAGATGTTCCGTATATCCCAACAGCTTCTGAATCGGTTACAATTACAATTGAACCGGGGGATAATGCAAGACAGGTTGCCGGGATTATGGAAGCAAACGGGATTGTAGAGGATGACAGATTATTTCTGGCAAGGATATATTTAGGAAAATATAATCAAAGAATATTATCAGGCACTTACACATTGAGCCCGGCAATGTCTGCGGATGCAATATGTAAGAAAATATGTGGCATACAGAATGAGGAAACGTCATGATTGTAGAAGAAAGAATAACATCTTTTATTAATTCAATGAATGCGGATGAGACAGGAATTGTGGGTGAGATTGAGAGAGAAGCAATACGGGACGAGGTTCCTATTATCCGGAAAGAAACAAAAGAATGGATTAAGACCATGTTGTTACTTCAAAAGCCCATGCGGGTATTGGAGGTGGGAACGGCTGTGGGCTTTTCTGCAATCTATATGAGTCAATATCTTCCGGAAGGGGCGCATATTACAACCATTGAAAAATGGGAGCCGCGTATCGCTAAGGCAAAAGAGAATTTCAAGAGAGCAAATAAAGAGAATTCTATCACACTTTTGGAAGGAGATGCGGCGGATATTCTTAAGAAATTAGATGGCTCTTATGATTTCATTTTTATGGATGCTGCAAAAGGTCAGTATATACATTTTCTGCCGGATGTGATACGCTTGTTGGCAGTGAATGGAGTGCTGGTATCGGACAATGTATTACAGGATGGTGAGGTGCTTGATTCGAAATATGTGGTAGAACGCAGGAACCGTACTATTCATGCCAGAATGAGGGAGTATCTGCATACATTGAAGAATCATGAAGAACTTGAGACGTCTATTCTTCCGCTGGGAGATGGTGTATCATTGTCCGTTAAGGTTCGATGCAGTGAGAAGAAAGTTTGAGACTAATGTTAATACAAAATTACTTTGGGAGTATTGGAATAGGATGAGAAGAAAAATAGAACTGCTTATACCGGCTGGAAGTCTGGAAGTTCTGAAGGTTGCGGTAGATTATGGTGCTGATGCGGTATATGTTGGGGGAGAAGCTTTTGGATTACGGGCAAAAGCTCACAATTTTACAATCAATGATATGAAAGAAGGGTGCGTATATTGCCATGAACGTGGCGCAAGACTGTATGTTACGGTGAACATCTTTGCACACAATGCGGATCTTCCGGGTGTGAGAGCGTATCTGGAACAATTGAAAGAAGTTCCGGTGGATGCATTGATTATATCGGATCCGGCTATCTTTACAATGGCAAGAGAGATTCTTCCGCAGATGGAATTACATGTGAGTACACAGGCGAATAATACCAATTATGGTATATACCGGTTCTGGTATCGGTTAGGAGCTAAAAGGGTTGTGTCTGCAAGGGAATTATCTCTGCAGGAATTAAAAGAGATCCGGGAACATATTCCGGAAGATATGGAGATTGAAAGCTTTGTTCATGGGGCTATGTGTATCTCTTATTCCGGCAGATGCCTTTTGAGTAATTTTCTGACGGGCAGGGATGCCAATCAGGGTGCGTGTACACATCCATGCCGTTGGAAATACAGTGTGGTGGAAGAAAAGAGACCGGGGGAATACTTTCCGGTGGAAGAGGATGACAGAGGCACTTATATCTTTAATTCCAAAGATTTATGTATGATTGAGCATATTCCGGAGCTTGTGGAAGCAGGAATTGACAGCTTTAAGATTGAAGGACGAATGAAAACGGCATTGTATGTGGCAACAGTTGCCCGTACGTATCGCAAAGCGATTGATGATTATTTAGAGAGTGAAGAAAAATATAGACAGAATCTTTCTTATTACAAGGAGGAGATTGGAAAATGTACCTATCGTCAATTCACCACCGGATTCTATTTTGGTAAGCCGGGAGCAGATGAACAGGTATATGACAGTAATGAATATGTGAAGGATTACATCTATATTGGTAAAGTGGAATCGGTGGACGAACAGGACAGGGTACATTTTATCCAGCGCAATAAGTTTGTGACGGGTCAGCAGATAGAAGCCATGTTGTTTGAAGGAACCAATGAAATACTTACTGTGAATGCAATCTGGAACGAAAAGGGAGAAGAAGTGGATAGTGCACCTCATCCAAAGGAGCAGCTTACTGTTGATCTGGGAATGGGGCTTCCTGTTGGAACCATTCTCCGATATCATTCAGACGAATGATTTGCGTAATTTACCAAGGGCTTTCTTTTCAATTCGTGAGACATAAGAACGTGATATATGAAGAGCGGAAGCAACCTCCCGTTGTGTGAGTGGCGTGATGCCATGTAGACCATAACGAAGAGAGAGGATCTTCTGCTCTCTTTCGTCTAAGGAACTCTGTATTGCCTCGTAGAGCACCTTGATATTATCTTCTAATATGATATGGTCAGTTATGTCTTCGGTATCGTATTCTACAATATCTAACAGATTGATCTCATTTCCTTCTTTGTCGGTTCCAATGGGCTCATATAAAGACAATTCTTTGGAACATTTTCGTTCCTGACGCAGCATCATTAACAGTTCATTTTCAATACAACGGGAGG
The DNA here is from genome assembly GCA_945915475.1 of uncultured Clostridium sp. GTDB lineage: Bacteria > Bacillota > Clostridia > Lachnospirales > Lachnospiraceae > CAG-590. The sequence goes on along the minus strand of CAMEFI010000004.1, from coordinate 53,567 downwards.
CATAAGTAACGAGGCGGTTTCCTTTTTCCATATCATAGGTATTGATTGCTTTGATAAGTCCGATGGTTCCGATGGATATTAAGTCGTCAATATCCCGTTCGTAATTATTATATTTTTTAACAATATGTGCAACCAGACGCAGATTGTATTCTACTAATATGTTTCGTGCTTCCATATCCCCAGATTTACTCCGTTTTAGATAGTATACTTCCGATTCGCGAGATAATGGCTGCTTGAATGTCTGCATTGGAGTCACCTGAAAGGGCTTTTCATTATTCTATGATGAAATGTGGGAAAAGTGCTTTTCCACAAATGTTTTTATGCAAATAGTCAAAAATACATTTACTATTTCATTTTTTTTGGTAATGTGGTACAATAAAACCAACTAAAATTTATGAGAGGTTTTTGCATATGCGTATTGGTGTAGGAAGAAAGAAAATCAGAATGGGTGATTTGCTTGTCGCAGCAGGTGCAATCACAGAAGATGAGTTACAACAGGCATTGGCACTGCAGAAGGAGAAAGGACAGAAGTTAGGGCAGACTCTCTTAGAGGAGGGCTTTATCAGTAAGGAATTACTGATCGCGACATTGACCCAACAGCTTGGGGTTGAATACATAGAACTGAAGGGCTGTAAGTTTGAAGATGATGTTCTGAGTCTGATTCCGGAAGATATTGTAATGAAGTACAAAGTGTTGCCGCTTGGTTACGATGAGAATAATCCCAATGTACTTCGCGTGGCAATGGCAGATCCTATGGATATCGTTGCGGTAGACGATTTATCGATTGTAACGGGCGCCCAGGTGGAACCGATGCTTGCAATGGAAGATGACCTTACAGAGGCAATCGGTAAGTATTATGGTAATCATCAGGCGATGGAGGCTGCGGAAGCATATCGGAAGGAACGGGAACAGGATATGCTATCCCAGGCCGAGGAGGATGAATATAATGCGGATATCGAGAATTCTCCAATTGTATTATTGGTAAAACAGATTCTTGAGGGTGGTGTCAGACAGAGAGCATCTGATATCCATATTGAGCCATTAGAGTCTTCCGTGCGTGTACGTTACCGTATAGATGGTGTATTGAAACAGGTTATGTCGTATGATTATTCCTTACTTTCCGGTATCTGTGCCCGTCTTAAGATTATGGGTGGAATGGATATTTCAGAGAAACGTAAGCCGCAGGATGGTCGTATCTCCATAATGGTAGATCGGAAGGAGTTTGATATCCGTGTATCTATGCTTCCTACTGTATATGGTGAGAAGACGGTTATGCGTCTTACTTCTAAGGACGGACTTACCAGACCGAAGTCGGGACTTGGTTTCGATCCGGAAGAAGAGAAAGTATTTGATGGAATTCTAAGTAATCCTCATGGTATTATCTTAGTAACCGGACCTACCGGTTCCGGTAAGTCTACAACGCTATACACGGCACTTAGTGAGCTGAATACGGAAGAAGTGAATATTATCACGGTTGAGGACCCGGTAGAGGCGAATATTGATGGAATTAATCAGTGTCAGGTTAACGAGAAAGCGGATATGACCTTCGCTGCTGCACTTCGTTCTATCCTGCGTCAGGACCCGGATATCATCATGATCGGTGAGATCCGAGACGGTGAGACGGCAGATATTGCGGTAAAAGCCGCTATTACCGGTCACCTGGTTGTATCTACACTGCATACCAATTCGGCTGCATCCACTGTTACCCGTCTGATCGATATGGGTATTGAACCATATACTGCAGGCGATGCGTTAGTTGGTGTTATTGCACAGCGACTGGTACGTAGATTGTGTACCTGTAAGCAGCCAAGATACGCAGAAGATCATGAGAAGGTATTGCTTGGGTTGGATCCGGATACAGAAGATGTTGTCATCTACGAGCCGAATGGATGTCCGCTTTGTAACGATACCGGATTCTCCGGACGAATCGGTGTATATGAGATGATGCCGGTAACGAGAAGCTTACAGCAGGTTATTGCACGGAACGCTCCTGCAAATGAGATAGAGAAACAGGCTTTGAAGGAAGGCATGATGACATTGAAGTTAAGCTGTTCAAAGCATGTACTGAATGGTATTACTTCACTTTCCGAGATGCGTAAGATCGTATATGAGGCCGGAGATGAGTATTAAGATTATGTGATGAGAGAATGAAAGGGGATAAGAGATGATAGATATTAAAGAGTTATTAGCGTTTTCAGTAGAACAGAAAGCTTCCGATGTACATATAGCGGTAGGTATTCCACCAAAGCTTCGTATTAATGGTAAGTTGATTGAGGTAGAGTGCCCGCCATTAGAACCGGCAGATGCGGCGGAGATGATTGGTGCCACCATGCATGAACGCCATAAGCAGATACTGAAGGAAAGAGGAGAAGTGGATTTCTCCTTTGACAGTGATGAGACCGGACGTTTCCGTGTGAATGTGTTTATGGATCGTGGTAATATGGCAGCGGCTTACCGACGTGTGGAGACAGTAATCCCAAGACCGGATCAGTTGGGAATCCCGCCGGAGGTTGTAGAATTATATAAGAGAAAGAGAGGACTTGTTCTCGTAACCGGACCTACCGGTTCCGGTAAGTCCACAACACTTGCTTCCATTATCAACAAGGCAAATGAGAATCTGACGGATCATATTATCACCCTGGAGGATCCAATCGAGTATGTACATCATCATAAGAAGTCTGTTGTGAATCAACGAGAAGTTGGTATGGATACATTAAGCTATGGTAATGCGTTAAGAGCTGCACTTCGTGAGGATCCGGACATTATTCTGTTGGGAGAGATGCGTGACCTCGAGACAATCTCCACAGCGATCACAGCGGCTGAGACCGGTCACCTGGTATTCTCGACACTGCATACCATTGGAGCTGCCAATACCATTGACCGTATTATTGACGTGTTCCCAACACATCAGCAGCAGCAGACAAGAGTGCAGCTTGCCATGATCTTAGAGGGTGTTATCTCTCAGGCGCTGGTTCCTGCAGAGGATGGAAGAGGACGAGTGGCAGCTTTCGAGGTTATGTTCGGAAGCCCGGCAATCCGCAGTCTGATTCGTGAAGCGAAGACACATCAGATCCAGTCAACAATCCAGACAAGCCGACAGATGGGTATGATTACATTGGATGACCATTTGTATGAATTGTACAGAGAAGGTACAATAAGTCGTGAAAATGCACTAATTTATGCTCAGGATCAGGCGGCAATGAAGAAAAAAATGTGATGAATTGTCAATTTTTAATAACAATCCTTAAAATTTTTAAAAAATTATTGCAATTTTGACGAAGATAAGGTATTATCATACATAAATAATAATTTGTTAATAGAATGTTCATATTTTGTTCGATTCATAATGGATGACATCTATGTGAGAATATAATATGAATGGAAGATGAATGGTGGAGGAGTTAGAATGGCACAATTTAATTACAAGGCAGTAGATGCCAGTGGTAAAGCGAAGAAAGGCACCATAGATGCTGCAGATCGCGATAAGGCGATGGACAAGCTGAAGTCAGAAGGGTTGTCTGTAACAGATCTGAAGGATGCCGGAGAGTCTTCCGGTAAGGGATTCAGCTTAGGCAAGAAGAAGGTGAAGAGCCGTGATCTGTCTGTTCTCTGTAAGCAGATGGTAAGTATTCTGAATGCCGGCGTTACCGTGATTACGGCATTGGAGATGTTATCAGAGCAGATGGATAATAAGACATTAAAGAATGCTTTGGTGGAAGCGAAGATCTATGTGGAAAAGGGTGGAACATTCTCGGATGCCATGCGGTTGAATCCAAGTGTATTTCCTCCGATTATGATCAATATGGTGGCTGCCGGTGAAGCTTCCGGTAGTATGGAGACCTCCTTTGAACGATTGTCCAGTCATTTTGAGAAGGATGATGCATTGAAGGGTAAGATTAAGGGAGCGTTGACATATCCGATTATGGTTATGATTGTTGCGGTATTGGTAATTATCGTGGTTATGATTGCTGTTATTCCGAACTTTGTAGATATGTTTGCAGACATGGGTACCCAGTTGCCGTTGCCAACCAGAATCATGATGGCAGGTAGTGATTTTATCCTGCAGAAGTGGTATTTATTAATTATTATCATTGCAGCGATTGTGTTTGGCCTTAAAGCATTCTTTGCTACACCGACAGGACAGCTTACGAAAGCAAAAGTATCCATTAACGCACCGATCTTCAAGGATCTGGTGATTAAGTCGAATTCAGCACGATTTGCCAGAACCTTAAGTACCTTGATGGGTGCAGGTATTCCGATGTTGGATGCCATTGAACAGGTTGCCAAGATGATGGACAATAAGATCTTCCGCGATGGTTTGATGGATACCAAGAATCAGGTCGCCAAAGGTCTTCCGCTTTCTAAGCCGCTTCGTGATATGGATGTATTCCCGACGATGTTGGTACAGATGGTTAAGATAGGTGAAGAGACCGGTAATATTGAAGATATGATGGATAAGGTTGCAGACCTGTATGAACGAGAAGTGGATCTTGCATCGGAATCTTTGACGCAGGCAATGGAGCCTTTAACAATGATATTTATGGCAGGTATTGTTGGCATGATTGTAGCGGCTGTATACGGACCTATTCTTGCTATGTACGAAGGCATTGATAATATGTAATCCTAACGAGCCATGCACAAGAGTGGCTAAGAGCAAGTTATGTAAGCTTGCTTACGATAACTTGTTGTTAGCTACTCTTGTATACGGCGACTAGCCGCAGCGAGACAAGCGAAGCGAAGTCGAGCTGGCATGGCGAGTAGTGGCTTTATAATTAAACCTGTCGCTACAACCACGACAGTTTTAATAAAAATTCATAAAAGAAAAGGAGAGATAATTATGAAAAAAACAAACAAAGGTTTCTCAATGGTTGAGCTTATTATCGTAATTGCCATTATGGCTATCTTGGCAGGTGCTCTTGCACCGGCACTTATTAAGTACATCAATAAGTCCAGAATATCAACAGATATTTCTAATGGACAGCAGATTGCTTCTGGTATTCAGACAGCATTGTCTAATGAGGCAGCTTATGATGTTGCTAAAGATACTACTTCTGGACCACAGCCTTATCAGACATTCTTTACTAATCAGGGTGCCAACTCAGAAATGCAGAAGGAATTAGAGTCTGTTATTGGTAAAGTTGGTAACAGCAAGGCTAAGAAGGATGCAAAGGGAAGCCAGGTTGCGGCAGGTAACCAGACATACTTTGTTTATATGTGTGCTGCAAGTAATTTAATTACCGTATATGTAGGTGCTAAAGATGCAGATCATACAGTATACCCTAACGTAGGAAAAGGCTGGACATACTAATACATATTTCATAGGTACATCTGCTATTCAGATGTACCTATGTGTTGCTAAAGAGGCTGATATGATAAAAATATTGACATGGTTGTTCATATGTATAGGAACAGGGATACTTGGAACACTCTCTGCCGGGTTGTCTGGGTTCATATCCAGGGTGGAGAATGAACAGGTATGCCTTTCTTGTGAATATAATGAAAAGTGTTTTGGCAGAAGAAAGATTGGAAGGGATAGTAATCTTTTATCAGAATTGATGCTGGTATCTTTTTGCAAATTGCGTGGCAAATGCGAACAGATACATAAGATGCCAATGGGAACAACTATATTATATTTTCTTGTGAATGCAGTTCTGGTTTCTGCTCTTTTTTGGTCGAAAGAATGGAATATGACCGGTGTTGTGTTCTCTGTTTCGTCTGCAATGTTGCTTGCTCTAAGTGTTGTGGACTGGAACACCCAGTATATTCCTGTGGAGTATACTTTTATCATTTTTTTATGTGGACTAATTCATTTATTTGCAGATTTTTCTAATTGGTTACAATATTTAATTGGTCTTATTGCAGTCAGCGGTTTTTTATGCATTGTGAATTGGATTGCAACCCCGATTTTGAAGAGACGATATGAAGGGGAAGAGATTGACAGTGTAATAGGGGACGGTGACATAAAATTAATGGCAGCGACTGGCTTACTTTTAGGCTGGAAACTTAATTTTATAGCATTAGGAATTGGTTGTATTGCAGGGTCAGTGATACATCTGATCATAATGAAGATTAAGGGAAGCGGACGACAGTTTGCTTTCGGCCCGTATTTATCTTTGGGCGTCTATATTACAATGATATGCGGTGAACAGCTTGTGAGCTGGTATCTGAACATGTTGGGTGTGAACACCCTATTATAATAACTTCTGATTAGCGAGGGAGGCTACGATATGGCAAAGAGTAATAAAGTCTTAACAGTTGAGATAACGAATGAAAGTATTACGATTGTTGAAGTATCACCTTCAACAAAGAAACAGACAGTGGTGCATAATGCACTGATATTTGAGACACCGGAAGATTCCTATGAAGACGGAATGCTTCGGGATATTGAGAAGATTGCATCTGCAATCAGAGAACAGTTAGATGCAAATGGAATCACGAACAAGAACGCAATCTTTATCTTGAGTTCTTCTAAGGCAGTGAACCGTGAAGTACTGATTCCGGAAGTAAAAGAGAACAAAGTGAAGGGAATTGTTGCAGCGAATGCATCGGAATATTTCCCTGTTAATATAGAAGATTACGTTGTGTCACATTCTATATTAGAGCACGTTGTGAACGAGGATAAGACAAAGCAGTTGAAGTTAATGGTAGTAGCTGCACCAATTGCAATGGTGAAGGGATATTATGAATTGGGTAGTATGCTGGGGTTAACTGTGCAGGCGGTGGATTATGTTGGTAACTCTATGTTACAGCTTATCAAGACACAGACAAGTGCTACAATGACAACAATGGTAATCCAGTTAGGTAGTGAATCTACCATATTGAATATTGTAAAGGGTGACACCTTATTGTTACAGCGTACTGTTCCATATGGTACAAATGCCGTTGTAACAGAAGTTATGGATGAAAAGGGAGTGGATGCCACAACGGCAATGACATTATTACAGAATGAGAGACTGGTAACGGTTGATTTCGATGATAATGCAGCAACGGGTTCATTCCGTTATCTGATCAATAATATTGGTCGTGTCATTGATTATTACACAGCTAAGAATCCGGACAAGCCGATTGATGATGTATTCCTGACAGGCGATGGTGCATTGATCAGAGGTATTGACGGACTGTTCAAGATTCAGTTGAATATCCAGACGAAGATTATGGACAGCTTATATAATGTTAAGTTTGATCCGAAGATTGATCTTAAGATATATAATCCGGTATATCTGATTTCTCCAATTGGTGCAGCTTTTGCACCGATGGGATTCCGCCCTTCAGAGGCGAAGACGAAGAGTGCCGGTAGTGCGGACTATATGAAGTATGGTGTGGCGGTATTACTTGTTGGCATTGTTGCAGCAGCAGGTTCCATTGTGGTTACAACCATTATGAAGAATAATGAAGCAGCAAAGCGAGATAATCTGAATGCACAGATTGCTGCCATTGCAGATATTGACCAGATCATCAGTGATTATGATGCAATCAAGGCAAAGTATGATGATATTCAGTTAATGTATGATCAGACAAAGAATCTGAACGAGAACTTTATGGTATTCTTTGACGAGTTAGAGGCTAAGCTTCCGAAAGAAATTGTAATTACAAGTTACACATCTTCCGGAGATTCTGTTTCTATGAATGGTTCTTCAGCAAGCTATGATGCCATTGCTAAGTTAGTAACACAGATGAAAGATATTTCTTGTGTGGATAATACATATGTTCCTTCTATCGCAGAGGAATTGGATGAGGAGACAGGGGAAGCAACATACACATTCAGTGTAACCGCTAATTTTGTTTCCATGGAAGAAGATACAGAAGAGGAACCGCAGGAGGGGGAAGCAACCCTTGAGACGGTACCGGCAGAATAGGAGGGATTACGATGAAGAGTTCAGAAAAAGCATTATTACTTGGATTAGCAGGTGTGGCAATTGCCGTTATTTCAATCTTTTATGTGGCAAAGCCTAATATAGAGACCTATAATAACATAAAAGCAGAGAATGTTACATTGCAGGCTCGCCTGTCAGAATTACAGCAAAAGCAGGCGGACAGAGAGTTTTATTTAGCACAGACAGAAGAGTTACAGCAGAAATTTGATGAGACGTTAGAAGCATTTCCTGCGGATTTGAATCAGGAGATTTCCATTATGTTCGTACAGGGAATCAAGGATGAATATGATTTTGATGTTGCTTCTTTAGGACTGGGTCAGCCTGAACAGTTCTATACATTAGGATTGAATGGATCAGATACAGCATTAGAGGGTGACGCAGCGGCTGCAGATACATCCACAGAAGCGGCTACGGAAACAGCTACAGAGGCTGCAACGGAAGCAGCACCTGCAGAAGGCGGAGAAGTTACTGTAGCGGAGGATACTACTGCCGGATATGAATGTTATAGAGCAGCATTCCCAATTACATACTCTGGTAGTTATGAGGCAGTAAAGAACGTTGTGAAGTATGTAGATAATTTTGAAGACCGTATGGTAGTGGATTCTATCAACATTGCATATGATGCAGAAAGCGATAAGTATTCCGGAAGCATGAATCTTATGTGCTATTCTATCCAAGGTGAAGACAGAGCTCCTCGTTCTGTTGATCTTGATGATGTAGAGACTGGTGTCGGCAATATCTTCAATGGCGGCAGTGCAACCGGAGGTTCCTCTAACAGTGATTTGAATAAGTATGATGAGAATGATGGTGCGGCAATTGAGAATAGTTATGATTTCTATGCTATGATTAATGCGGCTGACAGCGATGTCTCTGCTAAAGTTGTAGGACAGAATGGTGCCGGTAAGGAAGCAAGTGTTGTTTCTAACAGTGATAACAGTGTATCTACTTTATCCTTCAGCTTCTATGAGAAGGATGGTAAGAATTATTGTGATTATGATTTGGATGGTACGAAGTATACAGCAGAAGTTACTTCCGCAGAAGATGTGAAGTTATTATTGCAGTCCTCTGCAAAGAAGGGTGAAGACGATAAGTCTGGTGTACGTGTTACCATTAAGAATGATACAAGCTTACCGGTATATGTGAAAGTAAGCGATGATGATGCTTCATCTCCAAGAATTGATATTGCAAGCAAGTCAGGAGCAGTGAAGGTTTACAAGTAATTAGAATGGAGTGATTCCTATAATGAACAAATTCCGAAATAAAGGTGTATCCTTCTTCGAACTGGTAATTGCGGTTGCAATATTTGCAATCCTGGTAATTCCAATTACGTCACAGTTGATTCAGGCGTTGAAGACATCGGATAAAGCCACAAAGGCGCAGACAAAATATGAATTTGCTGAGAATTTGATGGAAAATATTAAAAATTCTGACACTACTTCATTCTTTTCAGATAACGTTATTAATGATGATTATTTGAATAAAGTGAGTGAGACTAGCTCTGTGAAAAAATATCCTACAAATGGTATGTATTCTGATACAGTATCTGGAACGAACGAAAAGGGTGAGGCTAAGACGGCATCATACAGCGGATGTATTGTTACCGGATCTACAAAAATTCAATCAGGTAACAAAGCAAAAACATATTATTATGCTATTGATACAGATAACAAATCTTACGCTGAAAATCAGGTTGCTGACAGTAAGTATTCTAATCCGAATGATTCAACATTGGCTTTGATTGAAAGCCTGGATGCGTCAGAGGTTGCGCTGATTAATGGAACAATTGGAAATTATGACATGACAGTGACAAATGCCTTTATGTCAAAGAAATTAGATATATTAAAAATTGGAGACAGAACTCGTTGGGAGCAGTATACAAAGCAGCAGGCAGATATTGTTGCTTTTCCAAATGATACCGTTACCCGAGTGATTGAAATTTCAGTTTCATCGGAAGATGCACATGAAACAGATGCAACAACAGGAAATGAACTGTATAATTATACAGTTTCCTGTAAATTACGTTATAAAGATAATTCAAATGTTGTATTAAAAGATGGTCCGTATGCTGGCAAAACAATTGGTTCTGTTTTAACGCAGGAGATTACGTACACTCCTTACACGCAGACCTTTAAGGCAACAGAATTGCCAAGTATTTATTTAATGTACAATCCGTGTCTATATAATGGCAATTATATGGCAAATGACAATATCATCCTGGATACTTCCGGACTTGTAAAACAAACAGTGAAGGTCTTAGACAGAAATGGAAAAGTTGTTCAGGAGAATAATACTGATAAAACAGAGAATGGATATCCGCAGGTAAATCTTTTTGTAGTGGAAACAGCCGAGCAATATTCAGAACAGGCGGCAGAATCCTATGCTATGATCTCAGTTGCACAAGGTGCAGCGGAAGAGAAAGTTATGGCACAGGCCAATATGGCGTCTGAGAGCATTGCAAATGGGAAGGTTCCAGACAAGGCATCTGATCCGGATGCATGGCAGGTTGCATATGATAAAGCATACAAAGAAGAGTATCCGAAGGCAAAGGAGAAGTACTACGATAAAGAATATGCAGAAGCATATACGAATGTATCAAATGCGGTTAATAAAAATACATCTAATACTTGGCTGACAAAATACAATGATGCGCTGACAAAAATCAGTAATCAGTATTTGGTGAATACGTCTACAATACGTAGTCGCTCACGTTCTTCTGTTACTTTTATAGGGAAAAATCATTCCGGAGAAAACCTTACCGAATTGGAAAAGTATGTAAATATTTATCATAATTTTGTAAAGGATGATTATTCCGGAAAGAATATGAGAACTTTGGAAAGCAAGGTTCTGTTTAAAAATTATGACCCGATTACCGGATCCAATACAAATATGTATACAATATCCAATGCGGATGATCTTAGTACAGCAGATATAGATGAAAACCAGTTTAAGTACATTACAGATGCTGTTACATCTGCTAGTCCGTTATATAATGTAAAGATATATATATCTGAAGAACCGATTGCAGATGCATCTTCGACTTATTCTTCTTTGAAGACAAAGTTATCGGGTATGAAGCCTTTAGTAACGGGAACGAAAGGAGGGAATTAAATGTTAAAAAGGATTAGAAAGAAGGTAAAGAACCAAGGTAATACATTTATTATGGTTGTTGTTACTCTGTCTTTTCTTGCAATTTTAACAGCGGCTATTCTGGTTGCCATTGCCCTCTGTTATCGTTTGAAGATTATGGATATTAATTCCAGAGATAATTTCTATTATCTTGAGCAGGCTATGGACGAAATCTATGCAGGTGTTGGTAAAGACTCTATAGATAAACTAAATAGTGCGTATACAGACACTTTGGAAGTTATTGTATATTATGATACAGATAGTAAGTCATATGTAACGATGAATAATGATGCGGCTAATAAGTTGATGAAGACAACATATATGCGTATGATTCGTGAAGAGTCCGCTTATAGAAATCCGGATGAAGCCGTGGAAAGAATTCGATCTTTTGTAACGAATGCCTATGATAAGGATACTAATCCTGAAGGTATTTTGATTAATCAAACATTAGATGCAGATGGAAATGCAGTAGATGATGGAAAACTTCAGGTTGATATTAGTACTAAGGTCAAGAATGATAATGTTACAATATTAAATCTTAAGCTGTCCCGTACAGCTAAGTATTCAACACTCACCATTGGTAAGAAAGGGGCATCAGATTCATTTACCCAATCCGTTTCCACGGATGTAGTAATCGGTGAACCACAGTTTGATGTTTCATTTGATATGATTAATGCATCACTTAATAATCTGTTTTCCTTTTCTATGTTGGCTGATAAGGGTATTGAAATTAAAGATGCCACTGTCAATGTTACCGGTGATATATATGCTGCGGCAGATTTTTATAATAAGGATTATAATGGACCTGAGTTTAACAGCAGTAGTGAGAATGTTACAAATGTGAGTGTTCAGGATTCTGTTGTTGATCCGATTCTTAATTCCAATGCAATCCAGGGGGATGCAGAGGCAAAGAAAAAGGTTGCTGCAATGTATACTGTACCCGTTTCTTCATATGGTACAAAGACGAGTAGCGGAAATACCATGTTTTCGGGAAATCGGGGACAGCGATTCTCAAATCAGAATGGTACAGATGAAAAAAGTATGTATTCTGGTTTATATATGAGTAATTCCAATGTTACGCTTACTTCCAATAAAGTTGTTGTCCCAGGAACAATAGCTGCAATGAATTTAAGTAAGCTTACTGTTAGTGCCATTTCAGGTAATATGGTGGGTAAGACGGATATCTGGGCAGATAATATTACTCTTGGAGGATATTCAGCTTATCTTGGAAAAGATACTATGTCGGGATCTTCTATGACATTGAATGCTAATTGCTATATTTCAGATGATCTTGAAGTAAATGCGAATAGTTCTGATTTTACTCTGATTGGTGAATATTATGGTTACAATAATGCTACGACAGATACTCGTTCTTTTTCAACAGCCTTTTTGAAGAAGAATGGTATCTATACATTGACAGCAGATACTGATAACAATACCGTAGCTGCAAATGGTAAATTAAAACGTGCCTATCAAACAGGACAGGAGCATTATAATAGTAGTTCTGTTATTATCAATGGCGAGAATGCTTCTCTGGATTTGAAGGATGTTTCGGCAATGTATATTGCAGGACAGTCATATATTGAATTGCGGAAAGATAATACGAAATCCCATACTGAGACAATAACCTATAAGGGTAATGAAGGTGATGAGGATGAAGATGTAACCGTACAGGATTACAGTTATATATCACCTGACACCAGTACAGATCAATCGGGTAATAATACATATTACAGTGATGGAACAAGAGCAGAAGGTGATGTTGTTCGGGAAGAGAATGGCACGACAGAGACGACAACAGGAGGTGCTGTACAGGATTATAAAACCGGTGAAGCGGTATCCATTAAGAGTAATCAGTTAGCTTATGGTAATATTCCGTCAGCTAACATTAAAGAAAAAAAGGATGCTCAAGGTAATGTAGTTGGTTATTATGTTACTTTAGATACTGCAGTATTAAAGGAAGATGCTTTTAAGAAAGCGTGGAAAGATGGTTCGTTGGAAAAGGCTATTTCAGAAATACCGGTTATTAAGACTGTGATTTCCGGAAAGAGATATTACTATTTTGATTTCACATCTGCAGATACAACCAATAAGAATGTGAATGAGTTCATTGCTTCCTATGCTGAGATATTTGCAAAGAATTCTACTTCTGCTGCAAAATCATTTCTTACAGACATTACAGATTATGAAGAGTTTGAAGTAAATATGTTAAAGTTGCCTACTAAACAGAACTCTAACGAGACAGATTATAGTAAGATTTATTCCAATTCTGCATTGACAGCAAAATATGGCAGCACATTTTCAATCACTGCAGATAGTGATTCCGGAAAGGCATTATTACAAGCTGCTACTCGAATCAATGATAATGAAGAAGCTAAAGGTAAAGAAGGTTCTGGTAACAGTGGTAAAATTGGTGACGTGGAAAATAAAGCGGCTATTAATGATAATTCAGCTGCTGCATCTGCTAAAAGGGCGGCTTTGTCGCAGGAAGTAACAAGAGGAATGCAGGAACAGTACAAGGAGATGAAGTTGCTGTTAAGTACACAATCTTCTGATTCTGAGGGTGTTGCATTAGCTCATATTATTAAAGACAGTGCGATTACACCAATCAATTATTATTTTAAGTTTTCTTCATTTGACAAATATAGCAGTGATTTAGCAGATAAGAAAGATGAAGATTTTGCAGGTTCCGGATATGGTATATGGTTAAGTGATGAGGATATCAAGATTGAAAAGCAAAAAGGATCAGGTAATGTTAAAGGCATCGTTATTGCAAAAGGTGATGTTACTTTTGATCAGAACGTCAATAGTTTTGAAGGTATTATCATATCAGGAAGTAAAATTATCGTTGATCATAGTGTCGATTTTGTAGCAAATGAGGAGATTGTAAAATCTATTCTTCGTATTTGTGAAGATAAACGTGCAAATGGAAATATATATGATCATATATTAAGCTTATTTAGAAGTTATGGTGGAGATGAATCAACGAATGATACAAAAGTTGATAAGAATTATGAAACTACCAGAACGATAAGTACCATTCAATTTGAAGATATTGTTGAGTTTAATAACTGGAAGAAGAATGTTGAATAGGCGGTGATTGTAATTATGAAGAAAAACAAGGGATATACTTTAGTTGAAATGTTAGTCGTAATTGCAATTATGGCGATTTTATCCGGCTTGGCTGCAGTTTCAATTGGATTGATCTATAAGGCTAAAGTAAGAGATGGCATTCAGTCTTTTAATTCACAATTGTCCAATACCTGGCTACGAACAAAATCAACGTCATCAAAAGGCATGATGTATGCGGAGATGGAGTGGGAAGATAAAGGTTTTACTTACACTGTAATAGATAAAAGTTCAGGTACTGCAACAACGAAGGATTCAGCAATGATTAATAAGTGGACGAGAACTATGGATTGGCAAACTTCAAAGATTTCTTATGTACCGTCTGATAGTAGTCAGTTAAAAAGCGGTTATGGAGACACCAATAAGAAATGGTATATTGAGTTTGATAAGTCTACAGGTGCTGTGACATATGGAGCAGGTGAGTACATATTCTATATGGCAGATGGTAGTGTGGCGGGAAGAATTTATCTGGATAAAACAACGGGTAATCATTTTTCTGTGGATTACGATGGCAGTGCTTCAAATGGTTCGCAATATTATATCAATAAAGGTACTATACAAAGTACAACAAGTAAGTGATAGGAGGGGCTATATATGATAAAAAACAAGAAGAATAAAGGCTTCTCTTTGATTGAGTTGTTGTTGTCGATTGCAATTTTGGCTATTATTATGGTTGCACTTGGATCTTTTCTAACAACAACATTACATTCACAAGACAGGGTATCAAGAGATATTCAGAATCAGGATGAAGCACAAAGAATATATTATCAGCTTGCAGATATATTAATGCAGGCAACTTATGTAAGAGTTCAGCCGGTTGATGACAAAGGATATGAATATAATGCAACGGATAAGGTTATTGACAAATCCACAGCAACTTCCATGTTTGCGGATTTGGGCAGTAGTGTGGATGCAAGTAAATTGTATTACATTTCAGAAAACTATCCTAATTATCAGCTGCAGAATCAGCCGAATTTGAATTCTCGTAAGGTTATTGTTGATTATACCAATGGCTATCTATACAATGAAAAAAATGAGAAATATCCTGTAGCAGATGATACGAATGTTAGAGATGGATCAGGAAATATAACAACTGTTAATTCCATTGATGAGGATCAGAGTACGGGAGCAATCTTGAAATCATTCCGTATTCTGGATGGAGCAACTAAGTATTATGTCATGCCTAAGTATATTTATATTGAGTATAGTATGTCTGATACAGTAGCTGATAGTACAGAAACGGTTACACAGAAGAAAATAGGAAGTACGGAAACATTTAATGTAGAGGTTGTTACAAAGAGTACTGAGAAGAAGAATTACGTTATATTTAAGTATGATGATAAAGACGGATTTCTGTATATGTATCGGTTCGATAACGACGGCTCCATAACAGTTCCGGATTCAGATCATCGGTATGCAAAGGCTGTTGAAGCAATCGATAAACTTACAACATATGATAAGTCAACAAAAAGACGTAATGTGAAGGGATTAGTTTCCAGCAATATTGACGAATTATATATCAGTGCAAGTCCGGATAATAATTCAATGGATGTTGATATGATTATTCAGGATAGTAAATATTCTACTAAACAATACAAGTTTAAAGAAACTGTTAATTTCAGGAATAATAATGTGTTAACTACGAAACCACAGTTGTTGTATAAGTGGACCGGAACGAGTACACCAACACCTGCCCCATGAGTGAGATATATGAGGTTGTATATTTATAAAGGAGAAAGAATATGTTAAAAAACAAGAAAAAACTTCTAATTACAATTGCATTACTTCTGACAGTCACTCTGGCAGCTTCTGTTGCGGCTTATACAATTGCTGGAGTAGGTAAACAAGGTGATTCAGAAAAGATTGAAACGGGAGTAACACAACGTTCATCAAAATTAGATGATTTGGTATATATGTCTAATATTGACTTGATTATTCAGGATTCCTATACGGATAATTATTGTTTCAATATTGTACATATGATTCCATATTCCATGAGTAAGAGTGATTTAAATTATAGTGAAAATGCGATTGATCAGTATGTTTCAACAGGTAATTTTAAGAATCTTGTAATTGATGCTTATGCAGATCCAACAGCGCATGAAGCAGGAAAAGAGACAATGAAGGCTGGAACTGTACGTGTTATTACATTACCGGTTAATTCTACGGTGAAGCAGAATGCGTTGATAAGTGAACTTGCAGGTGTGAGCTTACCGAGTGGTTATGCAAATAGTGTGTCTTCTTATGATGCGGCAACATATTCTGTAGCAAGCTTGTTATCCGATGCAGATTTGTTATATATTGAATCGCCAGCACAGAATTCCTATACGGATAGTTCTGCAATGTCAGACAGTTTGTATAGCTATATCAAAGATGAGTATTCTGGAACGAATCATAAGCCGATTATTTTGGACGATATCACTAATTCATCTTCCGGTGGTAATACATCAGAAAGTACATATCGAACAGTAATTAATCTGATTGCAGACAGATATTTGTATTCACCAGTATTTAGTTGGAGTAAGACGCAGACGATTGAAGATTTTTTGGAAGGTAAAGGGTCATCTCATTTCTTTGCAAAGACATTGAA
This sequence comes from uncultured Clostridium sp., assembly GCA_945915475.1. Taxonomy (GTDB): domain Bacteria; phylum Bacillota; class Clostridia; order Lachnospirales; family Lachnospiraceae; genus CAG-590. The sequence continues at coordinate 36,848 of CAMEFI010000004.1, read as the reverse complement.
TGGAAAGTCATCCGGAAAGATATTACGACTCCGTAAATCCGGAAAGACAGAGGTGGTAACTAAGGCAGATGGTAGTGTTGATATAGAGGCGACTCGAGCGAAAGCATTAGAGATGGATTGGATTACAAACAGAATCATTAATGCTGATAAATCCGCTTTGTATTATGGAAATATTGAAAATTATCCGGGCTATGATACATGGCAGGCAAAACCGACAGAAGGTTCAGGAACAACTGATACCGAGTGGGAGACTTATTGCACCACGGCAACTTATTATAATGGAAGTCTTGGAAAATTAAAGGATGCTTACGCAACGAAAGAATCAGAAGCAGAATTTCTTAAGAATCCGGCATATTATTCTATAGAAGATATTGATTTGAGTAATTCAACGGATGCTGCAGCGTTGACCGCAGATAAACTTAAATCCGGTTATGATTTTGTTATCATTGAAGATAGTATTATTAGCGAGACGATTTCAGATGATATTAAGAATGCTATTGTGGATTTAGCGAATGGAACACAGTTTATTATCTTTGATGCTGCGAATGTGGATCCAAAGGATAATGGTATAACTGGTACTATGAACCTTTATTCTGAGTTATATAAAAATTTGGTTACAAGTGCTACAAATGAACCGGTGAATCCAGAACGCACCTTAGTTGTTAAGAATGGTTTCTTCGCAACGGAGGCGTTGGAAGCAGCAGGAGCCAGTAAGGTTTCTGAAATATTGAATGGTTCAAACTACCGGGGGTCAGAGACGAATGGGCGTAATGGTAAGAAATACCGGGTATTGGAGATTCAGCCTTGTTATCCGATTGATACGGAGGTCGCAGAATCGGACTCTAAGGGAATGGATGCCAATTTTTTAAATGTTTTTAATGGTGTGAAAGGTAATTACTATAAGAAGCCCGCAAGTGTTTTGAAAAAAACACCAGAACAGGTTGTAGGTGATGAGGAGTATTATGCATTTGAACTTTCTATTGCAAGAATTGCATATGCAACTGGATTGAAATATAGTCAGATTGAGCTGGATCAGATGTCTACGGAAGAATTTATTTCTACGAAAGAGGTTGTTCTCGATACTTATGATTTGGTATATATTGGTGGTGATTTTTCGGCATTAGTACCACACAATTTAGAAAATGTGTTTAGTTCGAAGGCAAATGGTGCATATGGATCAGATGCGTTTAATCAATTGTTAGCTGCATCGGAAAAGATTGCAACCAATTATGATATGTATACACATACAGGTGGTTTAGTTACAATGCAAGGTGCCTATAACAAAACATTGTACGGAACTTATTACGAAGGTGGAACGGCAGTTGCGGATGTCCCGGATGATATAGGATATGGAGTTTATCGACAGGGAGGTACCAAGGTTGGAACTTCTACGGTATATAATGGTAATGATCTCACTGCAACAAAGTATCAGGAATTACAGGATTATATTGATGCAGGTATGCCGATTATCTTTGGAAGCGATGTAACAACTGCATATGAGGCAATTTATGATAAGTCCCAATTGGCGAAATTATCTAATCATTTAATTGATCCAACATCTAATATGTATGCACTGTTAGATTATGCATATAAAAAATATGCTCCGGATAAGTATGGTAAGATTGATGAATCCGTAAAAAATAATGCATCCGTTAAAAGCATATATTGGGGTATGGATGTGTCAGATGGTCATGTTGTTAATGAATCAAATGATGAAGGTATATATGGAATTACAGCATATATTACCCGCTATACAGATGAGATTAATCAGAAGATTCTTTCTTGTATAGATGCATCAATTTTGAGACCGACTGTTCAGGTTCGGAATGCTCCTAAGGATTATTCTTTAGAGGACGCAACGACGCACTATACAGCTGAAAATGGTAAAATGACAATTTCAGTTAGTGGATTAACGAATGATAATACCTATCAGAATATGGTTGCTGACTTGTATGTTGATAAGGATGGTAATGGAACTTTTGATGCAGATGAAAAGGTAGATACAAAGAATATCACCAATAAAGGCTCGGCTGTTGATTTGGTGTACCAGTTTGAACAGAGTGATTTCTATGGTCTGATTAGTTGGAAGGTCATTGCTTCCACAATTGGAACTCAGCAGACTGTAGCACCCAGAGATGTCCGAACAGGATTTGCATATTATAAGAGAGATGAAAATGTAGAGAAAAAGGATGTCCGTGTACTGCAGGTTATGCCGGTTGAAAGTTATGAAGCAGCTAAGAGTGGACAAAATACTTATACGTTATATCTTTGCCCTGATTGTCAATGGTCTGGTTTTCGTATGAACTACAATATGGATCCAGGACCTTCCGGCGAAATGAATGTAAATAAGACGGAAGCAACAAATGGAGTAGCTGGCGATGCTTCTAATCTTCCTAGTTCTTATTATTTAGGAAAACATATGCATAAATTTGGTATTAACAAATATGATTCTAATGGTCCGAAACAAGGTACTCATGATGTTGAGGGACAAGGAGCAGAAAATTATAGTTCGAATTACGCATATGACTTAGCAGAGGATTATAATTTTTCTTTGGATATTCTCTATTTGAATGAATTGAATGATATTTCTAAAATTGTAAAGGCAAATGGAACAGAGGTTGTTACAAAGGATGAGAATAATCAGGATGTTACAACTTATGTACCGGTTAAGATGCTGGATGCCAATAGTAATCTGAATAAGAACGGTGTGGAACGTAAGAATGAGAATGGGGACATCACAAAAGCAGAGGCGACTAGTGATATGACCTGGGTAGAGTATTATAAAAATCTGGCTGATAAATATTATGATTTATATGAGAAGGCAAAGGAAAAGGCTGCAAAATCAGATGCTAAAAAGAATATGGATTCCATTCTAACCGAGTATAAGGCTACAGTTCCAGAGACGGGTAAATTGGAACGAGGTGGTGCTTATGTTTCAGGACCAGATGCAGTGCAGTACTGGATTGATACGGAGTCTTATGGATATTATTTTATTTATATAGATCATACTAAACAGGAGAGCGATTATAGAACAAATTATGAAGTTTGGGTTGATTTACAGGATGAAGTTGTAGATTATTATAATCTCTATAGGAAATATTCTCGTTATGCCTGTACTGAAGGTGATTGGATTGGTAACAATTACGATTTGATGGTTCTTGGTTTTGCGAATAACTTTAATGATAAAGATTTAACTGTGGATGAATGTGGTCAGATTAAAACTTATGTGAAGGATGGTGGAACTGTTCTTTTGACGCATGATTCTATGACAAAATTTGCAGATCCAGCCGATGGTGCGTTTAATTTAACAACCCAATTAAGAACCACCTTTGGACAGGATCGTTATCACGTGAGTCTTGATATGACGAAGAATACGACTGGTGATACAACCGTTACGACGGATTATGTAACTAAAGAAGTGTATATTACATCTCCGTGGAACACAGACAAATATAATGTTTGGCCGAGTCAGACTTCAAATGTGACCTACGGACCGGTAACTGTTACTAATAAAAATACAACCATTAAATTGGTGAGAGATAATACTGGTTTGACACCAACATCGACATCAACTATTAAAGAATTATATCCGGTTGCAGAGTATTCTTACGATGAAAATAGTTCTGTACAGAATGGAACGGTTACTATCACACTTGAAATGTATGATACACAGGCTGATTTAGAAGCGGGAATCAAATCAACAACCCAAACGGTAGTTCCTACTAATCTTATGATATATGAGAATTATAATTGGAAAAATATGGGGACAGTTGGTGAGGGTGGATTTGTGGATGGGTCTAAGTCCATTGCGATTGATTCGGGTAGTGTTACGATAACCGGAAAATTAAAATATCCATTCTTGAAATTTGATTCTTCTACAGTTGGTACTAGATCAAAGTATTATATGACACCAATTTCTATTAAGCAGAGAGAAGGTGAGGCATTACAGGAGAGGATTATTTGGCAGTCCGAGATGGAAAGTATACCAAATGTTAATTTTGGTAATAAAAATTATTTGTCGTTAGTTGGGTTAACAGATGGCGCAAGCTTATTTAGAACAGAAGACAATGGTAATTCGTGTCCGTATAAATATGCAAAGTATAATTGGTATCATTTTGCTCAGTCGAATCCGACGATAGTTGGTAATGATTTTGATGAAATAAGAGGAACTGATAAAGTACAACGAGTTAATCAGGGTATTGTTACAACCTATCCGTATGGCTTGGGAGATTCTCTTACGGTTTCACCGACACATGTGCAGGCATTTGCGGCAGATTTGGAAGATTCCAATATGACAGTATGGTACACCTTGGCGGCTACAGATAAAGAGGGAAATGATTCTACTAGTTCAGCGGAGAAAAAGAGTTCCCTATTTGCTGCTTCACCAAAGGATGGCATGGATAGTTACTTTATCTATACATATCATTCTGGAGAAGGAACGGTACATTATTGTGGAGCTGGTCATTCACGGGTAACTGGTCCGGGTAAACAGAATAATGACGAGCGTAAGTTATACATGAACATTGCAGTTGATGCTGTAAGAAAGTCGGCCTCTAAGCCAAAGATTACTTTATATGATAAGAATCATAAGAAGATAACAGAAAATTCAAAGAGTGATTTGAAGTTGGATAGTGACGGAAATTATATATATACATTAGATGATATTAATAGTATTCCGGAGTTTGATTTTGATGTCCGCTTTAATGAGTTATCAGGGTTGTCGGATGTTTATATGTTCTATGACTTGAATTATGATGGTAATACACAGCCATATAAGACTGGTACAGCGGGAGAAGAGACAAAGTATGTAGCAGATTATTCGGATCGATTTACAGACGATTATAACCACGTATTGATTCATCATTATACAAAAGATTTATCTGTGCATGATGAAGAGACTTTAGGAACAAAGAGTAACCCGAACGGTTGTTCATTATTGAATGATGAAGACTATCTAACAACTTTAAAAAATTCGAACCCGATTGTTACAGACAAATATAATTTGATGTCTGCAAAGGTTAAGAATCTTGTACCGAGCACAACGGATAAATATGTATATAAGGTGACAGGAGATGAAACTACCACATTGAGGGTTCCTGTTCCGAAAGATGCAGATGATCCGCAAAGTAAACTTGCTTTGAATGCAGCAGTGGATACGAATGATAATAATTCGCCAGTCGATTACTTTGCACCATATAATAATTACACTTATCTTGTAATTTATGCAAAAGATGGTAAAGGTAAGACAGCGCATGTTCGTATCAAGATTATGTTAGCACAGCATTTATTTGACTTAACAGATAATACTACAATGGATTTACCGCAGTATTATATTGTAAAATCAAAGAGTGTGTTGGATGTAACAGATCGAACAAGATTTAACATCTAAAACAAGGATATGCAAATGAGCAGTCTCAGGAGAATTTCCTGAGGCTGCTTTTTTGAAACGGAGGTTATTATATGTTGGGGAATAAGAGAAAAAGATATTTTCATATATGGTTAATTGGTTTCTTTCTGTGTATGATGTTACCCTGTTATGTAAAGGCTGAAGTTACTTCTGTTGAGCCGGCAGGTAGTGGAACCATAGAGAATCCCTATCTGATTACATCAGCGGGAGAACTGCAATGGTTTAGAACGGAAGTTACGGTTAATAATAGAACTTCTATATGTGCATCTTTACAAAATGATATTTCTTACACAGATGTACAGATTGCAAGTGATGGTACCCTTACGAATACTCCTGATAGTATATGGGTTCCCATTGCAACATCTAGTGATAAACCATATAATGGAACCTTTACTGGCAATGGTCATATAATAAAAGGTTTATATACTAGTGAGAAGAAGTACTATGGGGGATTATTTGGGTATGTTGGATCTAATGGAGTAGTGCAGAATGTTGGTGTTGTACAGTCTTATCTTTCTCCAAAGTCAAGTGAAGTTTATGGATGTGGCGGTATTGCAACCTATAATTATGGAACCATTTCTAACTGTTACACCGAGTCTGTGTTGAAAGGGGGCAATGTAGGTGGTATTGTTTCGCATAATTATGGAACGATTGAAAAGTGTTATAGCAACAGTATTTTTTCGGGAGAACAATCCAGTTCTCTTTATGGTGTTGGAGGAATTGTAGCACAGAATTATGCAAAAGGTGTGGTAAAGAATTGTTATGTGGGAAAGACTGCAAGTATTAGCGGAACAACCGATAATTACGTTGGGGGAATTGTTGGTTATAATATGGGAGCAGTTCAAACTTGCGGAGAATTTGGATGTTCCTTTGGTTATGGAATGTGTGGGTTGATAGCAGGATTTTCTGCACAAAATGGCTGCTCTGTGGAATATTGTTATGCTTTAACGAATAATTCTTTAGAGATTGCATACAAGTCATTCGATAATGGAGTATTTTATGTTACTAATTGTGAAATATATGAAATAACGGATTTTTCCAATGGAAAAGCGACATATCTCCTCAACAACGGTGTGACAGACGGTACTCAGGCGTGGTATCAGAAGATTGGCACCGATTCTTATCCAACATTAGATAGTACCGATAAAGGTACAAGAACAGTATATACCGGTGGAGTTCAGTATTGCGATGGCACAACATCTTCAGAAGGTGGATATACCAATACTTCCGGAAGCAGTGGGGGGACTAAGCAGCATAAGAATCTGCAACTTCAGAAGGGAACGGCAGCTACCTGTACCTCAACGGGAACAGAAGACTGTTATTACTGTAATGCCTGTAAGAAATACTATAGTGATTCAGAAGGAAAGAATCAGATTACCGGACCGAGTATCATCCCTAAGTTATCCCATAGCCTTTCTGCTATTGCAAAGAAGGAAGCAACCTGTACGGAGGCCGGATATGAGGCATATTGGAAGTGTTCAACCTGCAATAAATTATTTTCCGATGCAGAGGGAACAAAGAAAATTGCAACACCGGTTGCAATTCCGGCACTGAAACATGATCTGGGGCAGAATCGTCCGGTATTTACATGGAATCTTGCGGAGGATGGAAAGTCTTATACATCTGTAACTGCAGAGTTTACATGTAGCCGTGATAATGAAACAAGTGGAAAGATACCATTGGATATTGATATTTCCAACGATGGAAAGGCAAATTGTAAGACAGAAGGAACCATTACCTATACAGTATCGGTTTCCTATAATGATGGACCTACATTTACAGATACCAGAGAATTGAAGCAATATGGCTCCCATGTTCCGGATTCCAATATGAAAGATAATGGAAATGGAACCCATTCCTATCATTGTACAGTATGTGATGAGGATATAGATGCACAGCCACATTATGGTGGAACGGCAACCTGTAAAAAGAAAGCTGTTTGTGAAGCGTGTGGTGCAGAGTATGGGGAATATGGCAGTCATAAACTTATCAAAGTTTTGAGACAGGAAGCAACCTGTACCCAGGCCGGATATGAGGCATACTGGGAGTGTAGTGAATGCGGTAAATTATTTTCCGATGAGGCAGGAACCAATGTTATTGATGAGCCGATTGCCATTCCTGTCCTTGGACATGATTATGGAAGTTCCAGACCGACATTTACATGGACAATGAATGAGGATCAGACGGAATATACCCAGGTAAAGGCTACATTTACCTGTAGCAGAGATCAGAAAACTTCTGAACAGACATGTACCTTAGAAGAAAAATCAAGAACGGAAGCAACTTGTGATACAGATGGTGTAGTAGTCTATAAGGCGACGGCTAAGGTGGGAGATCATGTCTATACTGAAGAGAAAAGTATAGTATTGAAGAAGCTTGGTCATAAGCTTACGGAGCATAAGAAAGTCGATGCAACCTGTGAGCAGGATGGAAGAGAGGCATATTGGAGTTGTTCCACATGTAGTAAATTGTATTCCGATGCCAATGCTACCAATGAGATTGCAGCACCGGTTGTTATAGATAAGCTTGGCCATGACTGGGGAAGCAAGAAACCGGTGTTTACCTGGAAGCTGGCAGCGGATGGAGTAACTTATACAGCAACAGCGAAATTTACCTGTAGTAGAGATCAGGAAGTGTCTGATGCAATTACTTGTACGGTAACAGCCAAGGTAGAAAAGAAAGCAACCTGTGAAGTGCCGGGAACCACCGTATATACGGCATCGGTGACCTACAATGGTTCTACTTATACGGACCCGAAGTCGGTAGAAGTGTTGAAACCACATACTTATACAGATAAACCGGTTGATAATGGAGATGGGACACATTCCCTCCATTGTACAGAGTGTCAGAAAGAAATTCATGGAGAAGCACATTATGGAGGCGAGGCTACCTGTACTCATAGGGCTGTCTGTGCAGCCTGTGGTGCAGAGTATGGTGAATTAGGAGACCATAATTTATCACGAGTAACAGGAAAAGCAGCCACCTGTACAACTGACGGATTCAAGACATATTGGAAATGCACAGTATGTAACAAATTGTTCTCTGATTCTGCAGCGTCTACCCGGATTAGTGAACCGGAAGTAATTGCTGCAACCGGCCATGCTTACAATGAAGCTCCAAAATTCACATGGATTACAGGGGAGAATGGAATATCCTATGATGAGGTGACAGCAACCTTTACCTGTAGTGAGTGTTTAGAGAAGAAGGATGAAGTGTGTACCGTTACAATGACAGAAACGGCATCCACATGTACTGTAAAAGGGAAACGAGAATATACTGCCTCTGTACAGTCAGATGGTATAGCCTATAATGATACAAAGACCATTACACTTCCGACGATAGAACATTCTTATCAGGATAAACCGGTACCAAATGCAGATGGAACGACCCATTCCTTATATTGTACAGAATGTAAAGAATATATTTCCGGTGAGCCGCATTATGGCGGAACAGCAACCTGTAAGCAGAAAGCTGTTTGTGCTGCCTGCGGTGCAGAGTATGGAGAATTGGGAGACCATCAGTTGGTGAAAGTGGATGGCAAGGAACCAACTGCCACAGAAGATGGCTACAAAGAATATTGGACATGTTCTGTATGTGGAGCCATGTTTGCAGACGAAGAGGGAACAAAAGCATTGAATACACCGGAAATCATTCCTGCTACGGGAGATTCTTCCGGTGGAGAAGGGAAGGATACGGATGATGATGAGAAAAATGTGAATCCTCCCCAGGGTGGAGACGCTGGACAAGGCAATCAACCGCAGTCACCGGGAACAACTCAGGAACCACAACCGCAGCCGGCAGCAACTGGAGATAGTTTAAATGTCGCAGGAGGTCAGATTACCTATAAGGTGACCAATGCAGCAAAGCAGGAAGTACAGTATACGAGCAACAAGACAACACAGAAGAAGGTAGTTGTTCCGGATACTGTGACAGTGGATGGAATTACCTATACAGTGACTTCCGTTGCAGATAAAGCATTCGCAAATAATAAGAAATTAAAATCTGTAACCATTAGTAAGAATATTACTACCATTGGAAAGAATGCATTTTCCGGTTGTAAAAACCTTAAAAATATTGTAATCAAATCAACAAAGCTTAAGAAGATCGGCAAGAAAGCATTTAAGGGTATTCACAAGAAAGCAGTGATTAAGGTACCAAAGAAACAGTATGCGAAATACAAGAAACTGTTTAAGAAAGCAGGACTTTCCAAAACAGTCAGGATAAAGAAATAGTAGAGTGGATAATGGATGGCATGGAGGATTTCCTTCATGCCATTTGTTGTAAAACAAATGTTCGACAATAATAATAATTTATGTTACAATTGAGGTGATAGCAATGAGACCATCAGAGAGATTTACTGAGTTGACGAATCAAACGGGTTTATTCAATATTCAGGCTATTAACAATATACCATCTATTATGAACAAAGGTTTACTTTCTAATGAAAAAGCGCAGAATATTAGTCATACTTCAATTGCCATGAATGAAGTTCAAGTTAGAAGGGATCATGTAAGAATTCCAAATGGATTAAGATTACATCAGTATGCAAATTTGTATTTTGATCCATGGAATCCGATGTTGTCCCGAAGAAGAAGTCAAAATGAAGAAATTTGTATTTTGAAATTTGATAGATCTGTTTTGGATATGAAAGGTGTAATTATTTCTGATAGAAATGCATCAAGTGATTATGCGGCATTTTACACACCAGAGGTTGGATTGGAGAATATAGACTTTGATTTAGTGTATGCCAGATATTGGTTAGATGAAGATTATTTTGAACAATGTAGAAAGAAATCAATAAAATGTGCAGAAGTTTTGGTACCTTATGTTATTCCATATGAGTATGTGGTATGTGCAGCTGTTGTTAATATTAATGCAGCGAAGGGACTTGAAAACATAGGGTTTGACAGGAGGATTGTGATTGAACCTAGACTATTTTTTTAGGAGCTGATACTATGATAGTAAAGATAGGTAATATTTTTGAAAGTACATGTTCGACTATCGTTAATACTGTTAATTGTGTTGGGGTAATGGGAAAGGGGATAGCACTTGAATTTAAAAAAGCATATCCTAAAATGTACTTAGATTATGTAAGAAAATGTGAAGCGGGAGAGGTAAAAACAGGTGAACCATACGTATATGTAAATGATGATGGCTCAAAAATTTTAAATTTCCCAACAAAGGATCACTGGCGGTCACCATCAAGATTATCGTATGTTGTTGACGGATTGAATTGGTTTATTGAAAATTATGAAAAATATGAAATTGATAGCATTGCCTTTCCACCTTTGGGATGTGGTAATGGGGGATTGAGCTGGGAAATTGTTGGACCGATAATGTATCAAAAGCTTGTAGAGTTACCAATTCATATTGAAATTTTTGCTCCTTTTGGGACTAGTAGAAATGAGCTTACTGAAGAATATTTGATGCAGAATGCTTGTGAGAGTGATATAAGAGGTAAAACGATTTCAAAGGTTAATCCAAAATGGTATTTGATCCTAGAGGTTGTTCGGGAATTGAATGAAAGAACTTATTCATTAAAAGTAGGAAGGACTATTTATCAAAAAATTTGTTATGTTTTAACAAGAAATGGTGTGGATACAGGTTTTGTATTTTCAAAAGGGAGTTATGGACCATACTCCACAAATGTAAAGGAATCTATAACAGCAATGGCTAATGCTAACTTGATAATTGAAAAGCCATTAGGACGTATGGTTTCTTTGAGCGTTGCAGAAGACGTTGTTATAGAAAAAGCAAAGTTTACAGATGAAGAATGGGCAGCAACCCAAAAAACTGTCGATTTATTTGGACGGATTAGAAGTACCGAACAGGCAGAAATGATAGCAACAGTATTGTATTCTTTTGATGAATTAGTGAAAACGATGGATAAGATTTCGGATAAAGATTTATACGATTTTGTAATGGATTGGAAACCTCATTGGAAAGAAGAGAAAGATTTTGAAGTTTGCGATACCATTCATAATTTGGCGATGTTATCTTTAATTTCAGTTATACATTCTGAATTTTTAATGGATACAATGTTGGTTTAGTTTTGTTGAGGCACTTCACATAAGAGGTGCCTTTTGGCTTTGTTGTACATGGTGGCGAGAACTAGTAAGAAAAGTTCAAAGTGAAATGAGGAGAAGAGAGATATGGTTTGGGGAACAGAAGATCAGATTGTACTTTTTGCAGAGAGAGGGCGGAGAAAAGCAAAAATTGGCTGCCGGGTCTATGTCATTTTTATTGCATTTGCGTTTATTTTTATGTATCTGCTTTCCGGCGGTAATCTGGAGGAATACCGGACATTTTTTCTGGGATTCGGAATACTGACAGCAGTAACTCTTTTGTTCTCCCTTATAGCTTATCTTGGATGCTCGCATAACCTAAAGAAGGAAAAAGAGCAGTTTTCCAACGAGGAGCTTATGCGGATTGACCGGGAGGCAGCAAAAGGACCGAGGTTAGAACATATTATGATTACCCAGGATGTAATTGGTTATCATATTGGAATTCGTACGTTTCTCATACCGGTTCGTGATATTGTTTGGATAAGACAAAGAGAGAAAACGCATGTGCATCATATAGGTGAAAAATTCCTTCCTATGGGTGAAAGAGTGTCCTTTGTAGATATTCGTACCAGGGATGGAGCAATCCATCATATTTCCAGTAATTTGCGGACGGAATTAGAACAGGAGGTGTACAATTATCTGGCATTTACCATCAAAATGAGACGGCCCGGAGTGCTGATTGGTTCTGAAGAGAAATGGAACCATGTTTCAAAGGAAGAATTTCAGGCAATCGTGAAGCAGGTAGATGGCATTGGCACCCGGGATGCAGGTAATGTGGAGATGGTCTACAACATGGAGCGGCTCTACGGGCTGTGCCGTTCCGGTATCGGTGACAGCCGCAATACCGAGGTGAAGCTGATTGCAGCGGTGGCGGTTTCCTATCTGGTAGCATTTTTCCTGTTCCATTATTCCGATTCCATTGTCCGGTTTGATAATCTGCTAAAGCAGGATTTGTTTACCAGAATGTTTCAGACATTTTTTGCCGGAATTTTTGTTTTGCTGCCTCCGGTTTTGGTGATCGGCAGTTTTTTTAAGAATGTATTGTTTGACAAAGAACGTAACCCGTCCTTGCTGCGGCTGGTGGTTTATTTTATGTTTGGTTTTCTGACGGTTAGTTATTTTTTGATTTTTGTGATGATGACAAAGCAGGATGTGCAGGGCGTGGGAGCATTTCAGGACTGGTGTGCTTATGCAAACGGCAGGATGGAAACCTACGAGGGGATACTGCTTCAGACAGATTCCCCTGCAGAGGATGGAATCAATATTGTCAAAGAAGAGAAATATCAATATGCGGAGGTGGGCGATACATACTTTGCATATTATACAGATTGTCTGGTGGAGCCGAATCTGATGCAGTCGGATTATCGGGTTTCCTATACGCCCCATCTTCGTATTATGGTATCCATGACAGACAATTATGACAATGAGCGTGTGGCATTACAGCATTCCGATATGGAAAAACTTCAGGAATCTTTCCGGCAGTCCATAGAGGCAGAGAAGGAAAAATATGAGGATCAGAATACCTGGCAGGGAGGAGATCTGGTCTTTGTAAAACAGGAACAGATTTATGGATATGATGAATTAAATGAGGACGAACAGATGGATTTTGATCTGCTTTACAGTGAAATATACTTTGCTGAAACAGAAAGGATTCGTGAATTCCAGCTGCCGAGAAAACTGTCAAAGGAGTCCTTTCAAAAGATTATGGATTTATATGAGAGCAACCACCGGTATGACAGCTTTTTCCGCTATGATTATAAGACCGGTGATCCGGATGAAGTATACAAGGCGTATGTTGCGAAAAATGAATTCGGTGTGGAGGAGTATAATACCTACAGTAAAGAATATCAGAAAAAAGCAGAGCAGATTGCAGCGCAGATACCGGAGAATCTGGATACAGAGGGAAAAGTGCAGTGGATTACGGACTATCTGTTAGAGCATGTGGAAGCATATAGTACCTGGAAAGAGGCAGAGAATACGGAGGATTTGCTGGATGATTCCAATCCGCAATACGAAAAAAGAATCCAGTCAGGTACAGGGTATGGTGCTTTGATATATGGAGTGGCCGATCCCCAGGGATTTATGGAGGCATTTGGAATAATCTGCCAGAAAGCAGGTATCTATACCATTGCAGCCATAGACGCTGATATATCGAAATACTGGAATCTGGTGGAGATAAATGGAACCTGGCTTGCAGTGAATGTAGGTGACATGGCAAAAGACAGGGAGAATCCGGATATGTATTATCTGGTGCCTAATTCCGAAATGGAAAAACGGATAGAGGCAAAGGCAACCTATGGGTTGAGTGAATGGTTTGACCTGCCGGAATAGGTAGAAGGGAGGAATTTGCCATGCAGCTTTGCAATTTAAAGCGGATGAAGCAATTTAATTTTTGCGAAAAGTATGATATCATATTGCATAAAGTAATATGTTTGATTTTGTGATAACAAATGTAGGAGTATAGAGTAATATATGAAGAATTTATATCCGAACCGGTATTACGACAAGAAGGAAGATATTCCGATGGAACAATATTACGCACAGGGATATCGTGGCATTTTGTTTGATATTGATAATACATTGGTGCCACATGATGAGCCGGTAGATGAAGCAGCAAGAGTTTTTGTAAAACGATTAAAAGAACTTGGTTTTGGAATATGCCTGATATCGAATAATGATGAAGAGAGAGTACGGACCTTTGCGGACCCGTTGGAGGTTTCCTATGTATACAAAGCCTGGAAACCGAAGAGGGAGGGGTATCTCAAAGGAATGGAGATTCTTGGAACTGACAGGTCGAATACACTGTTCGTTGGGGATCAGATCTTTACGGATGTGTGGGGGGCGAGACGTGCAGGGCTATTCAGTATTTTGTTAGACCCCATTAATCCGAAGGAAGAAATACAGATTATATTGAAACGGATTCCGGAGAAGTTCATTAAATGGGATTACCGGAGAAGACATCATTTGAAAAAGGGTGAATTTGATAACAGATAATGGTTATATGGCTATGAGCAGCATTAGGATGCTTTGTTGAGGATGCAGAACAAGAAGGAGATTGACATGGAAATAAATGGTAAGACAAGGTTGATTGGTTTAATGGGGAATCCGGTGGAACATACGTTATCCCCTGTGATTCATAACGGAATCAGTGAAAGGATGGGGATTGCCTCCGTATATATGCCATTTCAGGTGGAAGCAGATGATGTGGGAGAGGCTGTGAAGGGAGCCTATGGGTTAAATGTATTGGGAATGAACGTAACGGTTCCACATAAGAATGCTGTGAAGGAGTTCTTAGTGGATATAGATGATGCAGCCAGCCATATAGGGGCAGTAAACACGCTGGTTCGTGTGGAGGAGAAACATGGTTACAAAGGCTATAATACGGATATGATGGGACTGCGTCGCCAGATGAAAGAAGATGGAGTCGGGCTTTTGGGACGTACGGTTGTGGTGCTTGGAGCAGGTGGTGCGGCAAAAGCAGTTGTCTATATGTGCATACTAGAAGGTGCTGCCAAAGTGTATCTGCTCAATCGAACCCTCGCGAAGGCGGAGGAGATTGCGAAGCAGATGAATACATTGCAGCAGAATGGAAAGATACATGGTGAAGTGAATGAGACGAGGAATACAATAGAAGAAAAGGATGAGATGGGACAAGAGGTACAAAAATATACGATGGTTATACCAATGGAATTAAAGAATTATACATCCATAGAGGAAGAGAATTTGATTGTGTTCCAGGCAACTTCCATTGGATTATCACCAAATGCAGATCAGGTTGTATTGGAGGATGTAACATTTTATAAAAAGGTGGAGATAGGAATTGATTTAATCTATAATCCGGCAACCACACGTTTCATGCAGCTTGTGATGGAACAGGGCGGCAAGGCATATAATGCGTTGAAAATGCTATTATATCAGGGAGTGATTGCCTATGAATTATGGCACGATATCAAAGTACCGCAGGACATTGTGGAAGATATTTATGTAGATTTGAAACGGAAGGTTTATCCGAAGGATAATTATGTGCTGATTGGTTTTATGGGAAGCGGCAAGACTACATTTGGTAAGGCATTAGCAAAGCATTGTTCCATGGAATTCTTAGATACAGATGAATATATTGAGAAACAGGCTGGAAAGACCATTGCACAGATCTTTGCGGAGGACGGAGAAGAAGCATTTCGCCAAATTGAGACAAAAACGCTGGAAACACTTCGAGATAGTTTGCATAATACAGTGATTGCCACCGGTGGCGGAATGCCTCTGCGCAGGGAGAATGCACGATTATTAAAAGAGATTGGAACGGTCTGCTATCTGACGGCTACAAGCAAAGAAATCTATGACCGGGTAAAGGATGATTCAAAACGTCCATTATTACAAAGTGAGAACCCATATGAGAGAATTTGCAGCCTGATGAAGGAGAGAAAGCCGCTTTATGAAGCTGCCTGCGACAAGGTGGTGGATACCAATTCCAATGAGATAGAAGAGATTATTGGAGCGATTTTAGGGAAAGATAATTAAGAAAGAAGGCCATGGCATGAATATATTTGCAACAAGAAGACAGCAGTTGAAGAGGGAATTACAAAATGAACAGACAGATGTTGTGCTGATTGATCATCCATCAAATTTATATTATTATACAGGATTTACCGGTGGAGAAGCTATGTTTCTTATGCCGGTTAATATGGATGTTATGTCAACTGTTGATTCTGTAGAGGGTTATGTCATAACGGATTCCCGTTATTATGAGCAGGTGGAGAAGGAATGTGAAGGGCTTTCCCTTGTGAAACTGGAAAGGAACGGATTCTCTGCAACGATAAAAAGTTTATTACATGAGAATAAGAAAATTAAGATCCTATTGGAAGACAGTATGAACCTTGCACAGTATATGAAACTGAAGGAAACATGTCCGAATGGTATGTTTGCTCTGGGAAGTAATTGGATCGGGATGCCTAGAATGATAAAGGATCCGGAAGAACTTGCTAAGATTGAGAAGGCGGAAGAGATCGGGGATGCTGCATTTACTCATCTTCTGGATATTCTTAAGCCCGGAGTCAGTGAGCGTGAGGTTGCATTGGAACTGGAATTTTTCATGAAGAGACAGGGAGCGTCGAAGTTAAGTTTTGACACCATTGTGGCCAGCGGACCGAACAGTTCCATGCCCCATGCGCAGGTGACAGACCGCAAATTGCAAAAGGGCGATTTTGTTACCATGGATTTTGGATGTGTATACCAGGGATATTGCTCGGATATGACGCGAACCGTTGCAATCGGTACTGTGACAGAGGAGATGAAGAAGGTATATCAGATTGTTTTAGATGCCAATCTTCGTGCCATGGAGCAGATTGCTGTGGGAAAACGGTGTAGTGAGATTGATGCAGTGGCAAGGGATTACATCAGAGAACAGGGATATGGTGAATATTTCGGACATGGTCTGGGACATGGTGTTGGTTTAGATATTCATGAAGAACCAAGATTTTCTCCAAAATGTGATGTGATCACCAGAGAAAATATGGTGATTACGGATGAACCGGGTATTTATCTGCCGGGGCAGTTTGGTGTCCGGATTGAAGATCTGGTGGTTGTGAAAGAGGATGGATACCGGAAATTGTCCCAGTCAGAGAAGAAGCTTATTGTGCTGTAAAGGTAATTATAGAGAAAACGAGTAACAATAGTCTAAAAATTTCTTGGCAGTGGAGTTTAAGTTATGTTCTGCATATACGAACCCCACTGTACGTTTCGGAATATCGAAGTCCATTGGTAACTCAATTACCTGGCCGTTTTCAATATAGGAAGTTACGAATTCCCGGACAACGCAGGCAACTCCCATTCCGATGGCGGCAAAGTCAATCAGTAAGTCCATATTGTTGATTTCAAGAATCTGTCCCGGATGGATTTGATGAGCCTTCAGGCATTCATCAATGTAAATCCGGGATATATTTTCTTTATCTAGTAACATCAGGTTACCTTTTTCTAATATTTCTTTCGTGGATAGTTCAATGCCGGAAAGAATATCGTTCTTATTATCTGAGAAGAAAAGAAGACCGGTCATGGGAATAGAATTGTGAATGGTGGTATCATCCTTCATATTCTCATAATCGGTAGCTACCACAACTGAGGAATCATCTGGTACATTTTTCTCCATATCCCCCTCCCGTAGTTGGAGGTTGTCAAGATAGGTCTGTGTCGTTACAAAAGTATCCTGAATGGAACGAAGAGGTGTAAAATGATATCCCTTTTCCAATGTGGTATCACAGATTAATCCGATGTCAATCTTGTCCTGCTTTAATAGTTGAATGGTCTCAAAAGTGGGATTGCATTCAATGGAAATCTTCACATGTGGATTCTCCCGGATGAAATCCTGTAAATAGGAGAGCAGAATATGCTTACAAAGGGAGGTGGAGACACCAATGCGAAGCTGTCCCATTCCAAGCCGGGAAGCATGACGCAGGGCTTTCTCTGCGGTCTCAATGGATTCAAATGCCTGTTTGAGATAGGTATAGAGTGTGCTTCCCTCCTCGGTTAATTTTACACCACGCTTACTGCGGATAAACAGAGTGTGTCCAAGGGACTGCTCTAATTTTGTAATGGATTTGGATACGGCGGGCTGACTGATATATAACATCTCTGCCGCCTTGCTGATATTGCCGGTCTTGGCAACTTCGTAAAAAATTCGATAATGATTTAAGTTTTGATCCATTGTACACCTCGTATTAAGTTTATAAAAATATGCAAATATCCAGATAGCATATATGAATGATTGAATATATTGTACCATGGGAATAAATAAATTACAATAAATATAACTTAAAGTTATGATAAATATTCGATATATATATTTTATTTATATTCTGATTTATGGTATATTGAGGAAAATAAATGAATAAGAAAAGGAGAATGTGTTATGGGAATGACAATGACACAGAAAATCTTAGCCGCACATGCAGGACTTTCTTCTGTGGAGGCCGGGCAGCTGATTGAGGCAGATTTGGATTTAGTATTAGGAAATGACGTAACCACACCGGTTGCAATTCATGAGATGGATAAGTTCAAGACCGATAAGGTATTTGACAAGGATAAGATTGCAATGGTGTTGGATCATTTTACACCGAACAAGGATATCAAGAGTGCAGAGCATTGTAAATGTGTAAGAGAATATGCCTGCGCACATGATATTACTAATTTCTTTGATGTGGGTGAGATGGGAATTGAGCATGCACTGCTTCCGGAAAAGGGACTGATCGTAGCAGGGGAGACCTGTATCGGTGCAGATTCCCATACCTGTACATATGGAGCACTTGGTGCCTTTTCCACCGGTGTCGGATCCACGGATATGGCAGCGGGAATGGCAACCGGTAAGGCATGGTTCAAAGTGCCATCTGCGATTAAGTTCGTATTGACCGGAAAGCCGGGAGAATATGTAAGCGGTAAGGATGTAATTCTTCACATTATTGGATTGATCGGTGTGGATGGAGCACTTTATAAGTCCATGGAATTTGTGGGAGATGGTATTGCGTATCTTTCTATGGATGACCGTTTCTCCATGGCTAACATGGCAATTGAGGCAGGAGCCAAGAATGGTATTTTCCCAGTGGATGATAAGACTATCGCATATATGAAAGAGCATTCTGTAAAAGAATATAAGGTATATGAGGCAGATGAAGATGCCGTGTATGATGAGACGTATACCATTGATTTAAGTAAGCTTGAGCCAACGGTAGCATTTCCTCATTTACCGGAGAATACAAAGCCAATCAGTGAAGTGCCGGAGATCAAGATTGACCAGGTTGTGATTGGTTCTTGTACCAATGGACGAATTGAGGATCTGCGGATTGCAGCTAAGATATTAGAAGGTAAGAAATGTGCAAAAGGACTTCGCGTGATTGTGATTCCGGCAACCCAGGCAATCTATCTTCAGGCGATGGAAGAAGGTCTTTTGAGGATCTTTATTGAAGCAGGTGCCGTCGTATCTACACCAACCTGTGGACCATGTCTTGGTGGACATATGGGAATTCTTGCAGCAGGTGAGAAAGCAGTTGCAACCACAAACCGTAATTTTGTTGGACGTATGGGGCATGTGGATTCAGAAATCTATCTTGCATCACCGGCAGTGGCAGCAGCTTCTGCTATTACAGGTACCATCGCAGATCCACGTAAGCTGTAATAGGATAAAATAAGGAGGACAATAGAAGTATGAAAGCACATGGAACAGTACATAAATACGGAGATAACGTGGATACAGACGTAATCATTCCGGCAAGATATCTGAATTCATCCGATCCGGCAGAACTGGCAAAGAATTGTATGGAAGACATTGATCCTGATTTTGTGAATCGGGTAAAAGCCGGAGATATTATGGTAGCTAATAAGAATTTTGGATGTGGTTCATCCAGAGAACATGCACCAATTGCAATTAAGGCAAGTGGAATCAGTTGTGTGATTGCAGAGACCTTTGCAAGAATTTTTTATCGGAATGCCATTAATATCGGACTTCCCATTATTGAATGTCCGGAAGCTGCCAAGGCAATTGAAGCTGGAGATGAGGTGGAGATTGATTTTGATTCCGGTATGATCTATGACATGACCAAAGGAACGGAATACAAAGGGCAGGCATTTCCACCATTTATGCAGGAGATCATTAAGGCAGAAGGTTTGGTTAATTATATTAACAACAAGTAGAAAAGAGGTTTGTTATGAATTACAATTTAGCAGTCATTAAAGGTGACGGTATCGGCCCGGAGGTCGTTACAGAAGCAATGAAGGTGTTAGATAAGATTGGAGAAAAGTATGGACATACATTTTCTTATGATCAGTTGTTAATGGGTGGTTGTTCCATTGATGCATATGGGGAACCGCTTACAGACGAGACTGTGGCAAGAGCAAAGAAAGCAGATGCTGTATTGTTAGGTTCCATTGGCGGCAACACCAGTACATCTCCATGGTACAAATTACCACCACATTTAAGACCGGAAGCAGGACTTTTAAAGATTCGAAAAGAACTTAATCTTTTTGCTAATTTACGTCCGGCTTTATTATATCCGGAGCTTAGAGGAGCCTGTCCGCTTAAGGAAGAGATTTCTGAAAAAGGCTTTGATATGATGATTATGCGTGAACTTACCGGAGGGCTGTACTTTGGTGAGCGCAAGACCGTTGAAGAGAATGGCAAGAAGAAAGCTATTGATACACTGGCATATTCAGAGGATGAGATTCGTAGAATTGCTATCCGTGGATTTGATATTGCCATGAAGAGAAGAAAGAAGGTTACTTCAGTAGATAAGGCAAATGTATTGGATTCTTCCCGACTCTGGAGAGCTATAGTCAATGAAGTCGCTAAGGATTATCCGGAAGTAGAAGTGGAGCATATGTTGGTAGATAACTGTGCGATGCAGCTGGTAAAAGATCCGGCACAGTTTGATGTTATTTTAACAGAGAATATGTTCGGGGATATTCTATCCGATGAGGCGTCTATGGTAACCGGTTCCATTGGAATGTTAGCTTCCGCTTCTTTAAATGAAACCAAGTTTGGTATGTATGAGCCAAGCGGTGGATCTGCACCGGATATTGCAGGACAGAACAAGGCAAATCCAATTGCAACGATTCTTTCAGCAGCAATGCTGTTACGGTTCTCTCTTGATCTTGATAAAGAAGCCGATGCCGTTGAAGCTGCTGTCAAGAAAGTGCTTCAGGAAGGCTATCGTACCTGCGATATTGTATCCGAAGGCACGACACTCGTCTCTACAACTCAGATGGGAGACCTGATTACAGAGCGAATCTAATATTATAATTAATCAATTGCGAAACTCTTGAAAATGTATATTGAGTTGTGCAGATTTGACAAGTATCCTAAGCAGGTGCTTTGAGACCGCCGGTACTTAACGAGTGTGAAACACGAGTTTAGTACCGCTGCGAGGCGAGAGCAGCGCAAGCGTGCCTGTGAGGATATTGTCAAATTGCACAACGTTTATAGAAGAAACAGGCGTTTCGCAAACGCCTATAATATTATAATAAGGAAAAGGAGCGATATTTATGAAGAGTGATAATGTAAAAGTTGGTATGCAGCAGGCCCCTCACCGGTCCCTGTTTAATGCATTGGGAATGACTGAAGAGGAGATGAAGAAACCGTTAGTTGGTATTGTATGTTCTTATAATGAGATTGTACCGGGACATATGAATCTGGATAAGATTGCACAGGCTGTTAAGCTTGGTGTGGCAGAAGCCGGTGGTACGCCGGTGATGTTTCCTGCCATTGCAGTCTGCGACGGGATTGCCATGGGACATATCGGAATGAAATATTCTCTTGTGACAAGAGATCTGATTGCGGATTCCACAGAATGTATGGCCATTGCCCATCAGTTTGATGCATTGGTTATGATCCCAAACTGTGATAAGAATGTGCCGGGGCTTTTGATGGCAGCGGCGAGAGTGAATGTGCCAACTGTATTTGTATCCGGTGGACCAATGCTTGCAGGACATGTCAAAGGACATAAGACTTCTCTTTCTTCCATGTTTGAGGCAGTTGGTTCCTATGCAGCCGGTACCATGTCGGATGAGGATATCAATGAATTTGAGTGTAAAGCTTGTCCTACCTGTGGTTCCTGCTCCGGTATGTATACAGCCAATTCCATGAACTGCTTAACAGAAGCGCTTGGTATGGGACTTCCGGGCAATGGCACCATTCCGGCAGTTTATTCGGAAAGAATTAAATTGGCAAAACATGCAGGAATGGCAGTTATGGAAATGTACAGAAAGAACATCCGTCCAAGAGATATCATTACAAAGGATGCCATTATGAATGCCCTTACCGTGGATATGGCACTTGGATGTTCTACCAACTCTATGTTGCATATACCGGCCATTGCACATGAGATTGGATTTGATTTTGATATTTCACTGGCAAATGAAGTGAGTGCAAAGACACCAAATCTTTGTCACCTTGCACCGGCCGGTCCGACCTATATGGAAGACCTTAACGAAGCAGGTGGTGTATATGCAGTCATCAATCAGTTAAAGCAGGCAGGCTTGATCCATGAGGATTGTATGACGGTAACCGGTAAGACCATCGGTGAAGCGGTAGAGGGCCATGTGAATAAGGATCCGGAAGTGATTCGTCCTCTTGACAATCCATACAGTACAACAGGCGGTCTTGCTGTATTAAAGGGTAATCTTGCACCGGACGGTTCGGTTGTAAAGCGTTCTGCGGTGGTTCCTGAGATGATGAAGCATGAAGGTCCTGCCAGGGTATTTGATTGTGAAGAGGATGCCATTGCGGCAATTAAGGGAGGAAAAATTGTTGCAGGCGATGTTGTTGTGATCCGTTACGAAGGACCAAAGGGTGGTCCTGGTATGAGAGAAATGTTAAACCCAACATCTGCCATTGCAGGAATGGGACTTGGATCTTCTGTTGCTTTGATTACAGATGGACGTTTTTCCGGTGCAAGCCGTGGTGCTTCCATTGGACATGTATCACCGGAAGCTGCAGTCGGCGGTCCAATCGCATTTGTGGAAGAAGGCGACATGATTAAGATTGATATTGACAATCACAGTATTCAGTTAGATATTTCAGATGAAGAGATGGCTAGAAGAAAGGCAAATTGGACACCAAGAGAGCCAAAAGTTACAAGCGGATATCTGGCAAGATACGCCAAAATGGTCACTTCCGGTAACCGTGGAGCAGTTTTGGAATTAAAGTAAAAATACCTATTTTTAACAAAACTTTCAATATGGACTTTACAAAATGCATATAAAAGTTTTATTATTGTAAAGATGACATGAGGATAGCGAAGAGTAATATATTGGTCAGGTGCCTTTATGGCATCTGAATGAAAGAGGAGATATAGAAAATGAAACAGTTAACAGGTTCAGAAATCGTAATCGAATGTTTGAAAGAACAGGGAGTGGACACGGTATTTGGTTATCCGGGAGGAACCATTTTAAATGTCTACGATGCCTTATATAAGCATCCGGAGATTCATCACATTTTAACATCCCATGAGCAGGGAGCTTCCCATGCTGCAGATGGATATGCAAGAGCCACTGGGAAGGTTGGAGTCTGTATGGCAACCTCCGGTCCGGGTGCCACAAATCTGGTTACCGGAATTGCAACGGCCTATATGGATTCTATTCCGTTAGTTGCAATCACAGCGAATGTTGGTGTATCTTTGCTGGGAAAGGATTCTTTCCAGGAGATTGATATTGCAGGTGTTGTAATGCCAATCACAAAGCACAGCTTTATTGTAAAGAATGTACATGAATTAGCGGATACGCTTCGTCGTGCATTTAAGATTGCCAAGACAGGAAGACCGGGTCCGGTATTAGTGGATATCACAAAGGATGTTACATCTAATCTTGCAGATTATGAGTATAAGAAACCGGAAGAGATTGTACCATCTACTGATAAGATTTGGGATTCGGATATTGAGACGGTTACTAAGATGATTGCAAAGTCAAAGAAGCCATATATATTGGTTGGTGGTGGTGCCGTTGCAGCGGGAGCTTATAAAGAAGTTCGTGAATTTGTGAATAAGGTAGATGCGCCGGTATGTGATACCCTCATGGGAAAAGGTGTAATTGATGGTAATGATCCACATTATACCGGTATGATTGGTATGCATGGAACAAAGGTTTCTAATTTTGGTGTAACAGAAGCAGATCTGTTAATAGTTATTGGTGGACGTTTTTCAGATCGTGTTATCGGTAATGCTAAGAAATTTGCGAATAACGCAAAGATTGTTCAGATTGATGTGGATGCAGCAGAGATTAACAAGAATGTTGTTGTAGATGCAAGTATTATCGGAGACGCGAAAGAGGTATTAAAACGTCTGAATGCGGTAATTGAGCAGAAGGATAACAAGGAATGGAAAAATGAGATTATTTCCATGAAAGAGAAATATCCGAATACATATCCGACAGACATTTTAACCGGTCCAACCGCTATTTCTAAGGTTTATGAGTTGACAGATGGTGATGCCATTATTACAACAGATGTTGGACAGCATCAGATGTGGGCAGCACAGATGTATAAGTTTAAGGAGCCAAGACAGTTGCTTACTTCCGGTGGACTTGGTACCATGGGATATGGATTGGGTGCATGTATTGGTGCAAAGGTCGGCAGACCGGAGAAGGTTGTCGTGAATATTGCCGGAGATGGATGCTTCCGTATGAATATGAATGAGATTGCAACGGCAGCCCGGTACAATATTCCGATCATTCAGGTTGTAATCAACAACCATGTATTAGGTATGGTTCGTCAGTGGCAGACGTTATTCTATGACAAGAGATATTCCAATACGATATTAGATGATGCCGTTGATTTTGTTAAAATTTCAGAAGGAATGGGTGCTTTGGCATTTAAGGCAACAACGCTCTCTGAATTTGAGGATGCATTTAAGAAAGCTTTAGAGTCGGGAAGACCTTGCGTCATCGATGCACAGATTGGGGAAGACGATAAAGTATGGCCGATGGTTGCAGCCGGGCAGCCGATTTCAACCTGCTTCTCAGAGGAAGACCTGGAGAAATAAGAATTTAGTACGATACCAACGGGCGGTTTGACATATTCAGGCCGCACGTATAGTATATTATAAGGAACATATAGGAGGATATGAAATGGAAAGAGTGTACAATTTTTCAGCAGGACCATCTGTATTGCCAGAGATTGTATTAAAGCAGGCAGCAGACGAGATGTTAAACTACAATGGAACCGGAATGAGTGTTATGGAGATGAGTCACCGATCCAAAGCTTTTGAGGAGATTATTGAGACCGCAGAGCAGGATTTGAGAGATTTAATGAAGATTCCTGACAATTACAAGGTACTGTTCTTACAGGGTGGTGCATCGCAGCAGTTTGCAGCAATTCCGATGAACTTGATGAAAAATGGTGTTGCAGACTATATTATTACCGGACAGTGGTCAAAGAAGGCTTTTGAGGAAGCTAAGAAGTATGGTAATGTCAAAGCCATTGCATCTTCTGCCGACAAAACTTTTTCCTATATCCCGGATTGCAGTGATCTGGATATTGATGAGGATGCAGATTACGTATATATTTGTCATAATAATACCATTTATGGTACAACTTACAAGAAGTTACCGAATACCAAGGGCAAGATCTTAGTAGCAGATATGTCTTCTGATATTTTATCCCAGCCGGTTAATGTTGAGGATTATGGTCTCATTTATTTTGGCGTTCAGAAGAATGTAGGCCCTGCCGGAGTAGTCATTGCGATTATCCGTGAGGATCTTATAACAGATGATGTATTACCGGGAACTCCAACTATGCTGAAGTATAAGACACAGGCAGATGCAAAGTCGTTGTATAATACACCGCCGGCATATGGTATTTATATTTGTGGTAAAGTCTTCAACTGGGTGAAAGAAATGGGCGGCTTAGAGGCCATGAAGATTCACAATGAGAAGAAAGCAGCAATTCTTTATGATTTCTTAGATTCTTCTAAGTTATTTAAGGGTACTGTTGTAAAAGAAGATCGTTCACTGATGAATGTTCCGTTTGTGACTGGTGATGAGGAGATGGATGCAAAGTTTGTAAAGGAAGCTACAGCAGCCGGATTTGTGAACTTGAAAGGTCACAGAACTGTTGGTGGTATGCGTGCGTCTATCTACAATGCAATGCCTATCGAAGGTGTTGAAAAGTTAGTGGAATTCATGAAAGAGTTCGAAGCAAACAATGCGAAGTAGAAAGAAAGAGGAGTAATCATGACTAAGGTAAATTGTTTGAATCCGATTGCATCATGTGGTTTGGATTTATTCTCAGATAATTATGAAATAGTAGACAGTATGGATAATGCAGATGCTGTTTTGGTACGTTCAGCAGCTATGCATGATCTGGAGCTTCCGGAAAGCCTTGCTGCAATTGCAAGAGCCGGCGCCGGTGTGAATAACATTCCATTGGATAAATGTGCAGAAAAAGGTATCGTTGTATTTAATACTCCGGGGGCAAATGCCAATGGTGTGAAAGAGATTGTGGTTGCAGGATTATTACTTGCTTCCCGTGATCTTATGGGCGGCTATAACTGGGTAAAAGAAAATGCAGCAGATCCGGATATTGCAAAAAAAGTAGAGAAACAGAAAAAACAGTATGCCGGTAATGAAATTCAGGGTAAGAAGTTAGGCGTAATCGGACTTGGAGCCATTGGCGCTAAGGTTGCTAATATTGCATTTCGTCTTGGAATGGAAGTATATGGTTATGATCCATATGTATCTGTTGATGCAGCATGGTCATTGTCCCGTCATATTAAGCATATCACAAATGTGGAGGATATTTACAAAGAGTGTGATTATATTACCATCCATGTTCCTGCACTTCCAAGCACAAAGGGAATGTTGAATAAGGAAGCATTTGCTATGATGAAGGATGGTGTGCGTATTCTTAACTTTGCAAGAGATACCCTGGTAAATGACGAAGACATGATTGAAGCTTTAGCATCCGGAAAGGTTGCTAAGTATGTAACGGACTTCCCGAATCCGACAGTGGCAGGTGTTGACAATGTGATTACATTACCTCATCTTGGAGCATCTACTGAGGAGTCAGAAGATAATTGTGCAGTCATGGCTGTAAAACAGATTGTTGATTTTATGGAGAATGGTAACATTAAGAATTCAGTAAATTATCCGGCTTGTGATGCCGGAGTCTGCGAGACAGCAGCAAGAGTTGCAATCTGTCACAAGAACATTCCGGATATGCTTACCAGATTTACTGGTGTATTCTCTAAAAAGTCTATCAATATTGCCAACATGGTAAGTAAATCAAAGGGTGACTGGGCTTACACGATCTTAGATGTTGATATGGATGTGGATGATGCCAGCAAGACTGCGTTAGAGGCTGTTGAAGGTGTTGTGAAAGTACGTGTTATTCAGTAAGGATATACAGTTTATAAAATGCAGCAAGAACGTTGATATGTTCTTGAATAGAATGGAGTTGTCGTTTTTGGCAGCTCCGTTTCTTTTATATTTCACATTTATTATTTATAATTAAAGTTAGTGTGGTTTGACGGATAGTATATACAGGATGATAAAATGGAGGAAAGGGTATGGCAGTTAGTCTTTTAGTGGCCGATGATGATGATTTACTACGGGATCTAGTCAAAGAAGTGTTAGAGGATGAAGGATATACAGTTTTTACAGCAGGTGATGGTGAGGAAACCGTGGACATTTTCTGGCAGCATCCGGAGATTGCTCTGGTGATTTTAGATATTATGATGCCTAAAATGGATGGAATGGAAGTGTTAGATGAGATTCGGGAACGGACGGATATTCCCATATTGATGCTTACTGCATTAGGGGATTCTTCTAGTGAGTTGTCCTGCCTTAGACATGGAGCCAGCGATTTTGTAAGCAAACCGTTTCATTATGACATTTTGGTGGAGCGGGTGAAGAATCTGCTTCGACTTACAAAAGCGCAGAATTTGGACATAGTGGAACTGGGAATTCTGACATTGGATCCGATTGCCCGTAAAGTGTACGTAAAAGACGAAGAAGTGATTCTCAATAACAAGGAATTTCAGCTGCTGGAGTTATTGGTGAATAATCAGAATATCGTACTTTCCAGGGAAAAAATCCTGGATCGTATCTGGGGATATGACTATGAAGGGGATATTCGTACCATTGACACACATGTGAAGATGATCAGAGCCGGTTTGAAAGAGGCAGGCAATTATATTAAAACGATTCGTGGAGTGGGATACTCCTTTGAGGTGGAAGAATGAAGAAATCCTTAAAAAGCAAAATTTGTGCAATAGGAGTTGCTTTCATTGCAGCATTTATCGTGTTAAATATCTTGTTGACGTATTTTTTTATGATTCCATTTTCTGTATTTCTTAGTACAAAACAGATGGAAAAGATTGCACAGACAATGGAACAGGAAGATTCTTATACAGATGAAGAGTTTACGAATTATATTGAACAGATTGACGAGGATATGAATACATCGGTAACTGTGATTGATGGTGATAAGAATGTAATCAGTACAACCAAGATAAGTGAATATCATAGAAAAGCGGTTGGAGAAATGAGTTCTGTTCTATTTGATCGTAACAAAGAACAACTCGATGGCGGTGATGTCATATCTATGTCGAGAAATTCCGAGAAACAGACAGGAGTCATTCTGGTAAGAGTGATTAAGAAAGTGGCTGATAATCGCTATGTTATATTAGGACGGTCTTACCGAAGCCTGGAAAAAGCCATGTATTCGGCAATCGTCTTTGATCTGTTGGCAGGAATCGTGATTATTCTGTTGGGCTTCGTGCTGGTTATGAAAGTATCCAATCGTATGATTGTGCCAATCCGAAACATGCAGCGTGCAGCAGAGCACATTTCTAATCTGGAATTTGATACCCGGGTGGATGTTCAATCGGAAGACGAGTTAGGTCAGCTTGGAATGTCCATTAACAGGATGTCAGAGCATTTGGAGAAGAATGTGGAACAATTGCAAAATGATATTGAAAAGAGAAAACGTCTCGTACGGAATATTTCCCATGAGATTAAATCCCCCATTGCGGTTATTATGGGCTATGCAGACAGGCTCAAAGTGGTATTACAGAAGAATCCGGAAAGAGCACTGCAGTATTGCGAAATTATATCCAACGAAAGTACCAGGGTGGATGTATTAGTCAGGGAAATGCTGGAATTATCAAAATTTGAACAAAAAGCCGAAGAACTGCATCCGGAAATTTTTGAGGTGAAATATTTGTTTCATGATATTCGGAGGTGCTTTGAGGATGAGACGGTTGGGAAAAATATTACTTATGAAGAAGAGTACGACAAAACAGACCGGGTGAAGGCGGATTTTTTATTAGTAGAGCGTGCCCTGAATAATCTGGTTCGGAATGCAGTGTCTCATGCCGTAGGAGATCATATTACGATTCGCGTTTCAGGTAAAAAAAATGGAGAATTTTACGAATTTCGGGTATATAATACAGGAAGTCATATTGACGAAACAGAGTTTGATTCTATCTGGGATCCATTTAGCAAAGTAGATAAAGCAAGGACAAGAGGAAAGGGATTTGGTGTTGGTCTGTCTATTGTACAGGAAATTGTGTCTGCCCATGATGGATATTGTTCCGCATGCAATATAGATGAGGGAGTGGAATTCTTAATATCGGTAAAAGGATAGATGATAATTTCGCATGAAATACTTGCGTTATTGAAAAGTTTAGAGTATTATTATGTAGATTATAACATATGCGGGACAATCTGATGACTGAGGGATGTTTAGGAGATGTCCTGCTAAGATAAGAGGAGCATAATTATGAGTGAAAAGTTAAAAGTAGGTATCCTTGGCGGTACCGGTATGGTAGGACAGAGATTTATTGCTTTATTAGAGAATCATCCATGGTTTGAGGTGACCACGATTGCAGCAAGTCCAAGAAGTGCCGGCAAGACATATGAGGAAGCTGTTGGTGACAGATGGAAGATGGATACCCCAATGCCGGAAGCAGTGAAGAAGATTATTGTACACAATGTGAATGAAGTAGAAGAAGTTGCTTCTACTGTTGACTTTGTATTCAGCGCAGTAGATATGACAAAGGACGAGATTAAGGCAATTGAGGAAGCATATGCTAAGACAGAGACACCGGTGGTATCAAACAACTCTGCACATAGATGGACACCGGATGTTCCAATGGTAGTGCCTGAGATTAATCCGGAACATATGAAAGTGATTGATTTCCAGAAGAAACGTCTTGGTACAACAAGGGGATTTGTAGCAGTAAAACCAAACTGTTCTATCCAAAGCTATGCACCGGTTCTCACTGCATGGAAAGAGTTTGAACCATATGAAGTGGTTGCTACCACATATCAGGCAATTTCAGGTGCCGGTAAGACATTTAAGGACTGGCCGGAGATGGTTGGTAATATTATTCCATTTATCGGTGGAGAGGAAGAGAAGTCTGAGAAGGAACCTCTACGTATTTGGGGTCGTGTTGATGAAGAAAAGGGTGAGATTGTTCCTGCAACAAGTCCGGTCATTACATGTCAGTGTATTCGTGTTCCGGTATTGAATGGTCATACTGCTGCTGTATTTGTGAAGTTTAAAAAGAAACCAACCAAAGAGCAGTTGATTCAGAAGTTAGTAGAGTATAAGGGCGTTCCTCAGGAGCTGAATCTTCCAAGCGCACCAAAACAATTTATCCAGTATATGGAAGAAGATAATCGTCCGCAGGTAACCTTAGATGTTGATTTTGAACATGGAATGGGAATCTCTGTTGGACGTATTCGTGAGGATAGTGTATATGACTGGAAGTTTGTTGGACTTTCTCATAATACTGTCAGAGGTGCTGCTGGTGGAGCTGTACTTTGTGCAGAACTTTTGAAGGCACAGGGATATATTACAAAGAAATAATAGTTTGCATTATTATAAGGGGACGATTGTGTTATCATTACAGGAGATTTCACAATCGTTCCTTTTTTTCTGGTGAATCCGGATCTTAAAAAACTCTTTCATACCTATGTGAAATGGTGTATAATGTAAATCGTATAAGAGGGTTTATAAAATAAGCGTTTTTGAGGGCTTAGAAGGGATAGAACGGAGGGATTACATGAAGATTAGTTTGCTCGCATTTTCTATTAAGGGGTGCATATTGAGTGATAAGATTGAGGTATGTTTAGAGGAAGAAGGACATACCATATATTCCTATGCATCTGAGAAATTTGCAGCGATGGCAGGCAAGCTACCGATTCATAAGTTAGAGGCTGCAGTTGCCAGGATATTTTATGAGACCGATGCAATCATTTTTATCGGCTCCTGTGAAACGGCAGTCCGGACAATCACACCGTTTATTCGTGGGAAAGCAGTAGATCCGGCAGTTGTTGTATTAGATGAGTTGGGAACCAATGTAATCTCATTGTTATCAGGTCAGATGATTACGGCGAATGAATTAGCATATAATCTGGCGGATCAGTTGAATGCGAATCCTGTGATTACCAGTGGTAATCGGATGACCGGGGTATTCAGCATTGAGGCATTTGCAAAGAAGAATCATCTGTATATCGTAGAAAGTGTACTTGCAAAGGAACTATCCAATGAGATTTTGTATGGTAAGCCGGTTGGATTTGAGTGTGATTATTTTATAGAAGGTAAAGTCCCGGAGAGTCTTGGAAGTGAAGGAAAAGATTCTGGTGTGTTTGTATCAACGGATCTTTTATCTCATCCCTTTGAAAAGACACTTCATTTAGTGCCAAAGAATATCATTATTGGATTGGTATGCAGTCCGGGAACAAAGGCCAGCGATATTGAGCAATTTGTGTATTCGAATTTGCAGAAATATCAGATACCGGTCACAAGGATTGGAAGAATCTGCTCTATTTATCATCTTGACGAGGAGCCGGGAATTGTAGAATTTGCAAAGTCATTGAATGTGAAATATCAGACATATTCAGATGAGACATTGCAGGAAGTGAATGGTAATTTCTTGGGTACGGATAGTATTGGAGAGATCTTCAATATAGATAATGCCAGCGAACGCTGTGCAGTGAGGGGAAGTCATGGTGGAAAGCTTGTAATCAAGAAACAGGAACGGGATGGAATTGCAATGGCAGCAGCAGTAAAGAAGCTGACGATCCGTTTTTAGTAAGTGACAGAAAACAATCGATTACAGGAGGTTAGAATAATGGCAGATCAGAAGGACAACGATAAGAAGGAAATGATTGTTCAATCCAGTGGCGTGGTTGCGGTTCCACGCACGGGATTGTCCGTAAAGGGTGAGTTATCCGTCAAAGGAGAACTTGCAGTAAAGGGAGAGTTAACTGCAATATATGAACTGGCAAACCGTGGAGAATTAGTTGTTCCGGGTGAGATATCTAAGGATTCTGATGGAGACCGGATTATTATTGTAGAAAATATCAAGGCTGCAGTGGATTATTTAAAAGACGTGGATGGCAATATTCTTACCACAACAGGAGCTTTGGAGATATATGAATATACAAAGCTTCCGAATTACAAGGAGAGGGTATATTCCCGTGTAATATCCAATAGTGGCATCATAGCTGCCTGTGAGGGGCTTGGTATATGTGGCAGACATTTGATTGGCATGACCGGACCATTTTCAAAGCAGATGAATATGGCGATGCTCAAGGATTATGACATCAAGTATTTAGTGACAAAAGATTCAGGAATTTCAAGTGGTTTCATAGAGAAGATGGAGGCTGCATTGGAATGTGGTGTGACATTGATTGTGGTTGCTTCCCCGTATCAGAAAGAGACAGGACGGGAAGAAGAGGTTGTTAAGTGTTTAAGGGATAAGGCAGTTTTATGAGGAAAAAGGGATTACAGGTAACTGGCTATGTATTAGCAGTTACCTGTCTTGGTTATTTTACAATTTTGATGGCAACTATTGGACCGGCATTTCATTTTAGCTATGTGTGGCTGGTTATGGGATTATTCTTTTTGGGGATTTCCCTCGTACTGACTTTTTCAAAGAGGGGATTTCAATGGATGCCAAAGCCTTTGCTTGCAATCATGGAACTGGTGGTTTTAATCGGATGCCTCTTCTTTGTGGTAGTGGAGTCTTTGATTGTATATCAGAGTGTAAAATTACCAAAGTCAGAAGCGGATTATCTCATTGTATTAGGTGCAAAGGTAAATGGTACGAAACCATCCCTCATTCTTGAATACCGAATTGCAAAGGCTGCGGAATATATGAAAGCGTATCCAATGACAAAGGCGATTGTCAGTGGCGGTCAGGGACATGATGAGGGAATCTCTGAGGCAGAAGCAATGTGTAACGGATTAGTTGCAGCGGGAATTGCCCGGGATCGGGTTTTACTAGAAGATGAATCCACTTCTACAAAGGAGAATCTTGATTTTTCAAAAAAGATTATGATGGAAGATGGGGGAGACTGTGAATATTCCCATATTATTGTTGTGACAACGGATTTTCATGTGCTTCGGGCAGTTGGAATTGCAAGAAAGGCGGGATATCAGAATGTGGAAGGATTAGCAGCAAAGTCGGTCTGGTATCTGGTTCCTACCAATTACGTCCGGGAGTTTTTAGCGGTTATGAAGGATAAGATAATAGGAAATATGTAAATGAGGAGTGTGTTGTATGGATAGCGAGGCAGTAATAAATGGGTTGGATGAGTTGTATGAAAATAGACAGAGCGATAAGGTTGAAGACTATTTATCTTCCAATCTGGAACAGGCATTGCAGGAAAGTGATGTGGGATGTGCCATTACAATTATCAATGAATTGATTGGGTTTTATAGAGATGCATCTGAATATGACAAGGCGGAAGCCTATTGTGAGAAGCTGTTACCATTCATGGAGAGGGCAGGATTAAAAGATACGGTGCATTATGGGACGAGCTGCCTGAACATTGCCAATGCATACCGGGCAGCAGGTAAACTGGACACATCTTTACAGTATTATGAGATGGTGAGGGAGATTTATTATAAAGTGTTAGAGCCCGCTGATTTTCGATGGGCAGGATTAAATAATAACCTGTCACTGCTCTATCAGGAGATGGGAAGATATGATGATGCATGTCAGGCTTTAAAGGATGCCCTTGCCATTGTAAAGAATATTCCAGAAGCAGTGATTGAGCTTGCTGTTACCTATACGAATCTGGCAGCTTCCTATATGAAAGCTGGAAATGTGACAGAGGCAGAGAATGCAATTGGAGAAAGTCTGGCTATTTTTGAAGATGGAAGAACCCAGGATTTCCATTATGGCGCAGCTTTGTCAGCAAAGGGAGATATCTATGTGGCAAAAAAAGAATATCACAAGGCAGCAGAGACATTTGAACAGGCGATGCTGGCACTTCGGAGTCATGTCGGACTTACACATGCATATTTCCGGCTGTTATCCAATCTGCAGATTTGTTATGAAAAGTCTGGTAAACCGGATGCCATGAAAGGGATGACAATTGATAAGGATTATTATGAGAAGTATGGAAAAGAACTTGCCGGAAAATATGATGATATAGCATTTGCCAAGGTTGGAGAAGGATCAGAGAGCTTTGGACTGGATGACATCTTTTCCATGGACCATGATTTTGGACCCGGTTTTGGAATCTTTGTGACAAGGAAACAATATGAGAAGCATGGAAAAGAGTTGGAGAAAGCGTATCAACAGCTTCCTGAAACATTTCGGGGGTTGAACAGACCGGAGGAGATTCCGGGAAAGAGAAGAAATGGTGTGATTATTGTCGAAGATTTCTTTGGAAGGATTCTGGATCTTTCACAGGAAGAGATCATGTTTTTGATGGAACATGAGGATTTACCGGAAAATGTGTATTTGCGGCTTGCTGACTGGCAGCTTGCTACTGTGACAAATGGTAGAATCTTTGCAGGAGAGAATTCGGTATTTGGACACATTTACACGAACCTGAAAAAGGGGTATCCAGATAGTGTAAAACGCAGGAAGATGGCACAAGCATTGGGATTAATCTGTCAGTCGGGACAGTACAATTATGAACGTATGATGAAACGAGGCGATGTGGATGGAGCAGCCTGGGTTCTGCATGAATTTGAAGAGCAGGCAGTTCATTTATTATATCTGGTTAATGACCGATATGAACCACACAGAAAGTGGAGTATACGTATGGCAGCAACATTACCTTTGGGAGGAGATATTTTAAACGAAGTGAAAATGTTGATGCAGGATAAGATAGACAATACATCCTATAAGAGCAGGGATGTGGTTGACTGGATTGGAATCACGAATACAGAGGACCCGGTATTACAAAGAATTAACAGGATTGCGTCAATGATTGTGCAATTGCTGAAGGATAAGGAATATACCGTAAGTGATGCGTTGTATTTAGAAGATCAGATTCCATATGTGCTAGGAGGAGATAAGATGGAAGAAAAAGAAGTAACAAAGACGGAATTAGTAGATGCGATTGTAAAGTTAGAGTGGCAGGCATTTGACAAGGTGGAGAATGAAGGCGGCAGAGCGGATTGCCAGAATGATTGGAATACATTTTCAGTCATGAGAAAAAGCCAGTATCTTGCGTGGCCGATGGAATTGTTGAAAAGCTTTTACATGGATTTTGTGGAGGCTAATGACCGCAATTGGAATCTGATTACTGAGAAATATGGACGGATGATGGAATCCACAGCACCGGAAGAATATGCAAAAATTGCAGACAAGTTTCCAAAGTGTACAGAGCAAAAACGTGCTATTGTCAACCAGATTGCACAGATCCAGGTGGGCTGGATGGAAGATTTTGCAAAGAAATATCCATATATGGCTGGTAATGCGAGAACAATTCGAAGTACAACGGATAATCCATATAATACATCATATGAGACTTATTTAAAGGGAGAGTTAATGACATATTCGAATCAGACCCTTTCGATGTATGGCAGATGGGTTGTGGAGTTAAATCAGGAAGAGAAGAATTTAGCGGAGATGATCATGACAAACACAGCATTATTATATGGATATGAATCATTGGATGCGGCAGAAAGGGCACTGGCAAAACAGGAGGAATAATTAGATTATATTTTTTTATTGAAAAATATACATTGATAAGGTATAATGGCGATATGTGAGTGCTTATAGTGGCTATAAGTTTATAATTATGAGTGCGTATGAGATGAGAAGTTTTAAGGAGGATTATTTTCATGGCAACAATTACAGCAAGTGATTTTAGAAATGGTGTAACAATTGAGTATGAAGGAAAGATTTGTCAGGTTATCGAATTCCAGCACGTAAAACCAGGAAAAGGTGCTGCATTTGTTCGGACGAAGTTAAAGAACATCGTGAATGGTGGTGTAATCGAGAACAGTTTCCGTCCAACCGAGAAGTTTGAGACTGCTCATATTGATCGTAAGAATATGCAGTATTTATATAAGGATGGAGACTTATATTATTTCATGGATAATGAAACTTATGATCAGATTGCTTTAGGATCTGATGTAGTTGGTGATTCTTTGAAGTTTGTAAAAGAGAATGAGAATGTTAAGGTTGTTTCTCATGATGGTAATGTGTTTGCCATTGAGCCGGAAATCAACGTTACATTAGAGGTAACAGAGTGTGAGCCAGGTGTGAAAGGTAACACAGCTACAGGTGCAACAAAGCCATGTACCGTAGAGACAGGTGCAACTTTGAATGTACCTTTATTCGTTAACCAGGGAGATAAAATCGTTATCGATACC
Source organism: uncultured Clostridium sp. (assembly GCA_945915475.1). GTDB lineage: Bacteria > Bacillota > Clostridia > Lachnospirales > Lachnospiraceae > CAG-590. The sequence continues at coordinate 271 of CAMEFI010000004.1, read as the reverse complement.
AGAACTGGTGAATATATGTCAAGAGCATAAGTCAAGCGAATTGCTACTTGATTTATAAAATGGAAAGAGGAGTCATTATCCGTGCTTGCACGGAAAGATGACTCCTCTTTTTATTTTAAGAATGCGCGGTAGCGCATTCATTTGACGCCGCATGAACATCGAGCCGAGAGGCGAGATGGGAGAGGCGTCAAATAAATCAAGTAAAGATAAGTCGAAGACGCCGCATGAACATCGAGCCGAGAGGCGAGATGGGAGAGGCGTCAAATAAATC
>CAMEFI010000003.1 GCA_945915475.1 uncultured Clostridium sp. | reverse complement strand
TTTTGCTGACTCCATTACGGAGCAACTCCTTGCGGATGTAATCGTAGTCAGGCATTCGCCTTTTGGAAGATGGTTTATCTTCCTTTTGAAACATGAGTTTCTCAAGCTCAATATCTGTCAACGATTCATCAAGCGGCCATGAAATACTTAACTCTTTGGCACGTTTCTGAACCTTGACTACTGTTTTCTGTGCAACACCACAGCTTGCCATGATATCGCGCTGTGAGAATCCTAGGCCTGTAAGGCGTATGATTTCTCTGTACTTGGTCATAATCGTGACCTCCTTATAATGTATTTACACCATATGGTGCATGAAAACATTATAAGGAAATTTATTGTAAATACGATTTCCAAATATGCGGAATCGTGATTTCCACTAAAACGGAATCGTGATTTCCAGAATCCGGACAGGTGATGTATTTCAGTCCGGATTATTCAACATTTATATCACACTCCATCCGTTAACCTATATATAGTCCAACTATATGTACCTTTGGCAATATCTGCAATTTCCTGTTTAATCTGGTCAATCTCAGCCTGCACCATCTGCCGAAACACTCTTGTCCCTCATCCAATCAATACTTTCTTCCCCTCAAAGGCAAAGCCATATTTACGGATATGTTCCTCCGGGATTCCTCTGGCGTTCAAATCCTTCGCGTACTGCTTTTCCTCGATCTGGGCAAGGGCAGACTGTACGGTGTCTTCCAGGGTATGCTCATCCTCCTCATCATGTACTTTGAATTCCAGAATGATAGCATCTTTCTCTCTGTTCCGTGGTTCGATGACCACATCATAACGACCAAATCCACTTTCACGATTCGATGTTACCGTATAATCCTCTGTCAGCTCCACAATCAACCCCAGTACAAAACCATGATAAAAACGTTCCGGTGCATCAAGAGACGGCTTCTTTCCTGTATCAAAATAGCTGAATATATCCGACGACACCCTGTTCATATAGACATTCATAGCTTTTTTATCTCCATCAAGCAATGCCTTGACAAATTCATTATAATTCTCTTCTCCTGCCGCAAACCAGTCATGAACCATATATTCAAACATACGCTTCACTTCATAATTTGTGAGCACGAGTTCATACTTCGGTCGTCTTCTCCCTGATATCTTTTCCTCATCCTCTTTCGCAATTACTTTCAGATAGCCACTGGCAAGCAGCAGACTCCAGATGGCTCCCTCATTGCTGTTCAACTGATTATACACAATCTGCTCATCCAACGGACACAGAATGCTTTTCCCCTTCAAAAGCTCCTCAAACTGCATCTTGATTCCCCGGCTTCCCTCACGGATCAGTTTACCCGCCAGACTGTTGGAGCTGGTATTCGCCCAGTAAGTTGCAAATTTCCCTTTATCTATAAAATTCAAAATTGACCATGGGTTGTAGATATCTTTCTCTCTGCCAAAAACGAAACCATCATACCATCCCTTAACATCTTCTTTTTTATCTCCGTGTCCATACTCATCCAGTGCTACAAACACTTCCCTCTCTGTAAATCCAAAGGCAGTCTCATATTTATCAGATGTTGTGGTTACCACTTCCAGATTGTTCAGATCTGAGAAAATCGACTCCTTACTCACACGCGTGATTCCGGTCATCACTGCTCTTGCCAAATATGGATTGGTCTTAAAAGTAGAATTAAACAGACTTCTGGTAAATGTCACCAACTCATCCCAGAATCCATTCACATATGCCTCCTGCATCGGTGTATCGTACTCATCTAACAAAATGATGACTTTCTTACCATAATAGCGGTACATATAATCCGCCAACTGATAAAGAGCCATAGGAGCATCTGCCTGGCTCATATTCGACTTCATTTCCCTATAATAGGATTGTTCCTCTGGCGAAAAGATATCCGTTTCCATCATAAAGGAATATTTCTCATACTGCTTCATCAGAAGCTGTCGCATCCTGTAACAGGTCAATTCATAATCCGGTTCCTTCACATTGGCAAAGGACAGACTGATTACCGGATAAGTTCCCTGTAACTTCCGGTACTTTTCCTCCTTCCAGATGGATAGACCTTCAAAGAGATTTTCCCTATCCTTGTACTGAATGGAAAAGAACTGCTCTAACATACTCATATTCAAGGTCTTACCAAAACGGCGTGGACGGGTAATCAGCGTAACGTCATCCCCGCTTTCCCACCATTCTTTGATAAAGTCTGTTTTATCGATATAAAAATAGTTTCCTTCTATAATTTTATCAAAACTCTGTATTCCGATTGCCACGGTTTTTGGTTCTGCCATCTTGAATTCCCCTTTCCATTCTGATTCCTGTTCAGAATATATACAAAATCCGCTACACCAGTATTGTATACTAGTATAACGGATTTATGATAAACTTACAATAATGGAAAAAACTTAAGCATCTATTCGCCGACACTTTAATGAAGATTGTTCACCTGAATAACCTTTCTTTTCTGCTCTTCCTGTTCCGCCCGTTTCTTCTGCATATTAAGCTGTACCTGTTCTAAAATCTTATTCTTATATAGCTCACTCATTTCCTCTGCCATGTCCGTATCCCGAAGGGAACTAAATGCAGAATCGAGATTATACGATGTATTCTGATTATTCATAATCGTATATGCCAGCCGGTTCGACTGTGCTCCAATACCGGATTGTGCAGAGCTTACTTTCTTTAATGCATTATCAATATCTTTTAAATCAAACTTCTTTGTCACGTCAAAGTCGGCAATTCCAAGTTCTTCTAATGAGGCATTTACCATCTCCATCTCGTGCCCAACACCATTTGGATTGGTGGCAAGCTCCATGGTTGCCATACTTCCATCTAATAGCTTTAACCCATTAAACTGTGTATTCTTGGCAATGTCCGCAATTCCCTGTTTGATCTGGTCAATCTCAGCCTGCATCATGGACAATTCATCCTTAGAGTAAATGGCAGAATTCGATGCCTTCACGCCAATCTCCCGAATCCGGCTTAAAGAATCATACATGGTAGACAACGCACCATCTGCTACATTTAATACACTATTGCCTCTCTCGGCATTTTCCGTTCCTACATCATATCCATTCTTCTGATTCTTGATCTTCTCAGAAATAGATAATCCTGCTGCATCATCTGCCGCACTGTTGATTTTGTAGCCGGTTGATAAGTTACGGTAGTTGGTGTTTAGATTCACTGACATGGTGATTCCTCCTTTTTGCTACTTTGTACACAAATGTATTTTATAATTTACAGAAAAGTCATTACCCAACAACCCTATTCTCTGGGCTATTTTTTCATCAATATCAGTTACACTTATTTCTTCAACATTAAATCCTACTTTTTCTAATCTATCTTTATAATCTCTTCCATATTTTCTAACATGACCACTCCATCCATAAACTTCTTTTTGTGATTCTGGTGTTGATACTCCTTCTATATTTTCCAATGTCTTTTCCATATCATAAAATACCGGAACATCAATAAATGCAATACCATCACTTTTCAAAACTCTATATAATTCTCTCATTGCGACTACATCTTCCTGAACATGTTCAATAACATTACTACACATTATTATATCAAACATATTATTTTCAAAGGGAATATCAGTGATATCAACTTGATATTTAACACCTTTAACTTGTAAATTTAAATCACACGGATAATATTCAACATTTTCCATTTGAGAAAATATATTTAAAAACTGTTCTTCTGGAGCAACATGTAGAAATTTAATTTTTTTCTCCTGATTAAATATTTTTTTCTGTTTCCAAATGGTATATATAAATCTATCTCTCTCCGCCGCTTGACATATAGGGCACAAAGCATTCCTTCTTACAAATTTCCCACCACCATCAGTCGGCAAAAAAATACGTACTTCATTATTACAGATAGGACAAAATAGTTTTTCTTCGACTATTTCATCATACATAATCTCTAACATACTTTCCAATTTCAAAATTCTTCTTTTCAAAGCATCCAATTCGCTCATATATAAATCCTCCTATCTTTTATCAATACCAATTCTTTGATTTTTAATCCAAAAGATTTGTATTTCATGCGTAATTCTAATTATCTGCTTCCTATTATCAATTCTTTAGACGCACACCATATATCTCTTAGTTTCGTCTCTAGTTCTCTCTGATTAAACACCTTGAAAATTTTATTATGAATTATAATTTCTATAGATAAAAGAACAAATCTAATATACGTTCCAACATTTGTTATAGAATAAACGTCATTTAACAGTTTCAATTTATTTACAGTGACGCGAATATGTAATTCCTTCAAAATATTTTTTTGTATTTTTAAAGTATTTTTATCTAGTCCATTTATATTTCTGCTTAATGACTCTCTCCTCACTCTATATAGAACTAAAACCTCCTGCAAACATGCTAATTTACATTTATCTTTTATACGATACATTAATTCATAATCTTGAGATGTTCTAAATCTCTCGTCATATTTTATTTTTAAATCCTCAAAAATTTTTTTTCGGATAAACCATGTCGAATGTCCTAAAGGAGAAGAAAATAATAAATTTACTTTTATTCTACTCGATTCTTCAGGGCTCACTACTACCCTATTATCTCTTTCAAAGCATTTATAATTGCAGCCACAAATTGCTATATCTGGATGCTTTTCCATATAATCATATTGTTTCTCTATTCTTTTAGGAAGAGATATATCATCCGCATCCATATGTGCAATATATTTCCCTTTCGCAATCCGAAATCCTTGGTTCAACGAATATGAGACCCCTCGATTCTTTTTATTTGATATAACAACAATTCGTGGATCTTTAATCATTTTAATTATGTCAAGTGTATTATCCGTTGAAGCATCATTAACAATTATCAATTCAAAGTCAGAAAAAGTTTGATTCAAAACACTCATAATTGCTTTATGTATATATTTACCAACATTATATGCATTAATTACAACGCTTACTTCAGGCTTTTCTTTACATTCTAATTCCATACTAATCACCATCCACCACATTTGCTGTTTTATCGATTTTTAACACATCATTTTTCCTGTCACGTTCTCTATAACAGTTCTGTCAATAACTTTCTATCCAATTTTGATGCCCATTTATACATTCTGCAAATCCCTTTTTCCAAATCAATCCTCGGATTATATCCTAACTGCTTTATAGCCTTATCAATACTAAGTGTTCTATTTTTAACATCTGGAACATAAACGTTAGACACTATAATTTCTGACTGAGAACCCACAATCTCTTTTATCATACCAGCTAATTTCAAAATACTAATTACATTATCAGGATTTCCTATATTATAGCTTTCTCCATTAATATTACTCTCAAGTGCTCTAATTACACCTTGTACAAAATCACTAATATGACACCATGCACGAACTTGACTTCCATCCCCATCAATAGTAATCTTTTCATTTAACATTGCCTTAAACAAAAAGGAAGACATTGCATTTGACCCTATTCGATTTTCACCAAAAACATTAAATGGTCTAATTATGGCACTTGGAACATTATATTCTCTTGAATAACCTGCTATCAAGTGCTCACATACAATCTTGCTTGCCGCATAACACCACCTAGCTTCATAAGCCGGTCCTACCGACATATCTTTATCTTCCTGTGCATCTACAACATTTCTTCCATATACCTCACTCGTACTAAATGACAAAAATTTTATTAAATGTTTTTGCCTTCTCGCTAATTCTAATGCATTTTTACATGAAGAATAATTTGTATCAATTGTAGCAACGGAATGTTCTACAACCTTATGAATTCCCAAAATTGCTGTTGCATGTATAATATAATCAAAATCCTCTCCTAGATTTATCACCTCATCTTTATTTGTTGCGTCTATACACACCTTTCGAATAAATGGCTTTTCATCTAGTCCTGCTAAATGCAAACTAGACTTATTAAAATCACATATATCTGCTACTACAACTTCATTCTTTTCATAGAGTTGTTCTGTAATTGCCGTCCCAATAAAACCTGCTCCGCCAATTATTAATATTCTTTTGTTCTCGATCATTTTATTTGACTCCCTTCATGCTTGATTAATTATTAATATATTTCTTCCAACCAATTTTTATATTTCGAAACTTTTCCACTTACTACATCTAAATATATCTCATGTATTTTTTCAGTTAATATATGATCCTGCTTGAGAGTATACCCATCAACACTATCTATCGAACGTATTTCCATTGATGAGCCACAAAAAAATGCTTCATCCGCCACATAAATCTCTGTACGTTCTACCTCTCTTTCAACAACTTCCATATTTAGTTCTTCTCTAATTAACTGAATTAACGTTTTTCTAGTTATACTATCCAATATAGATGATGTAATCGAAGGTGTGATATATTTTCCATCTTTGATGATAAATAAACAATATCCTGGTCCCTCAGCTATTTTCCCATGCTCATTCATAAAAATAGGACAGTCATATCCATGTTCATTTGCTTCTAATTGTGCCATTCGACTATTGATATAATTAGCTCCAACTTTCACTCTTGGCGACATATTACAATCACTTATTCTTTGCCAAGAACTTATGCCACATTTAACTCCTTTTTTTTGTCGAATATTATTTCTTTTTTTAGGAATAGGAGCAATAAACATATTGATTGGATTGGTAGCACTCCACGATCCAAATCCATCAACAAATAATGTCTGACGAACTGCAATATCTTCATGATATTCATTTGCCTTTATCACTTCCTTCAGAGAGCTTGCAAGCTTCTCCTTAGAATATTTTAATGGCAAACGAAATATCTTGGCAGACTCTTGTAATCTGTTATAATGGTCTTCCAAGCGAAAAGCATACAACTGATTTTCTCTATCATTCCAATAACATCGAATCCCCTCAAAAACATTAGCACCAAATTGTGCCGATGGAGCTAAGACATTCATCTTTGCATCTTGTAAACGAACAATTTCTCCTCCAAGCCATATATATCTATCATTAATATCTGAACTCATATACAATTCCTCTCTCACATAATATATGTATGAAATATATCTTCAAAATTCTCTTGTTCCTTTATCAATATTATTTCATCATTTTCATTTACCTCTATCACAGGAAAATTAGGCAAAATAAATGGTGGCTTTAATACTACAGAATAAGAACCCACATTCCCAAACACAACATAATCGCCAACTGCACATTTTCCAGAAAATCCTTTATATAAATAATCCGACTCGATACAAGTATAACCACCCATATCCAAATCAGTATATTCACATTGAGGTACACCAAACGATATAATGTTTATTGGCGGATTCTTACCATTTAATGTTGGATTAATGTTGTATACACTCCCTAATAAAGTCGCTATTTGTTTTCCCCTAACAGATTTGATACTGAGAATAGGTGTTGCAAAGTACATAACATCACCAGACAAAGCACTTCCCGGTTCCACAAAAAGCTTAGGTTTAATTTTTTCCTCTAGCATATCATAGCGTTTCTTAAAAGGTTCTCCAATAACTTTTGCATATTCTTCATACATAGGTACATATTCAGAAAACTGTAATTTTAGATCATTTGGCATTTTCCCATATATTCCACCACCCACACTAATATACTCAGGTATTCCTTTATAGTAGTTATCAATTATATCCAACATACCATAAATACGATTTTTCCAATAATTAATATTTCTTGAAGCAAAATGACAATGAAATCCTTTTATTTCAAGATTTGAAGTTGCATTTACTTTTTGCAATACATATTTAAAATCTTTGTCCTCTATATCAAACCCAAACCGAGACAATCGACCATCTTGCACATCAAAGTTACACCGAATTGAAAAGCGATACAATCGTTCTGGATTATGTTCTGCCAACTCCTCTATGATACGAAAGTCGTATAATGAGTCAATATTGACAGTTCCGCCTTTTTGCATCAATTCAATGACGGTTGATTTTTTTTTGTAGGGACCATTCATAATAATTTTATGTATCGGAACCCCTAATCTCTTTGCTAACTCAACCTCCATGTCCGAAACAGTTTCTGCATAACCACCAAACTCATTTACAATTTTACACAATCGAGGAATATAATTTGTTTTGTAAGAATACGATATATTAGAAGCACTATAATATTTTTTAAGTGTAGTTAATAATTCTCTATAATTATTCTTAAACTGTATTGTATCTAAAATATAAAATGTCTCACCATATTCCTCTTTTATACGATTAATTAACTTTTTTGTAATTTTCATCTTCTCTTATCCTATAATATTGCTGATAGTTTCTGTCATTTTTCGTCTATTCGCTTCAAAAAATTCTTTCGATTCATTTTGAATTTTTTTCTCATATACTCTTATATCTCTAACACCACTTTTGAATAACTGAATAAATTTCTGTGGATTTTCATTATATAAAGAACTATTACAAAAACTCCTTGCAAGAATTACGCGATTGCTCCCCAAACGATAATGTTCTGGAATTAAATAATCGGCTGGTAAAAGACCATTGCCCAATCTTGCAATTCCTCCAAATCCGTAAGAAATCTTTGTTTTTCTAATTTTATTACAGATTCTCTCAACCGTCCCATCAGTCACCAATTCAAACATAAACTTTTTGCTATAAGAAATATGTAAGTCATTTAAGCCAATATGAATTTCATCTATTCCTTTCAGTTCAAGCGTCTCGTCCAAACACATCTCTGCTTCCTTGGTTTCCAATAAAAGACTTGTTCTAATTCTTCCATCTACATAATTCAAAAATGCCTTTACCTCATCAATTGATTTATAATACGGTAACATAATAATATCCGCCCCATTATTTATTACCGCATCAATTTCTTCTTTTGATGAATCATTAATTGGATTAACTCGCACAATCAACTTAGCTACATTCAAGCAATTCTTAATACGCCTTACATCTTCAATTGAATGATTTGATTTCACGGTATCTCCCGGTTGTCGAATTTCTTTCCCTATTTTTTCCAAATCAATCCAGATCCTATCAACTCCTGCTTCTTCAACAATTGTTGCAACTTCCTCTTGATTAGTAATATACATTAAATCTAATGCCATTTTTCCACCTTTTATAACAATTCAATATTATTACGAATTGTTATACCTTTCATTGCATTTCTTGTATCAAAAATCATTTTTGCGTTTTTTTGAATCATTGTATAATCAAAATCAGAATGTGCAGTTGTTATAATTACTAGATCAAATGATGCAATTTTCTCAGGATTTAATTCTGACAAACTGCATTTTCTTTCTCCTTTAAAAATATACTCATCTACCCACGGATCATAATACTCCACATTAGCCTGATACTTTTCCAGTATATCTATAATATGTAAAGCCGGGCTCTCTCTATAATCATTTATATTTTGTTTATATGCAACTCCTAACACTAATAAATTTGATCCATTTAATGTTTTCTTTTCTCTGTTTAAAATTTTCTCTATGCGTTCAACACAATATTCCGGCATTTTATCATTAATCATCATTGAACTTTCAATCATAGAAACATGAAATCCATATTCTCTTGCTCTCCATGATAAATAATATGGATCTAATGGAATACAGTGTCCTCCTAATCCAGGTCCAGGATAAAACGCTTGAAATCCATATGGTTTCGTCTTTGCAGCATCTATAACTTCCCATATACTAATTCCCATCCTATTACACAAAATCGTCAACTCATTCACTAATCCAATATTAATATTTCGATAGGTATTTTCAAGAATTTTCTCCATCTCTGCAACTGATGGAGACGAAACAACATGAACCTCTCCGTCTATTACCGCACGATACATTTCTGCAATTACTTCTGTTGCATCTTCTCCAATACCACTAACTACTTTAGGTGTATTTTTTGTATGATATATTATATTTCCCGGATCAACGCGCTCTGGAGAATATCCCAAATAAAAATCCCTCCCACACTTTAAACCTGATTTTTCCTCTAAAATATTCTTCAACAGCTCTTCTGTTGTTCCGGGATAAGTTGTAGACTCTAATACAACTATGGATTCTTTCTTCAAATAAGAAGCAACTAATTCAGCTGCTGATTTTACATAGCTAATATCTGGTTGTTGATGAGCATCTAATGGTGTGGGAACACAAATAGCTATAAAATCCATATTTCTTATAAAATCAAACTCATTAGTGGCCTTTAACATTCCAGAATTTACAACTTCCTCTAATTCATTATCAATTACATCATTAATATAGTTTTGAGCATGATTCACCATATCAACTTTTTCATTTTGTACATCAAAACCAACTGTACGAAACCCAGCTTTTGCTTTCTCCACTGCAAGAGGCAACCCTACATATCCTAGTCCTACAACACCAACTATTAATTCCTTATTTCTAATCCGATTTAATATATTTTTTTTCATTTTCAACCTTCTCTCATTGACAATCATCGTCTATTATACAACAAATATCCATTGTACATTTTTTATGCTCATCATCAATACTTCCTCTTATTTCTTTTTAAACTATCTATAATATTGTGAATGACTTTCTGTGATATTTCATAAGAAAACGGATTAAATAATATATATGTATTATACTCATCTAATTCTTTCTTAATATAATTGCATTATTCAAATATATGCTTACATTTATATTGTCATTAATACTATTTTCTATATATAAAATTCCTAATACGCCTAAATTTTTCTTTAAAATTTGATATATTTTATCAGTATACTCCACCCCTCCTATCTTTGAATATCCAAACTCTCTTAAAGCAATAAAATTAGCACCTTTACCACATCCAAAATCAAATATCTTTGCATTTTGCTTATCTGGCAACAGTGCAAATGCTTCATACAACATTGTAAAATTTGTTGGATAATATCCATGAGCACCTCGTCCATTTACATTCTTTCTACTGAACAATTCGTAATATCTATTCCATACTTAATTTCTAACCAATCATAAAATGTTATAGGAATAATTTGATTTCCTGTATCGCCATATATTGAATTATATAATTATACAACCATAAAATCATCTGATAAATTTTGCTTATTTTCTCCTATATTCTCAAACTCTGCCAACGGTGTTAACCTACTTGGATATAAATTAATAATCACATCGTTATCCCCAAATGCATAATACAAACTCATCAAATGCATTACCTGATAACAATTCTCATTCTCCCATCTATCTAAAACAGCTACAACCTCCTTATGATATTTAATTTTAATTAATTGCATTATAAATTGAATGCTCTCATTTACCCCATATAGAACTATATTTTTATCCATATATTAACACAAATTGTCATCTAATAATTTTTAAAAATATTCTAACATATTATCCTTCCACTCACCTTCTAATTACTTTTTCTTTTAAATTGTTCAATTTCATCTACTTTCAATTCATATAATTCATCATTATAAACGGCCCTAACAACGCTAAAGGATGGTTTATCACACTCAAAACTCATTACTAATTCCAACCCTCTCTTATAATTAGAAACAAATTACTCAAAAATCATTTAAATGTCCAATCCAAAAATTATATCATCTAGTGAAATCACCGGCACATTAATATACTCCTCAATTTTATCTTTTACATTATCAAAATCAAAAATCGGTGTTACTACTACAACATCAACATCATCTGTCATTTCATCAATCTCTACGACATCATACTCAGAAAATGTTGTCATAGGAGCTTTGTCGGCTGTATATACAATTTCAATATTTGAGTTAGATAATTCCTCGCATAATCTATTCCCCAACTCCCCCATTCCATATATTCCTATTCTTTTGTAGTTGTTATCTTCAAAAAATTTTTCAACAGATTCACCATTCTGTTTTATTTTTAACCAAGTGTTTAATAATTCATAATACATTTTAAACTTATCAACCTTTTTCTCCAACCCTACACTATCACCTTTAAATAGTTTTCTAGAGACTGCTATTCCTCCTCCGATACCAACTATTCCTCCTAACAGGCCTGCAACCGTTTTATTCATACTTTTCTTTCCTCCTTATTTATATAATTTATTCCATATTGGTGCACGGTTTTCCCATGACCAATGTTCTTTCATTTTCTCAATATTTGTATAATTTCTTTTCTTTTCAATCGTATCAATTAATACCTGGGATAAATCGTCAAACTGCTTAAACTGCTCATACTCTATATGGTATTTATCTAATTCAGGATAATTTAACCATCCAGCATTAAGTACAGAAGTACCAGTAGACAAATACTCTAGCATTGTACCCGATAAAGCATCTCTAGGTTCTGCATTAATAAACATATCTACAGCATATCTTAAAAGCATTAATTTCTTTCCAGTAAAAAATTCATCTGATATTATCACTTGTAAATCATACTGTTTACATCTTTCTTTTAAATTTTCCAATTTTTTCAAATACGATTTCATTTCAACGCCATATGATACATGCAAAAAAACACATAGCCTTTTTCTATATGCAACAGGTAATCTCAAAAGTTCATTTATAACTTGTATGTGTTGTTGATCTCTTCTACCACAATAACCTACTGCAACAATATATTTATCTTTTGGAAATCCAAAATCTTTTTTAGCTTTTTTTGCTAATTTATTAATATCTACGTTGTCAGAAATCCTCAATATATGTTCTAAACAATTCATAACCAAATCAACTTGTACTAACTTATTATTATATTTATCACCATAATTGTGAATAAATTCATTTCTAAGATTTTCCGAAAGAAAATTTATCTTATATATACCCGGTAAATATTGTTCAGTTTCCTTAATTTCAACTTTGCTAGAAGGATAATCCCAATATGAAATAATAATTTTACTTTTATTTCCAGCAATTGATCTTGCAAGCTCTAAAGTCTCATTTCTAACAACATGAACGTGAATATAATCATATTTGTTACATAAACTAAACATCATAAGTTTTCTCTTAACTGCATGTTTTCGGGGATCAGGTAACGTATAAGTTTTTATACCATGTTTTTTATAATATTTTTCAAATATACCAAAATCATCAGCCAATAATTCAAACGATAAATCAGGATTAAATTTTTTCATAGCAACAATATATTCTTTAACATAAATACTTGAACAGGTTCCCATGATCAATATCTTCTTCATTCTTCTCATCCTCATAAACATTATAAAAAATAGTTCTCATATCAATTTAACCATTTATAACCTCAATAATCTGCTTATCATACTCTTCATCTTCTACTTCAAACAATGAATTACCACCATATGCCTCATTTGTATATTTATGTTTGATAGGTACTTTCTCTTCTGCCCCCATTTGATACCATTCATATTCAATATCAATATGACCTATATCAATAGCTCGATACCCTGCTTTTGCCAGATCATATGCGAGAATAGTTGCCGTTGGTCCTAATGCTAAGAGTATAAGATACTTTTTATCCTGTTTAACAATACTTTCAAATATCTTATCATATTGTTCAAATGCATTTTCATTTGGACAAATAATTCTCTTACAATCTTTTACATTATCAAACAAATCATTTCCTCGTCCTAATCGTGAACGATCACCTTCTACAATTAAAATCTCTTTATCGTCCCAAATTTTCTTAAACTTATCAAACACTTTTCGGGCATGAGATTTATCACGATAAGATATGTATGGTCTGGTTATAAAAGCATCATAATACACCTTGTTTTGATTTAATAATCCATATTGAAATTCTCTATCATACTCATACAAATAACTCCGAAAATAAGTCTGCAAATCTTCTGTATATGTCGACAAGCTACCAAATACATTAAGGATTCCTACAATATGGTTATTAATCTCATTATATAACACCTCTTTTAATCGCCGACTCAAATCAGAATTTGCCTTTTGAAATCCTATATCCTTTCCTGCAATTAATTTTATTTCACCATCACCAAATCTACTAATAGACATATTAGAATTAATTAATTCATCAATAGTATCATTTATGTCCTTAACTTCCGGAATATATCTTTTATCATCAGTCAAAATTTCATACGGCTTATTATTCATCTCTATTGTTAGTCTCTGAAGTTTCAGGTCATAATAATCCTTCAATAATTTATGAACATCTATTATTTCTGATGTAATTTCTTTGTCGATAATGTCTATATCAAAATATGGTATAATTTTATCTGCAGAAACTCCAATATTAAGTAATTGCCTGATTACTGATGTATATTTAATAATAGCAATAACAATATAATCATATTGTAAATCAACTAAATCATTGGGAGAAATAATTTCTCTGTCATTAAACATTTTACCATGTTTATTGTAATTATTGTCCACAAAATTTACAATTTCTACAGTAGTATTTTTTATTGACTTACATACTTTCTCAGCACTTTTACCTGTTCCAAATATTACAATTCTATGCATTGTTATATATACCTCCTCCTACCAATATCTTCCTTGTTCAACCTTTTGATATCCTTTTGGTCTTTCTGTATCTTGAGGGCTTGTCCAATAGTCATTATATACATTTAAATAATTATATGCTTTACCTTTTATTCCAAAAAGCAATTGTAACATTCCACCTACATGTAATGCCTTTTTCCCCATTCGTTTAATATATGCTGCCAAAGGAAAACCATATGCACCGGCACCAATAAGAGCAACATCAAATTCTAATCCATCAACCTGCCGTTCCATATACCGTAAAGCTTCAAACCAATCTTTATATATTGGCAACTCTTCACCTAAACTTTGTACCGCTTTTAATGTTATCAGCTCAAAATCTGGTAACAATTTTTGATTTTGAAACAATTTTGTCCGTTTATCATAATTATGAATAATAGAATCCTTGAAAGGATGAATCACCAGCACACGCTTTCCTTTCAACGCATATGTCCAAGGAGTCTCAAATTGATAGGGGATTGCCAAATTATTATAAAATGCTATTTCTGCATCCGGACAATTCTTCTGATACAAATCATTTTCAAACCATGACAACCACATACTCCACAAAAAATCAACATCTTGCAAATCATCTAAATACAATTGTGAAAATTGATCTAACAACTCATCTTCCGTAGGAAAGAAGCCAGCTCCCTGCTTCATATAAATTTTTAAATTATTGTGATAACACTCCTTATTATCTATATTCCGATGAAGTACATATTGATAATCCACAATACATTCCAATTCATTACCGCCTAAACGTCCTGCAAAAAACGGGGCATCATTTAATAACTTCTGGTATAGATATTTATTTGCCTCATCATCATCCAATAATGGTCTAAAAAATTCTTCTCTTTCAATTGTCTCTCTGATAGCCCCTAATTGAATTACTTCTATCCTATTTTCATCAATTCCCATCTCATACAACTGTTGTCTTATCTCATTCACATAAATACTAGCAATTAAAATAGTTGCATCCGGAAATTCAAAAATATCTTTTGGTGTATAAACTGGATATCCCTCTATCACAGTTCCCCTGAGAGATTGGTTGTTATCTACAAAACCAAGCACTTCAGCCTGTACACGATTACATTCTTCTAAGCTTTTTAAACCAGATGAACCTGCGCCAAACAATAGCACTTTCTTCCCAGTGAGCTTGTCCATTTTACCACTTTCTAATTTTGCATACATGACTCTTTCTCCTAAACACTATAGATTACCGGTCTCTTTCCTGCCTTTTCAAATCTGTCTTGAATAAAATCACTAATCTCACTAATCGAAAACAACGATGTTACAATAAACGTATCATTTCCTCTTCGCATTGCTTCATCCAGTCCCATCACTTCTATACCTTCTTTGAAGGTTCCCCATATGGATTCCTTTCGATCTATAAAACAAGTAGCCTGAATATTGTACATCTGACAAAGAAAATAAAACTGTCTTCCATTTTCCCCAGCACCATACAGTGCAACCTTCTTCACACCGTCATCCTGCACTTGTTCCACCACTTCCTGCATGGATTTGATAATTTCATTCTGGGAACCATTTTTCAATGCCTTTCGCACGTAATAAAACTCATCCAATAATGTTACAGTTCCCTTCGGCCAGGTAATATTGCTGTTTTGATAAGTGTAACTCACATTGCATTTATCAATAAAATCAACACCCTTTTCCTTTGCAAGTGCAAGGTGCTCTTTCGTAATAATTCCTTTCTTGTAATTCGTTCCAAAGTTCGTGTCTGCTTCAAAGCCCGCCAACATCTGTGCTTCGCTCAACCTTGGCATATCAATCAACCGATGTAAAATCTGCAAAAGTGCCCTTCTGTCATGCAGACACTTCATAGCAATCTGGGGCTTATCCTTACGGAACTGAAACCACAATGTTTGGAAATCAAACACTCCCTCAAATGCAATAGCCGTTAAACGGTCATTATCCACCCGTTCCGCCTGTAGTGGACGGACTCTTCCATCAACTTCCTCATATCCAATGGTACTACCCTCTGTTACGGAAATCAATTTTTCCAAAACATCAGTCGTTCTGTGAATCGTAGTGATCAAATCCCGGTTCTCTGCAAACGTCCCAAACATTCCCTCAAAATCCATACCATTGTACAACCGGTCTTCAGTAACACCTACTGCAAGAAAATGTTTCATCTTATGCGGAATACCTTCCATTGTAAGACATTTCTCCATCCACATCTGAATCCGTCCAAAGAAGCCAATATCAATAGTTGCCACATTATTAAAATCTCCAATTTCCTGTTTCAGATAGGCAACAAGCTTACGTCGTTCATCACGAATATACCTCTCAATAATCCGAACATTCTCTGGCTCTAAAAATCTATCTATCAAGTATTCCTTTAGTGTACCATCACCATACGGAATCTGATGCGTTTCTTTATGTTTCACATCAAAGTATTCTTCAATCTCTGAAAAACTTGTTTCTTCTAGTCCCATTAAATGAAGGGATTCCCGAATCGTCAGATTACGTGCACCAATCATATTCTCAATTTCTTCCCTATTAACTTCCTTAATAGAAGGAATATATGTGACTTTTCTTGAGATGTAGATCGGATATACCTCCAATTCCCATCCAATACTTTCTGCTTCCTTCTTTAGTAATTCTCCTAAGAGATACCCTTCCCGCATGAATGGATATATTCTATGCATCTCAAGCTTCCTCATTCGCTCACATACCCATGAAACATATAGGGAAAGCACTGGACCTGTTACTGCACTTCCCAGTTCATAAGCAGTCCTTTCATCATCCTCATATGAAGTATGATTCATGCAGATTTTCCGCAAAGACAATATTCCCGGCTGAGGAACATTATGACGAATCTTCTCATAATCAAATATGCTATACATCTTCTCCGGTATCACATCATAATAAAATGCTTGCATTCCTTTTTTTAACGGTTGTTCGTAATCTGCATTTTTATTGTCCCCAATATGCAACATCTCTCCCGGTGGGATTTCCGGATACTGTTCAAACAAAACATCAAACAACTCTCCATTTTGTTTATTGCATCGATATTCATTTGATATGAGCATATTATCAAACAAGGAAATGTCAATGTGATTCGATTCTAAAATCTCTTCTATCACATCCCGGCTTAAATACATATCCGATACCAGCACCAGCTTACACCCTTGCTTCTTTGCATGTTGTAGCCATTCGTACAGAATATAATTCATATAACAGTATTGCTTTTCCAATTCAATTTCTAGTGCCATTAATTGCGCCAAGTCATGTGCAATATAATCCGGATACTGCTCATAAATCTCCTGTAATGTCACTTCACGATTTTCCTTTACTAATCGGGCACGGCGTTCCATCTCTACACGAAACTTCATATATTCACCAGAATACATGCTAATTTTCGCAATTCCACGCTGTTCTGCTTCTATCCAGACCTTCTCAAACAAATCAATCGGCTTTGCCACCGCACGCAATAATAAGGTGTCAAATATATCAATACTAATTAATTTGTAATCCTCTATCTTCGGTAATAACATCTCTCTCACCCCGCAAATTTCTTAGTCATTCTACCGCAAGCTCTACCATCTATATCCTTGTATATCTTGCTCCGAAATGCCCGTCGCTTCTCCAACATCTCATCCTGCTGCAAAGCCCTCTCAATTGCTTTCTCTAACTCTGCCTGAGTATATGCCTTCACCTCTGGCATATACTCGTTCCATTCAAAATATGCATCCCTCGTATCTCTTACATATTCTTCATAATCATAATGAAATGCCACTATGGGACGATCTAATAACATATAGTCACTATATACAGAGGAATAATCCGCAATCAACAAATCTATCTTTCCTAAAAAAGAATTCACATCCACATCCGGTGGTGCCACATAGACATTCGAGTAGATAACCTTTTCAAAAACCTCCTTACAGGCGGATTTGGGATGAAGTTTACACACAAGTTGCATTTCATGTTTCTGAAGATAGGCATTAAATGTTTCTAAATTACACACATCAAAGAATTTCTCTTCAGATGGACGAAAGGTCGGGAGATACCCTAATATCTTCTTTCCTTCCCTCTTCCATTTTTCAATCTCTTTCATAAGTGTCTGTTCTGCCGGCAGATACAAATTCTGTATGAAACTTTGTCCTGCATCCGTCTCTTCCAACAAGATATCATTTCTCGGATAACCTGCTTCTATTACATGTTCCATCGGCACTTGAAACGCTCTCGCAAATATCTCACTCATCATCGGAGAAGTAGTCAGAATATAATGACTTGGTTTCTCATCGGATAAACGCCTTGGAAAATACTTGAATTTTTCCCATGCATTCCTCGGATGTCTGACCTTGTCATGTTTGTTATCGTAGTTGATGCACTTATTCCCAACACCGTGCCAAAGATTCACTTTCACTGCCCCACCACTTAACCAGAAGCTGATATCCTTAGAATAATTATCAAAGAAGTAAATCTTCCCCCGCAGGCAATACCAGATTCCCTTCAGGGAATGATAATAATATGCCTCATATCCATTCCCCTTCAGGAATTCTACAATCTGCTTATTATGGCTGATCCAGATAGGACGGATATCTCTGCAGTTCTCATCCTCTTCAAAACCTGCCCCTTGTTTCTTCCATGCAGAGATTGTCTCTTGTAACTGTACAGAACTTCTGCCACTATGCTGGCTCACATACAGGTACAGGTATCTTGGATTATCCGCAAACCGTCTACCAAAGGTGGAGCCAAAGAGCCAGATCTTTTTATTTCTAGGAAACAAAAAAGATAACCAATAGATAGGAAGGAACAACAGTTGTCCCCAATATTTCATACCATTGATTATCTGCTTCATCTTCTATGTCCTCCTCCGTGAGTATAATATACATCTACATAGATATATATCGACACATTATAACATTTTCATTAGCCACAACAACAAAAATATGCATATTCCGGCTAATATACACTAAAAGTTAATAATAACCGAAATATGCATTATAACCATTTAATATCATTCACTCGCCCGCAATCAGGACAAAACATCCTACCATTTTCTAAGGATTGTCTTTCTCTCCATCGGATCCATCTTACGGATCTGCGGATCATCATAGTAGGAATCACTCTTTACATGGGTCGTTGACACCTCTTCGAAAATAGCACCTGTCTGGGATGTAAAGGAATGCTTCTCTCCCCGAAGCACGGTCTGGATATCTCCCGGTTTCATATGACGCTCTTTACCATCAATCACTACTGTCAGATCTCCATACAAGAGCTGGAAGGTCTCTTCCTTCACCTTGTGAGCATGCATCGGATGCTTCTGTCCCGGTAATACGATCAATAATTTCTTACAGTATTCACGGTTGATGATATTGATAATAATGGCACCGGTCTGCCGGAAATGTTTCATTCCATAATGATGGGATAACTCCACCTCGTAATCCTCTCCCAATGCAATGCCTGCCTCATATAACATACCCTTTGCATCATGAATTACACTTCTTGCCAGGTTAATATCCGTTACCTTCTTCTTCTCGTGCAACTCTTCATTCATCTTGTAGTCCCTATGTGCCACAACACCCTCGTAGAATTCACCGGAAGTCATCTGCTTATCATGACATGGCATGGCGAAGAACACATCCTCTCTGGAAAGTTCCTCTCCCTCCTTCACATCCCGCTTCACATAGACGCCGCGCATCAGAGAATTCAGGGAATCCAATTCTTCCTGGGAAATATACTTCTCTCCATCCTTCTTCATACTGCACATGGTCTTTGCCTGTAAGGCTGCTGCAACCCATCGGTCCGTCTGCTGCGGATTCATGGAATAGGCATTCAGGGTAATGGTCTCCGTCGGAAGACCGACATGTCGCTCTAATATCTTTGCTCCCTTTGCAATGGCAAGCATCGGTGCCGTATTGTCATCCGGGTCTTCATGTCCGGAATATCCAATGATTACATCCGGATACCTCCGGTTCATCTTGTCAATGAAATCAAGCTGCAAGTGTTCCATTGGTGCCGGATATTCTGCCACGCAATGCAGGAATGCGAACTCACATCCTCTGTGGGTAAAGAAATTATATAATTTGTCTATATCCGATAAGGTCTTCCCACCGGTAGATATGATCAGCGGCTTATTCGCTGCTGCCGCTTTCTCAAGCAATGGCCAGTCCAGTGCAGAACAGCTTGCAATCTTAATCACATCCACACCCATATCCATACACCAGTCTACTCCATCTTCATCAAAAGGAGTACTCATGGCAATCAAGCCCTCCTCGTGGATGGCATCCACCAGTTGGGAAAACTGGTCATAGTTTAGCCTGGTGCTTTCAAATCTTGGAATATGCTTTACATCCGTTCTTCCCTTGTAATCCGGATGAATGAATGTCTCCAGATTCCGGAACTGCAGCTTCACAGCCGCCTTAATATTATGTTTTCTGGCAATCTTACTCATCTCATGAATAATATCCGTTCCATGTTCCACACTTCCCTGATGGGAATTCGCCATCTCAAAAATAAATAAATCTTGAAATATGTCTTTGCTCATACCGTAACCCTCCTTGGTTGCTCATATCGTTCTCATTACGTTGCCTGTCTCTTTTACACTAGACTATGGTCTTTCACTATATAATATATCGGTAAATTCCGCATAAATAATAACCATGCATCACAACCAGATTCTTGCAAATAATGTGTCCGTCTGTTTATGCTCCTTCAGTGCTCTGATATATGCCTGGTTCACTTCCTCCCCTAAAAGTTCAGCATAATATCCCTTCCCTCCAGGCATACCTTTCCCTAACCAGTACAAATGGTTTGACAGATCATAACGCTGAATATAATCCACCTGGTATTGGAAACCTGCATGTTCAAAAACATAGGTTAATCCTTTTTCATTAAAATTATATAGATGGGCCTTTTTATAATAAAAATCCTTGAATGCATCACATTCATAGGTCTTCACCATCACATCATCCACATTCGGGACTTCTATGTATATCTTCCCATCAGGCTTTAACAGACGTTTCAGATTCTGTAGAAAAATGATGGGTTGCTCAATATGTTCTAACACATGAAACAAAAAGATCTTATCAAACTGCACACCGAAATCTTCCGGATTAGAGCTGATCTCAATATTCGAATGCTGTGCGCAATCCCGAATATACTGTTGCGCCTTTCTATCCCATTCCGTACCATACACTTTCCTTACCTTATCTGCCACCGCATCTAAGAAATAACCTACCGAACATCCAATTTCCAGGACAATGTCCTTTGAATCTAATTCCGGTTCCACCCGTTTCACTCTCTGAACCGCCTCTGGCATAAAGCGTTCATACACTCTCTTCAGAGTATCATAGTCATAGTAATCTTCAGAATGCACTTCCTCCCGGAAAGTTCCATCATAATACTCCACCAACTGGTCATTCTTTGGACGGGGATACAAGAAATGTGTTTCACAACAATTACAACGATACATTTTGTATTTTCCCTCATTGTCATTCCTTATTCGATTGGATATCGGAGACACTTCCTCCCCGCCACACAACGTACACGTAATCTTTTCCATTTTCTTTCCTTACTTTCTACTTATTAGGCAATTGTAACCGCAACGCAGCCTTTTCAAAATCCTCTTCCGTATCAATATCATAATTCTCTTTCATCTCATATCCTAAAATATAATCTCCGGACATGGAATGCTTGTCAAGCACAACCTCCGGCCGGAACACATCAATACAGGCATTCTGGTAATATACTTCCGGCAACTGTTGTCTTGGCATGTTATAGCACTCTGGTATATCTGTTATAAGGGGTACGATCCGGCTTTGATTCCGACTCGAGGTGCCGTCACCCGACCGGTCTTTCGCCACCTCTGCCTTTAACCACATCTTATAAGGAATCTCCGTAGCCTTTGTCATGCTTCGAACGGACTCTGCCTCCGGATGATCTAATAGCATCCGTATCATACCGTCAATATCTGCCACATTACGAATGGGATAGGTTGGACGCAACTGCACCACAATATCCGCTTCATACCCTTCCTGTTGCCTCAGCCAGGTAAGGGCATGATAGAACACATCATAATCCAGTGCCGTATCTGTTGCATATTCCACAGGGCGAAGAAATGGCACTTCTGCTCCATATTCCCTTGCGATTTCCGCATATTCTTCACTGTCCGTACTGACAATGATCCGATTAATATATTCTGATGCCTGTGCATGGGCAATGGAATGCGCCAGCATCGGTTTTCCCCCAATCATCCGGATATTCTTATGGGGAACAGACTTTGACCCTGCCCGGGCAGGGATAACCGCTAATACATTCATATCGTCAATTCAGATTCTCCAGCATTGCATCATAATGCTCTAACAATTCATCCACACTCTCTGACATCAACAGATAGTCTTTCTGCAATTTGTTGTAAAGCCGGAGCATCTCCTCCTTATTATCATCTTCCGTTACATACAAATCCATATCATTTTGCAGCATATGATTCTCCACATATTTACTAAGTAACAGCCCCGCCTGCTCTTTTTCAAACACCTTGCAGGACTTGGCAAGAATCCGGTTCTTCTCTTTGAACTCTTTCCCCATATCCCCACGTTCCACCAATACGCCACATCTTCTGGCGGTCTCTGAGTTATCTTTCGCCAGTTTCTTCAGTTTGAAAATCTCTTTCCGATATTTGCGTAGAATCCCGTACACTTCCTCCAGATGATCCTGTGGAAAGATGTAATCCATATTATCATACATTTGCTTAAAGTCAAAGGAGTGCACACAATACTGGTCCACTGCTTCCTGCAACGTCATAACCATGGTTCCCTCGATTCTGGCACCACCCTCCGTTGCATTGATGACTTCCATGTATTTCTCTGCCTCCTTCACCGCATTATTAAACCATAACAAATAGATATAGAAATCTCCTCTGGTGGTCACCATCTCTTCCACATTTCCCGGAACCAAACGATACCCAAATTCATCCGCCTCTGCCCTTCCATTCTGCATTCCTCCGGAATACACTTTGCCATCCGCCAGAGCCAGATCCTGTCCCACCAATATGGTGCGTTTGAATCCCATAGTTCTTGCAAATCCAAAGGCAAAGGTAGCCACGGAACCACCTACCGGAATAATAATTGGCTGTTTCCCATATTGTCTGATCAGATTATCATAGAACTCCATATCACTGGTTCCATAGATCAGATTCTTATCTCCCACAATGTCCATTACCCTATGACTCAATTCCGCCATATATAAGAACGGAATATCCTTTACCCGGTCATCCCGGAACAACTCCGGATTCTTACTATAATCCAAAGAACAGCACATATCTGGCACAATTCCCCGGTCTAACAGATACCGTACCGTACGGTCCATGGCTATAATAAATGCCTTTCCCTGTGCCTGCTTCAGCACCTCATAATTCTTATCCAGCGATGGTCCACCTGCCACAATGATTGCCGGAACATCCTCCGGAAATTTGCCAATGAAATCAGTGGAAATCTTGGAATGGAGCAAGTATGGGATATTGGCAATGGCATTGATGGTCATCAGCCGGTTCTTCTGTATCATGGTGTTCAGATTCGTCAATGCACTTTCTCTGCAAGCCTCAAATTCTTTCTTTACCATCCCATATTCTTCCGGGAAAAGATCCTGGTACTTGGGATGAGTTTTCAGCACCGTTACCCCCACATTCACGTTCGTCAGCAACAATTGCAGATTAAAGGCAAAAAGATCCTCGTCCATACCCTGTACAAAAAAAGCAACCCTCTTATCCTCTATAATGGAAGTCAGGTCAAAGTGCTCCATGGTAAAGAAAAACAATTCTTTACACGGCTCATAGACCAGTAACGTTGCCTCCTCATTAATCTTATTCTGTATTTCCGACACGATTTTTCCATTGCCTAGCCCAAACAGAATGGTAATGGAATTCTCCGTCAACAGGATCTTGCCTACATACTTCTTAGCTTCCTCCTCCGGGCGATAGGTACTGTTCAACATTACTTTTCTTCCATCTATCATAATGCCGAGAATGTCCGAACCGTCCCTTGCCTGTTCTACCACAAACCCTTCGGATTCTTTCTCCCTCTTCTCGTACTCCTCCATGATCTTATGATAGAAATCGTTATCCCGGACGCATAATGCATCCATATTCTTCTGCCAAAATGACATATTATTCCTCTCCTATGCTCTTCATTCGTTCAATAATCTCATACTGCAGAATATCTGCAAGTAATGTATAATCATTCCCTTCCATTGCACTGATTGCCTGAGTCAATGCATCTAACAGCTCTCTTTGCAACTGCCGGTCTTCCATCTCCTCTAAACAGGTTCCCATATACGGAAGACATTTTACAAGAATATCATATGCCACCGGATAGTTCTCCTGATACAACAATTCCGATACCTTCTCCAACACTTCGATCAAATCATCCATCTCTTTCTCCTCCTAAAAGTAAAAATGAAACGATACTTCATTTGCTTTCCTATAGAGTAAAAAATGGGCTGACCACCGGCCAACCCATTCTACCATTCCCAGTATACATATAAGATTGCTATTCACAAATCTTCTGTATGATTCTTCTATTACTGTAACAGATTCAGCACACCCTGAGTAGACTGATTTGCCTGTGCAAGCATAGACTGTGCGGCCTGCTGTAAGATATTGTTCTTGCTGTAAGCCACCATCTCTGTTGCCATATCTGTATCACGAATCTGTGACTCAGCAGATGTCAGGTTCTCTGAATAATTCTCCAAGTTATTAATGGTGTACTCCAGACGATTCTGAATCGCACCAAGTAATGAACGCTGTGCAGATACCATCTTAATTGCACTCTGAATCTGCTTAATTGCTGCAGATGCTGCTGCACCGGTTGTAACAGAAGTGGTCTTCAATCCCAACTTAGAAAGAGAAGTACCGCTGATAGAAATTCTCAACAACTCACCCTGGTTTGCGCCAACCTGTAAGTCCTTACCGGAATTCGCAAGTGACATGGAACCGTCTAACAATTTCGTACCATTGAACTCTGCCTTCTTAGTGATTGAGCAAATCTCTTCTTTTAACTGGGTAATCTCATCCTGAATGGTCTGGCGATCTTCTGTTGCGTTAACATCATTACGAGCTTTGATTGCAAGCTCACCCATTCTCTGTAAGATAGAATGAATCTCATTCATATTACCCTCAGCAGTCTGGATTAAAGAAATACCATCCTCAGCATTCTTAACCGCCTGATTCAAACCACGAATCTGATTCCGCATCTTCTCAGAAATGGAAAGTCCTGCTGCATCATCTGCTGCACGGTTAACCTGATATCCTGAAGATAACTTCTCTGTATTCTTAGCGACTGCCTTAACATTCTGTCCCAACATTCTGTTTGTGTTCACTGCCTGCATGTTGTGTTGTACTACCATAATAATCTCCTCCTTGACATCAAATCCGTTTGATCTATCTTCCTTTAATTATACTAATATTGTATAAGGTGCTTGACTCCGTTCTTACTTCCTTACACTCTATATATCGGATGTCTCAGTTGGAACTTTATAGCAATTTTGAAAATTTCTCAAAAAAAATTATCTGTCTTCTATCTGACCACGATATTGCTCCGTTAATTCGGGCATCCCCAATTTCTCTACTACCCTGCAAAGTGCATGAAGCGCATATTCATTTCCCATCCGGATATCACAGATTGGTTCTGTCTCAAATGCCGCATTATAATACCAGATATGGGCCTCTGACAGATCTTCTCTGTCTTCGTAATACTTTCCAAGCTCCATACAGATCTCGCTGCAGCTTTCCGTCAGTACCACTTTCATTGCATATTGAAAGAACTTTCCTTCCTTCTTCTGTACTCGATATACCCTTGCCAGAATACAGGATACATATTGTAACTCCTCCCCAGTACAGGACTCCTTCCCAAGAATCTTCTCACAGACCGGAACCGCCCGCACAAAATCCTCATCCTTTCCGGAGATATACAACTCTTTGGCATACATCCGAAGCAGCATAGACGGTATACACACATTGGCATCATTTCCATAATGCTTCTCAAAGATCCGAAAATCCCGTTCTGTATGTATCCCATGGGGTTTATGGAAGATCCGGATGTCGCTGTCATATACCACCGGTTCCGTTCGAAGGGTCTCATGAACCGGATGTTGGAACTGAAATTCCCTTATCCGCTTGAAAAGCTTTGGCCGGTATTCCTCATCAAAATTATAGACCGTGTTCGATTCAAATTGTCCGGAATATAGCATCTGAACAATCTCAATCTCCGGTAACAGAACCTCCTTCACCTGTAGGAATTTCTGCCGGTTCTCCTCGTCTAACACTTCATCCGCATCCGCCACATAGATATAATCACAGGTTGCAAAAGACAATGCATAATTCCGTGCCTTCGCAAAATCATCTTCCCATGTGTAATCATAGATCTGACTTGTATACCTCTTTGCAATCTCTTTCGTCCTATCTGTGGAACCGGTATCCACAATAATGATCTCATCCATTAAGCCCGTAAGACTCTCCAGACACCGTTCCAACACCAATTCTTCATTTTTCACAATCATACACAGACTAATTGTAATCACATCCCGCTCCTCTCCTGTCTCATGTTTAGCAGACATTTGCAAAACTTATACTTTTAAACAAATATGGTATAACAAATTTGATATAGTATATTGTTTTCATAAACGAATAAGAGCCGGTCCTTATGGACCGGCTCCACATCGCTTCAAATAATATCAAATTACTGAAGTAATGATAATACACCCTGGTTAGACTGGTTAGCTTGTGCAAGCATAGACTGTGCAGCCTGCTGCAAGATGTTGTTCTTGCTGTAGTTAACCATCTCTGTAGCCATATCTGTATCACGGATCTGTGATTCAGCTGATGTTAAGTTCTCAGAGTAGTTCTCCAAGTTGTTGATTGTGTACTCAAGACGGTTCTGAATCGCACCCAATAATGAACGCTGTGCAGATACATTCTTGATTGCACTCTGAATCTGCTTGATTGCTGCAGACGCAGACTTTGCAGTCTTAACAGATGTGTTCTTAAGACCTAACTTAGATAATGAAGTACCACTGATCTTGATCTTCATTAACTCACCCTGGTTCGCACCAACCTGAAGGTTCTTACCTGTTGCCATGCAACCATTCAAAAGCTTGGTTCCATTGAACTCAGCCTTCTTGGTGATAGAGCAGATCTCTTCCTTCAACTGCTTAATCTCATCCTGAATGGTCTGACGATCTTCAGAAGCATTAACATCGTTACGAGCCTTGATTGCAAGCTCACCCATTCTCTGTAAGATAGAGTGAATCTCGTTCATGTTACCTTCTGCTGTCTGAATCAAAGAAATACCATCCTCTGCATTCTTAACAGCCTGGTTTAAACCACGAATCTGATTTCTCATCTTCTCAGAAATAGAAAGTCCTGCTGCATCATCAGCTGCACGGTTAACTTTGTAACCAGAAGATAACTTCTCTGTTGACTTCTGAACAGACTTCACATTCTGACCTAACATTCTGTTTGTGTTAACTGCTTGCATGTTGTGTTGTACTACCATAATAAATTCCTCCTTGAATATAATGTCGCATCCTTGCGACATGTGCTAGCGGTTACCCGCCGTAGATAGTTTTTATAATATCCTTCTAAACGAAGGTTATTATCACAATTCCGTTTATTCAATTGTTATGTTCTATTCTATATATCGGATAGATTGTTCTAATCTTAACCCTTTTTAGCAAATTTTTCAATTTATTTTTTATGATCCACAAAAAAAGCATCTGCTATCTTAGAATTATTCATCATCTTATGATAACTCTGTGCTACATTTGCCTGGGTCTTGGATGCTGTATACTGCATTCTCGCATTGGAAAATAACGTGCTAAACCGGTTGCGGTTCCGCTCCTCTAAGATACGGATCTCATTTCCTAATTCGGTACAGATCCGGATTGCATCCTGCAACTGCAAGATCTCCTGTCGGTATTCATCCTTATGATTGCGAAGCTCAGAACGAATCCTGTCATAGACAGACTCAAAACCATCATCTAAATAATTCAACCGTGAAATCTGAATCTCTTTCTCATTCATGGTCGCTTCCATCTCTTCGGAAGCATAGGTCGGTCTCTTGCTTAATTCCTCCTGCTGCCTGGTAATCTCTAAAATCTTGCGAAGGGTTTCTTCTTTCTTGTGAATCGTATCGATCAATACCTGTACATAATTCTTATCCATTCACATTCCTCCTATATTCTAGGATCCTTCGCACTCTTCATCACCTGTTTCCAGATATCACGAATCTCTCGCAACTGTACTAATATCTCATCCACTATGGCCGGATCTTTACTGACATTCGCAGCCGTCATTCTCTCAAAAATAAAAGAATAAATGGTATCAAAATCCTTTGCTACCGGATAGTCAAAATTCAAAGTACTTTGGAGCTCCACTACAATATTCCGGGCTTTCTGCATATTCAGATTGGCCTTTGCAAAGTCTTTCTTCTCCATCGCCATCTGAGCAATATTGCAAAACTTAATTGCACCCTCATATAACATTAAGGTAAGCTCAGCCGGTGTAGCCGTCAGTACTTTGTTCGTTCCATATGCCGCCATTGGATTGTATGCCATCTCATCACCTCTATTGTTCCGTTATTCTCACAGGGTGGATTCTAATGAAATCCACCCTGTGAATATACTTTCTTTTGTATTATTATCACAACATCCCCTGTGTTCCCTGCTCCATCAGCCTCCGAACAACTGAGAAACATAAGTCTGCTGAGCCTGTAACTTTGCCATAGCCGCCTCCATCTTAGAGAACTGATCGTAATACCGATCCTGTTCCTTCTGCATTTTCTCCTGCAACGTTGAAACCTTATCCTTATAATCCTGAATCTCAGAATCAATCTGCTTATCATTGTAGAAGGTCAGGGCACTGCTCAGATCTTTGTTACTATTCATGGCCTTCATCAGATTATTATAAATCTCATTACCCAACGTAGAAAACGTCTTCTCCACTGCATCCGGATTCTCGTTAATGGCTTTCATCAGGCTGTCATCAAAATCCGCATAATCTGCATCCTCTGAATTACCATAGATATGCAGTTTTCCTTTTTCGGTATAGACACCCGTATTAATTCCAAAGGAAGAAAGTGCAAAATTCTTCGTTGTTCCATCCGACATGGTTACGGATACTGCTTTGCTTAAAGTAGAACGCATACTGGAAAGAAGGGAACTGATGGTATCATCTCTTCTTAATAAGGATGCCTTGATTACGCCTTCCCACTTCTCTACCTCATCATCACTCATAGCTTTCTTCTCATCATCGGTAAGTGGCTCATAATCTTTCACTCTGGCCGCATTGTATAACGTATTCATCTCATCAATCAATGAATTGTAAGACTTCACAAATTCCTTCACCTTATCGTAGATTCCCTGGGAATCCGTTCCCACTGTAAAGGTCTGCATCTGTCCTTCTGCAGTGGCTTCTATGGTAAGTCCATTAATACTAAAAGAATTGGACGTCTGGGAATAGGTCACACCATTGTATTGAATCTCTGCATTCTGTGCATCAATTCTTCCTTCTTCTCCTACCTGCAGATCTAATCCCAATGTATGAAGCGCATCTGACGCAGAACCATCTGCATTCACCGCCTCTAACGTAAACTGATTATCTGCACCGGTTCCCTTGGAGTTCAGGTAAAAACGACCCTGTCCTGCATCATAGCTTGCCTCAATTCCCATTTTGGCCATCTGGGTTGCAAGACTGCTTAATGTAGTAGAACGGTCAACCGTAATAGCATTCCCATTCACCTTAATCTCTGTTCCTTCTGCAATTCCTAAGTCAATCAGTTTGGAAGAACCCGTCACTTTGGCATCTGCCGTACGAACCTCTTCATAGAACTTCGTGGTGCCCCCGATTGTAGTAACCGGATCTTTATCCGGATCACTGGTCTTCGGTTCAATCTTCGTTCCCGCTGCATCTGTGGTAATACCAAAAATCTTCGCCGTCGTCTCATCCTCTGCCACAATCGTAACATCATGTCCACCAGCGAACTCTGTAACGGTCTCTCCCTCATCATTCTGAACTTCCTGAGAAATCGCAGACTCATTACTCATACGGAAATTACCTGCAGCAAATTCTATCTGAATACCGGAGCCATCTAACTGCTTATTAATCTCCTGCACAGCATCCTCAACCGTAGCATCACTTCCCAGCTTATCCGTCAGATCCACCTTATATTCGTTGTTGTCTGCATCTTTCACCGTAAACTTGGCATTCTGAATCTGACTGCCAATAGCATTGCCTTGGTTATCCGTAAGTTGCGATAATTTCTTTGTATTATCGGATACTGCCGTATAAGAGGTCGCCTCATATGTACCTTTATTAATCTGTCTTCCCGTCCACATCTGGGCTGTGGCCGTCTTCATTACCTGTACCCGATGGGTACCATTTACAGAGTTGCTTCCTGCTGTAACCTTGACCCCTGTCAAATCCCCGGTAGCTTTCTTTGTTCTATAAGTAGATACACTCTTAAATGTGGAAAGTGCTCCCTTATAGAAATCCATAATCTTTGTATTCAGGGAAGCCCATGCCTCTTTCTTCCATTCCAGCTTGGTCTGTTCCTTCTTAACATTATCTACCTTGGTCTGGTAGGCTTCAGAAAGCTGACTCACCAACGTTTCAGTATCTAATCCCGAAACCATACCGGTCATTCTAACTCCTGCCATAATGCATCCTCCTATCTCTTCTCATCCACAAGAATACCTGCAAGCTCTAACGACTTTGCAATCATATCTAATGTCTTTTCTGGCGGAATCTCCCGAATAATCTTATCTGTCTCTTTATCCCGGACTGTGATGGATATCCGGTGTGTCTTCTCATGGTAGGCAAACTGAAGAGTGGTTGCTGTTGGAGCAATCTTCTTATTGATATCTGCAATGGCACTCTTAATCTTCTCTTCCGATACTTCCTGTAGTGCTTTTGCATCTGACTGTTCTTCCTTGTTCTTGTCTGAATCTTTGCCCGCGCGGTTCTCACTTCCCTGTGCCTCCACGATTGGACGGTATCCCTGTACCTGAGCCTGCTCTTGCTGGTTCTCGTCTGTTACCTCGATTTTCTCAACAGGTGCAGTCTTCTCAGTCTTCGGCATCTGCTGTGTTACAATGTTACTACTAATTGCATCAATTGCCATAATCTCCACCTCCGTGTGAAATCCATTCCGTGAACACAATATTCACGCATTATTATTCTTCAATAGCTATATCGGCTATTATGCTTTTCTATTTTACACCTTTTTTGAGATATTTACAACGAAATAGACTCTATATTCGTGAAAACAATATATTCCACTTCTACTTCTTGAACAAATTCTTCAAATTCTCCTGTACTGCATCAGTTGCAGCCTCTTTGTTTGCCTCCCGTATCTGCTCATACACCTCTTCCCGATATACCGGAACAGACTTCGGTGCATTGATTCCAATCTTTACCTGTTCTCCTTTGACCTCAAGGATCGTAATCTCTATGTCATTTCCAATCATAATAGACTCATTTGCTTTTCTCGATAATGCTAACATATTATTCACCCGCCTTTTCTTTCATCTTCTGCACGGCGTCATATACGTTATACTTCACCGGATAATCCGCATTGTCCACAATTAACTGTACCCCTGCACAGGTCTTCGTGTTAATAATGACCGGGGCTTTCATATTGGCTGTAACCTTAGTCATATCAGAAGGTACTGTCATGACCAGCAAAAAAAGCAAATCCTTATCGGCCGGATTGCCAAGGGGCTTTAACAGTTCATCTTCAATCATTGGAGCATAATCCGGTACGATTGCAAGCGGATCCACTACCGGAAGTGCCAACAACGGCTCCTCTAATGATTGTAGCCAACTAATCTTGGCGTCATTTTCATCCTCACTATCATAAATTATTGCGAATTTCTTAAAATCCTCAAATCCGATAATTCCATTTGGAAATTCCAATACCTTATTATCATCCAAATCCACTTCACCAAAAAACTTTGTCTTTACTCTCATGGTGTATCTCCTTTCTTATCTTTCATCTCTATAGGTAATCCAGCAACGTCTTCTTGATCACACTTGCTGTAGTTGCCAGAGAAGATTCATACACAAGCTCTGCCTGATACATCTCTATGGCTGCTTCTTCTGTCTCCACATCTTCATTGGAAGACTTCAATTCTTTAAACTCTGCCAACTGCTCCGTCACACGGGTTTCAATCAGTTCCAGCTTAGAATAAGTGGTTCCAACCTTCGCCTGCACCGCACTGACATCCTCCATAAAATTCTGAAAATTCGTGATGTTATTGCCAAAAAGCTTCTGCATATTTTCTTTCTTCAGTGCCAGCTCTACATCCGCACCTTCTAACATCTTGTTAATCTGTGCCACTGCATCTGTATCATTCTTATACTGTGGATCTTCCAGCATACCCTTTAATTTTGTAATGGTGTTCTCAATATCTAACACATCCTGAACAGCTCCTGCCAGATCCTCAATCTTATTCCCCATATCGTGCTTTATCAGATCCTTACCTTCCGCATTTACTGTAATATACTGATTGAAATTCACCTCATACTTGATAGGCTGGCCTGCATCTTCCACGGTATAATTAATATCCTGGATTGTACCATCCTGCAACGTCTTATGCTGGGTACAATTAAAATACATCTCCGGTCTCAGATCCCCTACCTCAAACTTCGACTTATCATAATTCACAGAAATGCCGGATGCATTCTTAATCTGATTATACACATTCTCACCAAGAATAATCTCTCCGGTCTCCGGTATATAGTTAATCCCATCCGCATCTACTTTGTAATAACTGTCACTGTCAGCAACCTGTTTCACAGAGAAATTCGCCCCCGCCTGCGCCACCAGATCTGTCTGGTTGCCTGCCGCATCCGTCACCGTAATACTCGGTGTTCCACTATCAATTCCACTATATGCCAGACGAATCTTATACACACTTGCAGAAGTCGGCTGTTCATAAGCAATGGTTCCTGCTAAAATGCCGTCAAGAGCATCCGGATTCACACCATCCAACACCACATTCTTACTGGTAATACTGTCCGGAGATATCTCTTCCGTAATATTATACGAAAGTCCTTCTTTAGCCGCATCATCCTGAAATACCAGATTCGTCTCTGTCTTATATCCGGAAAACAGATACCGGCCGGCATAGGTCATTCCACCCTCTTTGTAGATGGCATCCTTCAATGCATATAACTCATCTATAATAGTCTGTCTGTCCTTCGTCTGAAAGGTATCACTTGCGCCCTGTTCACAATAATAATACACATCCTGCAGCCGGTCGTATACATTCTGTACCGATGTCTGTGTGGTATCCACCCAGCACATGGCATCCTGGATATTCTTGCTCTT
Organism: uncultured Clostridium sp.; assembly: GCA_945915475.1. Taxonomy (GTDB): domain Bacteria; phylum Bacillota; class Clostridia; order Lachnospirales; family Lachnospiraceae; genus CAG-590. Next base: position 122,323 of record CAMEFI010000003.1, on the reverse strand, counting down.
ATATTGTTCTAACTGGTCACAGGTTGTTCTCAATTTCAATGCCCGAATCGCAATAACCGGATCCTCAGATGGTGCAGATATCTTCTTACCTGTTGTAACCTGCTGATTCAGCTTGCTCACACGCTGCATGGACTTTTGCATATTACGCAAAGAACCGCTGGTCACCATTTGATTCGTTACTCTCATTCTTCTTCTCCTGTCCGGTTACTCCATTAACCTCACTTATTCACATCTTATCCTTAAGATGCATCCTCTATCTATTATATCGTACCAAACCTCTTATTTCTCAAGGCTCAAATTCCGGATTGTTAAATTATACAACCTGTTTAATTATACACCGGTCTGATTAATCAGCTTATCATATACCTCATTCATGACGGAAATAACCTTACTTGCCAGATTATAACCATTCTGATACACAACCAGACTGGTTGCTTCCTCATTGGTATCTACGGAAGAAACTGATTTTCTCTGATTGTCAATGACGGTTGCCACCTCATTCATATTCTTTGAAAATGCCTCATACTTTGAGATATCTACCGCCTGGGATGTGGTAACGGATTGCAAAAACTGTGCAACAGTTCCCTGGGAGAACATGCTCTGGTCATTCATCCCTGCAATCACCTTCTCTAACACACCCTTTGCATCCAGATTACTCTGCTCAATATCCTCTTTATAGGAAACAACCAGCTTCCCTTCATCCTTCACGATATCCTGATTGATTCCCCAGTTAAGGGCGGTAATCCGGTAATAACTGGAATCCACAGACGATACCGCCGCAGCATTATAGTTGGCAGTCAATACATAATCATTGCCCTCTATATCCGGAGCAGTAAAGAAATCCATACCCGGGTCTCCATTTGCATCCACACCGGTGGTAAATATATCATTCATATACTTAGACAGGGTACGGGTAAATTCATTCAATTCCGTCATATAATACGGAATCCCTTTACAATCGATCCGCTCTCCCATAATGGCTTCTTTCCCAACATCCAGTGCCACATCAAATGTTGCCGGAACCCGTTTTCCGGTCTCATCTTCCACCGTAAGATTCTTAAACACGAAACTCGTCAGATTCCCATTTGCATCCTTCGTTGCTTCCCAGCTGTCATAATAATAATTCTTGCAATTCAACGTAATCGTTCCGGACTCCGGAAGATTCAGCTTATCAATGGACATGGTTTTATCCGGTTTCACGGAAACAACAGAGCCATTGCCTGTTCCGGTAGCCATACTTGTAATGGTGCCTGCAAAGGGATTGAAATTATTCCCATCCCTGACTTCCAAAAGACCCTTGATCCTGCCGGTTACGTTCTCACTATTGAAATTGAACTTCTCACCGATGGTCTCATTCAAACCTTCCCAATACACATCATATAATCCATCAATATCATTTTGATTCACCTTTTCCTGTCGTGCGACCACCTTCAGCTGCTTGCACTCCATCTCATCCACCAACACAGTATTACCAATACGCACTTCATAACGGCTTGCTCCGGACTCTATTGCATCTTCTCCAAAACCATATTTGATTGGCGTCTCTGTAACCGTTACATTGACAAGCTCCGACAATTGATCCACCAGCACTTCCCTCTGATCCCGCAAATCATTCGCGTTTCCGGAACGGGTCTCAATATTCATGATCTGCTGGTTCAAGGTATAGATCTGTGATGCGATGGAATTAATCGTATCTACATGAATTGCCACTTCGTTATTGATATCCTGCTGGGTCTTTCGGTAATTGGTTCCCGTCTCCTTGATCAAATCTGTAAAATTCTGTGCTGCCTGAATAAACTGCGTCCGATACGTGGCATCAGACGGACTGGATGCCAAATCCTGTAATGCAGAACTTAACTTGCTTAACAACTTCGTATATCCGGTCTCAGACTGCATCTCATTCAAATAAGACTGCAGCTGTGTCAACTGTTCCTCTACTGCTGCATATTCCGAATACTGGGATTGTGCACTGTGATACTTGGTATCATAATATACATTACGCAACTGTGTAATTCCCGTTGCCTTTACGCCGGTTCCCATCATACCATACGAATTATTCACCCGAAGGGCATCGGCGGCCTGAGAAAGCACCTGTTGTCTGGAATATCCCTTCACATCTGCATTGGATATATTGTGCGCGGTGGTATTCAGATTCGCCTGATAATAATTCAGTCCGGATAAACCTGTATTCAATCCTAAAAATGTTGATGGCATATTCCCATCTCCTTCCCTATATTATCCTAACTTATTGATCAGATGCTCCACCATCTCCGACACTACCGTAAAATATCTCGAAGAAGCATTATATCCCTGTTGGAATCTGATCAGATTACTAAGTTCTTCATCTGTTGAGACTCCGGCCACATCCTGCCGTTGTCCCTCCAGTTCCTGAACCGACTTAGTCTGCGATTCTGCAATTCCGTTGTATGTATATCCTTTATTCGCAAAATCTGCAATAAATTCTTTGTAATAACCCATAAAATTATTGGTCACAAGACTGTTCGGCCCCAGGCTACCAAAATCCTCCTCCCACATGGTAATCAACTGATTCGCCACATCCTGCAATTCTTCCTTTTGAAGATTGGAAAGCGGCAGTAAACTCGGATTCTTTGTAAGGTCATCGTTCACCTGGATGTTCCCCAACGTATACAGGGATAAATAATTACTCTCATCTTCCTGATTATACACCTGGACTTTCTTCTGGGTTCCGTCCGCCAATGTTACCGTCTGCTCTGTATAACGCGACATATTATTGCGTACAAACAGTTCCGTTCCCTGAACTGCATTCTTCTCACCCATCCCATAGCCCGCATTTTCTTCGTCTAATACTGTAATCGTACTGCCATTTTGCAAAGTGATCTCTGTATTCGGGCATAAAATATCATTAATCTTAGTCACCACACCATGAATCAACTGGTCAAACTGTGCCATAATATTGTTCACGGTATAGGGCTCTAAATATATATTATATTCATCTCTGTCTTGTACAAACTGCTGGTATTCCGTCTGATATCGCCGATAATCCGCCTGATAATCCGTCATTGCCTGATTATACTCTGCATCCGTCTGATAATTAGCACGAACCGGTCGAACCGGTGCTTCCGGAGCCTGTGGAATATCCGTATATTTTGCAACCCAGTCACCCCGGGACATGATAATACCCTTTAAGGAACCTACATCCGTCCCGGTATCTGCATTGGGTACCCTGCTTAGATTAAATACATCGGTCTGATCATCTTTCCATACCGGAACATAGTAATCACAGGAATCACTGACTTCCTTCACGTCCAGCTTATAAGTTCTGTCCATGCTGACCAGACAACGTTTCTCGGCATATACCTCCATCTGTCCGTCACTCATCTCTCTATAACTGATGGAAATGATACCACTCAGTTCATCTAACGCCGCATCTCTCTGATCCCGGTAATCATTGGCGCCTTCTATTCCCGTTGCCTCTACCTTACTGATCTTGCCATTCAGATCGTAAATGGTATCTGCCAGCTTATTAATCCGGTCTACCTGATCTTCAATCTGGGTATTCAGATTCTTCTGATAGGTAGTAAGCTGGGAATAGATCTTATTAGCCTGATCCACAAAGGCCACTGCTCTTGCAATATACGAGCTTCTTGTTACGATACTGTTAGGCTCCTTCTGAAGCTCTTCAGCCGCCGACCAAAGATTCTGCATATAAGTACGAAAGTCACTGCTCTCTAATTCTCCAAAATAATTCTGCACTTCTGCCACAACATCATACTTGGTCTGATAGAACTGCTCTCTCCCCACCTCTGTACGATATTTCTTATCTACGAGAGTATCCCGGATATGACGTACATCTACAATACGGGTCCCAAGGCCTGCCTGGTTCCGTCCAATGGCAGTATCTCCCAAATTGGTATATGCCATATCTGTAAGAAGAACCTGCTGTCTAGTATAGCCTGTTGTTCCGGCATTTGTAATATTATGCGCAGTTGTATTCAGCGCATATTGTCCGGATTGCAAACCCGATACGCCTACATAAAAATTACCCATTGTTCCAGACATGCATATCCCTCTTTCCTGTCTTATTATTGTTTGGCATCAAAGGAAGAGTAAGCTCCTCCTAATGTAGCCCCGCTATAATTCGTTTTGTTATAATTGGCTGTCTCCGGTGCCTGGTTCATAGACTGAATCAGATTGATGGAATACTCTGTCATCTCAAGGGATTCCTTCAACAGATTCTGATTATGAATATTGACCTGTTTCAGTACCTCAGCCTGTTTTAATAATTTGTCCCTAACAGCAATTAAAGGATGCTGAAACTCCGGCTGTTTCGCCATCAACTCAATGACCCCCGAAACAGTAATCGTTTTCGCATCCTTGCCTAATACTGTTGCAATCTCCTGAAGCGCCTGATTCCTCTTATGTGACACCGATGTAATATCATCTACAATCTTCTGTTCCCGCTCGTTTGCCTCAGACAACCGTTGCAGGTCATTGGACACAATGACCGGTGTCTTATCCATCGACTCTTTTGTGAGCCGCTCATATAATTCTGACTCTTGCTCTAAAGTCATAATTAAATTCTCAATTAAGCTCGCCATCGGATTCTCCTTATTCTCAGTCAATCATCCTTCCCAATCCCGAAAGCTTACGCTTTCAGGACTAGAAGGATCTTTCGTCATATGCAGCCAGCAGCTTATCTGCAAAATCTCCTGCACTAACCTGATAGGTTCCATTAGCGATGCTTGCTTTCAGCGCATTCACCTTATCTTCTCTCACATCCGGAACAGAGCTAAGCGCTGTCTTCGCAATCTGCATATCTTTCCCTACAGAAGAGAAAGAAACCTGATCCATAGTTGATGCAGTGCTGATTCCACCTGCATTATAGCCTTTCTTAACCGGCTGGTTCCCATACACCTGGGCAATCTGATTATATGCACCAATTCGCATCGTTACACCTTCTTTCCGTTGACCCGGATGACCCATCCGTTGTCAATATATTATCCAATGATTTATTGGATTCAATAGATATATCGGTCACTTTTCCGGAAACATTATACCAAAATCAGAAAAACTTGATATCGATGCAAAAAGAATGGATACTACTATATATTGTTGCTTTCTTACTTGTCTAAGAAACGCATTCTGGCTGCCTCTCTCTGTTTCTTAACAACAACGGATTCTTCACTTCCATACATACTGTCTACTCTGCCAAGGAGCTTATCCTTGCATTTCTGGCACAGACGTCCGGAACGAATCATCGCTCCGCAGCTCTCACAATCAATTCCCACTCCGGAATCTTCCGAAAAAGATAATCTCTCCTCACGGATCCAACGGCGAATCTGTTTTGGTGAAACATCTGTCGCCTCTGCCACCTCTGTAATTCCCAGGGTCGGATTGTCACGGACATATTCCTTGACTTCCTGAAATTTCTCCTCTAACTGATTCTTACATCCCGGACAGATGGATGGTCCGCTCAAATAGTTAAATAATCTTTTACATTTACTGCATGTTCTTACTTCCATGTTCCTTGCTCCTTATCTTATCGTATAATGGTATTCCCCCCTATAACATCAGGAAAATCCCCGTCCTATTGCCACACTGGTATAGAACACCTCTTCCGTTCCGTTGTCCAACAGCACCTTCGTGCAGGCTTCTATCGTTGCCCCGGTCGTATAGATGTCATCCACCAGTAGCACTCTTTCTAATTTTATCGCATTTTCCCCTATATGGAAAGCATTTTTTAGGTTTTTCATACGTGCCTTGTCATTTAGTTCTTTTTGCGGATTTGTATCAATAATCCTCTTTATATAATCCGGATAAACCGGCAATTCCAGATCTTTTCCTAAATGTTTTGCCAGAAGCTCCGCCTGGTTATAACCCCTTCTCCGTCTCTTATGCGGGTGCACCGGTACCGGAACAATTCCGGATATATACAGATTCCGTATCTGTCTGCCATACTTCTTACAGATACATTTACTGTAAAAATCAGCATATTCTCTCTGATTCTTATATTTGAAATCATACAGAGATGTCTTGATTCCTCCTGTGTACCAGAATACCGGAAATCCCCGGCAGTAGGATTTGGGAATCCTCCCACAGTCTTCACAATATTCCTCTTCCGGATGGCGAATGCCTTTCCCACATTTCAGGCAGACCGGTTCTTCCATCCACGGAAGTTTCTTTCCACAATCCAGACAAATCCGGTTGTCCCCATACGGCCGAATCTTCCTGCACAATGGACAACGCACCGGATAAATGAGATCTAACACATTTCCCAAGAAATACCCCCTTTCTTAAAATCCACTCTCGTATAATTCCTGAAGCCGCATATCCAATGATGAATAACGTTTTTGTTCGTCATTATTATGAATCATGTTCTCAACAAGATAACCATTCCCCACAATTACAACACACTGCCTTGCTCTGGTGACCGCCGTATAGAGCAGATTCCGGTTGAGAAGCACCCGCGGACCACTAAACAGTGGAAGTATCACTGCCGGATATTCACTCCCCTGTGATTTATGTATCGTAATGGCATAGGATAACTCCAGTTCATCTAAGAGATTATAGGGATACCGCACTTCTTTGTCATCATCAAACAACACAACCACTTCTTCATTGTAATCATCAATTTCCCGTATAACACCCATATCTCCGTTAAACACACCAACGCCTTCTTCTAACTTAAACCGCCCTTTTCCACTATAAATGGTCCATTCTAACTTATAATTGTTCCGGATCTGCATCACCTTATCTCCCTCCCGGAAAATGGTTCCATTATTGCATTCCTTCTCTTTCTTTCTGGCATGCGCCGGATTCAGGACCTGCTGCAACTGTCTATTCAGGTTCTCCACTCCCAGCTCCCCATTTCGCATCGGTGTAAGCACCTGGATCTCCTTACTGTCACAGCCCACATAACCCGGAAGCTTTCTTGTAAGAAGAAGCCCCAATTCTGTTATAATATCCCGTACGTTCGTCCTTGGCAGATAGAAGAAATCCTTACTCTTATTATCCAGCACAATCTCCTCACCCTTATTGATCTTGTGTGCATTTTCCACGATGCTGCTTCCTTCCTCCTGCCGGAAAATCTGCTTAAGTGCTACAACCGGCACACAGCCTGAACGGATGATATCTTTTAATACATTACCTGCCCCGACAGAGGGAAGCTGGTTCTCATCTCCTACCAGAATAAGATGTGTCCCCGGCACTACTGCCGCTAATAGGGAATGCATGAGAAACATATCCACCATTGACATCTCATCGATAATGATAACATCTGCATCTAAGGGATTCGATGCATTTCGCTCAAATCGGATTCCTGCATTACCGGTGCCATCGCCTTCTTCCGGTACACCACTTGAAAGCTCCAGCAAGCGGTGAATCGTCTGTGCCTTGTAGCCGGTAGCCTCTGTCATCCTTTTTGCCGCACGCCCTGTAGGCGCTGCAAGCAGAATCTCTGCACCTTTCATTTCATAATACTGAATGATTGCATTAATGGTTGTTGTTTTACCGGTACCCGGGCCACCGGTAATCACAAGCACCCCCTGTTCCACCGCCTGTCTCACTGCTTCCTTTTGCAGCTCATCCAACGTCATGTTGTTCTTCTTCTCAATCTCTTTCAAAATCCGCCGAATCTCTTCATCCTCCACATGAACCATGGATTTATTCTCAAGGAGCATTCTCGCTGCATCCAGCTCACGGTTATAGAAATTCGCTGCATAAATAATATCCTCCCCGTCCCGTTCCCGGAATACAACCTTACCCTCCACCTGAAGGTTCATAAGCTGCGTTTCAATGGATTCCTCTGCTATCTCTCCACTTTTTTCCAAAAGCTGCCTTGTCCAGCTTATCGCAATTCTCCTTGGCAGATACACATGTCCAAGCCCCGTCGCCTGATTCAGTGTATATAATATACCTGCTCTCACCCGAAAATCGGACTGCATTCCGATTCCGGCGCGCATGGCAATGGCATCAGCCGTCTTGAATCCCACCCCGCTGATATCCTCCGCAATCTGATAGGGATTCTTCTTAATAATCGTATACATCCGTTGCCCATACTCATTGAAGATCTTCACCGCCAGTGTCGGTGAAATGCCGAATTCCGAGAGAAACATTAATGCTTCCCGCATCGCCTGTTTTTCGATAAACTGTACTCCGATTTCATTTGCTTTACGTTCTGAAATACCCTTGATCTCCGCTAAGCGTTCCGGTTCTTCCTCGATAATCCGGAACGTATCCATTCCGAATTTCCTGATAATCCGTTTTGCCATAATCTCGCCAACACCCTTAATGGCTCCTGAACCTAAATACCGCTCCATACTCATAAGATCATCCGGCATCTTCACCTCATATTCCGAAACCTTAAACTGAATATTGTAATTAGGATGATCTACATATTCACCCTGTGCAACAATATACATTCCTTCTTCGATTCCGGAAAGATATCCCACAAAAGTCTCATCCTCCCCATCCTTCGTCTCCACTGCGAATACAACATATTGATTCTTTTCGTTTTTGTATATAATCTTAGAAACGATACCTTCCCGTTCCATCCTCTAATCTCCTTGTTCTCATTGTCTGTCGCTCCTTACACATATGACCTTATCATACCACGTTCTATCCGTCTCCGCCACATTTTCTCTTTTTCTTTCAAGGGGTCTCTTTATCTTTCAAAGGGTCTTTCCGAAAATCCTCTTCCCCTGCGGTTTCCAACTATGTTAACTCTGCGTTAACATAGTTATTCTGTAAGTTAACATATGTGTATTTTTAAATCCATTTTTCTTATACTCATATTGAGCAGGTTAATATCTGATCTGCGCACAAAATTTGCGAAAGAGGAGTTCCATCTATGAATATCGAATACGAGTCCACTTACCCATCCTTTGAAAACCGGGATTATTTTGTTGAGTTGGGCGAACATATCGCTTTTTATCGCAAACGAGCCAATATCACACAGGCTGAATTGGCTAAACGCTTACATATTTCCCGTTCTTATCTCAGTCGAATCGAGAATTCTAACATTTCACAATCATTTTCTTTTGAATTGTTTTTCAACATAAGCAGAGAATTGAAAATACCTCCACGTTACTTCTTTGAACCATTCCCAACGCCAACAGACACATTAGATCAAGCAGCTCTCACCGACAACACCTATCAATAATTCTTTTGTGCTTAGGGGCTCTTGACACACTAATTCTATAAACCACAAAAGCTGCCAACCGCATAACCGGCTGACAGCTTTCATATATTCCTTACTGAATCTTCTCTAAATCTTCTTTTGTAAGATCCTTGTTATTCACCATCTCCTGAACAAACTCCACAATATCATTGTGATTCCAGAAACTGATGTGATGCTTATATAGCTTACGTCTATACGCCTCTTCCGGAACTAAGATCTTGTAAGTGTATATCTTACCATTCCGGCAAAGCTTCAAATAATCCTTACGGACAAGCTTTGAAAGGAATGTCGAAACCGTCTGGGGTTTCCAATCCTTACCATAGAAACCATTCACTCTGTCAACAACATCTGACAGCACAGGTTCCTTCTTGCAGTCCCAAATGGACTTCATTACCAACTCTTCGCTTTCGGTCAATTTCTCGATTTTCATATGTGCCTCCATTCTTCCACTTTGTACTACAAACCGTAGTTACGTTTCATTTGTTCATAGAGCTGACTGGCCAGACCGATCCCATTCCCCTGTTGCGATGCAAGCTTTGCATATTCCTGTGTCTGCATGTCCTGAAAATATTCCAGATAGCTGCCAGATGATTCCTCATCCTCAGCCTTCATAACAGTCTTCTCCATGCCCTTGTAGATCTGTTCGATAAAATATGCCTCAAACTCCCTGCAAGCATCCATCAATTCTTCTTCTGTGGTGTCATCTCCAACCTTGCTCAATGTATTCTCAAGTGCATTGGCAGACGCATTGGAAACTTGCGTTTGATAACCGTTATATCCGGTTATATTCATATCTGAAAGTGACATAGTACCTCCTATCTACACATAAGCTATATTTACCACAAAACAACCCATACTGTCAATGATTTTTTTACATATCTAATATATCGTAAAATATGTACATAATACTTTCTCTGTATCTTGATACATCACATTGCCATTCCCAAGAATATTATCTAACTTCTTAAGTTATTTGCCTGCTGTAGCATCTCATCAGATGCCTGAATTGCCTTGGAGTTCATTTCATAAGCGCGTTGTGCCACAATCATATTCACCATCTCATCCGCAACCTGTACATTAGACATCTCCAGATAACCCTGATGTACAAGACTCGTCTTCAAGCCCTCTGTTTCGCTCTCTTCTAACGGATCTCCCGATGCCACAGTTGCTGTATATAGATTATTACCTGCATTATTCAATCCTGACGGATTATTAAACTGCACCAGACCAATCTTCTGATTATACTCCTGTCCATTCCACTGTGCCGTCATAGCTACATTCCGGTCATCCGTAGTTGTCACAAAAAGATTCCCCTCACGGTCTGCCACAAACTGGCCACTTTTGTATCCATCCGGCACTTTAATAATATTATCATGCTGATCCAGCACCGGATAGCCTTCTGAAGTACACAGCATAGTGCCGCCACCCTCTGCCGGCTGCAAGGTAAAGCTTCCATCTCTCGTATAGCAGATATTACCGTCTGCATCTTTTACCTTGAAGAAACCATCTCCTTCAATGGCAAGATAATTCGTATTCGTAGTCTCCTGCAGATTCCCCTGGGTAAATACAGTCGTTATGGAACCGGTTCTTGTTCCAAGTCCTACCTGGGCCGGAACCGGTTTGTTCTCGCCTGCACTATTCGTAGAAGTAGACTGTAACGTCTGATAAAGCAAAGACTTGAATTCTACTGTATCCTTCTTATAACCTGTTGTATTGACATTTGATAAATTATTGGAAATGTTATCAAGATTTGTCTGCTGTGCAACCATTCCGGAAGCTGCACTCCATAATGAACGCATCATAACTTTGTCCTCCTATCCTATACCCGTCCTATTTCTGTAGACGCTTTCTGCAACGTAGAATCCACTGTCTGGATCATCTTCTGTCCTGCCTCATACGCTCTGGTAATGGTAATCATATCTACCATCTCCTCAATCACATTCGTATTCGACATCTCTAAGTATCCTTGATTCACCGTTGCGGTAGAAGCCTGCAAGCCTGCTGCATCCGTTGCATCATACATATTCTCTCCATACAACAATAATGCCTGCGGATCTGCAAAAGCCGCAATACCAAGGGTTGCAATATTCTGACCATCTACTGCTATATTGCCTCTCTGGTCAATGGACACATTCTGTGCCGTTTGTGCACCCGGAATCTGAATTGTCTTTCCATTCGTATCCAACACATAATCTCCATCCTTGGTAACAAGATAACCTTCCGTGTTCACAGTGAAAGAACCATCTCTTGTATACTTCGTACTGGTCTCTCCCTGCTTGTTTGTTGTCTGAATGGTAAAGAATCCGTCTCCACTTAGCGCCAGATCATACGTGTTGCCGGTCTCTCTCAAGCTTCCCTGAGAGAAATCATGGTAAGTCTCGCCAATCTTCACACCAAGATTCACATCACCAATCCGGTAATTCAGATTACTGTAATTGTTGTTATCGTGAATTCTTAATGCTAATTCATCGTCAAATGACTGGGATGTCACGCCCTGTTTCTTGAAACCTGTCGTGTCCGCATTGGCCATATTGTTCGATATTACATCGAGCCTTTTTTGTTCATTTACCATGCCGGTCCATGCTGTGTAAAGACCTCTTACCATCTTGTCACTCCTATTCTTCTTCCATCGCTCCGCTCAGGAATTCTATATATTTGCCGGTGCCAATCGCAACACAGGTCATGGGATCCTCTGCCGTCATGGTTGTAATACCGGTCTCTTCCTCTATCAATTCTTCTAATCCGTGTAACATGGCTCCCCCGCCGGTTAAGACAATTCCACGGTCTGCAATATCTGCTGCCAACTCAGGTGGTGTCTTCTCTAATACAGAATGCACAGCCTCAATAATCTGTTCTGTCACTTCTTCTAACGCTTCTACCGTCTCTTCTGAAGTAACGGTAACCGTTCTTGGAAGTCCGGTCACAAGGTTCCGTCCACGGATATCCAACGTCAGATTCTCCGGTCTGCGATAGCAGGTTCCAATCTTAATCTTGATCTCCTCTGCTGTCCGCTCACCAATCAACAGGTTATGCTTCTTACGCATATAGCGTACAATCGCTTCATCAAAATCATCCCCGGCAGTCTTAATGGATGTGCTGACAACCGTACCACCTAAGGAAATAACAGCAATATCCGCTGTTCCGCCGCCGATGTCCACAATCATGTTACCGCATGGTCTTGCGATATCAATTCCCGCTCCGATTGCTGCCGCAACCGGCTCTTCAATGATGGACACATCTCTTGCTCCTGCCTGGTATGTGGCATCTTCCACTGCCTTCTTCTCTACCTCTGTTACACCACTTGGTACACAAACAGAGATTCTTGGTCTTCTTCCAAAGAAACTCTTACCAACTGCCTTCTGAATGAAATACTTGAGCATCTTCTCCGTAATACGGTAATCCGAGATAACACCCTGTCGAAGCGGTCTCACCGCTACAATATTACCCGGTGTTCTTCCAAGCATCAGTCTGGCTTCCTCACCAATGGCCTTAATCCGATTGGTGTCTCTGTCAAACGCAACCACTGAAGGCTCCTTCAATACAACCCCTTTCCCTTTCACATATACGAGGATACTGGCTGTACCCAAATCAATTCCTATATCTGAACTTGCCATGTTCGTGCCCCTTTCCTATATATATCGCCATAAATCAAAAATTACTTAAGACTCAGGGATACTATTTCTTCTTATTCTTCTTCAAAACATAAATGCTGCAATCCATACGCTCCGATAACTCCAAACGCACTTCCACAATATTCATAATCTGATCGAGTTCCTTCAGATAGCTTTGCCATTTTGTGACCTTTTTATTAGCGATAAACCGCTTACGAACTCCCTGCATAGTACGGTACTGATCTAACTTATCACTGACTATCTCTCCGGCAGCCATACCAACCACACTATAACCAAACAGCTTATCCATTGCCTTATTTGCAAAAATGATGTCTCCCGTCCGGTTATCCTTCACAAATACCGCATCCCGCACATGATCATAGGCATCTAAGAACCCTTCCTTCATGATATCCAACTTCGTAGACTTACTCTTGCCGAAGATGATATTGCCAAGAATCTCTGTTACCGATGCAATGAAAGCCTTATCCTTCCGGTCAAATGTATGGGCATTATCCTTATCTGCAAACACTACATATCCTGCAATATCATCACTAGAAAGCATCGCCTCAAACAGAATACAACCCATATCCGTCTGCCGCATCAATCCTGCTAAGAACGGATCCCGGGTATTGGGATTTGCCGTCACCACTCTATCATCCTTTAACAGATTGTGCAAGACTCTGTATTCCGAAACAGACATAGTCATGGTATCGAAAAACGAGGAATTGCCACCGGTCAGATCCCATGAGAAGTATTTTTCCACCTTTTCAGTTTCTTTATTCTCAATATAAATGCCAATATCCGAAATATTCAAATAAAGTGCAGCCTTCTGGCATATCTCACCAAGTCCGGATTCCCCTTCTCTTGACATAATATCAATCATATCCTGCAAAATATGACGTTCCTGCTGCTCTTTATGTAACTGTATCTCCGTCAGTTTACGGAGTTTGGTCTCTGCTGTCACGGCTTCTTCTGCATAGAAACACTTTGCGATTGCATTGGCAAGTCGCCACTGTTGTTCAATCACGGAGCCTATTACAACATCTCCATCCTTGGCAAAGCTGGTAAGCACCCAGTATGCCATCACTTTATCCTGAATCCATAACGGTGCAAAAACAATGTGTACATTCATCCTGCCCATAGAAAGACTCGCACTCTGTGGAAGCAATTCTTCCTTTGCTTTCGGTGATAATCTCTCAAATTCTTCCTTCAGCTCCGGTCGTTCAAACAGATCATAGAACTGTCCGATATCCTTACCCGGTCCTGCCGGAGTTGTGACAATCCCACCTTCTGAATCTACAACCACACTGTAATAAGATGCATTGTGACTTAATGTCTGGGCCATCAATTCAAATTGTGTCAGCATCTCTTTGTCTAATGCATCCGCTTTCACATCTCCAAATACCGGTTTGGTAACAGTCTCTTTCTCAACGGTCTCACTCTCTGCCGTGGCCGCTAACTCCTTCTCCATATTCTTCTGTTCCGTTACATCGGTAAGAAGAAAGCAGACATCCGCTTCCCCGTCTGAAATCCGGTTAATGGTTACCACATTCTCTACCCAGATCTGCTTGCCGTCATCCCGAACCATCCGGTATGTATGCAAATAATCCGTGACACCATTGGCAACCGCCTGATAGATGGAATCAATCACACCATCCCTGTCATCCGGATGAATGTAATCCTCTGTCAGTTTGTATCCTTTTTGCAGGGCCTCAACATTCATCCCCACCATGCCGGCATTTGGCGATATATATTTAAGGGTGCGCTTTCCTGCATGATAGGATTTCACCAGCACAACACTCTTCATCTTGGTAATGGCATTACTCAGGTAGGCATTCTCGCTGTTTTTCTGTAGTTCTTCCCGCAAATCCATCATCAGAACCTCAAAATCAGTAAGCACTCCTGCCTCGTCATATATATAGTGAATCTGCAGACGAACCGGAATCAGATCCCGTTCATCGGTAAAAATGCGGCATTCCAGTGTTCCTTCATCAATGTGTTTTCTTGCTGCAAAGGCAATCGTGGACTCTACTTTCTCATAATCTTCCGGGCAGATCAGATCCTTTACATCAATCACATTGTCATAAAACTGTCCCCGTGTATATCCGTATTTGCGGATATTTCGGGACACATATTCCACCTGATAACCACCTTCATTTCTTGCCAGATGAAATGCCACAATTCCCGCATGATTCACAATCCGTTCCAAAGTAAAACTGCCAATATTCAGATCTGCACGCCGTTCAAATAACACCGTATAAATGAGGGCATCATTCACGGTTGCCTCATTCACAAGTCCACACACCGATTGTTCTTCCCCATCTACCATCATACGAATGCGGTGCCACATGAGGCTCTTTCTCTCATGCAACAATTCCCAGAAATTAAGCTTTGTAAGCGATCTTCCCGGTTCAATGGAAATCTTCTTCACTGCCCCGCCAAGCAATTCCTTTGCTTCTTCATTAATCTCTAATACATTCCCCGATTCCGCCTCAAATATCACCATGGGATATTCCAGATGTTGGGCAAACTCTTTAAAACTTTCAATTCGCTTTGTATCCATAGGTCATTCCTCCGGGAGGGGCTTTCTTATTCCCCCTCAAACTTTATCTGCGGGATCTCCTGCGATTCTTCATCTGTTAATGCAGGCATCTCCTTCTTCGTAATTCCTCCAAATGCTTTATCCGTGATGGTCTTTGTCTCATTACAGGCCTTCACAACACCTTCCACAGATTCCATCAGGCTTGCCATATAGGTGCTCACGCTCTCACACTCTCTTCTCATAGAACCACGGATGGATGCCACCTTCTCTCTCGCCTCAGAAAGAATCTTGTCCTTCTCTGCCTGAGCATCCTCCACCATCTTCTGGCACTCTGCATTCTTCTTCGCAATTGCCTGTTTGTATTCTTCCTCAGCACGCACATGCAGATTCTCCCGTTCTTCTTCTGCACGCCGCAAAATGTTGGCACTCTGTTTCTCCGAATCCTCAATCAGATTCCGGCTCTTATTCTCTGCTTCCGTCACCATATAATTGCTCTGGCTCTTGGCATTTGAGAGCACGGTGTCACTCTCCTCCATTGCTTTCATAAGAATATCCTTGCTATTCTTCTCTGCCTCTTCCAACATCCGCTTACTCTTCGCCTCTGCATCCTTAAGCATGGCATCACAACGCTCATTGGTCTCCACCAGTGTCTTGGAGATAATCTCCAATTTATCGGTATATCCCTTTGATGCTTCCTCCTGTTCGGCTAACTTGCGATTCGCCTTCTCTAGTTCTTTCTGAAGAGATTCATTGTACTTCTGCATATTCTCAATGGCCTGATTCGACTCCGAACTGATACTGTCCTTTACAAGCTGCAGACTCTTAACCGTCTCACTTAACTTGCTGATCGTCTGTTTCAAGTCAGCAATATCCTGCATATGTGTCTTATTCAAATCATCAATATACTCATCCACTGTGGTCTTATCGTATCCGCCAAATGAAACTGTCTTAAATCTCTCATCTCTCGCCATGGCAACCATTCTCCTTTCGTGCACCCGATAGTTAGTTATATTATACCAATATTTTTTGCTAAATGCTACCTTATTTTCACGAATGTTTTATGTTCCATAACAGGTTTTCTGCATTTCTCTATTGAGAAATAAAATGTCGTCTGTTATACTCAATGCAGGTTATATGACAGGGGTGGTTTGTGCCCATTTGAAAGGGAAAGAGGTTCGATATTTATGGATTTTGAATTAGAAGAAAAACAAGTTGGATTTTTGAATAATTTTACATTGAAAATGATTGCGATTATCACTATGCTTATCGATCATATAGGATATATATTTTTCCCACAAACCATGGCATTTCGTGCCATCGGCAGAATTGCATTTCCCATTTTCTGCTTTTTGATTGTGGAAGGATTTCATCATACAAGAAATCACACAAATTATCTGATCCGGCTTTGTATCTTTGCCCTCATTTCCGAGATACCCTTTGATCTTGCATTCTTCGGAACACTCTTCGACTGGGGGCATCAGAATGTCTTCATCACATTAGCTCTTGGGCTTGCGGCAATCTTCTGTTTAGAAGAAATGAACACAAAAAGAATCTATGGGATTCCTTTTGTGCTCCTTCTTGTGACATCTTATCTGATTCAATGCGACTATGGAATTGGGGGCGTTCTCTTAATCTGCATATTCTATCTGACCAGAGAGACTCCATGGATTCGGCTTATCCTAACTACGCTGACCCTGTACCTGTTCTTTGGCGCATTTGAATTATACGGATTAATCGCAATGGTATTTATCACCTTCTATAATGGCAAACGGGGCTTACCGGTAAAGATGGTATTCTATTGGTTCTATCCGGTACACCTTCTGATACTGTATGGGATAGCACATTATCTGTAGATGCATAATCTGAAGATATAAAGCCGACGGATTGCAACATCCTCGTTTTACTGTGAATGCGTCAGGATTCATCGTGAATACACCCATCCACAATCTCAATCTTACGGTCACACTGATTGGCAAGTTCCATGTCGTGGGTGACTAGAATCACAGTCCTACCCTGTTCATGTATCTTGTGAAACAGATTCATGATGGCAGAAGCATTTGCAGAATCCAACGCCCCGGTTGGTTCGTCCGCTAACAAAATATCCGGTTCATTTACCAACGCTCTGGCAATTGCCACCCTTTGTTTTTGTCCACCTGACAGTTGAGACACCTGTTTATTGGCATATTCTTTCATCTCTACCTGTTCTAACGCATTTAACGCTATCTGTTTTCGTCCTTTCTGCTTGTGCTTTGCAAAATCTAATGGTAACATGACATTCTGAAGTGCCGTAAAATCTTCTACCAATGCATAATCCTGCATGACAATTCCAATCTGTTCGTTACGTATACGTGCCAACTGTTTTTCATTCAGGTTCTTAACGAGAGTGTCACCCAGATAAAACTCCCCACCCTCATAACTGTCAATACAGGCTAATATATGTAGAATCGTCGACTTCCCTGCGCCGGACTTGCCCACGATTGCAACAAATTCCCCATCTTCTATCGTCATATTGATTCCATGCAATGCCTCAAAGGCATTTGCCTTCTTTGCATTGTATATCTTCGTTACGTCCTCAAATCGAATCATACTCTATCCTCCTGCATACATGACTATCACATTCCCCATATATGCGATATTCCTACCGGTTCTCGTTCACATACTTGGTGGTGCGATCCTGGATAACTTCGATTGTCTTATCAAGGGTCTGTTGATCAGCAAAGAAAGAATCCACTTCTTCTAACACAAGTTTTTCAATTTCTATATCCACATTACGTGTACTCGTCGTTCTTTCCACCAATTGTACAAACTCATTCATCTGTTCTCCAGTGAGTGGTTTCAATTCTATCTCCAAAGAATCAAATCCAACTGATGTATCTAAAGGATCCACTAGACGATTATATTCATCTGTATATGGTTTTACTATCATTCTGCTCCTCTTATACAATTCAAAAGCATCCTGTCTAGTAGGAACAACATCTTCTGACCCTCCCATAATTATATCCAAATTCATTGTTTGGTACTGCTCCGTCATGAGACTTCGCAAAAACTCCCAGACCCCTTCTTTGTTTTTTGAGTTGGCAGCCATTCCAATCGTAGAAGAAAAATCAAAATATGTTCCCTGATCTTCTGCTGATGGATACCCTTTATAAACAACATCTTCACCATACACCTTCGGATATATCTGCATGCTCTCTGCGCCAATATTAACCTGAGTTAATATAACTTTATCTTTACGAAGCATATCTAACTCTTCTCCTGATAACACATTCTTCTGTTTCTCTACCGTATATGTCTTACAAAAAACAAGTAGTTTTTGAAATTCTTCACTATCAAAACTACATATTCCCGTATGCCAGTCAATAAAATTATCCATATTCTCTTCTAACATCACTGCAAATATATCATTTTGATCCTCATTATAGAGCAATTGTGAATCTGGATGTTTCTCTTTAAAAGAAACCATTTCATCTATTGTCCACCCCGATGTTTCACCCAACAGGGAAGTTTTTCCAACAAGCGATATAAGCCTGAAACCTGGTGATATATAATAATAGCCACCATTTATTTGCATTGCTTTTGCAACAGACGGAATCATGTCTTCTATCCCTAAGCCCTCATCTTTCTCATAATATAATGTCAAATCTTCCAACACTCCTTTCTTCACATATTGATTAATTGACATTCCTGACATATCAATAATATCCGGTGGATTATTACTAATCAAATCCAATGTGAAAGACTGTTCCGGATCACTTTCCATATAATATTCTTTTACTTGAATTCGATACTTATTACTACTATGATTAAAATCAATAACAGCATCCTTCACTTTTGAATCTATTTGTATAGCAGCATAGGTTAAGACCGTTTTCTCCTGTACATCTGTTGAATTCACCTTTGTATACAGTATCATTTTAGATCCATCTGTTGCTCTTGCATCAGCAATTCCCACCATCTGTGTCACACTCACCGGAATCATACTATCAACATTTTCAGCATAAATTCCAGACGCTGCATAATCTAATATCTTCCTTGTCTGTTTCCCTTTTATCTGATATCCATATATGCCGGAGCTATCCCTATAATAAAAATCATAATCCACTCCATCAATCAATAAATTTCCATTCATTGGCACATTCTTCTCAATTACAATTCGATTTTTCCTACTTCCATCATTCACATCCAACACATCTATTTTTATTCCCTCATCTGTTACATTCGCACTTAATATATCTCCTCCCTTTGAGCGTGCTACACTTTGTATATATCCACTTGGGGAAATGTATTCCCAGATCTTTTTTCCCTCCATATCCAATAATAATATTCTTCTATCCGTAACCACCACATATCGATTAGAATTGCAATTTAGCAATTTATCTACAGATTCATCATTTTGCAATTTCAGTTTCTCTGTTATATCACATTGTCGTTGTTCCATCCCATCATCATCCACTTCAACGACTATATACCCTTCTATTTCCTTTTTTTCATATTTTATCAACATTTTAATTGAATCCACACTACTTGCAATCTGAATATCTACTATATTACCATCTACTTTGGGAATCGGTAATTCTTTTACCGAACTTCCGTCAAATTCCATTGAATACAATGCTCCCGAATCCAAATTTTCGTCTACAAAAGCTTTTCCATCCTCGTCATATAAAAATTTCTCTAAAGGGGTCGTATACATATATATTCTACCATCCTTTACAGCAAACGAGCCAACTCTATCATTCACCCCTTCTGCCATAATACTTTGTGCCTCATATACCATTTCATTTCTATCCAATATACCATCTTTTGCACGTCCACATGAGGTAAATGTAATAGTAAATAACACGCATATGGTCCCCATCAAAATTCTATGATATCGCATACTTTCTCCTCCTATCAACGTTTCTTCAACACATTATTCGCCGATGTTCTCCAAACAAGAAATAGCGGAAGCAACGATGAAATCACTACAAAAAAAACCAACAGTCCTCCACATATAACAATCTGCCATACATCATAACAAATCACCGTTTTTTCTAATTTCCCCATGAACTGTAATATGACTAACGCACTTCCAACTAATAATAACGCTCCTGCCGCCACAAAAAAAGCACTCACCAAGCTAATCATTGCACATTGCATCCATCGCAACCCACACATATAGTAAACAGCATAATTATACATATTCTTCTTTACCGAGAGTACTCCTGCACTAACCGCAGCTACTAAAATAAAAATCATCACACAAACAACAACTGGATACAAATTATCCAATTCCTCATAGACATATTCTCGGCTATTAGAATTAAATTGTTTTAATGTCATCTGACGACTTATTGACGAAGTTGCCCCATCAATCAAAAACAATATATCCTCATCAATTTGTTCATCTGAAACATTATCTGAATACGATATAATAACCGGGCCTTCAATTTCTTTCATAAAACCCGAATCACTTAACCGGAAATTCACATTAGAGAATCTTCCTTTTGATTGATTTGCTAATATCTGTTGCTGTGCAATCAATATAACCGGTTCCCCACCCATCGCATTATAATTATATGATTGAAAGCATTGACGAAAATCTTTTGTATTCTCACCAAAATATTGAGGTTGATATAATACAGCATCATCCTCCATCACTCCAACAATCTCTATCTCCTGATAGCACCCCTTCGCTAAATCATAATTGATACGCACAACATCCCCCTCACGTATTCCATATGTATTGTGAGACACCACTCCTTTTAACGTATTTGAATATATATCCTGTATTGTAAAATATCTCCCTTGTTCCATGGCTGGTGACAACATTTTTACCACTTCCTCAGGATACTCCCATACATTAATTTCCTTCCCTTGATATGTTGATGCTATCCAACGAGAAATTGCCAAAATACTATCTGCTTCGGGCAAATATTGTCTTAACTCCGCAGCATCCGAATATAAAATTCCCCTTGAACCTCTAGTCAACATTTCACACCATAAAAATACGCCTTTATTCTCAATATATGGTTCTATTTTTGAATAAACCCTCACTTTCGATACTACAACCGAGATTCCTGAAATTGCCGTGGCAAACATTATCATTAACAAAATTATTATTATAAAATTTAAGACTCTGTTTCGCTTAACGTCCTTCCATCCCAACCACAACAACATACTATTCACTCCTCTATTCAATATAAGTATGATATATATTTCCCTTTAATGTAATTTGTAGCATTCCAGACAATACAACCATTGTGCCTATAAAATATATTGCACATAAAATGATACAACTTACCCATGTATAAGATTCACCAATATATTCATATATATTTTCTGCCCAAGGCAATATACCGCATCCGAATATAATCATTGCAACCACTAAAGAAAGGAAAGTAACCAACATACATTCCATTAAATACATTTTCTTCGCCTTTACAAGTGTAAGCCCACACATTCTAAAAATCGTAAGCTGTTTTTTCCTTTGCAATAGTATATATTCATATAACATCGCCAATACGACACCTGATAGTAAAGCCATCAATGTACATATGATTATGAGTGTTGTATAAAATTTTGTACCATCCAAATCAGGTATTGCTAACGGAAGAACATGTGCTACATTGCCAAACTGTGCGTTAAAGACTTTCACAATTGCATCATACTCTGCTCTGCTAACTATTTTATCAAAGCATATCATCACATTATACACATATACACTATCTTCCAAGGTTGTAATAGGAATAAGTGGCACTGTTCCCAAATCTAGATGTCCTATACACCGATAGGTTTTATTATCAACATGATAGTATCCATTTGCATCCGGCTGATATTGTTTCAAGTATTGCTCTGCCGCATCACTCTTATATCCCATTATTGTATTTGGCTTTACCGCTAAACATACTAGTTCTCCCTTTTCAATCTGATTCGCTGTAAACCAATTACCATCAACAATATATTTTTGTCGTTTTAATTCATCACCTATATCCGCTACCGTTATTTTTCCATTATGGACACTATAATATAGTGATACGTCTGCAACCATTCCTACCTCATGGTCAGCAATTTCTTCTTCTCCCGGCAGTCTCGCCGAAGCATAGAAATAGCAGTGTGACAATATCTCTTCCGGTAACGCCACACACGCCTTTACAACATTTTGCTTTGTTGCTACTGTATAACTGCTATCTGTCAAATTAACAGTAATATCGTTTTGCCCTAGTTGCATATCTACCCTTTTTTGTTCCATATGATGATACAGTCCAAAAGAAAAGAACATTACAATGGTAGATGCAATCACACATATAACCATTAATACAAAAATAACCCCTTCTGATCTTATATGATTTTTTATATTAAGGACTACATATCGCATTTCTGTTGCCACCATCCTTTATTTAGACATATATACTTGCAGCTCAGCTTTTCCAGACGTAATACAATTTTTCATATTTTGCGTTATCATAATACTATCAGCAAGAGGTAACATATATTTGTCCTCTTCCCCTTCCCAATCAAGATCCACATCTTTATAATCTATAACCTGCGTATATCGCCGATCTTTCCAATCAATTCCAACAATTCCTTTTGAATTTCTATAATAAAAATCATATCCCCCACCATTAAG
Organism: uncultured Clostridium sp.; assembly: GCA_945915475.1. Taxonomy (GTDB): domain Bacteria; phylum Bacillota; class Clostridia; order Lachnospirales; family Lachnospiraceae; genus CAG-590. The sequence continues at coordinate 99,401 of CAMEFI010000003.1, read as the reverse complement.
CACAGCACTATCACCGCCACTCAGCCACCCATTCACAACATTTACAGAATCCCCCCATTTTTTCTTTGATACATCTAATTTGCAAAACAACGTTCCATTTTCATTTTCCGAAACACATATGATATTTCCATCCTTCATTTTTGCAGCAGCAACAATTTTATTATCTGATAAAATGTATTCTGCCTGTTTTAATTCATCATCCAATACAATAACTTGATAATCCATTATTACTGCAAGCCTATTGTCATTTATGGCCATTATACTAACTAAGCCAGATATTGCATCGCCATCCCACTTTACTTGCGTAATCAAATCGGTTACATCTTGCTCAACATATGCTTTTTTATCAATAAAATACTTTAAAACGTATATAGCTGTTTTCTGCCCATCTGCTGTATGTGTATCCACTCTAAGCATATATATATTCCCTATATCATCAATTGATACTCCTACCACGTGCCCTCGTTCTTCGTCTGCACCTATTTCTATTCTTTTTTCTTCTTCCCATGTTGTCCTATTTATATAATGGTATGTATAATTCTCTTTATTGTCTTTTTCGTTTATTACTATATAATCTTTCCAAACTGCTAACGTAAAAAAACCGTTCTTTACAATATCAGATACATCTTTTATACTTTTCTCATATTCCGTTGGAACGATATTCTTACTTTCATTCAATTCCCTATTCTCTATTCCACAAGAGACTAGCATGGTCATCATCCATAATAGAATCACTATGTATGTCACTTTTTTTATTTGCATCCACATATACCATCCTTAATCAATGATGTGGCACTATCAAATAGCGCCACACCGTTTTACTAACCACTGTTATTTAATTTGCAGTGTATAAGAAACCTCTGAACCACTTTGCTGTGATGTACCTTTGTAAATCCAGCCTTTCTTCTTAGCTCAAAAGTCGTACGATAATTTAATACTATATCCCTGCTTTTTCATATTCAACCTTTATGTTCTGAATAGCAAAAATCCGTTCTGACTGGCATTTATATCCCCATTTATCGCTCATGTAGCATAACCTTCACACAGAATTTATTATCTATACAAGATATATCTAGTTCACCTTGGTACTTTTCTACTATTTCACGCACTATCTGAATTCCAAATCCATGCTGTTCCCGATTCCACTTACTCGTCTTCAGAGTCTCTTTCAATACGGATTGATGACAAGGATTGCTTATTTCCATCATAAACGCACCCTGATACTCAGATGCAGCAACTATGATCTGTTGTTCGCACTCACATACCTCACAAGCTTCAATCGCATTCTCTAGCAGATTAGAAAAAACCGCACATAAGTCAATATGATCTATGTTCAGATTATCTCTCACCCTTCCTTTACAAGAAATATGTATATTACCAGCTTTACATCTTTGTTCCATTGAATATACAACAGTATCTAATACCCGATTACCAAAAAATCGATTATATCCCTGTTCTACAACATTCTGCTTTTCCTTTAACTCTTCTAAATATTTTCTTACAGCCTCATAATCCCCATTTATCATCGCCTGATACATATAATTGACATGATGGTGAAAATCATGTCGCATTTTTTGTAATGCTTCTGTTTTTTGACAAAGAATCTGACCATATTGTTCCTGTTGCTCATTCTTCTTTCTCAACGTTTGCATAATATATCGTTGCAATTCCTCCTTTTTTAATATAAATACAATACATTCACACAAAAAGACAATTGAAAAAACAGCTAATATAGTTGGCAACAATAGATTATTTAATATAATCGTAGCTCCTTCTTCATCCTGAAACATACTATAAGAAACCAATGTTAAAAATGCGGTTATACCAAATAAGGAAATTGCAATTAACAGGTACACCTTCCAATTAATCAAATGATATATTCCTTCCATTCTTTTTTTCAAAATATAGTCTATAAATACAAACAATAAAAAAGCAGATAGTTTTTCCCCCGCTCTTAACCACACATCATTCCCCTGAAAAAACAAGCTTGCTTGCACGTCCAATATCCGTTGTAATAAAACAATACATATATTATCGGCTATAGAATAGATAATATATGCCATTCCATATGCCGATATGCGGATTCTCCGTCGTTCCTGTATCATCCAAATAGAACATAAACACACTACAATCTCGCGTCCAAAAAGATTGTCAGATTTCATTCCCATCCCAATCCAATACACAACATTTGCCAACAGTATAACCGCAATACTATTCTTAACGATATCTTTCGTACGTGTCTTAATGGGAATACCAAACAATCCTTGGCAGATCAAAACAAACGACCACACTTCCAACAAGACACTTATTGCATATCCTATCACATCCCCCGCCATCACATGCACCTTGCCTTTCTCATGCAATATTGGTTATATGCCATCCGCACTGTCTTACGCTTCTTTACCGGAATATCATATCGTTCTCCATTGATGAATTCCAATTCATTAAGGTTATTAATTCTCTTCACATAACGGAAATTAACGATCATCGACCGGTTAATCCGATAGAAATCTTCCGAATTCAGATTCTGCTCCCACTCTTTCAGACTAATCCGGTGTTCGCTGCTATCTGTCACCCATTGATTCTTATCCTGATTGTAATACTGAATCATCTCTACCTTCGTGTAGATATGCTGCGCCTCAATCTTTATAATCTCTTTCTGCCGAAAAGAACATATTTCTCCCGCTTCCAATATATTCACAACATCTTCCTTGCTAACCTCATCCTTTACTTCTATAACGATATCCCGAAGTCTTTTCTCACAATTGCCCTTATCCACAAAACCGATAACATATCTGCCAAAGGCTTCATCTATACTTTCCCTATGGTTCGTCAGAAATACAATGTGGGTATCTATACTCATCTTTGATATTTGTCGTTTTAATTCAATCCCGTTAAGCTGCGGCATTTCAATATCAAGTACAAACAAATCCACTTCCCAATTTACTTGCATTAACCACTGATATAACTCCAAGGAATCCGTGTATGTATAGATAGTATCCTCTCTCCCACAAATCTCTTTACACAATTGCTCTACTTTCTGTGCCTCTATCTCATCATCATCACAAATCACAATTACCACTTTTATTTTCCCTCCCATATTTTTCTTCAGTGTATATAGAGTATAACACTTTATTATTACATTTTAAAGTACGTAGTGATACCGACATTTTCTAATGTAAAATCTTTTGTGTACTATGATAATATGAGATAATTCTTACAAACTTTCAGAAAAAAATGAAGATTTCTTACAGTTTTTATACGTAAAAAAATACCCACATCTACGTGACATAGGTATTTTCTTCTTTTTATTTGCTAGTAAGATTGGGCTGTCAAAAGCCCATGTCCAAAAACTTGGACGACATATTGCATGTTGATTTTACTTTTTCTTTGCAATCATCAGTGGTATCAGCACCACCACCCCCGTCAGCACAATGGTTCCCCCGGGTTTCAGATTCAGATAATAGGATAAGAACAACCCCACAATGGTAAAGAACAATGCAAACAATACCGAATAGATCACCGTCTTCTTATAACTGTTGGCAATCTGCATGGCACACGCCACAGGGATTACCATAAGGGAGGATACCACTAACGCTCCTACACTTCTCGCCGCAACGGATACCGTAATGGCCGTGAGCAGCGTAATCACAAAATTAATCTTCTTCACCGGAACACCTGCAAGAACGGCTCCGGCTTCGTCAAATGTGATAAACATTAATTCTTTGTAGAGAAGCAAAAAGGTTACGACTACAATCACCGTCACCACGATTACCAGGACCACCTCTGTATCGGTAATTGCTACAATACTACCAAACAGGAACGAATTAAATGCCGCCCCATCATCAATGAAACCCGATAACACGCTGGCCAGTCCGATTCCCACCGACATAATAATGGAGATGGATATCTCCGCATACTTTGGAAGCGCTTTCCGGATTCCCTCAATACTGAATGCTGCGATCATGCAGACAATCACTGCACCCACAATGGGATTGATGCCGAGAAGAAGTCCTAAAGCAACACCTGCTAAGGATGTATGGGAAAGTGCATCCCCGATCATGGAAAGACGTTTCAACACAACAACCACGCCGATCAACGGAATAATGACCGCAAGAAGAATTCCAACTAAAAATGCCTTCTGCATAAATGCATACTGAAATATATCTAGCATTCCGAACCCTCCTTATCCTTCTTCTCTCTTTTTCCTTTATAGGACGCATCATAAGGTTCTTCCTTTTCCGGCGGTTCCGGGGAATATTTCTTTCCCATTCCGGAATGTCCGTTATACCGTTTCGGTTTGGAGATAATCATCTTGTCTTTCATGACCTCCTCGCAAAGAACCGCTGACTTATCCAGATGCACGCCACCATTGGTAACATGATAAAACCGGTTGGTATAACGTGCCACCTGCTCCCGGTTATGGGTTACCATGACAATGGTCATTCCATATTCCTTATTCAGCTTGTCAAGCAGCCGGTATAGTACTTCTCCGGCTTCCTTGTCGATTCCGGTAAGGGGTTCATCCAGCACCAGAAGCTCCGGGGCACCAATTAATGCTCTGGCAATGAGGACTCTTTGCTGCTGTCCCCCTGACATCTCCGAAAGCATCCGGGTCCGGAATTCCTCCATTCCCACTACCCCGAGCACATCTTTCACCTTTTGTTTATGCTCTTTCTTCGGAAGGTGAAATGTGCCAATCTCCTTGTAAAGTCCGGTGAGTACAATCTCCTCCACGTTGGCCGGGAAATTGCTGACCTCCCGGAATCCCACCTGTGGCACATAACCAATTGCCTTTGTATGCACATTTACTTCACCTCTGCTTGGTGCAAGCTGTCCTAGGATCAGACGCATCAATGTACTTTTGCCGGCACCATTGGCCCCGATAATGCCCACATACTCCTGCCGCTTCACTATGAAATTCACATTTGAAAGGATCGTATCTCTGCCATAGCCAAAGCTCATATCCTTCACTTCAATCATTACATCATCCATATTCCATCATCTTTCTAATAACGGTCATCCAATGTGACAGCCTCTGGCTCTCATATTTCATACTAAATATTCTTCCGGACCTTCTTTGCAAGCTCTGCCAGCTCTTCCATATTCACCTCACCCGGCTGCCAGCCCACATTTACCGTGTCACCTGTATATCTTGGAATTAAATGCAGATGAAAATGGAATACCGTCTGTCCCGCAATGATCCCATTATTCTGCACAATGTTCATCCCCTCACAGTTCAATTCTTTCTTAAGGCTTCTTGCCACTACAGTGGCTAAAGAAAACAGCTTGCCTCCTGTCTCTGCATCCATGTCAAAAATGTCATTGTAATGCTGCTTCGGAACAATCAGGCAATGTCCCTTACTTGCCGGATTAATATCAAAAAACACCCGGAAATCGCTATTCTCATAAATAGTGGTAGATGGAATCTCCCCATTTGCGATCTTACAAAAAATACAGTCGTCTTTCTTCATTCTGTTTGTCCTCCTTTAATGTAAATGATTACAAGCTCTCTGTTCTTCTAGTATATCACATAGCGTCAAGAAAGTGTTATACCGTATAATCCATGCCTCCTGTGCTGCTCTCCACGAGTCCCCCGGTTCCATAGGTCAGTCCTGCATAGACCTTCTCACTCTGCTGCATAACGGGGCCACTGTGATCTGTCTTAACCAGCTCCTGAAAACTTTCCTTATACTTTGCAAGCATAGTATGACAGCGGTCAAGGTCAAGGGGAATTCTCTTAATCTTCGACCGGATTAACTGCTTATTGATAAATGCAAATACCGAATACACATCCACCGCAGTTGCATTATCCATATTCATCACATTCATAAGCTCCACCTGAACAGACTGCGCCTTGTCAACGCAACGCACAAATTCCTCCACATCCTTGTGCCGGTCTGCCGCAAGTGCATCCTGTATCCACTGCATCTCCATCTCCAACATAATAACTGCCATCTCCGCAATCCCTGCCTGGGATATCCGCATCTTATATACATTCATCTGTTCTTCTGTCATGCTCGTCGCCTCCTTATCCTGAAACATCTGACTCTATCATACATCACAGCATACGATACAAGCTCTGTGCATTCCGGAATGTGGTCTCATACACCTCTTTCACATCCATCTCCTTGATTGCTGCAATCTCCTCCGCAACTTTCGCAAGATAGAGAGAACAATTGCGCTTGCCACGATAAGGCACCGGTGCAAGATATGGTGCATCCGTCTCTAACACAATCCGGTCAAGGGGTGTATAGTCCACCACTTCCTTCAGCTTTCTGCCATTCTTAAATGTAACAACACCGCCTACGCCAATATAATAACCCATATTGAGGTATTCCCGGGCCATCTCTACGCCATAGGAGAAACAATGGATGACACCGCCGGTCTCGGCCTTATGCTCCGCCTTTATGATATCCAGTGTATCTTTTGCGGCATCCCGGCTATGGATTACCACCGGAAGGTTTCTGCGCTTAGCAAGCTGTAACTGCTCCACAAACCATTTTTTCTGAATATCCTTAGTTCCCTCGTCATAATAATAATCCAGACCAATTTCCCCGATGGCAAGAATCTTATCTCTTTTTGAAAGTTCTTCTAATTCCACCAGATCGGCATCTGTCAGATTACCGGCATCCTCGGGATGCACACCTACCGTACCATACAAAAAATCGTATTGCTGTACGAATTCCACAATACTGCGGGAATTCGGCATGGAACACCCAATATCCACCATATATTCTACTCCGTTTTCATGCATTTCCCGGAGCAATGCGTCTCTGTCTTCATCAAATGCCGTATCATCATAATGTGCATGTGTATCAAAGATTCTCATATACTTCCATCCTCTTTTTCCGTATCCGGTTCTGTCGTTTCGGTATCCTTATCCTCTTGTAAGCTGCCCGGTTCTGTCACATCTTCTGTCGGTGTCTCTTCACCTGTTTGTGTTTCTGTGGTCATCTCATTTGTTGTCTCTTCAGCAGTCTTATCTTCTGTGGGTTGCTCTGTAACCGTCTCCGCTGTCTTTTCTTCCGTTGTTCTGTCTGCCTTCTCTATCATCTCAACGGTAATGATCCGGTGAATTCCATTGTCCTTCTTCTCAAACTGAACCTTCACCATATCCCCGGCTGAGACCTTGATGAGACTCTCATCATCCGCAAACTTCTGTTTGTAAACCTCTCCCTTCTCATCCTTCAGATAAACGTAAGTATCTCCTTCCATGGTGACATACTCCATATCTTCAACGATAAAGGTTGTCGTCTGAATCTTATCCTCGGTTTCTGCCTTATCATCCCCTGCTTCTGAAACCGACATACCTTCCTTTGCCAGAAGCTGTCTGTATTTGGCAAACACTTCCTCCTGACTCTCTGCCGTTACCACCAGATTATACTGTTCCACATTTACCATGGCATACATCTTCACCAGGCCACCATTATCCGTCAACACCATAATATAAGTCGGCGCACCCTCCACATTTATAAGACTCGGGAAGGATGCCTTATAATTCTTCTCCTGTACTTCTCCTTCCGCAGAAGCCATGGCAGAATATTCTTCCGCCCCGGAAATCACATAATACCTCGCCTCCGATGTTCTCTGGTTGATCATCACAAACCCTACATTCGAGGCATCACCGGTTACGGAAGTCACACCTGTATATACCCACACATCATCATCAATCGTCTTAAATCCATAATCATCCGTTGCCCGGATGCAGCCCTTCTGGCCAATCACACTGTTCCAGAAGCCATGGGACAGTTCTCCATACCAGTTGAATTTCTTTTTCAACAGGTCTCCATCATACACACGGTCCACCCAGGTTGGAATATCCGCCACATCATAATATTCCATATCCCCTGTAACCGGATCACACAATACGGCACCCTTCACATCTTTACCGCCAAACAGTCCCACTCTCGAATGAAGCACCGGACATACATAACACGGATTCCCGTCATCCTTCACCTCAAAGTAGCATCCGTCAAAAATCCTTGTGGGATTATGCATCTGTACATACCGGTAAATGTTGTCGTTAAAATAACCGGATGGCACATACTTCATACCTTTATCCAGTTTCACATATTTTGATGTGGAATCCACCGGATTCACCATCACGTACCCCGGAATCCCATTTTTGCGATTACTCAGATACTTGAAAAAATCCGCATATTTCAGATTGGCAACCTTCATAGGCGTATGATTGAGATTAATCTGTGTATAAGCGTCCTCCACCTCATACTGACTGACAACATCCGACAAAGATCCAATCTTGCGGTTTCCAAAAATCCTTGCACTTTCCGTGTCCATCAAAGCAATGTTATCCACATTTTCCGACTCCGGAATATCTTCTTTAAAATCCCGCTGTTCCACCGTTAAAAGCTTCGCATACCGTTTTGCCTGAAAGATCTCTGCTCCGGCCAGATTTCCGAAGAAGAGAACCAGCATACAGAATACCGGAATCAACACCAGCAATATCAATTGAATTCTTCCCCGTTCTTTCGTGAAATACCGGATATTCTTCCGCACTCCGTCGGAGAATCTTTCCCGGAGACTCCGTCCAATCATTCCTACAAAAATAAAAATCAGGCTGATTACAACGGAATGAAACAACAACCAGGACCAAAACTCCTCATTTTGTATATTCAGTGCCGGATAGTAAATATAATAATTCACTCCCAGCCAGACAGCAGACAGCAGCAATGCCACCAGCATATTTCCACCTTTGCTCTTACTCATTCTATGACCTCCAATTCGCTCTCATATTTATCTTAACACTGTCACAAGCATAACGATCATGTCACCAGTCTATCCGGATTGTATCGTTATTCTTATACTACACAGGCAACGCTATTGTACTATATTTTTCCACAAGATACAATCATTTACACAATAGACACTCCGGTAAAATTATGCTATAATTAGAAACAATATACAAAAGCGTGCAGGAGGCTTATTATGAAAACTACTAGAAAGAAATTAACTCTGTTATCTATAATATTGGTTCTGGCTTTCTCCCTTTGCGGATGTGGTCTCTTCGACAGCCGTGCCAAAGTATATTCCAGATATACAATTAGTCTTTTAGATATCAATTACAAGAACATTTCCAAGGATTACATGACATTAACCGGTGTATCCCAAAAAGATGCGGAAGCCGTATATGTTGACAATATGGATTATCAGGCACACAATCTGATGAATTATTATGGTGTGAAAGAAGTGGATGACGGAACCATTTTGTCCGAGTTCTACTATCTTGCCCAAAGCATTTTTGCAAATGCCAAATACGAAGTAACGGATGTTAAGAAAGACAAAGAAACGGATTCCTATACATTGGAATTGACCGTCTATCCATTAGATACCTTAGAGACTTCTTATGATGATATCGTTTCTTATATTGAAGATTTTAATACCAAGGTTGATGACGGGAATTACAATAACACAACAGAAGTGGAATACGAGACGGAATTTGCCGAGGATATCATAGACATCCTGAAGAAAACAGCAGAGAATCCGGGATACATGGATCCTGTTGTATTAGAGATTCCCATCCAGCCTTCCGATGATTATTATTACATCACAGATGAAGACTTTTTAAAGATTGACCGGAATATTTTATATATCCGTGAGAACCCTGCCACAACTGATACCGAAAGCACGGAAAATCAAGAGGCAGATACTACAGAGGCTGCACAATAGAACAACATATATAGGCATTTCCGAAACTCTTTATCGTGAAATGTATGCTTTTTAAAACACATTGGATTTCTTAAAATGCTACAGGACGATGTTTCTATATTTTTTCTGCGCTGTTTTCGCCCTCTAAGAAATTCTACTGCTTTGCGGCTGGCGGCTTTGATTACGCATGCCTCCTATAAACTCAAGCGCGTCAAGAAAGGTTGTCTTGTATGACTGCAGGCACTTTGAGTACGCCGGTCCTTAGAATGTGCATTTGCTACTTAGAATATATGAAAAATCAGATGCACATTCTTAGTACCGCTGCGTACGAGACGTAGCGAAAGCGTGCCTGCGTCAACAAGATACCTTTCTAAACCGCGCTTTCAGACATATATCCGGCATGCGTTTTGCAGCCAGCCGAACAAAGCAGTGAATTTCTAAAAGGCCGCGCGTCAAGAAAAAATATTAGAAACACGTTCCTTGTAGCATCTCTAAAGAAGATTAAATGTGTTTTAAAAAGCATACGATCACATACCAGGTGTTTCGCAATTGACTAATTAAATTTAATAATACAAGGAGAAGGAACCATGATTTGGAATGAAGCAAGAGAATGTATGAGCAGGGATGAGATGAACAATTTACAAAGTGCCCGTCTCAGAAAAGAAGTAAGCCGCGTATATCATAACGTAGAGCCTTACCGCAAGAAAATGCAGGCTACGGGATTAGAGCCGGGAGACATTTCCGGAATCGAAGATATTCACAAACTTCCATTTACTACCAAAGATGATCTGAGAGATAACTATCCATTTGGATTATTTGCAGTCCCATTAAGTGAGATTGTCCGTATTCACGCATCTTCCGGAACAACCGGAAAAGCAACCGTTGTTGGTTATACAAGAAAGGATATTGACGTATGGGCTGAATGTGTTGCCCGCTGCTGTGCCATGGCAGGTCTTGGAAGAAATGATATCATCCAGGTTGCTTATGGTTACGGATTATTCACCGGCGGTCTCGGTGGACATTATGGTGCCGAGCATTTAGGTGCAACCGTTGTTCCCATGTCTACCGGCAACACAAAGAAGCTGATTGATATGATGATCGATTTTGGTGCAACCGGATTGATGTGTACTCCATCTTACTTAATGCACATTGCAGAAGTAATTGAAGAGCAGGGGTTACGGGATAAGATTAAATTAAAAGCAACTCTGAATGGTGCAGAGCCATGGACAGAGAATATGCGTAAGCAGATTGAAGAGCGTCTGGGCATTGAGGCTCATGACATCTATGGTCTTTCTGAGATTATGGGTCCTGGTGTTGCAACCGACTGTCATTTCCATAAAGGCTTACATATTTTTGAAGATCATTTCTATCCGGAGATCGTAGATCCGAAGACATTAGAACCACTTCCGGATGGTGAGACCGGTGAACTTGTCATCACAACACTTACCAAAGAGGGTATTCCAATGATCCGCTATCGTACCAAAGACCTGACAAGTATCACTCATGAGAAATGTGAATGTGGACGTACCACTGCCCGTATCAGCCGTTTCAAAGGCCGTTCCGATGATATGCTGATCATTCGAGGTGTCAACGTCTTCCCAAGCCAGGTAGAGGCTGCATTACTCACAGTAGATGGTATCACTCCAAACTATCAGATCATCGTAGACCGTGTGAACCATCAGGACACACTTGCTATCCTGGTAGAAGTTGAGGAGCGTTTCTTCTCAGATGAGATCAAAGAATTAGAGAACTTACAGAAAAAGATTGAGCATGCCGTTCACCAGGCAATCGGTCTTCACGCAAAGATCAAGTTAGTAGAGCCTAAGACAATTGAGCGAAGCATGGGCAAGGCGGTTCGTGTAATTGACAAGAGAAAACTGGATTAATTAGGATTGGAGGGATTCCTATGTTTATCAAACAATTAACTGTATTTATTGAGAATCGTGCCGGACGTTTGGAACAGGTGACACAGATTCTGAAAGACAACGACATCAATATTGTTTCTGTCTCCTTAGCAGACACCAGCGAATACGGTTTACTCCGTCTGATTCTTTCAGATCCGGACAAAGCTGTAAAGGTATTGAAAGAGAATGGTCTTTCTGCTATGACCACAGATGTCATTGCTGTCAAGTTGACCCAGCATGTTGGAAAATTAGGTGAATTACTTGGTATTCTTTCCAATGCAGAAGTGAATGTAGAATACATGTACGGATTGACTTCCGGTGACGAGAATGCATCTATCGTCATAAAGACCAGTGACCAGAGCAAAGCATTAGATGCCATTCACAATTCTTCTTTTGAATTACTGACAACAGAAGAGACCTATACAATGAACGACAATTAATCCACTGCTTGCGGTGTATAACGACAAAATCCACAAATTTGCGATATTCTCGTAAATTTGTGGATTTTTTATAGTAGGCAACTACCCATTAATCCTTCAGGGAATGTGATACATGAACCGTTACCGTTTCATCGTAACATTTGAATATTTCATCTACATATTCTTTCTCTAATTTTGGTGTAACAAGGCTTACTAACGGCACTACAATCAAACCGGCAATCATCGCAATGGCACCTGCATTAATTGGTGATGCAATAAATTTAAAGAACATGTTGGACACGGTAATACCTACACCAACAATATAGCTTGCCCACACGGCAGCCTTCGTTATCTTCTTAGAATATAATCCATACATGAATGGCGCCAAGAATGCTCCTGCAAGAGCTCCCCATGATACACCCATAAGCTGTGCAATAAACATTGGCGGATTAAGTGCTAATACAACAGATAAAATAATGAAACCTGCAACCAGCACACGCATAACGATAAGCTGTGTCTTATCACTCATGTTCTTTGCCACGGATTCTTTTAGGAAATCCAGTGTTAACGTCGAACTTGATGTCAATACCAATGAAGAAAGTGTTGACATGGAAGCCGATAAAACTAACACGATCACAATACCAATCAGAATATCCGGTAATGTGGACAACATCTGTGGCACAATGGAATCATAGGCAATGCTTCCGTCTGCATTATAGATTGCCGGGCAGTCAAACAGACGTCCAAAACCGCCTAAGAAGTAGCAGCCTCCGGAAATAATAATGGCAAAAAACGTAGAAATGATGGTTCCTGTCTTAACCGCCTTTTCATCTTTGATGGCATAGAATTTATGTACCATCTGTGGCAGTCCCCATGTACCAAGGGATGTCAATATGATTACTCCCAACAAATTCAGCGGATCCGGTCCAAAGAAGCTTGTCAGTAATCCCTGACCACCCTGCAGAGCAGGTACCGCAACATCATCTGCTGAAATCACGGAAAGTTCCTTGAGGGCATTTAAAAAACCACCCTTGCCACTTAACACTGCACCAATGACTGCACAGATACCAAACAACATAATAATGCCCTGAATGAAATCATTCCATGCAGTTGCCATATAGCCCCCCACGATTACATAGACACCGGTAAGAAGTGCCATCACAATAATACATACCTTATAGTCAATATCAAATGCCATACCGAACAATCTAGAAAGCCCATTATAGATCGATGCCGTATATGGTACAAGGAATATAAATGCAATAATGGATCCGGCAATCCGAAGCGCCTTGGAATGGAACCGGCTTCCAAAATATTCCGGCATTGTCTTCGCATCTAACCACTGTGTCATAACACGGGTTCTTCTACCAAGTACCAGCCAGGCAAGCAGGCTTCCGATAAATGCATTACCAAGACCGATCCAGGTAGAGGACAGACCATACTTCCATCCAAACTGCCCCGCATATCCGACAAACACAACAGAAGAAAAATACGATGTACCAAAGGCAAAGGCAGTAAGCCATGGTCCAACCTCTCTTCCTCCCAGCACGAAATCATTGACATTGGTTGCATGCTTTCTCGAATAGATACCAATACCAACCATTACCGCAAAAAACACCAGTAACAAAAAAATCTTAATTGCCATTTTCTCTTTCTCCCTTTTCTCATTTTGTAACTTTGATGTAAGGATTACATCTTATCTTTAAAACTTTTATGTTTTAAAGCTTTAACGTCATAAAGTGATTATACGTATGAATCCCTTCTCTGTCAAGAAAAAAAACCTCTTTGTGCTATCCTGTCACAAAAAGGTTTTTATATTGCTTTATTTGATTTTCCAAATTCTTATTTTTTCGTCACAGACTTAATCTTCCTTCCAACCGCTGTAATCGGATTTTTCAAAATTTCCCGAATTCCTTTTATTTTCTTCTTTTCTTCCTCTAACTCTTTGCGCAGTTGTTTTACCTCTTTCCGAAGCTCATTCATTTCCTGCTGGGATTTCATAATGTACTGTCCCATAAAATAAATGACATCCTCCGTGAGATAGGCTTCCTCCGGTTCCCATTTCGATTCTTCCCTATCCTTCACCGGAAACAGCTCTTCCTCACTGCCAAGATATTCTTTCGCAATCTTACGGTTTCCTTCCGCAAACTGTTCAGCAAAATGTGCATATTCTTCTTCCGAAAACATGTTATAACCGGTTTTATCTTTTCGTACTGCCGATTGATCAAGAAGCATTTCCCGGAACATGGCATTCATCTTATAATCTAATCCCGGCAAGGTGTTGAGAATTCTCTTGATTTCTCCACTATTTCTTGAAAGGCTTACATTATGCAGTTCACTGGTAACCTGATATTCCTCTGTATATTCCAACCCAATCGTTTGAATAAAATCATGATACAGATCCCCACCTGCAAATTGACTGCGGTCAAACCGGCGCACGATAATGTTCTGTCTGCCCCCGACATGGTCAGCAATATAATCTAACAGATGACAGTAGTCCAGACAGATTGGGCCTAAATGTTCCTGCATCTCTTCCCATGTATATTCCGACTCCTGATACAGACCATTTTTCACCTTCTGGTTCCACCAGGAATACAGAAAATCATACTGGGGACGAAAATACACAATTACCTTAACAGTAAAATCCCCCTTTTCTAACTGCTTGTAAACCCGTTCCCAGATGGGAACATCTTCCCGGATACCACGATTCCAGATGCTCTCATCTGAAACAATCACATTATCATAATTCTCAAAAATCGCTCGAATCTGATCAAATGCTTCCTCTACAATCTCAGCTTCTCTCTCATAATCTCTGGTTCCATCCTCGTGAAAAGAATACATACTAAGAAATAATCCATTTCGCTCCGGATTCGTTCTTGGATATTCATACGGAAACTTGGGATAATCGTAGCCGTATTGATTCAAAACCGCCCGGTTATCCGTGCAAAAGCTCTGAATAGAGGTTGTCCCGGTCTTCGGCGTACCAATATGCAAATATAGTGTCTTCATGGGTTTCTCCTTTGCAAACATATTAGACTTATTGTACCATATTTACAACCGGTTTGCATGCATGAAATCATATCATCTGACGCTAAAAAGAACTCTTTATACAAGAAACAAGAAATACGCTGCCAGGGTTACGGTCAGATTGATTACCAGGATGAACATGGAATTCAGGCGAAACTTCGCAGTAAGGAAGAAATCCACTGCATAGCCAAGCAATAATGCAGCCAGAACCGTTATACAGGAAAGCCCAAGATTCCCTCCAATATTAATACACTGATTATATAAGGACATCAGGATATTGATTAATAATCCCGCAATTACCGGTGCAATCCAATGACTGATGGTCTGGAAAATATTCAGGTGAATAAAGGCATCATATAAATAATATACAATACTGAAGAAGCCACAGGATACCGCCATGCTGACAACAAAGCCAAGCATTGCAAAGAGCAATGCAGCTATCATCGTGCCACCAACATTTTGTCCTACAAAATAGCCAATTCCCGACAATGTCTTACAAAGAATAGACCCCGGCAGAATATTCACCACAGAAACAAGCTGTCCATAAAATTGCTGCTGTGTCACCATTCCACTCTCAATAAAAATACCATCCGCAATCGTAAGATAAGCATCTCCACCTCCAAAAGACATCAACACGGACAAACAGCCTCTCCACACAAAAGAAACAACATCCGGATACATCAGTCCCACGATTACAGCGATTATGAGAACAATACCAAACCATACTGAAATATCCTTGAGCAGAGAGGATTTATCAATCTTAAAGTCATATTTTGTCATTCTCATACTGTTGAATAAGCCATAAATGGCAAGTACAATCATCATCACTTTCACAACATTCAACGCGGTGGGCGGTATCAGATGCTGTCCCCTGCCATTCCCAAGTAAAAAGAGCAATCCTATAATACCACTTACAACCAGATGCTTGGGCGAGTACTCTCCTCTTGTATAGAACACAAAGAAGAACACCATGGCAAGAAGCTGCACCGTTGATACAGAAAAGACCGGATCCTGTTGTATTCCCAGCATCTGATATATATTCTTACCTCCAACCAGCATAAACACTACAACCATAACGATAATGGACTTATACATCTGTTTGCGTCCTTTTTCCAACCGCCTCTTATGCACAGAGAAAATATAGCGTGTCAGTAGTAAAGTAATAAATGCAGCTACACCAATGGTAAGACATTCAATGACACGCAGAACCCCTTCCTGAACCATTGAAAATGCACTGAGAAGCAATACTGTCGCAAGGGCACCCGGCAACGCCATGCACAGGGCACCTAACACCATTCCTACTATCCCAAAATTTCTTCTTCCAAAGGAACCGGAAATCTCAACCGGAAGCGCACCCGGTGTAATGCTGGCAACAATGACATCCTTTTCATATTGTTCTTTTGTGTCGATCTTTGCTTTTGTTACCACTTCATCTTCAATAACCGGTATTAATATACTTCCGCCACCAAAACCAATACATCCGACCTTTGTCATGGATAACAAAAAAGAAATAAACTTCTTGTTCATATATACATCCTTCACATTTTCTTTCTGCCTGGCAGATACAAATTCAATCTGTCTGACAGATGCATTGCAATCATTATATCAATCCCGAAATCAGATTGCAATAGTTATTTCATATTTTTCATAGTAAGATAATATGAAAAGAACTTCTCATAGATTTCAATGATTATAACTCTTGCTAATATGCTTGCATCCATAATACTCTGCCACCAGATTCCGATATCCCCACTGCTTCATCTGGTCATAGGTAATCCGGTAATTCCCTTTATAATGCCGTCCCGTGACACAGTACCGGATGTATTGCTGCATATAGGCATCAATCTCTTTTAACCCTCTATCCGTTGTCAGATTGGGAAAGAACCATCTGGTCCAGGTAAAATCCTTTCCATTCTCCTTTGCAAAGAATTTATAATTCATTGCCTTAATGAAACCTTTTGCTGCCTTCTCCCCAGTCAAACCTTTTCTGTGCTGCCAACGTCTTAAAGCCTCTGCTTTTCGCTTTATCTTATGTTTCATTTTACGAATTGTATTTTCCGACAGATCCACTTTTCCATCCCGGAAACAGAATCCCAGAAACTCCCATTTTTCTCCCGGAACGTATACTTTTACTTTGTCAGGATTTAATTCTAAATGCAGTGCCGAAATGTGGTCATACAATATCTTCTGATACCTGCATAATTCCTCTAATGTATCCGTAAATATCAAAATGTCATCGGAATAGCGAAAATACCGGATACCATTTTGTTCAAACCATGTATCCACGTCACACAGATATACATTGGCAAAAAAAGGAGACACCGGTGTTCCCGCCATAGCCCCACGCTTGCCTTTCCATATCCTGTAACCGTTTCCCTGCGGCATATCTCTGCCATCTGCATCAGGTCTTTCATCCGTAATTATATTGTCCGTCCCATCCTTCACCACTGCCTCATCTGCTGTCAGCATCCGCTCAAACAAACGATACACCTTATCATCGTCTTTTTTTAGAAATGACAACTTATCCAGTAATATGCCAACATGAATGGAATTAAAATAATCATGAATATCCACCTTCAAACAGTATTGGTGAAAAATTCCCGGCAATCTTCGGATTCTTAAGATGGCATCTTTCACTCCATATTCCCGTCGAAAAGCATAACAGTTATGCGCAAACATACTGTCATACCGGTACAGGGAAAACGCAATAAATTTAAGCATCTGGTTCATCTCGTAAGGAAAGGAATATATCACTCTCTTCTTTGCCGAGCCACCCTTGTTGATCTCCCTTCGGAGAGGCAGTGGAAGCAGATATTCTTCATCTGTTATCCTATCCGCCCATTCTATATAGCATTCCTTCTCTATATAGCTGCGTAATTCTTCTTCCTCCTTCTTTGACAAATGCTGCCGTTCCATCTTATATTGTAAGAAAAGCTCCCATTCCTCTTTTCTTACAATCTGTTCCATAATATTCATAGCTTCCCTTATTCACTCTTTATATAAGAAAAAAGAAAGAGAAAATGCTTTGAAGGAATTAAAGCATTGCTTAATTCTACCAGACTGAACATATTCCGGTCACCTGCAAAACCTTATATCCAGTATATTTCTTATAAGAATATGCTTCGTCCACCGCAGGTGCAGCTATGCTGCGTTTCTCTTTCTTTTTCTGACTATTGGTAAAAAATTGTAGAAAATAGTGTATTGCGCATCTGTTAAATCAACTGTTGTCTTATACGCTCTGCCATATATTCTTCCTCATTGGGAAGATACTCAAAAAAATCTAATATCTTAATGTCATTTTGTCTACAAAATGCAAGAATCTCCCGATTGGCAGCATGATTATAATCCTGATACGTTAACCAGTTACGAATGAGCAATACCTGAATTCCATTCTGATAGATTCCATAAGAAATGTTATCCGGTTTGCAATAATACTGTGGCCGTCCATGCACATAAATCTCCCTGCCCAACTCATTCTCTAATTGTTCCGGTGACACATTTTTCTTCACTTCATAACTGCCTGCTTCCGAAAGAATCTTCATCAATTTCTCATCAAAGGAACATTTCTTTCTTGTTCTTTGTTCCACTGTCCTTTGTTCCACTGTCCCAATCTCATTGTCACCATTTACAATCTCAGACAACTTATCGGATACCATATCTCCCAGTGCCTGCGCACCCCTGTTAATCAATCGATCCAAAAGCCCCATACATTATATCCTCCTTTTCCTTTCTATTATCTTAGGCAATTGCGAAACTCTTGAAAATGCATATTGAGTTGTGCAGATTTGACAAGTATCCTAAGCAGGTGCTTTGAGACCGCCGGCACTTAACGAGTGTGAAACACGAGTTTAGTACCGCTGCGAGGCGAGAGCAGCGAGAGCGTGCCTGCGAGGATATTGTTAAATCTGCACAACGTTTATAGATTAAATAGGAGTTTCGCAATCACCAATCTATTATCTGGACAACTGTGTAAGTCTCTCCTCAACCGTAGTAAGCATTCCGGTATACTTCTCTAGCTTCGCTTTCTCTTCTTCAATCTTGGATGCCGGTGCTTTTCCTACAAAGTTTGGATTGTTAAGCATTCCGTTACAACGCTTAATCTCGCCCTCTAACCTCTTCTGTTCCTTCTTCAGTCTCTCAATCTCTTTGTCGATATCCACAAGCTCTGCAAATGGCATATAGACAACTGCATCATGAATAACGGTAGATACAGCATCCTCTGCAATTCCTGTCTTATCTGCCTGAACCATCACTTCTGAAGCGTAACCGAGGGTTGCAAAGAATACTTTTGCATCTTCAAATATATTACGGATTGCTTCTTTTTCAGAAACCACATATACCGTTGCCTTCTTGCTGTTTGGTACGTTCATCTCTGCACGAAGGTTACGGATTCCTCTTACGGCATCCTTAATCGTATCCACTGCTTTCTCATCTGCCTTAAAGTTCCACTCTTCCTTGAACTCCGGCCAGCTTGAGATCATGATAGACTCTTCCTCATCCTGAAGGGTTGTAAAGATCTCCTCTGTGATAAATGGCATATATGGATGCAGTAACTTAAGTGCATTAATCAAAACTGTCTTCAATGTCCACAAAGCTGCCGCTTTCGTCTCATCTTCATCATTGTAGAGTCTTGGTTTTACCATCTCAATATACCAGTCGCAGAACTCTTCCCAAATGAAATCATATACCTTAGAAGCCGCAATACCAAGCTCAAATTTATCAAGGTTCTCTGTCATGTCTTTTGCCAGAATATTAACCTTGGATAAGATCCACCGGTCCGCCAGAGTAAGCTTGTTAAGATCCACATCCTTCACATCCGCTTTCTCGATATTCATCATAATGAAACGGGATGCATTCCATACCTTGTTTGCAAAATTACGACTGGCTTCCACACGCTCCCAGTAAAATCGCATATCATTTCCCGGTGCATTTCCCGTAATCAATGTAAACCGCAGGGCATCGGCGCCGTATTTATCAATTACCTCCAATGGGTCAATACCATTGCCAAGGGACTTACTCATTTTACGGCCCTGATCATCCCGAACCAATCCATGGAACAATACCGTATGGAACGGTAATTTGCCTGTCTGCTCGATAGAAGAGAAGACCATACGGATTACCCAGAAGAAAATAATATCATATCCGGTTACCAGCACATCTGTCGGGAAGAAATAATCCATCTCCTCCGTCTTCTGCGGCCAGCCAAGAGTTGAAAACGGCCATAATGCAGATGAAAACCATGTATCCAATGTATCCGGATCCTGTTCCATTTTCCGGCTTCCACATTTCGGACAGGTACATACCTTTTCCTTTGAAACCGTAACCTCACCACAATCCTGACAATAATAAGCAGGAATCCGGTGTCCCCACCAAAGCTGTCTGGATATACACCAGTCACGGATATTCTCCAACCAGTTATAGTATGTCTTATTCATACGCTCCGGAATCAGCTTCAGCTCTCCACTCTTTACTGCCTCCAAAGCCGGTTTTGCCATCTCCGACATCTTAACAAACCACTGTGGTTTGATCATGGGTTCTACCGTTGTCTTACAACGATCATGAGTTCCTACATTATGATTGTGTGGAACCACCTTAACCAGCAGTCCTTCTGCCTCTAAATCTGCAACCATTGCCTTCCGTGCTTCGTAACGATCCATTCCGGCATACTTGCCACCAAGATTATTAATGGTTGCATCATCATTTAATATGTTGATCTCCTCTAAATTATGACGTTTTCCAACTTCAAAGTCGTTTGGATCATGAGCAGGTGTAATCTTCACACAGCCCGTTCCAAACTCTTTATCAACATAAGGATCTGCAATCACCGGAATCTCACGATCAGTAAGAGGTAATTTCAACATTTTACCAATAATATCCTGGTATCTCTCATCTTCCGGATTCACAGCAACCGCCGTATCACCAAGTAATGTTTCCGGACGGGTAGTTGCGATCTCTACATATCTTCCTTCTTCTCCAACAATCGGATAATTAATGTGCCAGAAGTAGCCGTCCTGATCTACATGCTCTACCTCAGCATCCGAAATGGTTGTCTGACAGACCGGACACCAGTTAACAATACGGGAACCCTTGTAAATCCAACCTTTCTCGTATAATTTACAAAAGACTTCGTTTACCGCCTCATTGTTGCCTTCATCCATTGTGAAACGCTCTCTGTCCCAGTCAGCAGAAGATCCCAATTTCTTAAGCTGGTTGATGATGCGTCCGCCATACTCATCTTTCCACTCCCAGGCCTTGTCAAGAAATTCCTCTCTTCCAAGGTCTTCCTTGTCAATTCCCTGCTCCTTCAAGGACTCGATAATCTTAACCTCTGTCGCGATGGCTGCATGGTCTGTTCCCGGCTGCCACAACACGTTATAGCCCTGCATTCTCTTATAACGAATCAGGATATCCTGCATAGTATTATCCAATGCATGTCCCATGTGAAGCTGACCGGTAATATTCGGCGGCGGCATCACAATGGTAAATGGTTTCTTACTGCGATCCACTTCAGCGTGGAAATATTTCTTATCTAGCCAGTTTTTGTAGATTCGGTCTTCCATCTCGGAAGGATTGTAGTTCTTTTCCAATTCTTTTGACATCTTCTTATTCTCCTTTTTATTTGTTGTGACAGTGTTGCAAATTATATTTTTTTGAAACAATAATCTATATTATACATGACTGCAGGAGAAATGTTTCTCTATTTTGTCTTGACGCGCGGTCTCTTAGAAATTCACTGCTTTGTTCGGCTGGCTGCAAGCGCATGCCGAATATATGTCTGAGAGCACGGCTTAGAAAGGTATCTTGTTGACGCAGGCACGCTTGTGCTACGTCTCGTACGCAACGGTACTAAGAATGTGCACATAATTCTTCATATATTCTAAGCAACGAGTGCACATTCTAAGGACCGGCGTACTCAAAGTACCTGCCGTCACACAAGACAACCTTTCTTGCCGCGCTTGAGTTTATAGGAGGCATGCGCAATCAAAGCCGCCAGCCGCAAAGCAGTAGAATTTCTTAGAGGGCGAAAACAGCGCAGACAAAATAAAGAAACATTTTCTGCAACCATTCATTCAATACGGTTTCAAAAAAATATAATTTGCAACATCTGTTTATGGGCGTTAAAAAAACCCTCACGTACAAAATGTACGTAAGGGCGAATCCGCGGTACCACCTTAATTTGTTACTTATCTTGTCCGATAACGGGGACGACACGGCATAACCTACTACAATGTTCAGCCATGCAGTTCAAAAGCTACCTTCAAAGCCTTCTTCTTGAAACAATCTTCCAGCCGGTGAATCGTTCTCTCTTGCAAGGAATGGCTTCTACTCCTCTTTCTCACAACCTTTTACTGTGTCTAGTTTAAGGGATTATGCGGAAAATGTCAATGTTTAATTATTCAATCGCCTCTAACGCCTGTGCAAGATCGGCAATCAGATCCTCCTTGTCTTCCAGACCACAGGACATACGTACCAGTCCGGATGGAACTCCCGCTGCAATCAACTGCTCTTCAGTCATCTGACGATGGGTGGATGTTGCAGGATTCAGGCAACAGGTTCTGGCATCTGCCACATGAGTCTCAATGGCTGCCAACTTCAAATGCTTCATGAATACTTCTGCAGCCGGTCTTCCACCCTTTAACTCAAAGGATACTACACCGCAACCACCATTTGGCAGATATTTCTGTGCCACTTCGTAATATGGATCACTTGGCAAACCGGAATAATTTACCTTCGTAACCTTTGGATGCTTTTCCAAAAATTCTGCAACAGCCTGACCATTTTCTACATGTCTTGGCATTCTGACATGCAAGGATTCCAGTCCGAGATTCAGAATAAATGCATTCTGTGGAGACTGCATGCAGCCAAAATCACGCATCAACTGTGCCGTACATTTTGTAATAAAGGCACCTTCCCTGCCAAATCTCTCCGCATAGGTAATTCCATGGTAAGAATCATCCGGTGTACAAAGCCCCGGGAACTTATCCGCATATGCCATCCAGTCAAACTTACCGGAATCTACGATGACACCTCCTAAGGCTGCACCATGTCCATCCATATATTTCGTGGTGGAATGTGTTACAATATCTGCTCCCCACTCAATCGGACGACAGTTCACCGGTGTCGGGAATGTATTATCCACCACCAAAGGTACCCCGTGTGCATGGGCTGCCTTTGCAAATTTCTCAATATCCAATACGGTAAGTGCCGGATTAGCAATGGTTTCTCCAAATACAGCCCTTGTATTATCCTTAAATGCTGCATTTAATTCTTCCTCTGTACAATCCGGAGAGACAAATGTAACCTCAATTCCCATCTTTGCCATGGTGACAGAAATCAGATTAAAGGTGCCTCCATAGATAGAAGAAGATGCCACAATATGACTTCCGCACTCACAAATATTAAATAATGCCATAAAATTCGCAGCCTGCCCGGATGAGGTAAGCATAGCTGCCGTTCCTCCCTCTAATGCTGCAATCTTTGCTGCCACATGATCATTGGTAGGATTCTGTAATCTGGAATAGAAATATCCCTCCGCCTCAAGATCAAACAACTTGCCCATATCTTCACTGGTATCATACTTAAAGGTTGTGGACTGAATGATGGGAATCTGTCTTGGTTCTCCGTTCCCCGGTGTATATCCTGCCTGTACACATTTTGTGTTTATCCTGTAATCTGACATAATGTATCCTTTCCTTTCTTATAGTAGATTATTCCTATAGGGTAATAGTAACACATTCTAATCGAAATGAAAATAAGCTTTCTTACGCTTCCCTTGACTTTTCCTCTCATTTTATATACAATTTTCTTTAATTAGTAAAAGCGTTAAAGCTTTAAATTAAAAAAGAAAACAAAGGAGAAGGGAAATGCCTATTACAGAGTTATTAGAGCGCAATGCCAGAGAATATGCCAATGACATCTGCCTCGTAGAGATTAATCCGGAAGTAAAGGAAGTCCGGCGCGTGACCTGGAAGGAATATGAACTGATGGAACCGAATCCTACTACTCATTACCGGAGAGAAATCACATGGCACGTCATGAACGAAAAGGCTAATCGTTTTGCCAATCTTTTATTAAGCCGTGGAATTAAAAAAGGAGATAAGGTCGGTATACTGTTAATGAACTGCTTAGAATGGTTACCAATCTACTTCGGTATATTGAAGACCGGCGCATTAGCGGTACCTCTTAACTTCCGGTATGCCCCGGATGAGATTGAGTACTGTGTGAAATTAGCAGACGTAGATATCCTCGTATTTGGTCCCGAATTCATTGGACGTGTGGAAGAGATTGCCGACCGTATCAGCAAGAACCGTCTGTTATTCTATGTTGGGGATAATTGTCCAACCTTTGCAGAGGACTATAATTCCATGACTGCGAACTGTTCCTCTTTATCACCGGACATTCCACTTACGGATGAAGACGACGCTGCCATCTATTTTTCTTCCGGAACCACCGGGTTCCCGAAGGCAATCTTACATAATCATGAAAGCCTGATGCACTCCGCAAAAGTAGAGCAGAACCACCATGGACAGACAAAAAACGATGTGTTCTTATGCATTCCTCCTTTATATCATACGGGAGCTAAGATGCACTGGTTCGGAAGTCTGATCTCCGGAAGTAAAGCCGTTCTGTTAAAAGGCACCAAACCGGAATATATCTTAGATGCTGTTTCCAAAGAGCACTGTACTATCGTATGGTTATTAGTTCCCTGGGCTCAGGATATTTTAGAAGCCTTAGACAGTGGTCGCATCAAATTAGAGGATTATGATCTTGACCAGTGGCGTCTGATGCATATCGGTGCACAACCGGTTCCACCAAGTCTCATCAAGAAATGGAAAGAATATTTCCCGAATCACCAGTATGATACCAACTACGGATTAAGTGAATCCATTGGACCAGGCTGCGTGCATTTAGGAGTTGAGAATATCGATAAAGTCGGTGCCATCGGCAAAGCCGGATATGGATGGGAAGTAAAGATTGTAGACCCGGATGGCAACACAGTAACCCGTGGTGAAGTAGGCGAGCTTTGTGTCAAAGGACCTGGTGTAATGACCTGCTACTATCACGATAAGAAAGCAACTGCAGAAGTCTTAAAAGATGGCTGGTTATTTACCGGTGATATGGCGCAGGAAGACAAGGATGGTTTCATCTTCTTAGTAGACCGTAAGAAAGATGTCATCATCAGCGGCGGTGAGAACTTATATCCGGTACAGATTGAAGACTTTATCCGCACCCATGCAGGTGTCCATGACGTTGCGGTAATCGGACTTCCGGATAAACGTCTCGGTGAGATTGCCTGTGCAATTATTGAGCCAAAGGAAAATATCATTTTAACAGAAGATGAGATTAATGAATTGTGTCAGCAACTGCCTCGTTACAAGAGACCTCGCAAGATTATATTTGCAGATATCCCGCGTAATCCAACCGGTAAGATTGAGAAGCCGAAGCTGCGGGAAATGTATGCCGGCGGCAGCGTTGTGGATGCACAGAATCATGGTTGATTCTTCCCATATATGCTAATATACGACAAAAGCTCACAGGAATGAATGAGATTCCTGTGAGCTTTCTATTATTATCTTTTATTTTTTCTTCAAATGACTCATTGCCGGGAACTGCTTAATTCCATAACGTTTCTTAGACGCCTTCTGGAATGCTGCCTTATACTGCTTGTAGTACTTCTTAGCTACGTAAACATTACCCTTCTTATAATTCATCTGGTCAACAATACAATTGTTACTCATCTCCGGTACCTTGCCCTTGAACTGCACATATGTAAGCTTCTTCCCATGGGCAAATGCACATGGATCAATTCTTTTAACGGATGCCGGAACAACAAGCTTTGTCATCTTCACATTACCGGCACCTGCGTATTCCGTAATTCTTGTTACAGACTTCGGAATGGTTACCGCACCCTGGATATTGGTCATAGAGTACAATGTCTTTCCATTCTTGGAAAGAATCATTTTTGCCTTATTGCCACTCTTACCTGCAACCTTTAAGTACTTATTCTTCTTACTGATGGTAAACTTTGTAAGTTTTCTTAATCCAACAAATGAGGTATTACCAATCTCCTGTACATTCTTACCAATCTTAATGGTTACAATCTTACTGTTTCTCATAAATGCACCCGGAGCGATCGCAGTTACTTTATAGGTCTTTCCTTTTACCTTGATGGTATCCGGAATGACTATGTTCTTCTTCTTGGTATTATAATTGGTCTTCCATGAAGATACCCGGCAGGTATTATCACCGGTAATCTCGTAATTCAGGCCCTTATAATCAACCAATGTTCCATACTCTTCCTTCTTGGTTGCACCATTCACTTTGATATAAATCGTATAATCCGTCCACTTATTATCCTGTCCTTTCACAATGACGTGTACAAGGGAACTCTTATACTTGTTACTTCTTCCAATGGAACGAACCGTTCCATCCTTATCAATTGCAAGTACGGTATGAGCACAGCAATGATACATGATCTCTTTTGCATTCTTTCTTACATCCTCCGGAATCAGCTCCTGCAGATTCATGGTGCCACCATTCATCTCAACGGAAATATCCGGAGTGACCCCCTCTTCTGCCCGACGAATCGTAACTGTATATGTTATCTTATCGCCACTTGAGGATGATGTTGTTATCTTCACAACCGTTGGTGTCTTTGTATCTAATCCCTTCGCTGTAAAGGATTTACCGTCTGTTGCCAGACTGATATCTGCCGGTCCATCTACTTTTGTGATCTCAGTGATCTTGGTAGAAGTATCCTTGGTCTGTGGTATAAATGTATAATCGGTTGTATTGGATGGCACTGTAATATCAATTGTCTTTTCTGTTCCATCGTTACGAATGGTGATATCTGCCGGCGTTGTTGTATTGTCGTCCGCCTTAACCGTAATATCTGTAATGGACGGATCTTTCTTATCTGCGGAAGTATTCGGCTTTGGCTCCTCCTGTTTTTTCTCCTGTGAAATGGTGTAATGATATTTAATCACATTATCGCTTGGATCCTTGATTGTAAAAATGATCTCCTTAGACTTATCCGTCGTAACACCTGTCACAGGATATGTACCATCTGCCGAAGGGCTTACCGGACTGCCATCTACTGTTACAGATGTAATACTATCACCCTGATTAATGGTCGGTTTCATGTTCACAGAATCTGTTCCATTTGGCAGCTTCACATCATAATATTTGTCTGTTGCTGTTGATTTACCGGTATCCTCTGTAGGACCTGTGATCTCACCAGTTGCAGTAGAACCGCTTGGAAGACTTGGAGTTATAACCACCGGATTACCGGATTCTCTCTTGATTGTATACCGATAAATACAGGTACTTTCATCTTCTGCGGTTACTTTCACAGATACCACATTGCTCTCCCCGGATTTCAGATCATTTACCTCAATGGTTGCACTCTTTTTATCAGCCGCAATTGCACTAATTCCGGATAAGGTTGTACCCGTCTGCAAATCTGTCTTGATACCATTTGATCCATAGTTCGTATCGAAACTTGATGTATCTTCCTCCACCCGAGGAACCAATGTTACCGATGTACCCTTATACGGAACTGTTACAGTTATATCTTTCACCTTCTGATTACTTCCGTCAATGACTTCACCTTTTGGTGGCTGTGTGTCATCCACCGTCGGATTATCGGTCAGATCACCCGGTGTACCATCCGGTATTGTTGTATCAATACCGGTATCACTGCTTTTTTCCCGGATAATCCGATATTCATAAATAGTTGATGTTACACCATCTTGTGCCACTACTTTAACAGAAACCGTTCCGTTATCACCAACAGCCAGATTCTCTACTTTAATCTGCGATGGAGTGGAGGATGATACAATATTCGCCCCTAAGATCAGATCTTTTTGAATTCCGCTGGTTCCATATCCCGTATCTAATCTAATTGGTGCATTTACCTTGGTATCAATTTCCACCGATTTCTGTTCATTTGGAACTGTAATTGTATATATTTTGTTTCCCGCTGGAGTTGTATCCGGTCCGGAAATCGTTGACTGGTCCGGTGTTCCCGCTGGAGTTGTATCGTTAACGGACACATCTGCTGTTGTATCAGTCGCCGGATTAGCTCTCTTAATTGTATACTGATAAATGGTAAACGTTTTACCATCTTCTGACTTAACACGAACCTGTACTACTGTGTCAGCAGAAGGTGTTAATTCACCAACAGTAAATGTCGCCGGACTGGCAGATAAATTATTTACAATAGTTGTACTACTATCTGATGATGATACCTTCTGAATCCCACCGCTTCCAAAAGCAGTATCAATGGTTGCACCATTGATTGGATTTGGTGATACTGTTACCTTTGTCTGAGCAGCCGGTACTTTAATTATGTATTTCTGCAATGTCTCATTTGGCGTTCCTGTTGCTGTTGCATCACCGTCTTTTGCTATTGGAGTGGAACCCGATGGATCTTTCGCCGTTGGTGTGGCATCTGCGCCCGGTTTACGGGAAATATTGTATGTATAGGTAGATTGTACTCCTGTAATACTATCCTCTATTGTATAAATTACTTGTGCCGTATTATTTCCCGTCTTTATATTATTCACTACTGCTTTTTCTTTATTCACATCACCGTCTGGCGTAACTGTCGTTGTCGTGTCATCCTGAATAACTTTAACTTTCTTAACTGTCACACCTGTTTTGCTCGGTGTCAACGTAACAGAACCTACATTTGAATCTAATGTAATATTATATACATAATTATTCTCTGTGCTTTCCGTAGAATTCGCTTCCGGTCCGGTAACTCCTGTTGTCGGATCTGTTACACTCACCGTAAAAGAAGATTCATCTAATGCAGTAATCTGTTTCATCAAAGATTCTGTCTTGGTTGATGGCGTTATATTCGCTCCACCGGCCGCCTCCGATTGCTTATAAGGACTATATTCAATTAAATACCCTTTTACACCATAGCCTGGCAATGTAGTGTCATTACACGCTGGGAACCAGTCATTCCATTTACCATCAGTACCATATCCATACTGTAAACAATATTCCTGATCAAAAGCATCCTTACTTCCATAAGAGTTATTATCAACCTTTTTATTGTTTGGTTCACTAGAAGCCCATGCCGTATATCCTAACTTAGTTCCTGTGTTTTGCCATGCATTCAAACTATCAATTTCATAAAATCCATTTCCTGCCTCCGGTCCGCACACCCATCTCCACACTTTTGCCTGCGGTGTACCAGTCCGCTCACCTGGATATAATTTAGCAATACTATCCACATCAAATACAACAGAATTACTTTCCGCATTCGTATCTAATGTCCTTGCACCACCAATCCATGCGTCCTTACTACCCATAATCTCTTTAAACACATAATTTTGTTCATAATCACTTGTAATGGTTGCCAAATATCCCTTCATACCATCAAAAATTGAGGTTTTTGCATTCTGGTATGCCTTATACCATGTACAATCCGGATCAGCGCTATTCTCCCATGGTACATATTTGTAATAATGAATCTTGCCATCAATCGCCATGGCTGTCATATCACTATCCAGAGCCACCTGATTCGCAACCACTGTAACATTTTGTATCTCTGCCGCTTCTACACCGTTTCTATAGAACACTAAGCTTTGCAGAAAACTCTGAATTTTCTCATTTGTTAATGTCCCCTCTGTTGCACTATCAATCACAGTAATTGATGTATATTTTCCATTTGTTACAATATTATCCACATAAACAGTTGTATTGTCGTCATTCAACTTAACACCGGTCATTTTGACTGTTGATGCACTATTCAAAGTAATTGCTTCTGTTGGTACAAAATAACCATTATTGCTTACAGATAAACAGAATATTTTCTGTCCGCCATTTTCAAAATATGATCCAGCATTTGAAAACTTATATGTTTTCCTTTCTGGGTCCTGCCACACTTTACTGCCGAGCTGAATCTGTTCAGCTTCTGCTTTCACGGCTACTACTGGCATCATACCTACTATCATTATAAGCGATAATATATATGCTGCCATCTTTTTCATAATTTTCATATTACATACTCCTTTCTTTTTTCATTAATCCCTTATTCATTCTGCACACACATATAGCAATCCTATGCATATTATATCGTCATACACTCTAAAAATCTATACTTTTTTACACATTTTTCCTACAAAATGCACAAAAAAAGCAGCAACTTAAGCTTCCTTAAATTGCTGCAGATTTTCCTTTATCCAATCCGGTCTATCGTTCTTTCACTGCTGCGATAAATGCATCCTTATCTCCATGGAAGAAACGATTCAGCACATCTCCTACCAAATATTCTCTATATTCTTTCTCAGATATCAAAATTGTATAACTGTAAACTTTCCCTTGTCGTTTCATTTTTAAATAATCTTTCTCAACCAGTTTTCTAAAATATGTAGATATGGTCTGGGCTTTCCAGCCTTTCTCTTTGTATTGAACATCCAGAATGTCCATTACAGCAGATAATGTAACCAGACCATCCATCCCCCATATTGTTGTCATTACAATTTCTTCTGTTTTAGTTAATTCTCTTACCATTATGCCCTCCTTCATCTATCCCCCCAAGAGGAATTAGATTCTTCTGTATAACTAATTATTATAAATTATATCACAAATTACATATAAACGTAAAGAACTTTTTTTCGTAACTATAAAGATACTATTTGGATATGTCGTATTACGTATCCAAGACGGAGCGTTTTTTAGCTTTACAGAAAAGGAGTAGTTTCCTATAAGTAAAAAAGAAACCGTCCCACGTGACTATTGTCAACATGAGACGGTTTCTATCATGAATACATTTTATAAGAAACTTCTATTCCTCTGTTGTATCCTCTGCATTCTGCATCTCAACAGCTTCCTCAGCAGCATCCACTACCGGTTCTGTTGCATCCACATCCTCATCCAACTCAGAAAATTCCAGATCTTCATCATCGAAATTAATGGTCTCAAGCTCTGTATCCAACTTAACATTACGGTAACGCTTCATACCTGTTCCGGCTGGAATCAGCTTACCAATTAATACATTCTCCTTCAAACCAATCAATGGATCCACTTTGCCCTTGATAGCTGCTTCTGTAAGAACCTTTGTGGTCTCCTGGAAGGATGCAGCTGACAGGAAAGAATTGGTAGCAAGAGATGCCTTCGTAATACCAAGCATAACCTGAGTTCCCTTGGCAGGCTCCTTACCTTCTGCCTCTAACTGTGCATTCTTCTCATTGTAATCTAATACATCCACCAATGTTCCCGGTAAATATTCGCTATCACCACTATGCTCAATCTTAACCTTCTTAAGCATCTGACGAACAATAACCTCAACGTGCTTATCGTTAATATCAACACCCTGATTACGGTATACCTTCTGTACCTCACGGATCATGTAATCCTGTACGGCACGAACACCTTTAATTTTGAGAATATCATGTGGGTTAACAGAACCAACTGTAAGCTCATCACCAGCCTCAACCACATCTCCATCAAATACTTTGATTCTCGCATCATATGGGATGAAGTATGCCTTTGACTCGCCAGTCTCCTGGTTTGTGATTACAACTTCCTTATTCTCAATCTCTTTCTTTTTATCCTCTTTGTCACGAACCTGAACGACACCACCGAACTCTGCAATGATAGCAAGTCCCTTTGGTTTACGTGCCTCGAACAACTCCTCTACTCTAGGAAGACCCTGTGTAATATCATCACCGGCCACACCACCTGTATGGAATGTTCTCATGGTAAGCTGTGTACCCGGCTCACCGATTGACTGTGCTGCAATAATACCAACAGCCTCACCAACCTGTACCGGCATACCGGTTGCCATGTTAGCACCATAACATTTTGCACAGATACCAATATGTGACTTACAGTTAAGGATTGTACGAATCTTAAGTTTTGTAATCTCCTTACCCTCTGCATCCACTCCACGATTAATAATCGCATCTGCACGCTTCAACGTAATCATATGGTTTGCCTTCACGATCAGATTACCATCTTTGTCATACACAGACTCTGCTGCATAACGACCGGTAATACGATCCTTGAAGCTCTCAATCATTTCTCTGCCTTCCATAAATGCTTCTACATAAGCACCCGGAATCTCATCGGAACCTTCACAACAATCAATCTCACGAATGATCAAATCCTGTGATACATCAACCAGACGACGGGTCAAATAACCGGAGTCCGCTGTACGAAGCGCCGTATCGGAAAGACCTTTCCGGGCACCATGGGCTGAAATGAAGTACTCCAATACATCCAGTCCCTCACGGAAGTTTGACTTAATCGGCAACTCAATGGTACGACCGGTTGTATCTGCCATCAATCCACGCATACCTGCCAGCTGCTTAATCTGAGCCTCAGAACCACGGGCACCGGAATCCGCCATCATCTTGATATTGTTGTATTTGTCCAAACCATCAAGCAATGCTTTCGTAAGTTTCTTATCAGCAGTCTCCCAGGTACGAACAACTGCATTGTAACGTTCTTCCTCTGTCACAAATCCCATCTTGAATTTGTCATTGATTACACCCACAGTATTCTGTGCTTCATCCAGAATCTCCTGCTTAGCTGCCGGCACCGTCATCTCAGAAATGGATACGGTAAGTGCACCCTTCGTTGAATACTTATAACCAATGCTCTTCACATCATCTAACACTTCTGCTGTCTTGGTTGCACCATGGGTATTGATACATTTATCAAGAATCTGTTTTAACTGTTTCTTACCTACCAGATAATCAATCTCTAATGCAAGCTCATTGCCCGGAATGGAACGATCCACAATTCCCAGATCCTGTGGAATAATCTCATTAAAGAGAATTCTTCCCAATGTAGACTCGATGATTGCACTGCCCTCTGTTCCGTCCGGCATCGTACCGTGTACTCTTACTTTAATCTTAGAGTGTAATGTGATCTCCTTATTCTCATATGCAAGAATTGCCTCATTCTTAGACTTAAAGATCTTGCCTTCACCCTTATCACCCGGCTTATCGATGGTCAGATAATATATACCAAGTACCATATCCTGCGAAGGAACGGCAACCGGTGCGCCATCGGACGGTTTCAATAAGTTGTTCGGTGACAGAAGTAAGAATCTACACTCTGCCTGAGCCTCAACAGAAAGCGGAAGATGTACAGCCATCTGGTCACCATCGAAGTCCGCATTAAATGCTGTACATACCAATGGATGAAGCTTAATCGCTTTACCTTCTACTAAAATCGGCTCAAATGCCTGAATACCTAATCTATGAAGTGTCGGAGCACGGTTCAGCATTACCGGATGTTCTTTAATAACATCCTCTAATACATCCCATACTTCCGTCTCTAACTTCTCTACCATCTTCTTAGCAGACTTCACATTGTGTGCCAAGCCTCTGGATACCAGCTCTTTCATAACAAATGGCTTAAATAACTCAATTGCCATTTCCTTAGGAAGACCGCACTGGTAAATCTTCAGTTCCGGACCAACAACGATAACGGAACGACCGGAATAATCCACACGCTTTCCTAACAGATTCTGACGGAAACGTCCCTGTTTACCCTTTAACATATCAGATAACGACTTAAGTGCTCTGTTACCAGGTCCGGTTACCGGACGACCACGACGACCATTATCGATCAGGGCATCAACTGCTTCCTGCAACATACGCTTCTCGTTACGAACGATGATATCAGGTGCACCTAACTCTAACAAACGGTTCAAACGGTTGTTACGATTGATAATTCTTCTGTACAAATCATTTAAGTCTGAAGTAGCAAAACGTCCTCCATCCAACTGAACCATCGGACGGATATCCGGTGGAATAACCGGAACCGCATCCAAAATCATCCACTCCGGTTTGTTGTCAGAACCTCTAAATGCCTCTACTACCTCTAATCTCTTGATAATCTTGGCACGTTTCTGACCGGTTGCCTCTTTAAGACCTGCTCTTAATTCTGCTGCTTCCTGCTCTAAGTCAATGGCCTGCAACAACTCCTTTACTGCCTCAGCACCCATGCCAACACGGAACTTGCCATATCCATACTCTTCCTCTGCATCCCGGTATTCCTTCTCTGTCAACACCTGCTTATATGCAAGATTGGTTTCACCCGGATCCAACACAATATAAGATGCAAAGTATAATACTTTCTCTAATACTCTTGGTGAAATATCAAGAATCAATCCCATTCTACTTGGAATACCCTTGAAATACCAGATATGAGATACCGGAGCAGCCAGTTCAATATGTCCCATTCTCTCACGTCTTACATTTGACTTTGTGACCTCAACACCACATCGGTCACAAATAACACCTTTATAACGAATCTTTTTATATTTACCACAATGACATTCCCAGTCTTTGCTTGGTCCAAAGATTCTTTCACAGAACAAACCGTCCTTTTCCGGCTTTAATGTTCTATAATTAATTGTCTCAGGCTTCTTTACTTCGCCTCTTGACCATTCTCTAATCTTTTCTGGAGAAGCAAGGCCAATCTTAATCGCATCAAAATTCATCTGTTGTTCTGTTTCCTGATTATTAATCGCTGACATCTATTATTGCTCTCCTTCCATTACTCATCGTAATCATCGTTATAGTCATCATCGTAACCATCGTCACTATCGTCTAATTCGAAGCTTTCATCATTCTCATCAACGCCACTATAACCATGCTCTTTCATCTCTGACTCTTCCTGGTTGTAATCCATGTCACCAAACTTGCGGACATCATCGTTACCGTAGTCAACACTCTCACCAATCTCAACCTCAGTATTATCCTCACGCAATACTCTGACATCCAGTGCAAGTGACTGGAACTCCTTAAGCAATACTTTGAAGGATTCCGGAATACCAGGTTCTGGAATATTGTCACCCTTGATGATGGCTTCATAGGTCTTCACACGTCCTACTACATCATCGGACTTCACAGTCAGAATCTCCTGTAAGGTATAGGAAGCACCATAAGCCTCTAATGCCCAAACCTCCATCTCACCGAAACGCTGACCACCGAACTGTGCCTTACCACCAAGTGGCTGCTGGGTTACTAATGAGTATGGTCCGGTTGAACGTGCATGAATCTTATCATCAACTAAGTGATGCAGCTTCAGATAATGCATGAAACCGATTGTTACCGGAGAATCAAATTCCTCACCGGTTCTACCATCACGAAGTGTTACCTTACCGGTACGGTTAATCGGTACACCCTTCCACTCTTCTCTGTGATCACGGTTCTCATACAGGTAATCCATTACTTCATCTGCTACCTGAGGACGCCATTTCTTATCGAATACTTCCCACTCTTCATTGACATAGTCATTTGCCATCTCAAGAGTCTCCATGATGTCTTCCTCGTTGGCTCCATCAAAGACCGGAGTCGAAATCTTAAATCCTAACGCCTTAGCAGCCAGGCCTAAATGAATCTCCAAAACCTGTCCAATATTCATACGGGAAGGCACACCCAATGGATTCAATACGATATCAAGCGGACGTCCATTTGGCAGGAACGGCATATCTTCAACCGGAAGAATACGGGAAATTACACCCTTGTTACCATGACGACCAGCCATCTTATCACCAACGGAAATCTTTCTCTTCTGCGCAATATACACACGAACAGACTTATTCACTCCCGGTGGAAGTTCATCACCTGCTTCTCTTGTAAATATCTTCGTATCCATGACAATACCAAATGCGCCATGTGGTACACGCAAAGAAGTATCTCTTACCTCTCTCGCCTTTTCACCAAAGATTGCACGAAGCAGACGCTCCTCGGCAGTCAGTTCTGTCTCTCCCTTCGGAGTAACCTTACCAACTAAAATATCGCCGGCACGAACTTCCGCACCAATACGGATAATACCATTCTCATCCAGATCCTTTAATACATCCGGTCCAAGTCCTGCAAGATCTCTTGTAATCTCCTCAGAACCTAACTTGGTATCTCTTGCTTCGCACTCATATTCCTCAATATGAACAGATGTATATACATCTTCCTGAACTAATCTCTCACTTAATAATACCGCATCCTCGTAGTTATAACCTTCCCAGGTCATGAATCCGATCAACGGATTCTTACCAAGTGCAATCTCACCACCGGAAGTAGAAGCGCCATCTGCAATTACATCTCCGGCTTTCACTCTTTCACCTTTTACAACGATTGGTCTCTGATTCATACAGTTACCCTGATTGCTTCGGGCAAACTTAATGACATGGTAGGTATCCTTGGTTCCATCGTCGCATTTGATCACAATCTCTTTGCTGGTGGATTTCTCAACGACACCATCATGTTTGGCAACAATACATACACCGGAGTCAACAGCTGCCTTTGCCTCCATACCGGTACCAACAATCGGTGCTTCCGTTGTAAGAAGCGGCACTGCCTGACGCTGCATGTTAGATCCCATTAACGCACGGTTCGCATCATCATTCTCCAGGAATGGAATCATAGATGTTGCAACAGAGAACACCATCTTAGGCGATACGTCCATCAAATCAACACGGTTTCTATCAAACTCGGCAGTCTCTTCACGGAAACGACCGGATACTCTTTCATGCTTAAAGGTTCCATCCTCATTCAATGGTTCATTCGCCTGTGCAACAACATAATTATCTTCTTCATCTGCTGTCAGATATACAACTTCATCCGTTACAACCGGGTTATCGATATCTGACTTGTCCAGTTTACGATAAGGGGCTTCTACAAATCCATATTCATTAATTCTTGCATAAGTTGCAAGAGAGTTAATTAAACCGATGTTAGGACCTTCAGGAGTCTCAATCGGACACATTCTACCGTAATGTGTATAGTGTACGTCTCGCACCTCAAATCCGGCTCTATCACGGGAAAGACCGCCAGGACCCAATGCAGACAAACGTCTCTTATGTGTCAATTCAGAAAGTGGATTGTTCTGATCCATAAACTGAGACAACTGGGAGCTTCCGAAGAACTCCTTCACAGCTGCTGTTACCGGCTTAATATTAATCAAAGACTGTGGTGAAATCGTCTCAATATCCTGTGTTGACATTCTCTCGCGAACCACTCTCTCCAAACGGGAAAGACCGATACGGTACTGATTCTGCAACAACTCGCCCACTGCTCTGATACGGCGGTTGCCCAAGTGGTCAATATCATCATCTGTACCAATCCCATACTCGAGGTGAATGTTATAGTTAATAGATGCCAAAATGTCTTCTTTCGTAATGTGCTTCGGAATCAAATCATGGATGTCTCTCTTAATTGCACGCTTTAACTCTTCTTCGTCTGTATACTCTTCTAATAACTGTGCTAATACAGGATAAAATACATCTTCTGTTACACCAAGTTCTTCTGCGTCAAAATCAACATATTCCTTAATATCCACCATCATATTAGAAAGAACCTTGACGTTGCGGGTCTCTGTCTGGATCATAACAGAAGGAATGGCTGCGTTCTGAATTGCAGTTGCACTCTCTCTTGTAAGCACATCCCCTGCCTTAGCAATAATCTCACCTGTTACAGGACTTACAGCATCCTCAGCCAATACCTGTCCGGCAAGTCTGTTCTTAAATGACAGTTTTTTATTAAACTTATAACGTCCAACCTTAGCCAGATCATAACGTCTTGGATCAAAGAACATGGCATTGATCAAGCTCTCAGCGCTCTCTACTGCCAAAGGCTCACCTGGACGAATCTTCTTATATAATTCGAGAAGACCTTCTTCATAATTAGTAGAAGTATCCTTCTCCATACTTCTTAAAATCTTCGGCTCATCACCGAACAACTCACGAATCTCTTCGTTTGTACCGATACCTAAAGAACGAATGAGTACAGTAATCGGTACCTTTCTTGTTCTATCTACACGTACGTAGAAAACGTCATTCTGATCCGTCTCATACTCTAACCATGCACCACGGTTCGGAATTACGGTACAAGAGTATAACTCCTTACCAGTCTTATCATGTCCGATGGCATAATAGATACCAGGAGAACGAACCAACTGACTGACAATGACACGTTCCGCACCATTAATCACGAAAGTACCTGTCTCTGTCATTAAAGGTAAATCACCCATAAAAATGTCATGCTGGTTAAACTCACCTGTCTCCTTATTATAAAGACGTACATTCACCTTCAAAGGAGCTGCATATGTTGCATCTCTTTCCTTGCATTCCTCAATTGAGTACTTGATATCATCCTCGCATAACTGGAAGTCAACAAATTCCAAGCTAAGCTGACCACTGTAATCTGTGATTGGAGAAATATCTTCGAACACCTCTTTAAGTCCTGCATCTAAGAACCACTGATATGAGTTCTTCTGTACTTCGATCAAATTCGGCATCTCAAGTACTTCTTTCTGTCTGGAATAACTCATACGGATTCCTTTTCCCGCTTTCACAGGACTAATTCTGCTCTTTTCCATTGACGTTTTCACCCCTTGACTTTATTGTTTATGACTATTGCGGATAGCTACCCACAATAATGACATTTTATTATTCTACCACGGTGAATTTCCAGTGTCAACCAATTATTTTGAGAATTTTTTTTACTTTTTTTATCCACATAGATGTTGTGGCAAAGGATTCTGTTTCTTCTATATATAGCATCTTATAAACAGACCTGTACATATTAACCGGCACTTGTACAAAATAACCCTTTTGGTTTTACACAAGAAAATGCCGCAGGTGATCTTTCCTATAAAAATAAAGAAGAGGCCTCCCATATCACAACATGGAAAAGCCTCTCCCTTATCATTATCTATTATTCCTATATCTCTATAGAAGACTTTTACTTCTTCACAGTCACTGTCTTGTTACCCTTGTTCTTGAAGTACTTCTTGTAATCCTTCAACTGCTTCTTAGGAACCTTAATTACTAACTTCTTGTTTGTTCCCTTCAATGCATTCTTGGCAATGGATTTCTTGGTAAGCTTCGTGCTCTTAATGGTAATCTTTTTCAGATTCTTACAGTTCTCAAATGCACTCTTTCCAATGGTCGTTACATTTTTCCCAACAGTAACACTCTTAAGCTTCTTATTACCTTTGAAGGCATTTGCCGCAATAGAAGTTACCTGATATGTAATTCCATCTACCACAACGGTGTCCGGAATCTGAACAGTCTTTGCGCCTGCATTAGATGTTCCGGTATAGACAACTGCCGGTGCAGCTCCATCACTTGAAATGACTCTTACCTCACAGCACAAAGCTGCAACAGTTAATTTTGTTCCTACTGCTGCCGGTGCAGGAGTGCTTGGCTGCGTTCCCGTCTGGCTTCCATCTGCAGGAGAATTTGTGTTGTTTCCTGCCGGTGGAGTTGTAGTGCCACCATTGCCTCCGTTTCCACCGTTCCCATTATTCCCTGAGGTTCCCGGCTGATCCG
Source organism: uncultured Clostridium sp. (assembly GCA_945915475.1). GTDB lineage: Bacteria > Bacillota > Clostridia > Lachnospirales > Lachnospiraceae > CAG-590. Next base: position 60,075 of record CAMEFI010000003.1, on the reverse strand, counting down.
GAGTTTCGCTTCCACCTGGAGTTTCCGGTTGGTCTGGGGTTTCATTTCCACCTGGGTTTTCCGGTTCGTCGGGGTCTTCATTTTCTCCTGAACCCGGCTGGATTGGATCTTCGTTTTCTCCTGGGTTTTCTGGCTGACTCGGATCTTCGTTTTCTCCTGAACCCGGATTACTACTGTCATCCGTTATCACCTCATTTGTAATTATATCCACAACAGTAAAATTGTTAGTTAATCCCCAATTAGCAGCATCCGAACCACGATTTGCATAAATCGTCATATTACTACAACCATAAAATACATTCGAACCGAATACTGACAAACTATCAGGAAGGGTAATATTTTCTAATCCACTACACATATAAAATGCATAATTTCCTAGTTCTTCCACACCAGATGGAATTACAACATTATTAAGATTCCCACAAGACATAAATGCATATTTACCAATCTTCTCTACACTAGCAGGGATACTTACACTGGTTAAGCTTCCACAATATGCAAACATACTATCAGGAATTTCGTTTACACCATTTGGAATCACAATCTCAGTCAATTTACCACAAGATTGAAATACCGAATATCCAAATTCTGTAATTGTACTTGGCAACGAAACCGTGTTCAATTTAGTACAATCACGAAATGCCTCAAACTCAATGCTTACAACTCCTTCCGGAATATTAATAGTTTCTAATTTTTCACAATCTCTAAAAGCATTACCCTTGATAGTAGTTACACTTGTTGGAATTGTAACAGAAGAGAGATTTGTACATCCACCAAATGTATTACCACCAATAGACGTTACTCCTTCTGGTATTTTTATGCTTTGCAACTTTGAACATTCAAAGAATGCTTTACTACCAATACTCTTCACACTGTCTGGAAGTTTTATGCTGGTCAAACCACTACAACCTGAAAACGCATAATCCCCGATACTTGTTACACCATCCGGAATTTCAGATTTTTTACAACCAGCTACAAGCTGCTTTTCATCATCATTTGTAATGATACAATTTCCATCACTGTAATAGTTTGTGTTTAAATTATTAACCGAAATACTTTCTAAACCACTACAGTCAGAAAAAACAGCACTTCCGATACTCGTTACATCCACTGGTATTTCTATACTAGTCAATTTGCTACAACCCTTAAACGCTCCATCTCCGATACTCGTTATGCTAGTAGGTATTTCTATATTAGTCAATTTATTACAACCACTAAACGCATAGTCTCCAATACTCGTTACTGTTTTCTCATCAATATTATCAGGAATCGTAATCGTCGTAGCAGTCCCTGTATACCCTGTGATTTCTATTTTGTTTTCATCATCTTCAAGCGCTTCATACTTAAACCCATCATCAGTTACCGACGTTGCTTTACCAGACATTGTCACAGATGCTACACCAATCATAACCATGGTGCAAAACATCAGTAATTTTCCATTCCCCATTCTTCCTTTTTTCCTCATTTTATCTCCTCCTTTTTGTTTGTTACAGAATATGTTCTCATCTATTGTTCATATATCTCTATAGAAGACTTTTACTTCTTTACTTTCACTGTCTTGTTACCCCTGTTCTTGAAGAACTTCTTGTAATCCTTCAACTGCTTCTTAGGAACCTTAATTACTAACTTTTTGCTTGTTCCCTTCAATGCATTCTTTCCAATGGATTTCTTGGTAAGCTTCGTGCTCTTAATGGTAATCTTTTTTAAATTCTTACAGTTCTCAAATGCACTCTTTCCAATGGTTGTTACATTTTTTCCAACAATAACACTCTTAAGCTTCTTATTACCTTTGAAAGCATTTGGTGCAACAGAAGTCACCCGGTAAGTAATTCCATCTACCACAACGGCATCCGGAATCTGAATAGTCTTTGCGCTAGCATTAGATGTTCCAGTATAGACAACTGCCGGCGCCGCTCCATCACTTGAAATAACTCTTACCTCACAGCATAAAGCTGCAACCGTTAATTTCGTTCCCACTGCTGCCGGTGTAGGAGTGCTTGGTTGTGTTCCCGTCTGGCTTTCAGCTGCAGGAGAATTTGCGTTATTTCCTGCCGGTGGAGTTGTAGTGCCTCCGTTTCCATTATCCCCCGGGGTTCCCGGCTGATCTGGGGTTTCGCTTCCGCCTGGGTTTTCCGGCTGGTCTGGGGGTTCGTTTCCACCTGGGTTTTCTGGCTGACTCGGATCTTCATTTTCTCCTGAACCCGGCTGAGTCGGGTCTTCATCTTCCCCGGTTGAAATATAGGATACAGACCACCCCGTCTCTTCTGCCCAGGTTTCTGCATAGGAGTCCGGTTCTACATAAATGGTTAAGTTGACACAATAATAAAACGCATCATATCCAATACTCTGTACACTACTCGGAATTATTATACTAGCCAAACTACTACAATCAGAAAATGCACTAGCACCGATGCAGGATACACTAGATGGAATTTCTATACTAATCAAGCTGCTACAACCTTCAAACGCGTACGCATCGATATTTGTTACACTGTCTGGAATTTCTATACTGATTAAGCCACTACAGCCTTTAAACGCAGAAGTACCGATATCCAATATACCATATGGGATAACAGAGGTTTTACAACCAGCCACAAGCCGCTTAGCATCATCCTTCGTAATAATACAATTTTCTTCACTATAATAATATGAATTAGATGAATCGACAGTAATACTCTCTAAACTACTGCAACCAGAAAACACAGAAGCCCCAATCCACGTTACGTCTTTGGGAATTGTTATGCTGGTCAAACCACTACAACCACTAAATGAACTATTCTCAATACTTGTTACACTATCCGGTATTATTATGTTGGTCAAGCCACTACAACCTGAAAAACTACCCCATTCGATATTTTCTACACGGTTCGGGATTTCTATACTAGTCAAGCCACTACAACCAGAAAACGCACTCTCTCCAATACTCGATACACTATCCGGTATTTCTATTTCGGTCAAACCTCTACAACCAGAAAATGCACCATCCTCTATACTTGTCGCACCATCTGGAATTGTTATACTTGATAATTTGTAACAATCAGAAAACACGTCATGTTCAACACAGCTGACACCACTTGGAATTTCTATACTAGTCATTTCACTGCAACCAGAAAATGCGCCCTCTCCAATACTCGTTACATTGCTCGAAATTTCAATATCAGCCAAGCCACTACAACCAGAAAACGCATATGCCCCAATGCTCGTCACACTATCCGGAATCGTTATACTAGTTAATCCGTCACAAAAAGAAAATGCCCTCTCTCCAATACTCGTCACACCAGATGGTATGACAGAGTTTTTACAACCAGCCACAAGATTCTTTGACACACCCGTTTGGATAAGGCAATTCCCTTCACTATAATAATGTGAATTTTCTGAATCAACAGCAATGCTCTCTAAACTACTACAAATTGAAAATGCCCCTTTTTTGATATTGATTACATTCTTTGGAATTGTTATGCTCGTCAAACCACTGCATCCATTAAACGCATATTCCCCAATAACCATTACACTATCTGAAATTGTTATGCTCGTCAAAGCACTACATCCAGAAAACGCATTATTCCCAATACTCGTTACGGTTTTCCCATTAATCTCACTAGGAATTGTAACCGTCGTATCTGTCCCCTTATACCCTGTGATTTCTACTTCGCTTTGATTGCTCTCAAGTGTTTTATAATAAAAATCACCAGATTCCGCCGCTTTACCAGACATTGTCACAGATGCCACACCAAGCATAACCATGGTGCAGAATGTCAGCATTCTTCTTTTTTTCCTCATTTTGTCTCCTCCTTTTTCCGTTAGTTATCGAGTCTATTTACAGACCTAGAGACCTCATATCCAAACAGGAAAGGACTCTCTCTTATCATTATCTATTATTCCTATATCTCTAATAGAAGACTTTTACTTCTTTACGATCACTATCTTGCTACCCTTGTTCTTGAAGTACTTCTTGTAATCCTTCAACTGCTTCTTAGGAACCTTAATCACTAACTTCTTGCCTGTTCCCTTCAATGCATTCTTTCCAATGGATTTCTTGGTAAGCTTCGTGCTCTTAATGGTAATCTTTTTTAAATTCTTACAGTTCTCAAATGCACTCTTTCCAATGGTTGTTACATTTTTTCCAACAATAACACTCTTAAGCTTCTTATTACCTTTGAAAGCATTTGGTGCAACAGAAGTCACCCGGTAAGTAATTCCATCTACCGCAACGGTATCCGGAATCTGAATAGTCTTTGCGCTAGCATTGGATGTTCCGGTATAGACAACCGCTGGTGCTGTCGCATCACTGGAAACAACCCTTACTTCACAGCTTGAAGCTGCAACGATTAATTTTGTTCCCACCGCTGCCGGTGCAGGAGTGCTTGACTGTGTTTCCGTCTGGCTTCCATCTTCAGGAGGATTTGTATTATTTCCTGCCGGTGGAGTTGTAGTGCCACCATTGCCTCCGTTTCCATTATCCTCTGGGGTTCCCGGCTGATCCGGGGTCTCATTTCCACCTGGGTTTTCTGGCTGATCCGGGGTCTCATTTCCACCTGGGTTTTCTGGCTGGTCTGGGGTTTCACCTGTTGCTGCTATCTCTTCTGTTTTTGTTTGTGCACACACGGTACAGGTATATGTTCGAATTCCCGTTTCCGTTGCTGAAGGTTCCTTTGTCACCACTCCTTCATCCCATTTATGAGCATCCTCTTCACATTCTTCCGGCACTTCTTCTGGCAGATTCTCCCACATTGCATAGAGTTTCACAGATTCTTCCTCTACCAAATTCGTAGATTTAACAATAGAGGTCCCATTCTGTGTGAAGCTCCAACCCTTGAATACTTTTCCGTCCTGCTCCAAAACCGGAAGTACACCATATGCTTTTCCTACAATAGCCTTCTTGCTATCAACTTCCATTCCGGAAATTTGAGAATCAAATTCAATGGTGGAATCATAGGTAAGCTCTCTGAAGGATACATCTGTACCACTAAATACTGTACCAGTCTTTATCTTTTCTTCATAATATGTATATGCCGCACTATCCTTCATTCCCTCAATAACAAATGAGGTAGCTGTGCTTTCCTTTCTTAATAATGCATTATCGTTTATCTCCTTCACAGATTCCGGAATGTAGAGTGTTGTAACAGCCGGGGTATTGTAAAGCACTTTGGACTGAAATTGCTGCAATCCATCTGTGAGTACAATATCCTCTAAACTATCGCAACCATCGAATATTTGAGAATTTAATACTGCCACACTGGCAGGAATAGCAATTCTTTTCAGTGCATTGCATCCTTTAAATGCACTATTTCCAATTTCTGTTATACCCTCTGGCAAATCAATCCCCATCAAGTTAGTATTATTCGCAAAGGCATTATCACCAATACTCTCAAGTTTATCAGGCAAAATAATATCTTGCAATGCAACTGGCGGATTCGCATCATCTCCAGTACTTGCAAAAGCCTTTTCACCAACTTGTGTAACGCCCTCCGGAATCACAACTTTTTTCAAATTCGTACAATTATAACACATTTCCTTCGGTATCTCCGTAACACCCTCCGGAATCACTAATTCCAAAAGACTTGTACATTCTTCAAAGGTTGAGGAACCAATTTTTGTTAAGGATTCCGGCAACACCAGTGTTGTGATTGTACTTTGATCCTCAAATACCCCAAATGACCCGGTTTTAATCTCCGTGACGCCATCCGGCACAACAACAACAGATTGATAACCGCTATATTTTGTTAATACGCCATCTTTAATAGTAAAATCAGAAGGACTTCCCTTATACTCCACTGGGGAATTGTCTGTTTGTTCCCATTTCGCATACACAGTGATAGAATCTCTTTCTACGAGAGTAATACTCTGAATTGGCGTCTCGTATGTCTCATCTGCATACCATCCTGCAAAGGTATATCCGGTCTTCTCCGGGACAGGAAGTTTTCCGTATTCCTGGCCTTTCACTACTGTTTTCTCTGTAAGTTCTAATTCCCCTACACAAGCATCAAAGATAATCTTCGCATTCTCTGCGATTTCTGTAAATGCATAACCATTCTGTTGTGCATAATCCTTTGCAAAAGAATCCGGCAAACCAACTATGGTGCTCATATATTTCGTTGGAGGAAATGCATCCTCTCCAATGCATTCTACGGAAGCCGGAATATATATACTTGTCAGGTTGGATCCTCTTTCGCTGTAATGATCCACTGTTTGTAATGCCTTTTTTTGAATAATGCGCAACGAATCCGGTAAATACACTTGTTTTAATTGATATGCCCCATCAAATGTTCCTTCTTGAAGCACTGTGATTCCCTCCGGAATAGAAACACTTTCCAGTGCAGTACAATCATAAAATGCCCTTCCTCCCAAATAATCCAAAGAATCCGGTAACGATATATCACGCAACGCATTACCGTAGGCAAATGCTTCAAATGCAATGGAACGCAGGCCTTCCGGCAAGTTAATCTTTTCTAATTGTTCACAGTGCAAAAATGCCCTTTTCCCAATTACCAAAACAGTCTCCGGTAATCGTACCTCTGTCAAGCTTTCACAACCATTAAACATTTGGTCAGTAATGGTCATAACAGAAGTATTGGATAAATCCATTGTCTCTAAGCTGGTACAACCCGAAAAAGCACTTGTCTCAATACTTACTAACTGTTTAGACATTACAACCTCTTTAAGACCAGTACATTCCATAAACGCTCCACTTTTTATATACTCCATTGAATCTGGAAAAGTAATTTTTTCCAAACTTTTACACTGATAAAATGCTCTATATCCAATACCCAGTACAGACTCTGGTAACTTTACCTCCCTCAAGTTCACACTTCCACTAAACAACTGATCTGGAATTGCCGCAATCGAAGTACCAGAGCAATCTACACTCTCCAAACTACTACAAGCAGCAAAAGCACTTTTACTTAAGCTTACAACTTCTTTACCCTCAATCTGATTAGGAACTGTAATCGACGAGGCATCGCCTGTATATTTTTTGATTTCAACAGTATCTGTTCCATCTAAAATTTGATACGTAAAGCCGTCTTCTGTAATCAAATCTGCTGCCTTGCTAGTCGTGGTTATACATGCCACACCAAGCATAACCATGGTGCAGAATGTCAGTATTTTTCCCGTTCTCATTCTTTCTTTTCTCCTCATTTTGTCTCCTCCTTTTCGTTTGTCACAGCGTCTGCTCTTAATCAGACTTATCCAGAAAAATATTATCACACCCTTTTTAGCCTTTAAACACACCTGTACATATTAACCGGCACTTGTACAAAATAACCGCCTATTCAAAAAGGGACTGAAATACCATTGCTGATATTTCGGTCCCCATCCTGTAATTTATTAAAGGAAATATATCCGTTCCATCCTCTACTTTTGCACCACAGTAACTGCAAAACACTTGTCCCTCTCTAATCCCTTTTCCACCTTTAGAACAAAACATATACAACCACTTTGGCAATCCTTAATATACCACCACTTCACTAATACAGGTATCTTCATACTTATCCCCTGTAACCGCTTCTGTAATGGTTATGGTAATCGTATCCGTCACAACCGGTTGATCCGGTGCGATTCGACCGATATTCATGTTCATCTCACTGATACTATTTCCTGAGGTTTGAGGTGCATAGGTATCAATTTCCTTCTTTACCTCCTGCCCCTGGCCAAAGTCAACAGTAACCTGGGTTACCTTACCATTTTTGTTATACAAATCCACAGAAGCCAAATAACCATTGTACAGCAGGATGCCGTATACTTCCCTAGGTTTATCCAAATGCAGGGTAATGGTTTGACCAACCCCTACGCCATCAACACCTTCTACCCATGCCGTACTGTAATCACCATCAATCAGATTATTACCATCATAGGTTTTACCCTCCTGTCCCGGCAACTCAGACGATGTCTCCACATAATCTACAGGGATATCTTCTCTGCCACGAGTCCTTGCATAGATAGCCGTAACTCCAAAGCGGCTACCGGTATTTTTAGCAAACAATACATCCGCATAACCGGTCAGAATTCCACTAAGTGCATCATTCCCATATCTAAATACAGGCAATGACGCCAGATAGCAGTCTTCCTGTTCTCTAATATGTATACCCTCACCATTTAACACTTCATCTCCATCTGCAAACATAAATGCTATGGTTCCATCCTCTGTCCGGGTAAGCAGCATACTATCCGTTTCCGGCAAATCATTTGCGCCATAGGCATCCCGTGCAACACTTTGTAATGAATATGCATCACACTCCATATCTTCATCAAATTCCAATTCGTATTCAAATATTCCTTCTTTGGAGCATGCATTTTTTCCAATCAGATAATTAAGGCTGTTTTTCTCATCATCTGTCAGATCCGACATCCTCACGCCATATTCTTCCGCAATACGGGATTCTATAATTACATTAGAGATGTCTGCCATTGCATCCTTTTCAGTTGCATCAACAGATTCACTCTTTAACATGTCATCCATCAGCTGTTCGCATTCTACTTTTGATAAAAGGAAGATACTCTTCGCAGTTTCCTCTACCACCTCTGTCGTTTCCTCACTCTCTGCAGCCGTTGTTGTCATTTCCGTAGACTCCACTATTTCTTCTGTTACCGTCGCCTCTGTATCCGGCTTTTCCTCTTCATCCTCATCAGACAAAATCAAAACAAGACCTATCATCAGCGCTGAAAGAAGAAGCAGAATCACCGCAACCAAACAAATAATTTTTATACGATTGTTTCCCTTTGCGGTATCGCTTGCCGTACTCTGCACTTTGGGCGGCATTTCCTCCAATGCTTTTTCCTGCATTTCCTCTAATACTTTCTCCGGAATTTTCTCTCCACAGTTTGTACAGTATTGAATATTGTTCTTAATTTCTTTTCCACATTTTTTGCAATACATAGTTCTTTCCTCCACATTTTATAACATTATATATTGCATTTTTGACAATAAAAGTCAAGTTTCAAGCACAAAAACCCCCCATCTCACGAGGCACTGTGAGACGGGGTCAAAGAAAAATTCATTTTCCTATTTAACACGTATTGACTTTTTCGTCCATTGCGAATAGAGTTTTTTAGATTTTCCGTTAACTTTAACAGACTTATAGCTCCGAATTCTTACATAATATTTTTTACGGCTTTTTAATTTTGTCAACTTCTTAGAGATAGTACTTCCTTTTTTTATTACAACCTTTTTCGTTCCCTTTTTAAATTTGCCATTGGTACTATACTGGATTTCATATCCGCTTGCTCCATAGCTTTTACCCCATCTCAATTGTACCTGATGCCTCTTATAAGAATATGTATTCAAAATCACTTTCTGAGGGTTAACATTGATAACAATGTTTGCCTCTCCGGCACAGTAGTTATCGGTCTCCGGAGTAGTTACCGTAATGACCGCTCTTCCGGGTGCCACGATCTTAACATAGCCTGATCCATTTACAGATGCAACCTTGCTGTTTGAACTTGCATATGTTGTAATAACCGCAGAATCCCCCACGGTACGTTTCAGATTAAGATGAAATGTATAATCACCATAATTCTTATTATAGACCGGAGTATACTCAAATTGCGGCGTTGCTTTATTAATGGTAAATGACAACACAAGGGACCCTGTATACAGATTCATTCCCTCTACTTTCACCGAGGCAGTTCCTGCATCCACATTGTCGGAATAAGTTAAAGTATAATCTTTATCCGCCTGCAACACAGCCCCACCATCCATAACAGATATAAGAGGCTCAATCGCTTCTCCTGTATATGTATATGTTCCCGCAGCTACTGCAGCCGGAAAGCCAGATAAATCCTTTACCTTTACAGGAACCGGATATAACGATTCCGTTCCCCTGTATTCCCATGGCAACAGATCAACACTGTCACCCCTATTGGAATTCAACAAATTAAGGAAACTCTGGCCTTGCATTTCAGAAGCCTCCATACATTTCACATTCTTAGAAATAGAAGCACTTCCTCCATAATTAAGAGAAGCCGTTCCACTCAAATAATAGCAGTTAGAAATAATACTCTTAACCTGGGCTGCTATTCCATAAGTGGATCCACCAGACCTTGTACTATTAACGTTCCCTGTATTATAGCAATTCTGTATCTCAGAAACATAACCAGCAAGTCCTCCTACAATAAAGCCGGTTAATGTTGCATCGTTCGCACAATTTTTTATTACAGTCTTTTTGTCCGAATTTCCTCCGATAATTCCACCGCAATATACCCCCTGAACGGACCCCTGTCTGTTTGTACAATTAATAATTTGTATATCACTCCAAGTATTTCCAACAATTCCACCTGCTTCTGATCCGTTTCCTGTTGAAGTTATCTTATTATTGATACTGTGACAATTAGAGATTTTTCCATAACCAAAACCTAAAATCGCCCCAACACTCCCACTTGTACACGTAAATTCTGAATCCTTTACGGTCACATTCTTTATGACAGCACCAGGAGCAAAACTAAACAAGCCACAATCAAAATATGGTTTTGTCACGATACCGCTAATAACATGTCCCCCACCGTCAAACGTTCCCACAAATCCTGATATTGGAGTATAGTTTCCCACTTGTCCGTCAAAAGCAATGTCATTCACCAGCCGGACTGTCTTTCCTGCATAATCATTCCCTGCATTTACCCGATTTGCAAAGGACAAAAGCTCTTCTCTAGTTGATATAATCAAATCCTCCGCTGTTTCAGCAGCCATCACCTTGCTAGAGAATGTGGCCAAGAAAACAAATGCCATCACTACCCCTAACATCACCGTTATCCTTTTGTACTTTTCACATTTCATCTTACTCATAACTTCCACCTCTCTTAATAATCTGCAATCATTTGTATGATCTCTTCTTTTGTATACCAGTCAGCCTCCCAATCCAATTCTACACCTGCTGAAGTATCATATACGCTTTCTAAATATGTGTTATATTCTTCTTCCGAAACATCTTCACCATCCCAGTTATAGGTATAGACAACTTCTTCATTTTCATCCATATCTTCTGTCCATTCTCCGCTATGAATCCGTGTAAGCACACCGTTGGCATAGGAATATACAGAATCATAATAGCTACCCATCTTACCACCATATGAATAAACAGTGTGCTCTGCAGGGTTATAGTATGTGAAATAACCTCCATCTACGTGTGTGACATTCAGTTTTCCATCTGCCACGCTTACGAATTCAGCACCGTAACCAGAAATTTCATTCAGCATGTAAACCATCTGAGGCACGGGATTGTCGTCCATATTAATCAGTATATAGGTGGCATGCGGGCGATCTTCCGAATTCAAATGGTCTATATACAGCTGTTTCCATTCATCCATATTCTCCGCTTGATTTTCCACTTCCTGCGCTTTGGTTAATGACTCTGCTTTATTTTCATCAAACTCCTTGGCTGTTGTATCAATCTCATGAAATTGCTGCCAATCTCCCTGCCATTCACCATCATCTGAATTATAAGTCTCCATTGTCTGCCAGACTGTACCATCGTCTGTACTATATATCTGGGAATGAACTTGTTCTGAATGCTCCTCACTATCCGATACAGCATTAAATATGTCCAAGGCATTCTCTACATTACCGTAAGAAGTGGCAACTGTTCGAAACTCATATTCATTTTCCGACATATATGTTTTATCATTTTTGAATTCCACCGGACTATTGATTGTAATATCGCTATTGTATTTCGTACTCCCATAAGAACCCGAAAACCGATCCTTTACACGCATAACAACGGACATTCCATCTGTCTCTCTACACGCCTTTGTAAACGCCCTATTAATGATATCCTCTGTTGAAAATTCATTTTCTTTAAAATCTTTGGACTGTTCCGTCACATCTTTTTCATTTGATTCATAATTATCTGAAGCCCCACAAGCCGATAGATTTAACAATGTAACAAATAACAAAACTACCGCTATCCATTTTTTCCTCATTTGTAAACTCTCCTCCTTATCTTCTAAATGACAGGTCTGGGAAACACTTTGCCCCGACTATCATTGAAATCTTACCACATCCCTTTTCTCCCATAAACCAACTTGTACATTTTAACCGTCACTTGTACAAAATAACCGTCTTATTTTCAACCAAAAAGGCAACCTCATAAGAGATTGCCTCACATCTTCTTCCATTTTATTCATCTAATTGAAATTCATCATAATTGTCTTCTTCAATGATCTTTACATCATTTTTCTTTTTTGTATTATCTTTCTTATTCCCTGTAGTCTCTCCTTCCGATGCAGTGGATTGTTCAGTGGCAGATGATCCCGGGGCGGCAGACTGTTCTTGTTCCGTCGTAGTCTCCTTTTGCGTTGTAGGAGCCTCCCCATCACTGATGGTCAACACCACTTTTTCAATTGTTCCAATGCTGTATTGTGTGTCGGCTGCCACATCCTGCTCCAGAACAATTCCTTTTTCTTTCCGGCTGTATTTTCTTTTTATGATAATTTGTATGGATTCATCCACTCTCCCTATCTCATCCCTTGCATCCTGTTCCATCATGCCCGATACATCCGGCATGACACAAAGGAGATTTTCCTCTTGGGAAATCTTCTGTTTTCCCTGGATTGTATCCGATGTATTTTTGCCCTGCATCCAAAGAGTCCCCCATGCACCCAATGCAATCACACCAACACATAAGATACCAATCCATACAGATTTTTTTGCACTGTGATTCAAGCCAAGAATCTGATTCCTTAGCTTTTCCGGCACATCCTCTTCTATACAGGTAACCTCATCTTCTATCCGGGGTGCCGTCATCAATCCATTCAAAAACTCCGCCATATCTTTGTATCGGTCAGAGATTTTAAGTGCCATGGCAGTTTCAATTGCATTCTGTTGCCATTTCTGAAGTTTTACATTACAGTGTTCAAGGCTTTCCAATTCCTTTCCCTGTAATCTCGCAATGGAATCTACAGGTGTTTTTCCCATGAGTGCCATATACATTGTAGCTGCGACAGCATAAACGTCCGTCCAGGTTCCCTGCTTTCCCTCAGTCAAATACTGCTCCGGTGGTGCATAACCGGCCTTTAGAATCACAGTGATATCTCTCTTCCCTTTCACACCAACCATGTCTGCTGCGCCAAAATCAATCAATCTGGCTTTATTATCCAGTCCAATCAATATATTATCCGGACTGATATCGCGGTGAATCATTCCCTGTCGATGAATACAGTGTAATGATTTCATCATAGGAAGCAGCAAATCCAGCAACTCATCATATGCCAGGCAGCCATTTTCCAGAACATATTGCTTCAGTGTAACACCCTCGATATATTCCATAACAATATATGCGGTTTGATTACAGGTAAAACAATCCATAACCGAAACGATTCCATCTAAATACTGCACACTCTTTAGAAACTCCGCCTCCTGCAAAAAACGTTTCATTCCATGGTCATATGCATCCCGTTCCGTCAAAAAAATATGCAGATTCTGGTCCAAATCCGCATTATTTCTTGCAGCATATGCCGCCGGAAAATACTCCTTGATTGCCACCTTTCCATTGCCATCTAATTGTCTGCCTTCATATGTAATTCCAAATCCACCTTCTCCGAGCACGCGTTCAATCTGATAACGATTCTCCAATATGGTTTCCTTACGCAATGCCCGATGTTCAGATTCACATTCTGTAATCGCTTTCATCCTACACCTTCCAAATATTTGGTACTGTAACAACCTTCAAACAGCATTTCCCAATCTGTATTTCATTCTCACCCTGCAACGCACATTGCCCAAGTACCACATTACCATTACAGCGAACCTCAGAATCTGACTCATTAACCAACAATTCACATTCTCCGGTCTCGGCATCACAATGTATGGTTGCATGTTTCTTTCTGGAAATTGATATTTCTCTGGTAAGTGCTATATCCATATTGGAGGCTCGTCCAATATGATTGTTTCCTTCTCTGAGCAAAAAGCCCTCACCCGCCATTTCACCGGAAAGGCAGATAACCACACCCATGACTCTTTGCAATCCAATTTTCTGATATTGCTGCTGTTCATTCTCCTCAGGACTCTTTGTATCTACATTGGCCTGTTGCATGGCACCGGCATCCGCCTGTCCTATCCCAAGAGAAATCTTTGAACAATGAGGACAACTTCGGAATTTGTCACTGTCATATATATGTTCATTATCACATTTTATCAAATGCATCCTGCCACCCTCTTATCCTAATCTATATACTGTACTCGTATCTCCAAAAGAAATCATTGTCCCCGGTTGCAGAAGGTATCGAATCCCTTTTTCCAATCGGGTCGTACCGTCTATAAATGTTCCATTCATAGAATAATCCTGCACTTCGTAGTTTTGATCTGCTTCGTGATAGATAATGGAACAATGCTCCCTGCTAACCAAAGGCAGATTAACAATCATATCAACAGCTGTTCCATCCCTTCCAATTATTATCTTCTGCTCCGGGACAATTCGTATTATATTGCCCAGATACGCACCTCGAACACAAATCAAGGCCCCCTTGGTATCATTATCCTGAAATACACCAGAGGTCAAATAAGCATTATCCAATTCTATACAATCCTGCTCGCTCTCTGCCAAATCAGTTTCATCGGACATGGACGAATCCACATCCCCACTCATAGCACATTCTGTCTGGGCAAGACAATATTTCACATTCTCCTTATATCGCCTGCTAACCGGAATTCCATGTTCTCCTATTTTTATTACATTCCCATCATATGCCATAATCCGCTCTACCGGAACAAGATAGCTTTGATGGCATCGAATAAAATGATCCCGTCTCAATAATTCCTCTATCACATCTAATTTTTGATAGTACGAATAATTCTGATGCTTAGTATGTATAATCAGTTTACGATGCACACTTTCTATATACAAAATAGTATCAAGGGGTATTCTTGTCACAACTCCTCTATTTGAAATATTAAGGCATTTGGGACTCTTCTGTATCTCCTTCAGATATCGTTTCACCTCATTGGCAATATCTACGTCACGTAATGGTTTCAACAAATATGCAAATGTATGATTCTGATAACAGTCAAAAACATGCTCCTCAGAAGTGGTTACAAAAATGATATCTGTATCCACGCTCTTTTCCTTGATATAATCTGCAATATTAATGCCGGATTTCCCTTGCTGAAATATTTCCAAAAACAACAAATTACAATCGAAATTCTTGTTTTCAATAAGTTGTACGATTTCATTGCTATCATCAAAAACCTGTACTTCCCAGTCTCCATATTGATACAATACTTCATCTAAAATATCCAGTAGCTTCCCCACAAAAGCTGCATCCATATCACAAATGCCAATTTTTAACATACTTCCACCTCATTTCAAGCACAAAATTGTTTGCTATTCATTTTTTATCATAGCATAAATCAGATGGACGTTCAGTAATTTGTATATATTAACATGTACTTGTACAAAATAACAAGATGTCATCTTGCTTTCTTTATCATCTTTTTATATGTGCTTCCTTTTCCTTTTAGAACTCTAAATGTCGCAGATTGGGAAATTCCGTGGAAGGCTTTTTTGTGACTTTCTATTTGCACCTAAAAAGCTAACTTTATTTCCGGCTAATACTTTATATTGATTACCACCTACTGTAACTGCATCACCAATTTCATATTGTTCTTTGATAACATTATTCTTTTCACTTTCTGTAGTTGCAGGTGGTTCAACAATCTCCTGACCAGGTCTCTTCTCCACATCTGTAGTTTGCTCCTTCTGGTTATCCGTATTTTCATTTTTATCTTCCTCATTATTATCAGAAGATGGTGGTTGTGGAGCAGCTCTGATGGCAGTACAACCTGCTTTAACTGTACACACTCGGTAAAGGTCCGAAATCCAATCTCTGTTCATTATACATAATTTTATTTTCCCAGACAAGACGTTGTCCCAAATCAACCGCAAGCTTTTATACCACAAATATCAAATGTGAAATCTATCATGAAAGCCCTGCTTCTCCAGATGTGTTAATCTTTATCGAATCCTGTACGATATATATATTAGAAGGAAGTGTCTACATTCTGACGTAATTTCAAGGAGGAGATTACCATGAATGCACAAACATTTACCCCAATTCAAGCAGTCATTGCAATCTATGCAATGCCACGTTCCACCAAACAGCAGGAACGCGAGAACCATCAACAAAGCAAACGGTCAAAAGAATTTGATTCCGTATTTGAAGATGCCGTAAACCAGGACGACACGGGAATGGATTATATTCCAACCGGATGTTACAGCAAGGATGCCAAGCACGTCGTCGGAAATGTCAGTCACTTCCATGCAAGCTTTTAACCTTTTACCGAAAAATGGGATGTCCCTTCCCAGACATCCCATTTCTTACTATGGTATAAGTTTCCTCTTTTTTACAATCAACCACTACCACTTTCCTATTGGATATTCTCTAATTCTTTTCCATACTTCTTTTCAATTGCCTTTTGTATGTTATCAAATTCATCAATATATTCATCCAGAATATGTCTTACCAATTCTCTGGCAGCTTCTTCATTATAAATATGCGTCGTGTCATTCCGTTCACGCAACATTTTTAACCATATTTCCTCATCCAGAAAATCAAAACAGGAATAAGATGCCTTAATAATTTCTCTTGGAGAACCGGATAAACCGACGTCCTTTCCCTCATACTTTAATAACTCTTTTAATACTTTCCAGCCCAATTCGAATTGAATAAAAAACTTATCAATAATTCCGCTCACAATAAATTCATTATTCAAATCTTCTTTATATGCACATTTCATCACATTCAGATGCTTTGTATACTGTTCAAATCTTTTCATAAATCACTACTCCATCCCGATCGATCTGGTCAACCAAGTCCTGCGATAGATACTTCGAATCCATATCAATGATATCCAATTCCAATAAACTCCATAATTCTTCATTTAACTGATCACACAACTGCGCAAAATCCTTACATCCATACACCGCTAAATCGATATCGCTTTTCTCTGTATGATCGCCTCTGGCCCGCGAACCAAACAACAGAATCTTCTCAACGTTATTCTGCTGTGCAATCTCTCCAATCTGTCGGTAAACATCCTCTATCTTCACACTCATAATCATTCTGACGCCCCTGTAACTACATGTATATAGAATATGTTGCTCTGAATAGTTACATCATAACACACTTTAACGAACAAAAAAAGTGTAAAAAACGGCTCGGTGTCGCTCCTTTCGCCAACCCGCACCTCGCCATCCCGCTCGGTGTCGCGCCTTTCGCCAAATAAAAGTGCTGACGCACTTTTCCAAGATAACAAAAAAGCGCAGCCCGGAATGCAAGCATTCCGTTCTGCACTTCTTTGTTATCTTGACAAAAGCACTTTGTGCTTTTGCTTGGCTCAATGGTTCGCGCAGATTACTTCAATGTAACCTTAGCTCCCTCTGCCTCTAACTTAGTCTTGATGTCCTCAGCCTCAGCCTTAGCAGCAGCCTCTTTTAATACCTTAGGAGCGCCATCTACAACTTCCTTAGCTTCCTTAAGACCTAAACCAGTTACCTCACGAACAACCTTGATAACCTTAACCTTGTTTGGTCCAACCTCTGTTAACTCAACATCAAACTCGTCCTTCTCTGCTGCTGCTTCACCAGCTGCACCGCCTGCTGCAACAACTGCAACACCTGCTGCTGCAGATACACCGAACTCTTCCTCACAAGCCTTAACTAAATCATTTAACTCTAATACGCTTAACTTCTTGATCTCTTCGATAAATTCCTGAGTAGTCATTATTAATTCCTCCATTTAAAATAATTATTATAGTGTAGTAATACTACATGTGTGACACTCTGTGTCAGTAATCTAGGCTATCCTTAACAGCCTGTCGCAGAAGCCATATATCTTATGCCTCTGCTGCACCATCCTGCTGCTCTGCAATCTGCTTGATAACTCTTGCAAAGTTTGCGATTGGTGACTGAAGACTTCCAAGTAACTTGGAAAGTAACTCTTCTCTTGAAGGGATGCTGGAAATTGTCTTGATTCCTGCCTGGTCATAGTAAGTTCCCTCAACTACACCACACTTAATCTCTAATGCCTCTGCATCTTTAGCAAACTTAGCAAGAATTCTTGCTGGTGCTGTTGCGTCATCCTTAGAGATAGCGATTGCATTCGGTCCTTCCAGATCATCTTTCAAAGACTCAAACTCTGTACCTTCAATTGCACGACGTACCATTGTGTTCTTGTATACCTTGTAAGCGACACCTGCTTCTCTTAACTCCTTACGAAGTCTGGTATCCTGCTCTACAGTAAGACCACGATAATCTACGATCACTGCTGACTTAGCGTCCTGAAGCTGAGCTTTGATCTCCTCAACGATTGGTTGCTTTAATTCAATCTTTGCCATCGTATTGCGCCTCCTTATAAAACTAATGACTGCGCGACATCGAACCTTTAACCGCTTTCCTATATATAAGAAAAGCTCTATGTCCAAAGACATAGAGCGAAACGTCAAACATACGATTCTTCCTCGGTAGGCGCTATGCTTACACCAAATGGTACCTACTGTCTTCGGCAGTTCATCATTTGCTACTTTACCACACCCGTCCGTGTGTGTCAACCCTTTTTTCATATAATGCTCAGGGAGGGCAAAAGCCAATGTTCCAAAACCTGAATGGTATATTGAAAACAATCTATTAATGTCCAAGGTGCCAAATCATACATTTAACATTGGCTTTTGACCCCCAAAAAATTATGGACATCCTCCATATTCTGTGCTATATTTAACTTAACTATATCATAATGGATTTTTGAAGCAAACCTGTCAACGGATTGGCACTCTTCAAGCTTCATTCAATCATAGAACGATTACATTGAATCCAGGGAAGGAGGTAAATGTTATGATGAATCTGAGCAATGTTTATCACTATTACAGTGGTCAGATGGTAATTCCCAAAGAGAATTTCCGTTCGAACTCCCAGAAGAAAGATGATCTGAAAACTTTATATCAGAATATAGTGAAGCAGAACCAGTATTCTCCTTTCTATAAGTTTACCTTCTCCAGTGCTACACAGGCTTACACAATCGGCATTAAGGAAGCTGCAATGTCCCTTGAACGCGATAGTGAATCTTTAGGCGGCAAAGAAGATACCCTGAACGAAATGAAAGCTGTTTCTACCAACGAGAGTATACTGAATGCCAGCTTACAAAGTAATGCCAATGATGATCTGCCAGACAGATTATCCATTCAGGTTAATCAGCTTGCAACCGGCCAGACGAACGTAGGCACCTATCTTCCAAGCGGCGAGACGGCATTTACTCCGGGTAATTACTCTCTCGGTATTGCTGTTGGCAAGAATCAATATACTTTTAATCTTAAGGTTAACCCCGGGGAGACAAACCAGCAGATTCAACGCAATCTTGCTGACTCCATCAATAGTAACCATATTGGAATCCATGCAACCTTACGCAATAACCGTGTGGAAGGAACAGCAGCCCTCGTATTGCGTTCCGACGAGATTGGTTCTCCGGAAGATAATGGTCTGATCTTTCATTTTGACGAAACCTATATCGAAAATGATATCACAACTGCCCTCGGACTTGACCATGTAGATACAATGCCGTCAGATGCCCAATTCACCATCAATGATGTGGAGCATACCTCTTCTAGTAACCGCATTTCTCTGAATCATGCTCTGGATGTTGACTTGCTTGCCACCTCTGACAAGCCGGTCATGGTATATCTGGCCCCTGACGAAGATAAGATTGTCGATAAATTAGATGACTTCTTAGCTTCTTATAACGATTTGATTGATATTGCAAAAAATGGTTTTCACCAAAAAGGAGCCAGTCGCCTTTATCACGACATTACAGGCATTACACGTCGATACCGCGACGCCATCACCAATGCCGGATTGAACGTAGACGATGACGGCTATCTAAGCCGTACCAATGATGCAGACAGTGCACAGATCAAAGAATTATTTGACGAGGAGTTATCCGGTTTTCCTTCGGATATTCATCGGGTTACAGAAAAAATGATATTAAATCCCCTCGACTACATCGACAAGACTATTGTAACTTATCCAAACACAACGAACAATTATCCGAATCCATACATCCCATCCAAATACTCGGGACTTCTCTTCAACGACTATGCATAATCGGGCATGCCTAGAAACAGGCATGCCCGATTTTTATCTTTGGAAGAGTTGGAGAAGTCCTTCCGGACGTGCATTGGACTTCACCAACATCTGAAGTGCACTTTGACTCAACACATTCTGTTGTGTATATTCTGTAATCTCCTCAGCCATATCGGTATCTCGAATTCGTGATACTGCACTTGTCAGATTCTCATCTGCGGTCTCTAAGTTATTCACCGTATGATCAAGCCGGTTCTGGTATGCACCGAGAGCAGACCGGATTCCGGAAATCTTTGCCACCGCATTATCAATGCGTTCAATGGCTTCTGATGCATATTCACTTGTATAGACATTAATATGATCGATCTCCAGCGATTCTGCTGTTGTCTTACTGATATTGATATTCAACGTTTGCCCTTCATTATTCCCAATCTGAAGCACCATTGGTCCTGCTGAAAGTACAGTTACTGTTGCCTCGCCAATTCCTGCTGTAGGACTATCCGGTTCTACATCATATACCATTTTGAATCCATTTTTATCCGTTACCGTAATACGATTACCCTCCGTATCAAGGGTTGCGGTATCTGCAAATCCAACACGCTTACCATTATCCAGAATAAATTCTGCCTCTGCATTGGTTCCATATACGGTTGGCTGATCCGTTCCCAACAACGCTTTCAATTCATCCGAACCGGCCTTAACCGTAATGGACTGGTTCTTTCCATACTGCTGGCTTACCAGCTCTCCTGTACTGGTATTATAATCAATACCGATCTTAGCAGCTGCATTACGAATCTTCTCGTTAACTTCATCCGCCGTGTCACCTTCCATAATCCACACTTCAAGACCATTAATGGTTATGCTTCCTTCCTGCTCTTTTGTGATCACCGTACCACCGGATAATGCCGTAATGCTGGTCTGTGCCTGTGTACCGGCCTTAGTCACCTTCACACCATATTCCCCCGGCTCAATATCTCCACCAATCTCTACAATAGAAAGACCTTCGGTATCCACATAACCTTTCTTATTCAATTCGCCATTTAGTAACTTTCGTCCATTAAATTCTGTTGTCTCAGAAATACGATCCAACTCTTCCTGTAACTGCTTAATCTCATCCTGCATGGCATCCTTATCTTCCTCGGCGTAAACCTCATTTGCTCCACGTACTGCAAGCTCACGAATGCGCGCTAAAATCGTATGTACTTCATCTAATGCGCCTTCCGCTGTCTGAATCAGAGAAATACCATCATTGGAATTATCTGTTGCCTTTGCAAGTCCCCGAAGCTGTGCTTCCATTCTCTGGGAGATTGCCTTAGCCGCCGGATCATCCGAAGACTTATTAATCTTGTATCCGGAAGAAAGCCGCTGCATGGATTTGGTCAGATTATTATTAATTGTGTTCAGATTATTGTTTGCTGTATACGCCAGTGCGTTATGATTCAATCTCATATGCTCACCTCATTCTCTTTCATTCAGCGGTTCAAACATCCTTTTTCGCACCGGCTGTATCTATTGTTCCGATATCCTTATCCTCTACATTACTTATCGGCTGCAACACCGGTTAACTTAATAGCCGTCATTAGCTGCTTTGCAGCTTTATATAACCGGCTTGTAGTAATGTCATTCCCCTCTGTCAATCCATATTGTACCGGTTTACTGCCATCTAACCGCAAATCCCTCACTTCCATTCCTATCTTGGCAAATACCGAACGAAATGTCAGTTCATTTGCTTCCATCAATCTTTGTCCTCTCTCGTCTTCCACATGGATATAACCCTCAATCTGATCATTTTCAACATGCAGATAAGCATTCAGATCTCCATACTCCGGTGTATCCATAGCCGCCGTAATCTCCCCGGCATGCTCTCCGTCCCGCAGCAGAGACACTTTCATGATGCTCACCTGCCCATCCACAACAATGGGTACCTGAAATACATCCTGTTCCACAGCCTTCATGGCAATTGGCATTCCTGCATTCAGGAACTTAAGTGCCTGAATATCTTTTGCCGTAATCGTGCCGTCATTTTCTTTGGCATGCACTTCTTCTGACAATCCGGCACGGATATTCTCCAAACCATACAACACATCCTGTTTACCCTCTAAATGATCCAGAACTCCATCTTCCACATGGGTTATCCTATCTCTTGATGCTTTTGGCAGATTCTGTTTGATATCCCGGATCATTCCGAAAATACCATCCCTTCCATACATCACCTGATGCGCAGCAAGAATGTTCGTCACAGTAGAAGGCATCTCATTGGCTTCCAACATCATAGAAACCTCATCTTCTTCAGATAGTGCCTGTGAAAGGGACCTTGCAATCTCTTGTGAAACCTGTATTTCACTCTCTGTTGTATCTGCTGTTTTCATCAGGGAATGGAGTTCCTCAAAGCTCATATTTCTATAATCTAACTGTTCCAGATTCTGCAAGATCTGTGGTCTGATATGCCGCAGCATACTATTAGAAAGGGTCTGGTTATAGGCTGTTTCCACCTGTTCGAGAATTCCTTTCCCATTCAAATTCACATCAATGCGTTCCCCAAAGGAATCGTCCACTGCCACATCAAAGCCCTGTACTTTCCGGCTCTTATCCGCAGCAAACAGATTGTTAAGAGTGACCTGCTGCCCATTGCGGACAACTGCACCAATGTCCTTTCCATGTGACTTTTCAATCTTATCTAACAAGCGGTAAATACCGATAAAGCTCTTACGCTCCTCCTGTGTAATACCATCCGACTGGTCTAACTGGTATAAAAATTCTGAAAACCGCTGTTCATCTGTAATTCCCCGGATTTCCCTTTGCTGCATAATTTCTTCGTTCAAACCGTCTATCGTCATATGAATCGGATTCTTATTCTCACGAATTAAGTTTAATACTATCTGTGGAGTCAGCGTATCAAACATCTGCTGCACCTTGGCATCTGCTGCCTTGACACTCACAATGTTTTCCTTGGTTAATTCCATCTGGTTATAGGCCAAAATGCGTACAGCACGTTGATTTGCTGCATTCCGGTCAAAATCAAGATCCTCTAAAATAGCATCCACATTCTGGAACGCATCTGTAATGGAATCCCCTAAATCCGCTCTCGGCTTTGTCATCATTGTCTCATATGCCTTGCCCATCAATGTTGACTTCATACGGGTTGCGGAATCATATAAGCCGCCAACTGTAATGACCGGTTGCCGTACCATCTCTCCTAATGCATAAGCCGGAAGGTTCTTAAGTCCATCTGTTTGTCTCAGCGTCTCTTTTAACAGATCCACACCATCCGGAATATCATGAAGATCCTGGGCTGACACCACACTGTCGTAATAAGCCGCTTCCTGATTCCTCAAAGCATCTACAATCTGTGATAATGGCCTGGCATCAATATTGATGTCCTGTTTCACCAGACGGGTGGCTGCCTCCATCGTCATGGAAAGACGAATCTCCTCTAACTGCCTGCGGGCCGTCACAGCAGCCGGATGATTGGAAAGCACCGCACCTGCGGCAGCATTTACTCCGTTCCCGCTAAGAGAAAGACTTGCGCCTTCTACGCCGGTGCGAAGCGGCTGACTTACAGAACGGACATTCATATTACGCATCGTACTGTTATATAAATAAGATATTGTAAGAGGTTTTCCCTGGGACGCCGCCATATCTACCGCCACCGGTGTAATGACCTGTACCTTTTCCATCAACTGGCTTGCACGTTCCTGCAAAGTACTACCACTGATACGCGCCTGCTCCGGCGCATTCCCAATCGCAATCTGTTCCTTAATATTGGCCTCTACCTGATTGTCCTGTATGCCGCGCTGGTTGAATGCCTGCACCGACACAAACATCCGAAGAGAATCTACCGTGATTGGAAGCTCATGCTGCAGCATGAATTTCGCACCATTGAAACTCTGTTCCGTAACCGTCATTCCCGCGGACTCAATAATGGATGTCACCTGCGGGTAAATGTCATTCCAAACCTGCTGGTCTAACGGCAATTCCCGTGCCGGACTTTCTTCATTCACACTGTTATGGGCAATCTCCACATTTGCAATGGTAAAATCCATGTCATTCTGAATCATATATATCATCTGTTCATCGCTAATATGCGGCCTTATCCCCTGTGGTATTTCCATTGTGTTATTTACCGGTTTGGACGCGGCCATATCCTGTTGTGCCGCATATGGCACACTTTCAACATACCCTTTACTGTTCAGGCGGCTGCTGCCGGGACGATATACCATCTCCCCTGCCGGCGGTGTATCGCCATCCGGTACCGGACTTTGTGTCTCTGTCTGGAATACCTGCTCCGGCACAACCGGTTCCCCACTCACTAATGTATTACGAAGCTTTCCTATTGTTTCCTTTACAATATCGCCAATCTGCTCATTGACTTCCTCCTGATGTTCCCCGGAACGGATTGTTATCACCATTCCCATGAGATCCGATAAGGCGGCATTACTTACATCGATTTGCATCATGCGAAGTCTTGCAATTTCATCTGTGGTTAGATTTCGAAGTATTTCTTTCTGATTCTCTTTCGCCTTTTCCTCATCTAACGCTCCATCCAGATTCTCTTTGATCATATCCGAAAACTGCTCTGTATTCTGCATAACCTGTGCACTTGTTACTGTACCAAGATTCGAGCCCTGTCCCTTCGCCTGAATTCCAACTACCTTGAGAGATACCTGCGATGCATCAGCCTGTTGTATCTTCAAATAAATGGTATCCCCCGGATTTGCATTCTTAAGTTCGGCTGTCGCTCTGGTCTGAATCCGGATTCCATTCAGGTCTAAGACCGGCTTATCCCCACCCTCGACCAACTTGCAGGACAACAGATCTCCAACTTGATTGTTTGCCAGAATACTCTGCCCTGCGCTACCGGCGTCCACATTGCCTGCATTTCCAATTCCCCCATTGGCAAACGTTCCACCAAAGGCAGCCTTATTGTTATTTCCGTTAATCTGATAATTCATGCCATCACCTCATACTGCTATTACTTTCATCTATTATCATCCCAAAACCACCGTCTGTTCTTTTTTCTTTCATAATTATTATTTCGGTCTTTGTGCAGTCATAATAAAGAGAATAATCCAAACTGCCGTAAACGAAACAGCGGTTATGTCACCGCCAACATGCCTGTTGTTGTAACATAACCGCTCTCCTATTCCACACTGTAAAGAAATTATTTTGTAATCTTCTTCGCCTGTGCCTGACGTTTTTTCTCTTCTGCTTTTGCAGCCTTACGTGCTTCTTTTTCTTTTTCTTCCTTGGCATATTCGTTCTGAAGCTCTCTCTGTTTCTTACGCATCTTGGCACCAAAACTCTTCTTTTTTGGTTCTTCCACAGTTTTCTTCTTACCTCGAATACTCTTAATCTCCGTGATATAGATACCACTTACCATTGCCTTCACTTCACACTTTGTAGGAAGATCATCAAAGATACCATCATCACAGATTAAATTCAATGTCTGTGGTCCAACCTTCGCCTTAACAATAGGCATCTTGGCATTACGGAAACGCTTTGGAGTCTGTTCCATAACAACCTTTGGAAGACCGGAATCCTTTAACTTCATCATTTTCTTGTCAATGATAAGCATAGATGTCTGCTGTGCAGCTGCCTGCATCTGTTCCTTCTGTTCCATCTGCTTCTTCTGCATCTTGTTTCCTACAAAATAAAGGGCTACTAAAATACCGATCAAAACGGCAATCACAATCAATGTAATAACTAATGGACTCATACATCATCCTCCTTGTAATATACTGGCATCAATTGCCTAATTCTTGTTCCATTGTCTCTTTAATAATGTCCTGTACATACGCTCCCGCTTTCTTGCGTTGTTCCTTCGGCAGATCCTTCATGTAAAATGGCTTCCCATATATAACAGTCACATTGCCTTTCCGGATATCAAAGCCGGGTCTTGCCTCCAGCAAAGAATCCGTTCCCATCAATGTAACCGGCACAACCGGGCAATCCGCTTTCTCCGCCATCTTAAGACTTCCTTCTTTGAAAGGCAGCATCTCCGGTTTCTGATTTCTCGTTCCCTCCGGGCAGATTACCATGGAATGACCATTCCGGATCAGTTCCGCACCATCCTTGATCATCTGTACACCGGACCGCATATCATGCCGATCTAAAAACAGGCAACAAATATCACGCATCCACCAGTTCAGCAGCGGAAATTTCTCCATCTCTGCCTTGGCAACAAATCCCGGTCGTTTCGTACTCGTTGTATGCAGCACCAAAATATCAAAATAACTTCGATGATTGGACACAAACAGCACAGGAACATCCGGTATATTTTCAATCCCTTTTACGGTGATGTGTGCCCCCGATTGGAATAGTTCCCATCGGAATGCCCAATACACAATGGCATTGCCTATGCGGTAACGAAGCTCTTTATTCCATTTACCAATCAGCAAAAGTATAAAATGTACCGGTATCATCAATACCAGAAACAAAAATAAAAATGCCAATACAAGTACGCTTCTCATTTCTAACTCCTTATCTATCTTCCATATAACTTGGCCGTCTCATATAATCTGTGTTCTAACTGCTCCGTCATATCTTCCATACGGAACCTCCATGCCCAGTTACCTTCCCCAACACCGGGTGTATTCATTCTTGCCCAGGAATCTAAGCAAAGAACATCCTGCATTGGCACAATTGCCATGTTCGCAACAGAAGAAAAACATGCACGGATCAAAGTCCAGCATACATCTCCACCATCTGTGTTGTAATATCTTCTTAGTTTATCTCTTGACTGTTCATAACATTTTTTATACCAGCCAAGGGTTGTATCATTATCATGGGTTCCGGTATAACATACACAATTGCGAATATAGTTATGCGGAAGAAAATCATTCTCATTTGGATTCTCAAAACCAAACTGTAATATCTTCATGCCCGGAAGACCGAATTTATCTCTCAGATCAATAACAGACTGGTCTATCTCGCCTAAATCTTCCGCAATAATCGGCATATCATATCCAAGGGTTGCCTCTAACTGTGTAAAGAAATTCACCCCTGGAGCCTTTTTCCATTTACCATTTACCGCAGTCTCCTCACCATAAGGAATCGCCCAGTATTTATCAAAGCCTCTGAAATGGTCAATGCGCAGGAAGTCTGCAAGCTTCAACTGATGCCGTATTCTCTTAAACCACCACTCGTAACCGGTCTTTGTATGTTCACTCCACTTATAAAGCGGATTCCCCCACAACTGTCCGGTTGCAGAGAAATAATCCGGTGGAACTCCTGCCACCGTCTTCGGATATCCCTTCGAATCCAGATCAAATAATTTCTTATTGCACCATACATCTACACTATCCCATGCAACAAAGATGGGAATATCACCAACGACCTTGATGCCCTTATCATTCGCATATTTCTTTAATGCCATCCATTGTCTATAAAACAAGAACTGGATAAACCGATAATACTCCACCTCAAATGACAGCTTGCTCATCCACTCTTCCTTCTGCTTTGCAGTAGGATTCTTTAAGGAAGCCTCCCACATATACCATGGAGCACCTTCAAAATAATCTTTTCCTGCCATAAACAGTGCATAATCATCTAACCAGTCAGATTCCTTGCAAAATACGTCATACTCCTTCGCGAAATCTTCACTGGTGGAATAGGCATCCTTCACTTCCGGATCCTCATAGCGCCGGAAGGCTTTCTTTAACAGTCCTGTCTTAAATGCGATCGCCTCTCCATATTCCACCTTACAAGGATCCCACTGTGGCATCTCATCAAAATCTTCATCATACAGCAATCCCGCCTCCCGCAGATCATCAACGCTAATGATCAACGGCTGTCCGGCAAAGGACGAAAAAGGCTGGTACGGAGAATCACCGAATCCCGTATGACCAATTGGTAGTACCTGCCAGATATTCAATCCGGATCTCTCTAAAAAATCAATAAATGCATAGGCTCCCGGTCCTAAATCTCCAATTCCATATGCGCCCGGAAATGATGTTGGATGCGCAAGTATTCCTGCATACCTGTCATACTCCAAACCCAAACTTGAATTATCTGCCATGATTCCTTTTCCTCCACACTCATATATCAGTCTCAAAATTATGTCATGTATAAACTAACAAAATGTTATTATACTTGGAAATGTAGCAAATTACAAGTAAAAATACATTTATGTCCATACACGAAAAAAGGTTGCCAAATACCATTGCAATTGATCTGGCAACCTCTTCCCTCTGCAAAACTATTATTTCTCTTTCTTCATTCTCTCTAAGAGCACTTTTCTCTGCTCCTCATAACCCGGCTTACCAAGTAATGCAAACATATTCTTCTTGTAGCTCTCTACACCCGGCTGATTGAATGGGTTAACTCCCAGTACATATCCGGAAACACCGCATGCAAACTCAAAGAAGTAGAACAATTCACCTAAGTTAAATTCTGACATATACGGAACAGTAATCATAAGATTCGGGATCTCACCATCCACATGGGCAAGAACCGTTCCATTCATAGCCTGCTTATTGATATAATCAACGGTTCTTCCTGCAAGATAATTGAGTCCATCTAAATCATCATCTTCCTGCTCCATAATAATCTTCCGTCTAGGAGATCCAATATTAATAACCGTCTCAATATGATTCTTGGTACCATCCTGGATAAACTGTCCTAAGGAATGCAAATCGGTTGTAAAATCACAGGCTGTCGGATAGATACCCTTTCCATCTTTACCTTCAGACTCTCCGAACAACTGCTTCCACCACTCACCAATATAATGAACAGATGGAGTATAATTTGCAAGAATCTCCATTGTCTTGCCCTTCTCACGAAGAATATTACGAAGTGCGGCATACTGTAATGCATCATTATGCTCAAAATCAGCTTCTAAACAAGTCTGTCTTGCTGTAGCTGCACCAACCATTAACTGCTTGATATCTGCACCACTGACTGCGATTGGAAGCAAACCAACTGCTGTTAATACAGAGAATCTTCCTCCTATATCATCCGGTACTACAAAAGTCTCATAGCCCTCTTCATCCGCCAAATGCTTCAATGCTCCTTTTTCCTTATCAGTGGTGGCATAGATTCTCTTAGCTGCTTCTTTCTCGCCATACTTCTCAATCAAAAGCTTCTTGAAAATACGGAAAGCAATTGCAGGCTCTGTTGTTGTTCCGGACTTTGAAATAATGTTAATAGAGAAATCCCTATCCCCAACTACTTCTAACAAATGCTCCAAATAAGTAGAACTAATGTTATTACCACAGAAATAGATCTCCGGACAACCCTGTCTCATATCTTTGTCAATCACATTGTAAAATGTATGACGCAATGCTTCGATTGCAGCTCTTGCTCCAAGATAGGATCCACCAATACCAATGACTAATAAAACATCGGAATCACCCTGAATCTTCTTTGCTGCTGCTTTGATACGGTTAAACTCTTCCTTATCGTAATTTACCGGAAGATCTATCCAGCCAAGAAAATCATTTCCCTCGCCTGTTCTGTCTAAAAGTGTCTTCTTTGCCTCTAATACTCTTTCTTTCATAGCAGCGATATCATTGTCGTCTACCATGAACATCGCATTGCTATAGTCAAAACTAATGCTTTCTGCCATCTTATTGCTCTCCTTTGTTATTATTGGCACAGGACTTCTATCTGCCTGTTCCTTGTTTTCCCTCAAAACCACTCTATATTTTAACAAACCCAGCATAAAATATCAATATTTTATTCCGCACAATGTTATTTTCATCATTTTATCCGTTTTTATTCCTATGATTTATGCATATTTATGCCGATAGGATTCCAACTTATTTCAAATCATATAAGCTGCCAAATGTATAACCTTCCTTTTTCAGATTTTGAATCACTGTTTTCAATGCATCATGATTTGCTTTTGACACATTATGAAGCAGTGGAATGGCACCCGGATGGTAGTATTTTTGAAAATGTTCAATCACATGCCCCATTGTCGGCTGGTTGTTCACATCATAATCTAAATATGCCATTGACCAGAAAATGGTAGTGTAGCCTAAATCCTTTGCCATTTGCAGGGTACGTTTGCTATACTCTCCCTTCGGCGGACGGAAGAATAAATCCATGTCATATCCGGTTGCTTCTTTCATATATGTTTCACAGGTTAACAGTTCATTTTGTTGGTCCTGCACTGATTTTGAAGGCATGGACGGATGCGTCACAGTGTGATTACAAACCAGATGTCCCTCTTCCTTCATCCTTTTCGTAAGTTCCATATTATCCCGGATATAGGTCTGTGTCACAAAAAATGCAGCGGGTACTCCCTCCTCCTTTAAGGTATCAAGAATATCCGCTGTATATCCATTTTCATATCCACAATCGAACGTAATATACATTTTCTTTTCACTAACCGGCACTGTATAATAAGCATCATACTGTGTAATATCATAATCTTCCTGACAGCCGGAGGCTTCATGATTATCGTTTCGCTTAAACCACCATGCATAAAGCGTATTGTCTATGCCTTCATAATCCGTGTCCGACACAATGACCCGCTCCTTCTTTGGAACATTTTCCTTCTCTTTGTTTTCGGTATCTTCGGACATACGCTCATTTTGATTCTCTTTTGCCGATTCCGTCCCTGCCTTCCCATTCTGATTCCATCCACCATTCATCCTATATGTATAGTTTCCCGCTGCTGCAATGGCAATCATAACCACACCAATTACACATATAATCTTCTTATTCCTTTTTCTCTGCTTCGTCACTGGTCTGTCATCCGTTTTTTCTATATATATGACAAAGAGCCCAGCCTTATGCCAGAAAACTCTGCACGAACTCCTCTAGCAGTTCAATCTCTGACTGCTCCATATTCTCACCTGCCGCCGCAACTTCATCCCGGACAGCCTCTCCATCACCTTTGTTTTCCTTATAATCCTCTTCTGTCTGTGGTAAATCCTCCCGTGCCTTTTCATTCTGTTCCCGTTTCCCCATATCCCGAAGCAGACGTTTCAGCATCTCCATATCTTCCTCAGTGTCAATCCCAGTTTCCGGTTCCCGGTTTTCCTGCTCTTTTTCGTCTCTAACAGCCGTTGTCGTCTCCCGATGCTGATTCCTCTTTTCTATCTCTCTTCCTTCCTCTAATATCACTTTTCTCAGTTCCTTATTATCAACAGTACCCTCCATAAATGCTGCCTCCATCTCAGCATCTAACAGCTTTCTCTGCTCTGTTCCTGCCTGCGTCCGGATCAGACGGTTTGTCAGATAATTCTCTAAATAGTCCACCAATTGAATATGTATCTGCTGTTTTCTGTTTCTGACAGAAAAAATGTAGTAGCATACAAATTCACAAACCCACACTGCCCCAAGGGCAAAACCGATCTCGACATACAATTCCACCGGTTTTTTCATCCAATACCCATAAAATGCTTCTCCTCCTGCTATTAACGTTGCAAGGCCAATACTAAGGAAAGGAGCTTTCTCCCATGCGGAATATGTAATACCCAGAAACCGCATTTTCAGCAAATACTTGTCCACATATGCTGCAATATTACGCACTTGATAATTCATTCCATAGATTGTTTCAAACTGGTTTTTCAGATTTAACAACAGCTTCTTTCTCGTTGTCTTCATATTGGCAGATGCTTTCACATATCCTTTTAAGGACAGCATCATGATCCATTGTAAGAAGATGCTCAGTGCACCAAATAATAAAATGCTGCTCATAAATAAATGTTTGGTAATCAATTCTGTAATCATAGTATCCCTTCCTGTCATTTTTCTGTCTCGATGGACAACCTTTTTCTAACTTCTAGTTTACAAAGGGATTGGCCGCGACTCAATAGCCTTTTCTCGTATTATTCTTTGCTGATTATGGATTATTTGTCAATTTTATCTCCATTATTTCCTGTTTCGACAAAATTCTAATCCATTCACAAAATTCAATTCCTATGCTATAATCTTATCCATAAGATTTATGAAAAGAGGGAATAGACTATGACGTATAAAACACAGGGTGTTTGTTCACAAAAGATTGATTTTGATATTGTTGACGGCAAGGTAACCGGGGTGAAGTTCTACGGCGGCTGCAACGGTAATACACAAGGCGTTGCCCGACTGGTAGAAGGTATGGATGTACAGGATGCCATTGCCCGCATGGAAGGAATTCAATGTGGATTTAAAGGAACCTCATGTCCTGATCAGCTTGCAAAGGCATTAAAGCAGGCAATTGATGAATAAAAGGAGTTTGTTATGAAGAAAATCGTGTTAACCGGCGGTGGAACTGCCGGACATGTTACCCCTAACATTGCATTATTACCGAGCCTTAAGGAAGCCGGTTTTGAAGTTTCTTATATCGGCTCTTATAATGGAATCGAAAAAAAATTAATAGAAGATATCGGCATTCCTTATTACGGAATCTCATCCGGAAAACTCAGAAGATATTTTGACCTTAAGAATTTCTCTGACCCATTTCGCGTTATAAAAGGCTTTGGGGAAGCAAATCATATCCTCAAAAAAATCAAACCGGATGTTGTATTTTCAAAAGGTGGGTTTGTTGCAGTTCCGGTTGTTTTGGCAGCCAAAAAGAATCATATTCCTGCCATTATTCACGAATCCGATATGACACCGGGTCTGGCTAACAAGATCTGTATTCCGGCTGCAAGCAAGGTATGCTGCAATTTCCGGGAGACATTTGATCTCTTACCGGAAGGCAAAGCTGTGCTTACCGGCACCCCGATCCGGAGAGAGTTATTTGAAGGAAACCGGGAATGTGCAGCAAAATTCTGCGGATTAGATGCGAACAAACCAACTATTTTAGTGATTGGCGGAAGCAGCGGAAGTGTTGTGATCAACAATGTAGTAAGAGAAAGCTTAGATGATATTCTTCCAAACTTTCAGATTATTCACTTATGTGGTAAAGGTCATCTTGACGAGTCCTTAACGGACAAGACCGGCTATGTACAGTTTGAATACATCTCCAAAGAGCTTCGGGACTTATTTGCTCTTTGTGATCTGGTGATTTCCAGAGCCGGTGCAAACGCCATCTGTGAGCTACTTGCACTGAAAAAACCAAATATCTTAATTCCTCTGTCAAAAGCTGCCAGCCGCGGTGATCAGATTCTGAATGCGAAATCATTTAAAAAGAATGGTTTTTCTTATGTAATTGAAGAGGAAGAATTAAGCAGAACCTCTTTACTGAATGCCATTCGTGATGTATCTGCTCACAAAGAGCAATATATTCAGGCAATGGCTGAAAGTGAAATGTCAGATTCCATCAGTACCATCATGAAACTGATCAACGAACTGGTATAGAAAAAGAATCCCGCAAGCGGGATTCTTTTTCTATGTATTCCTTACTCTTCCTGTACACCACCATAAAGCTGCTGCAGGATAATCTCAAGAACTTTCTTGTTCTGTTCTCCATGCTTACCATCCTGAATATTCATCTTCACTCCATCTAGATATGGATAAATGTTCACATCTGATTTGGTTTTGTCATTTTTGTTCGGAGTAATGACAAACTCCATTTTCACAGAACAGCTTGTATACAACTTACCATTGTAATCACTATAATCCTTCATGTTTACACTGGCGCCGTTACCTCTGTATGTAACAACTTCCTGCTCAATCTCTCCATTTGCCTTGTAGGATACATCATATGTCCAGCAGGACATTCCCGTATTCTTCTCTAAAACAGACTTATAGGTCTGCCCTTCTACTCCGGCAGCCGCAAGATTCTGAACCCCTGTAATTCTGGTCTTGGCCTGACTGTTCACAATTGGCTGAACAAAGGATCTAATAAAATTCTGCGGATACTCCGGTAATACATAATAAATTCCAAATAATGCTGCACCAATGATGACAATCCATAGTAACGTTGTCAAAAATTTCTTCATATTGATTCCTCCTAAAAATGATAGCATTGTATTATTCTAAATGTCTCTCCCAAAACATTAAAATAATTCTTTCTCAAGCTGAAATAAGAACTCTTCCAGTAGCTTCATTCTCCTGTCATACTCAATTCTTGCTGCCTCTGTCTTACAGCGCCGGATCTTCGGCTTATTTCCCCTGAAATAATTCTTAATTCTGTAATACGCTTTCTTATAATTCGCCTCATCCTCACAAGCTGTCGCCATGGAATCCCAAAGGACACTTACTGCGCCCACCTCATCTAATAAATCTGCATCCATTACAACCTGACACTCTAACGACAATTCATCCGTCGTGTCCTTATTGTCATGAATCCGAATAATCTCACCAATCCGTCCAATCTTCTCCGGTTCAATTCCCAAACTGTCTAAATATTCCACTGCAATCTCTGCACCCACTTCTCCATGATCCTTGCCATCTTCCCAGCCGATATCATGAAGCAGTGCTGCCAGCGCTATAATATCAAGGTCACCCCCTACCTTGGCCTGCAGCTTAATCGCCCAACGATATACTCGCATCGTATGTTCAAACCGGTCACGGAATGGATAATTCGGTGGTCTGCCATTATCAGCAATCTGATTTTTGACAAATTCAATCACATTTGCATAGTTCATGCTTCCCGCTCCCATTCATAAAATTCTAGTATATTCTCTGTTATACAAACAGACTTCTCATCTAGTTTAAATGATACTTTCTATTGTAACATTTTTTATACAAATATTCCACAAATTATAAAAAAAAATCATACAAATAGATTTATATGATTTTACCAAAACGAGATAATATCATCTATCTGTCCTGGCTTCTATTCAAAATATGCAATTATGTAACCATGCAGTCTGCTTTGTGATCCATTCCCGGCCAGTTACTATAGCAGTTAACTCAGTTCAGGCACCCTTGCGGCACATGAAAGCTCCTACTTAGTGCTGCTTCGTTCCCGACCTGACACGGTTCATAGGTTTCCATTGCGCAAGACCCATACGTCAACGCCACTTACTATAGCCTGCACCAGAAACGAATCCCGAGGCAGACCAACACCCCTGCTGTAGCGGATTGCAGGTACAGGGCACCGCTAACACCCCGGCTGCATGGATAAATGAAAGTATACTAAATTATTCTGTTTCTGTCAAACGGTTTTCCCCTTACTCTGCCGCAAGTTTCGAAAGAAATCCGACAATAATGCAGAACATTCTTCTTCCAACACCCCATTTTTGAATTCTACCTGATGATTAAATGCCGGAATCTGGAACAGATTCAATACAGAACCTGCACATCCCGCTTTTTTATTCATAGCTCCTACCACCACCCTGGGTATTCTTGCCTGTACAATGGCACCTGCACACATCTGACATGGCTCTAAGGTAATATACATCGTACATTCCTCCAACCGCCAGTCTCCTAATTTACGGGAGGCCTTCTCAATTGCCAACAGCTCTGCATGGGCCAATGTGGTCTTCTTGGCATTTCTTTTATTGTATCCTCTTGCAATCACCAGACCATCTTTCACAATCACGCACCCAATGGGAACATCCCCCACCTTTGCAGCTTTCTTCGCCTGTCTGATTGCTTCTTTCATAAACTTCTCGTCGTAATCCACTATTATTCTCCTCGCAAATATGATAGAGTTATACTATCATATTATAACATAGGTAATTGCGAAACTCTTGAAAATGTATATTGAGTTGTGCAGATTTGACAAGTATCCTAAGCAGGTGCTTTGAGACCGCCGGTACTTAACGAGTGTGAAACACGAGTTTAGTACCGCTGCGAGACGAGAGCAGCGCAAGCGTGCCTGTGAGGATATTGTCAAATTGCACAACGTTTATAGAAGAAACAGGCGTTTCGCAATCGCCTATCATATTATAACATATTGTGAGGAGATAAAATATGTCTTTTTTCGTGGAAACAGATCGTCTGTTATTACGCATTGAAAATGAAACCATTGCTGCAAATGTATTGGATTTTTATTGTAAAAACCGGGAACAATTTGAACGATTCGAGCCAACAAGGCCTAAGAATTTCTATACATTGGAATATCAGACAGCAAGTCTGAAATATGAGTACAACGAGATTATGAAAGGAAAAACTCTCCGATATTATATCTATACAAAAGAACAGCCGGACATCCTGATAGGCTCCATTAATTTCTCAAACTTTGTAAAAGACCCTTTTTCTCATACTTCTATTGGATATAAGTTAGATAAGAACGCACAAGGAAAAGGTTATGCCTATGAAGCCTGCTATGCAGCGATTCCAATTATTTTCTCTAATTATAAAGTTCACCGGATAGAAGCGCGGGTCGCTCCCGATAATCCAGCTTCTGTCCGGTTATTGGAAAAACTGCATTTTGTTTACGAAGGAATCGAATATCAGGGTGTTCAGATTCAGGGTGTCTACCGGGATCATTACAGATACGGACTGATCTCCACAATCCAGTAGCCAAATTCACCTGTCTTTACACCCGTTTTTTTCACCGGAATGAATTGTTCAAAGCCAAACATATTGGCCAAATATTTTTCACGGTTCGAAAAAACGCCGGGTACACCAATAATTCGATGTGCGGTACCATCTCCAAACCACATTTTTCCTAGTAGAAGGTATTGATAGGTGTAAAAGCCGTGGGTAAGGAAGCTGTTTACTCCTAATTTCCAATTACGCATATCCAGTTTGCCGATATCTTTTGGATGGATTCGCACACAGTCAAACAATTCTGTCGCCCCATACATTGGAAGTTTCGGATATTCCTCAATCATTTTTTCAAAGGAATCGACCTGTTCGTTTTTCTCCTTCTGTTTTTTATGATATGGGCAGTTTTCGCACTTGTCATATAAGGGTTCCGACTGCATATGCTCCGGCTGGTTATGTTCCTGCAGATTGTTATCCTGCGAATTCACTTTCTGCCGGGTGCGTTGCTGTTGTCTATATTCCGATTGGTTGTCTTCATATCGGGTATTCTCCCGTTGCGTCTCTTCCTGCTGTCTATACTCCTGTTGGTTGTCTTCATATCGGGTATCCTCTTGTTGTGTCTCTTCCTGCTGTCCATGCTCCCGTTGGTTATCTTCATACCGGTTACTTTCCTGCTGATTACTCTCTTTGTTTGAAAACGGCGGATCCGTTTCCATTTCTGACTGCACATCCGGCTGTGCGATTATTTTGAGAATATCCGGTTTCACCCTTTTTTCCTTGATGACAAGCGGAAAATCTCTACGATCCTTGTCCGCAAAATCTCCAATATAATAATGATTTTCATTATACATCACCGCCACACCATCAAATGTATAGAGGTCTCTTCCGGTATCAAACAACTGTTGCCAGTCTGTACGGCTCATGTAAGCAAGAACACCATCCTTACGCTCAACCGTATCAACCTTAACCGCAGCTAAATGATCTCCCGCTTCATGATAAAAATAAAGCGACGCTTCCCGATAAGGTAATCCGGGTGGCTCCTGAATATTAATAATAATCTTCACTTTATCTCCCCGGATCTCCAACTTGAGAAACCCCGCTGTTGTTCCAACTGTTCCATTGTGATACTGGTAAAAATATGTAATTTTTCTCTTATAACTTTGCACTTGTCCACACTCCCTTTTGCATTTATTCTATGCAGGATCAGACAAATATATGACTACTGTGGATACAAAATATCACTTAGGGCTGCAAACTGTCCTAAGGTAAGTGCTTCCCCCCGGACGGTGGGTGGCAGGGAAAGTTTGCCTAATGCATCCACCACTTGCTCCTTCGTCACCGGAATTCCTCCATTAACCAGACTATTCTGCAGCGTCTTTCTTCGCTGGTTAAAGGATGCCCGAATCACAGAAAACAGGAACTTCTCATCTTTCACCTTCACCGGAGGATTCTCCCATCGATTCAGACGAATAACTGCCGATCCAACATTTGGTCGGGGAATAAAACAGTTCGGTGGGACATTGGCAGCAATATATGGTTCGGCATAAAACTGAACCGCTAAGGAAAGTGCCCCATAATCCTTCGTACCCGGTTCTGCCTGCATCCGCAATGCTACTTCCTTCTGTACCATAACCGTAATATTATCCAGCGGAACATGACTTTCAAACAACCCCATAATAATCGGTGTTGTAATATAGTAGGGAAGATTCGCTACCACTTTGATGGGTTTTCCACCATTTTTTTCCTCCACCAGTGCCGCAATATCTACTTTCAAAATGTCTTCATTGATCAGCGTTACATTCTCATAATCCGCTAATGTCTCCTGCAAAATTGGAATCAGTGTCTTGTCAATCTCCACCGCAATGACCTCTTTTGCAGCCTCCGCCAGATACTGTGTCATCGTTCCAAATCCCGGTCCAATCTCCAACACAACATCTTCCTTTGTCACACCCGCCGCAGCAATAATCTTATTCAATACATGCTCATCAATCAGAAAAT
Organism: uncultured Clostridium sp.; assembly: GCA_945915475.1. Classification (GTDB taxonomy): domain Bacteria; phylum Bacillota; class Clostridia; order Lachnospirales; family Lachnospiraceae; genus CAG-590. The sequence goes on along the minus strand of CAMEFI010000003.1, from coordinate 21,763 downwards.
TCTGTCCAAACTTCTTCTGAAAGGCAAAATTATATTTCTTAATTGTATCAATTGTCATCTGGGGATTGCTTAACTTTTCCATGTCTACTCCTTATCTGCATGATCATTTTAGGCAATTGAAAACCATCTGCTTTTTATTCGTTGTCCACTACCAGCTTGCACGCCAATGCCAGTTTGTTCAAAAAGGGAAGAAAGTCCGTTTCCAGACAATCTGCAACCACTTCTGTATTACCATTGCTCAAAGAATAACCCAGATTCTTTACTGCTGCAATCATTGCCTTCTTATCAATGTAACTGCTGCGTTCATTGATCACGTCTGCACACTGGTTGTACACTTCAATCTCCCAATTGATCCCGGTAATCACTTCATTCAAAAAGTCCGTCGTATCCTCCAACTCGTTGCCACGTAATTCCTGTATCAGTGTCTGCAAAGCCGGTATCAGATTGTCACTGTAGGAAATCAATTCTTTCATCACATCCCATTGCAATTCCACTCTTTCTTCCATCTATTTCTTTCTCCTCTCCAATAATCGTCTTCGGATCTCTTTGGATTCCTCTTTCATTCCAAAATAACTTGCTCCCGGATTGTGCAATAATAGTTGTCCGGAATGCTTCTCCATTTTCTGTCTCAGATTCTCGCAGGCATTTTCTAATTCCTCAATGGTACGCTCAATCCTTTCCCGTCTGGCTGCAGCATTTTCCTGTCGTTTCTCCTTATGCTCTGCTATAGATTCTGCCAGACGTTCCTTGCGGTCTGCGGTCTGCTCTTCTTTTCGCTGCTGACGTTCCGCCAACTGTTCTTTCGTTTCATTCACAGACTCGGCAATCCGTTCCTTTGTTTCTGCTATAGACTCTGACAGGCGTTCCTTGGATTCTTCCACAGACTGTGCAAATTCTTCCCTCTTCTCGGCAACGGCTTCTTCCATCTTCTTCTTGAGTTCCTCCGCCTGCATGATCAAAGCACGCAAATCCATAGCTTCCCGGAATGCATTTGTGAAATCAAACACCATACAAATGGTAATCAAAAATGTTACTATATTCAGTACATTCTCATTCCACATGGAAATAAACTTTACTACCGGCGGATGTACCACATACACCATCAAAAGACTTAACCCTCCCCATGCAATGGAAGAACTTAAACAAATGTGCCCCTGAAATTGTATCTTTTGATTACTGTAATCCCAATAACGAACCTTAAAAAGCTTCACCATTGCCACCCCGGTAAAATATTCAAGAATCGTAGCCGCTATCATACCAACAAAGTACACTGCCGCCGGATGACTGGCAAATGGCATGGTTACGATTAGAACCAAAATCGCCCCCGAACCATATAGCGGCAGCCACGGTCCCTTCATGAACCCCCGGTTTGTAAGCTTATGTGTACAGATCGAAACATACGTGGATTCAAATACCCACCCACATATACAATAAAAATAGAAATATACTAACCAGCTATTAAAATGAAACTGCAAAAATTGTCATCCTTTCTCCTTCGTTTTATCCGTTATTGTAACACATATTAAAAGATGCGAAAAGGGTTTACTTCTCATCAACCACCTGAAAAATATAGAATTTCAGATAATAGGATTCATCTGCCGCCCAGAGAATTGGATGATCCGGTGACTGGGTGCGGAATTCCACCTGCCGAAGCCGCTTGTGTACAGAATGGGCTGCCTCATTAATGGTTTTTGTAAAGAGCTCATAACTCATAAAATGGGAACAGGAACAGGTTGCAAGATAACCTCCATCCTTTACGAGTTTGAGTCCCCGCATATTGATCTCCCGGTATCCTTTTGTGGCATTCTTAACGGAGTTTCTGGACTTGGTAAATGCCGGTGGATCAAGGATCACCACATCATATTTCTCTCCCTGTTGTTCTAACTTTGGCAGCAGATCAAAGACATCTGCACACTGAAACGTAACGGTATCCGAAAGTCCATTTAAGGCAGCATTTTCTGTCGCCTGCGCCACTGCAAGCTCCGATGCATCTACACCAAGCACCGAAGCCGCCCCGGCAATTCCGGCATTTAAGGCAAAGGAGCCGGTATGGGTAAAGCAATCCAATACCCTTGCCCCTTTGCAAAACCGCTGTACTGCCAGACGATTATACTTCTGATCTAAAAAAAATCCGGTCTTCTGTCCATCCTTTACATCCACTATATACCTGACACCATTTTCTACAATCGGAACTTTGGTATCAAATTCTTCTCCGATAAATCCTTTGTAAAGCTCCATGCCTTCCTGTTTACGCACCTTCACATCACTGCGCTCATATACCCCGCGAATCTCAATGCCGTCCTCCGCCATTACTTCTTTCAGGGCATCCACAATCCGGGACTTAAACCGGTCAATTCCAAGGGCCAAAGACTGCACCACTAATACATCCGAAAACTTATCTACAATGATACCCGGTAAAAAATCCGCTTCCCCAAATATCACGCGGCAGGAACTGGTATCCACTGCCTTCTTCCGATATTCCCATGCATTCCGCACACGCATTTGAATAAATGCTGCATCAATCTCCGTATCTTCTCTTCTACTCATCATCCGAATCGTAATCTTGGAATTCCGGTTGATAAAACCTTTTCCCATGGGATAGCCATCAAAATCTTTCACAATCACAATGTCGCCATCTTCAAAACTTCCCATAATACTTGCAATCTCATTATCGTACACCCAGGCGCCGCCGGCCTTCAGAGTACGTCCCTCGCCCTTCTTCAAACTCACTACTGCCATGGTTGTTCTTCCTTTCCATTTTTTCAGGTTTCGATATGTTAATATATACAGAAAATGGGGTTGCAAGAACAACCCCATTCGTTATGTATCGTTGTGTGTTTTACAGTGCTGCTTTGATGGCTGCCATAAGTTCCTCATAAGTCTCATATGCAGGCAACTGTGGATATTCTGCCTTGATGGCATCGGTACTCTTGAACAGGAAGCCGGCCTTACTTGCAAGAATCATACCAAGGTCATTGTGGCTGTCTCCACTTGCAATCGTATCATAACCAATGGACTGCAATGCCTTTACCGTGGTAAGTTTTGACTGCTCACAACGCATCTTGAATCCTGTAATCTCTCCGTTATCAGCCACCTCTAATTCATTACAGAAAATCGTTGGATACCCTAACTTCTTCATCAAAGGACCTGCGAACTGTGAAAAGGTATCACTAATAATAATAACCTGGGTAATACTTCTAAGCTCATCTAAGAACTCCTTTGCTCCTGGAATTGGATCAATCTTTGCAATGGTCTCCTGAATCTCCTTAAGTCCTAATCCATGTTCTTTCAGGATGTCTAAACGAAACTTCATTAATTTATCATAATCCGGTTCATCTCTCGTGGTTCTCTTAAGCTCCGGAATGCCGGTAGCCTCACTAAATGCAATCCAAATCTCCGGTACCAATACACCTTCTAAGTCCAAACATACGATATTCATATCTTATCCTCCGTTCTCTCAAGTAAATATTTGAAAATCCTTTTCTATTATATGGTAAGTCCTCTGTTGTTGCAAGGGGAATCTCGCCTATATTTAGCCGTTCACACTTTTTTACATCATTTCAATCCGTATGATTCTTCTCCCTTTCCCGTAACTGCAGTACAATCTCATAGATTTCCGGATGACGTTCTTTCAAATTCTGATCTAATATATGACGCCTTTCTTTGAATCTCTGTGCCAGTTCCGGATGCTCTTTTGCAATCCGGTCATGAATTTCCTTTCGATGCTCCTCAATACGAAGGGCAAGTGCCTGTTCATCTTTGCCGGATATATGCACAATCTCTTTCAAATGTTCCTCTAAATGCTCTAACCACTCATCCTCATCCAATTCTTCCATATGTGCCCATCGTCCATGGATCAATTCTTCAATATCACCATTTTTCTTAAGCTGTTCAATCTGCAAACGAATCTGCTTCTCCATCTGTTCTTCCGATTCCATGCCAAATGCCCAGACAAATTCCTGTGCCCAGTTATCCGCCCGTTTTCTAGAAGCACTTCGCTCCTCATTATTTATCCCACCTTCTAAAGGATAAGGACGATGAATATTCATATCCTTCAGTGCAATATGTATAGTCCTGCGGACGCATCCCTCCTCAATCAAATGCCCTAAACCAAGCTTGCGCAGCTGCTCATTTAACGGAGCAATATGTTCGGTGATATAGAAATGAATTCCTTTTGCTTTTAACGACTGATACAACATTTCCAGACAATCCGCTGCCGTAATATCGATACTTCCAATCCCACTGGCATCCACGATTACCGCCTTGGTATGCTCCGTTAAATGATCTTCAATATCCCTCTTTAACACCTGGACATTTGCAAAGAACAGGTTGCTGCTAAAGCGATAGATCATCACACCTTCAATGGCATGTACCTGACTGCTCTCCTTGAGATCCCGGAAATGACTGTGTCCCGGCTGGATACCAAGGAAACAACGGGCCGGTTTGGAGGTACGTATGATCATTTCACAAAAGGAGAGTATGACACCGATCAATACTCCATTGATGGTTCCAAGCATCAATACTCCCAAAAAAGCACCTGCAAATATCATACATTCTGTCCGGCTGACTTTCCACAACCGCCGGGCAAGATGGAACTCTGTTGCCCCAAGCAGGGCAGAAATGACAATGGCTGTCAGCACCGGTATCGGCAGATAGCCAACAAATCCGGTTCCAAACAAAAGAAGAACAATCATGCCAAGTCCTGCCACCACACCGGTAAGCTGTGTCTTTGCCTGATACTGCTCTCCCATGGCTGTACGGGATACAGACCCATTCATAGGACAGCATCCGGTAAAGGCAGCCACAAGATTCCCCATGGAAAAGGCAAGAATCTCCTGATTGTCATTTAACCGGTATCCGTTCTTCTGGGCAAAATTATTCTCTGCCAACAATGTCTCTGCCAGAATCACCAATGCCACAGAAAGACTGATGCTCACCGCCTCCTTAAGGGGCACCACCGACAAATCCGGAATCTGCCAGTGTGGAAGTCCCGGTTCCACAGCCTCTAGCGTCTTCACTCCCCACTGTTCCACCGGCAGCAGCTTTGTCATAATTGCTCCGGCAACCATTAAGATGACTGCCATTGGAAATTTGGGTATCATTTTCTTAGACACCAACAGGATTCCCAATGCCGTACATCCAAGTACAACGGATGGCATATTCACATCCTCAAGGGACTGAACTATATGTGCAATTAATTCCGGCAGTTCTCCTACTCCGGCAGTTTCACCCATCAGCTTAGGAATCTGCATCAAAATAATGGTGGTGCAGATTCCCGTAATGAATCCACCCATCACCGGAGCTGATATATAATTAACCAGTTTCCCTGCCCGCATTGCATAAAATGCCAGCAGCCACAACGCCACCAACAGGGTAAGCACCGGCACCACTGCAATCGCTTCCTCTGAGCCGTTCTCCACACCAAGGCTTAACAATGCAGAGCCCACCAATGCTGCCGGTGCCGCATCCACTCCGAAAATGAATTGCGGTGAAGTGGAGAAAAGTGCAAAGATAAGAATGGGAAACACAGACCCATATAATCCATACACTGCCGGCAATCCCGCAATCTGTGCATAGCCCATGGATATGGGAATGGATACTGCCAGGATAATCATTCCTGCAAGAATATCCTTTGGCAAATTCTTTATATCATATTGTCTAAGCGTCTGTGCTATCTGAATTTTCATTCCTTCCTCTTCCTTTCCTAAGCATCAAATCTGCTTTTGATACTCTTATCTGTCATTTATATGTATTTTGGACAATACCGTTTCTTTCCAATCAGGTAAAACAGTCCACATGACACAACAAGCCCAGCTAATACAATCAGCCGTATCGTCCATGCCACCTGCATTTCAATCTGATAATAGTAGATAATCAGCAGACAGACAGCTACCATAACAATAAATGATACAATTTTGGATACCACCGTCAGAATACAATAGCCTGTCGGATGCTTCTCCTTCTGACAATTAATACGCAATCTTAACTGTGGTGAAATTTCTCCATTTCCACCTTTTATGAGATAGAAATTAACGGTTAAGGTATTTAAGATTAAATACCACAGATTGATTAATGTAAAAATACAGATATTGGTTACAAACAACTCTATAAAAGATACGGAATGATACATGGAAATGGTATCCTCAGTGTCTTCTAAAAATGCATACATAAATTCTCTTTGCATTCCATACTGATACCCTGCCCGGATAACGGCCAGCTCCACTGCCCTTATCACACTAAGAAAAGCCTGATACTGGTAAAAGCGTTTTCTACTGAAATGAAATGTAAGAAAGGAAGACTGTTTCATATAGCTTAAGCAGGTGGGGCCTAACATGATTCCCGCAAGCATCACAAATAAAATATCCACCATATGAGCAGAAATTTCCATTCTTCCCTCCTTGACCAGCAAAACAAGAAACAGACAAAAAAGGAAGATACCCAATGGGGCAAACAGGTCATGCAACATCATATATAAAAATGCATTTTTCTTTTTCTTCATTTAGATGTCCCCCTTTTTCCAATGCTGCCGAATATTTCGTTCCAATAAAATGTCAATTACAAATAATACAACCGCCGCATAACCGCAATAGGAATCAAATATCATTTGACGAATCAAAATCCCCATTATAATCAAAGACGGTGTCAAAAATACAACTGCTATTCCCAATACCATGGCTCCTGCATCCTTTTTAATGGCCAAACCTGCTGTTGCCAGATAGGAAAAGCAGACTGCTAACACAACAAAACATAAATAAAATATCGGTACTGCTTTGGCTCTTAAAAGAGCACAGAGCAGAAAATATAATGCAAAACATCCTACACTGATTCTTGCCACCAGCCTGATTGCCAGATTCCGTTCTTTCTTACGATTCTTCTCCCGGCAAAAGGAAAAGGCACGTTCAAAGGGACCATCAGACAGTCTTGTCAAAAGAAACAGAGTAAGATACATACCCACTGCTGTGACAAGCACCAGCAGGTTTCCCCTAATTAGTTCCATTCATCTCCCCCCATTCTTTTGCAGGTTCCTGTGTAAATGCAGTAAATAACTCCTGCAGAGACAATGGAGAGATGGTAAAGCCTTTCTCCTCCAATTCTTTCTTCTCTGCCAGCGTAATCACATCGTAGATATCATATTCCGCAATGGTGCCCATCTGTCTTTGGCAAAGTACATTTTTACCTGCTAACAGATTCTCATTTCCGGTTCTCCCCACACATTTAAAAGACTTGCTATACACCACTTCCATATCTTCATTCAGCAGGATTTTCCCCTTATCTAACATCAGCACATTGGTAAATAATCCGGTCATTTCCTCAATCAGGTGAGTGGAAAGAATAAACGTCCTCGGTTTTTTCTCCTGTTCTTCCAACAAAATTTCATAAAAGTTTTGTCTTGCTACAGCATCTAAACCGGAATAAATCTCATCCAACAGTACGATTTCACAACCACTGCAAAGACCTATGATAATTCCAATCATGGTCTGCTGACCTTTGGACAATTCTCCGTAAAGCTTCTTTTCTGAAATTTCAAAAAAATCCAACAGCCTGTTCATCAGTTTCTCATCCCATTGCTCGTAAAAGGTACTGGCATAGAACAGAATATTTTTTACCTTTTTGAGTTCAAACACATCCATCTGGTCACTCATAAAGCACATCTGGTTTAACACATGTTCATTTTCATATGCCTCTTCTTCCAGGATGCGGATTTCCCCACTGTCCGGCAGATACTTCGTACAAAGGCAATTCATAAGAGTCGTCTTTCCTGCACCATTTCTACCTAAAAGTGCATATATATTACCAGTTTCTAACCGGAAGGAAACATGGTCAAGTACCACATTGTCCCCGAAGCATTTTGTCACATCTTTACATTCAATTGCTATCATGTTCTCCTCCTCTTACATCTTCTGAATCATTTCAATTAATTCCTGCTTTGTAATATTAAGGCGTTTTGCCTCCTCTAAAAGACCGGTCAGTGATTCCGTAAGAAAACGCTCCTTTCCACGTTGCCGAATCTTCTCCTTTGCTCCTGTTGCCACAAACATGCCAATTCCCCGTTTCTTATAAAGAATCCCTTCCTCCACCAGCAAAGCAAAGCCTTTCCGGGCAGTGGCAGGATTGATCTTATACACGGCGGCAAACTGATTAGTGGAAGGAATCTGTTCCTCTTCTAAAATGTGGTCTTTTAAAATCTCTTCCTCCAGCCATTCTGCAACCTGCATGAATATGGGAGTTAAAGATGTCTCATCAATCTCCATTGGCTGCCTCCCTTCCTAAGCGTTCTATATGAAATGACAGGAATCCGGTAATCACTGGATTCTGTTTAAACAATCATTGTTAATTGGTTGGTTACTCTAGTAACTAACTACATGTAAAGAATAATATAAGACATTTGGTTTGTCAAGTATATTTATTTAAGATACTCTTATTTGTAAACATATTACCTTGAATATAATTATACCATATTGAACATTTGTTCTGTTAATGTTATAATACTGTTGTATAATTGAAAGAAGTTCGGGTGTGAATTTCCGATTTATTTAGATGCCCTCAAGTATTACGAAAGAGGGTGATGCCCTATGAACACAATTGAAGTTCTTACTTTATTGTTAGTAATTTTTGCGGCTCTGTCATACATAGACAATCATAACAAAAAGAAATAAGTGCCCGACACCGCTCAAAGTTAAGGCACTTATCTCTTTTGATAATCATATTAACCGAGGGCAAATCGGAGTCTCATCCGATTACCTTTGAGTAGATTATACACTAGGGTGGTTGAGAAATCAACCACTCTTTTTATGCATACTTATGTGACTATGCAAGCTTATTGTCTCTGGAATTTACCAGATTAAGCAGCATCTTCTATACAAAATTTCAATATTTCAACGCTTTTTCCGCCTGTTCCGGTTTCTCCTGCCTTCCGGCTATCTTCCTAAGTTTTTCCTCATCCTCCAACGTACCGGGAATTCCCAGTGCATCTAACCGTTTCACATAGGCAGCCACATATTCAAAATTGGTGTCATATAACATCCAGTGGTAATCAGAATATAAACTATTGCTGCTAATTACTGAAAAAGTCATGTCGTCCTCCATTTCCAATTCAAGCTGAATATCCTGACTGAACGACTTCTTCTTGACGGTATAGGACTTCACATCCTCCAAAGTGTATTCTGTTTTTGAAAAGAAAAAACAACTCTCAAAGCGATCCTCATAATAAACCTCATAGGTTCCCTGAATATAGACTCCTACAATCAACAGGCCAAGCACATGAAATACAAGCTTTGTTTTGTTCCATTTTCTTCTGTCGCATATCCGATACCCCGTCTGCAAATTTGGCAAGTGATGGGTAACTTTCCCATTTCTCATCTTGTTTTCTTTTACTAATTGTACTCACCTTTCTCTCCTCCCCTGCCACTACAGAATATACAGTCTGATTCATCCATTTCGTAATCAGCGCTCATTCCTTTACTGTTTCTCAAATGCCTTGCGGGTTGCATTTCCCGGTTTTGCATTAAAGCCTTCCGGAAGATATTTTTCATCCACAATCTCCTCATAGTCTATATCCGTGAAATAATTACAAAATTCCAGTTCCATATAAATAAACCGATTATTTTCCTTGTCTGCCAGCCCATAGATAATTCCATAATGATCTGCATAAACGGCACACAATTCATAAGGAAATACAATCTCTCCATAATCGTTATAGTTTTCAGAACGATCAAGTTTCTTTAGCCGGCTATATTCTTCTGTATAATCTTCATCCTCACACTGATATACCAGATATCCCAGGTAATTTGCGTCCCACGGATTGTAATACTCATAATAAAACTCCTCCACTTCCGCAGAATCCGGTAGTTTATTTGGGAAAATATCGTTATAACCTATATAATTATGCTTATATTTGCCGTCTTTTCCCAAAAGTGTTTCGTATTGTCCAATGTCCTCATTTTTGGTATAAACAGACTGCTCACATCCCAGCAGCCCTTCCCAGACCGGCAGCTTCTTTTTTTCGAAATCGGAATACCTGCGAATCCGGTCAATGGATTTCGCGTCTCCATGTTTTCTCAGCCTTTTCGCATCCTCCATCGTTCCTTCCACGCCAAGACCCGTCAACCGCTTCACAACGTCTGCCACATACTCATCTTCATCGTTGTAAATGTTCCAGAATGCCTCTGTTTCATCCATGTTACCCGTATGGATTTTCAAAGTTTTTCCATCCGCTGTTTCCATCTCCAGTACCATATCTCCCCAAAAATAAGTTGCATACACCCGGTAGGAAACCACATCCTCCCAGTTATAACTTTGCTTTCTGGTTAGAAAACTGGTCTCAATGGAATCCTCGTTATAATATTGATAGGTTGTTACACAGCCAAAAAGGCTCCCCATCGTGAGTACCACCCATAAAACAACGGATTTCATTTTTACCGGTTCCTTATTTATGGTTTTTCGAATCTGATTTGTTAGTGCATCCCCACACATTATCGCCAAAAAAATCGGAATAAATCCACCGAAAAAATAATTGCAAACCGCTATCCCCTGCTCATGAAGCGGACCCAAAACATTTCTCATCAAAACACTAATGAAACTCCAAACCATTATGATGATAAATTCAATTACCCAAGACGGGCTGGATTTACGTCCACTCTTCTTACGCTGTCTCTTCTTCCCCTTTAGAAGTTTCCCCTTTGTCCTTTGTCCATTTCGTTTCTTGTAATAGATTTTCAAGCGTAACTGTCTTGTAAAAACCCATCCCATGAACATCCAAAGAATCACCCAGGCGGTTCCGATTACACACACTAATACGGACAATACAATATGCTCCGGCAGCTGCAATCCGATACCGGTACCTGCCCTTTCTCCTGTATAGGTCCCAACAAACATACCTGCCACAAAAATCAGGAATATCACAATTCCTGTCACTTTCATTTTCTTCCACAGTTTATTAAAAATCACATCAAAGAACGCTTCCACGTTACATGGCATCCAGTAAATGCTCTCTATAAGATCCTGTGCCATCTTCCCATCTTTTCCCTTAATCCAGATATATGGAAAAACAAACCATATTCCATATGCAAAAGAAAAGAAACCAATCATAATACTCTCACTTACGGTCATCAGAAGCTGCCCTGAAAGCACCTGGGAATAGTTCATATTCAAAGCAAAGACCACGCAGCAAAATAACACCATAATAAGGTATAAACCTGAAAGCCAGCTTATTTTATCCAATTTATGTATCTGGTTTACCAGCTGTTCTTCCCTACTCAACCCTGTCCTTTGCTCTATTTTCTTTTCTTCTTTTTCCTTCTCTGTCCTTTTTTCTCCCCTGGCCTTCCTCATCCTATGCTCTCCCTTCTGTCAGTTTCAGAAGCAATTCCGACAACTCCAGCTCACCATATTGATCCACCATTTCTTCCCTGTCCATAAATGCAATCTGTTTTCCCTGATGAAGCACCAGGATATAGTCTGCAATCTCGTCCAGATCACTGGTTAAATGAGTGGCAACAATGACACTGATTTCCTTCTCTGCCACCTGCTTCTGAATCAGCTCCATCCATTCCACTCTGGCATGCGGATCTAAATTTGCGGTAGGTTCATCCAACAGTAACAATTCCGGTTCATAGGAAAGTGCAAATGCCAGCTGGAATTTCCGCTTTTCTCCCGTAGACAAATCATCATATAAATGATTCCGGTCCTCTTTTCCAAAACCAAAGGACTCCATATAGGTCTCCCATTTATGCCGGTCAAAATCATCATACAAAATACCGAACAAATCTACATTTTCACTTAAGGTGCGGTACCGTAAAAACTCCATTTTGTCTGATACGCAGGCAATCTTTTGCAGCACCTCATTCCTGTGCTGCCACACTTCCTCCCCATGAAATGTGACACAGCCTGCCTCCGGTGTAAAAATTCCCATCAGCAGATTCATCAAAGTGGATTTGCCCGCACCATTTAACCCCAGCAAGCCCATAATATATCCCTTTTCCAAGGTGAAATTGACACCATACAGCTTAAATGGCAAATCATCCTGTTGTTTTTCATTTTCCTTGTAGCGATATTGTAAATTCTTAACCTCTAACATTTCCTCGTCCTCCCTTTAGTCCTCCCACAAAATATCCAGCATATCCTTCACATCTTCTTTTGTAAGACCTGCCTTTTTACAAAGGGAAAGCACCTCATCCAGCTGCTCCTCTAACCCCTGCACCTTTTTCTCCACCAGATACCCGGTATCCGGATTGTCCACATAGAAACCTTTTCCTGCCACCGAGTAAATGAGCCCTTCCTTTTCCAGCTCTTCATAGGCACGCTTGGTGGTAATCACGCTAATTTTCAAATCCCTTGCAAGATTCCGGATAGACGGTAAAGGCTCCCCCTCTTTCACAATGCCGGAAATGATATTTTCCTTTATCTGATTCTTTATCTGTTCATAAATCGGCACACTGCTTTTTGACTGTATATGAATATTCATGCTTCACCGTCCTTCCCACCTGCTGCCGCATTATAATCTCCCATATCGATAGCAAACAAAATGAACTTCATACGGAATAAATGTGCTGCAAAAAGTACAAGGATAGAAATCAGGAGACCTGTCATCCATGCTGTAGAAAAGGAAAACAAGTCAAGTGCCGGATTATACCATGCACACCAGCAAAATGCAGTCAATACAATGATTACCCGGATTACCTCTGTCAATTTATATAGAATCTGATACCAACGGGGACAGCACATTTCCCGAAATGCTTTAATCTCCATTTTTCGAATGGCAGCATTTTCTTTTAGGACAGATTTTTCACAACCATTCAACCAGAAGTCCAGCACCACAACTAACGTAAACGGAATTGCCGCCCAATTGACCGCTGTCCCCCATATAGGAAGTTGTGACACCAGCAGACAAACCGCCACATAAAGACTTAACAATCCACTTTCCACATATCCCCGAACCTGCACATACCGTTTCCTTGCATCCAGTTCCATGGGAAGAAAGCAGATCACCTCCGGCATCTCTGCCTGTTCCCCCTTATCTTTCAAAAAATCGAGACTGCACCATATATACACTAATGAAGTCATCCAGGAATGGGTAAATAAGCTGAGTACAATGTCCGAAAGAATCAGAATGACTTTTCCCATCTTTATCTTGCGATAGCGCATTTCCGTGCAGATCTGTTTTAACATCAACATTCCGATTCCCCCTCTGCCTCTTTTTCGTAATACATAATCTCTTTCAGGGTTGCCCTCCGGCTCCGTTCCTTCACCAGGTTTGAAAAGATCCCTTCCCGGCTCCAGACCAATGCCTCTGTGTGAGACTCATTTCTCTTCATTCCAATGACCTCATACCCTTCGCCAGGTCTTAGGAATCCTCGTGGTCCCTGGTAAAGCAGATATTCATCCAGGATACTTTCCAGCGTTCCAAATGCCTTCTGTGTACCTTTTTCTATCCACAATACATAATCCGCTAGATGTTCCATCTCTTCCACCAAGTGGGTAACATAGATGATACTTTTATCCCCATCTTTTACAATGTCTCTCATCATGTCATAAAACATATCCCGGAACTTCACATCCAGATTCCCTGCCGGTTCGTCAAATATATAAAGCCGTGCCTCATGGGACAGGGCAAATGCAAGCTGCATTTTAATCTGTTGCCCTTTGGAGAGTTCCTTTAACGGAAGCTCGTAGGGCACTTCATATTCTTTGCACAATTCCTCATAACGCTGAACCTCAAAATCCTCATAATAATTCCCGTAAAGATTCCCATTCTCCTTTGCCGTCAATCCCTTGGCAAAGGGTGTGTCATTTAAAATGTAGGCAACCCGTGCCTTATAATCCTTCGGGTGGCGTTTCAGGGAAAATCCATCTATGGTTACGTCTCCACGATTCGCCGCCATTCTTTTTGCTTCTGTTGTCTGGTACTTATTATCCTCTATATGGGTATACAGCTTGTAGCTGCCAAGCAGCACCCGCACCAGCGTGGATTTGCCCGCACCGTTACTTCCTATGACTCCAAGAATATAGCCCGGTTCTAACGCAAAATGAATGTCCCGCAGAAAAAAATATCCAATTTGTTTGTAGATGTGATTGCATTCCATCAGATAATCCATACGCTACTTCCTCTCCGTTGTGATATACACAGTATATACAGTTATATACACATTGTCAAGAAAAAAAGAACGAAGCTCTTATACTTCGTTCCTGGTAATTTCTTGGCAATATATAGAAATAAAATATCATACTACAGCAGACTAATCAATAAAATTGAAATAATCAAATTTAATATCATATGCATTTTTATGACCGATTTTACTGACTTTCAGCATTTCATCATCGATATGATTCATGTAATTTCTCACAGTCGGTACACTTACCTCTAATATCTCTGCTATCTCTTCAACGGTCAAACCTTCCTCGCCAAAAAGACTATTTTGCATTAGAATAAACATAACATCCTTGGTCTTTTCCTCTTCTACAACTTGCAAAATTCTATTATGATAAAATTGCATCTGCTGGATTTTATTGGCTAATACAGTATTCAAATTATCAACTGCCTGTTGTATGAAACCAAGAAATATGATAACAAAAGGTGTTATATCTCCCTTATTTTTTTTATCATTTGTCATCTTAAAAGCTTTGTAATATAAATTAATCTGCTTTTTAATTGTATAAGATAAACTGTAACTCACAAGCGGATGCAATTCCTTTGACAACAGATAACTGCTAATAAATCGATCCAGTCTTCCATTTCCATCATAGAACGGATGAATATAGCCAATAAAATAGTGTACGGCAGCTATCATCACCAGCTTATTTATGTTATCATCATGAATCAATTTCAAACATTCGTCCATATAAGAAATAATCTTATCCTCTGGATTAACACCATTATGAATAATTCTCAGATCACTTCCCTGAACGCTAACACCATTTTTTCTAAAAAAGACACCGTCCGGCTCATTTCGCTTGTCCTCTTGTACTACTTCCTTAAGCACCAAGTCGTTATAGATATCTCTGATATCCTTACAAGAATCTATCCTAATCTCTTCTTCCTGTGACAACATGTAGTATTTTTGTACCAGCCCAAACAATCTTTTCCGGCATCGCTCCTTCGTCTCCGGTTTCAGCATTTCACTAATTTCTCTTCTTGTACTGTAAACGCCTTCTATATCATTCGATAATTTAATCTCATCAATAAGGCATTTCTTCGTGAACTGTTCAAGGGCAATGCCCGGCAATGCATAAATCCTTCTGTTTAACAGCTTATCAGCCTTATATATATTAGAAATTAACTGTATCACCTCTATAGGATAAGTTAAAAAAGCTTCATTTCCATTTATAGAAATGGGAATATGCAAAGTGGATTCTCCTTTGTATCTTTCCAGATATAACCTCTCATAATTCTCTTTATCTTTGTAAAATTCTTTAGATAACTGTATATACTTCATAAAGCACTCTCCTTTTATGTAAGTATATCATATTTTTATAAAAATATACAATTAACATTTAAAGAACTTAATAATTTTCTTTATTTTTTATTAAGTAGTTATTTTTCCCCCAATCCACATTACACACCACAATCGCTCCTAACACCAGCACGATTCCAATGAGATTATTTCCTGTCATTTTCTCGTGGAACAGCAGGATTCCAAGAACGGTTGCCGCCACCGGTTCCACGGAAGCGATAATGGATGCTTTGCTGTTTTCCATGGCAGTCAGTCCCAGAGTATAGGTAATGTAAGGAATCACCGTACTCACCAGTCCGAAAACCAGATAGAATCCAATCATCCCCAGATTCTCTTTACAGGCATCGTAGATCATGGAGATGTCTGCTAAAGGAAGCGTACCAAGGCAGGCAAATACAAAGGTATAAAAGGAAATGGTGAGGGTGTGGTATCCCCGTTCCAACGCATAGCGGCTAAAAATCGAATACAGTGCATATCCAAGCCCTGCACCAAGTCCCATCAGCACTCCACCGGTGCTGAGACTGCCTGTATCTCCCACCAGTCCCGTTACAAAGACGCAGCCCACAAAGGTGGCAATCAGAGATATCATTTTAACTGCGGTTATTTTCTCATGAAAAAGAATTGCCGACAACACCATAACAATAGCCGGTGCCGTATAGAGCAGCACCGCTGCCACTGACAGAGAAGTCATGGTAATTGCCTTGAAATAACAGTAATTAAAAAATACTATACTGAAGATTCCGGTTCCGATAAAACACCAGATGTCCTTCCACCGGATGGCAAGCATCTTCCGATTATAGAAAAACAATACCACCAGCAACAGGATTGCCGTCACGATGGAACGCACCGCCACAATTTCAATGGTGGTAAACCCAAGAGCATTCAGTTTCCGCACATAAATACCCATGGTACCCCACAATATTCCGGCTGTCAGTACACATAATGGTGCCAGCTTCTTTTTGATGTCTGTATTCATATCCAGTCTCTCCTCGTCTGTATAGTCGAACCCATTATAACATTGCCATGTCCAATACACAACAACACAAGGTCGGATTACCGTATTAACTCATCCACCAACTCTGCATAATGCTTTCCATAAATGCTGCCCTTATTCCAGATGGCATTTAATTCATGCTCCAGATGAAAATCCGGCAAAGGAATTTCTTTCAACCTGCCCTCTGCAAGCAGCCCTTTTCCCACATCATGGTAAAGAACACTGATTCCCATTCCTTCCGATACCATTTTCAAAATGAGTTCCGGATTATTCATCTCACAGCAACTGAAAAAAGAAGAAACCGAGTACCCTTTTTCATTCAGAAAATGTTCGAATATCTCTCTTGTACCGGAGCCCTTCTCCCGAAGAAACAACCGGTGTGAGAACAGGGATTCCATACCCGTAATATCGCTTATATCATAATCCGCCCCACAAAAAACAGTCAGATGGGAACTCTTCATCAACTTATAATCGTAATCCTGCTTACTGAAATTCCCTTCACACAATATAAATGCCAATTCCCCATGATCCAACTTCTGTAACAATTCCCCGGTGGCTGCAATTGTAACAGAAATATCCATATCCGGGTGTTTCTCCAAAAACGAGGTCAGGTGCTCCGGAAGATAATACCCTCCGATGGATAACGTGGCACCGATTTTGATCTGTTCCCTCTGTTTCAGGGATACAATCGCATCCTTCACCCGGATGGAATCGTGATACATTGCCTCCATGGCGTTTCTTAAAAATATACCCTGTTCTGTAAGACGGAGTTTTCTATTTTCATAATGAAACAGCTTTACCTGATAATACTCTTCCAGAGATCGAATGTGTTTTGATACGGCAGGCTGGGTGAGATTCAAAGCCTCAGCCGCCTTTGTATAATTCATACAGTGGCATACTTCAAGAAATGTGCGGATTCTTAAATCAAGCATATCTGTCCTCCTTTCAATTCCATATAGTTATCATAACATAACAATTCATAATTTGTCATTATTATTATACCATGATAGTATGACATAGATGTCAAAAAGACATGAGAAAATAGCAATTTACGTAGTAAATTAGCGAATTCTGAACACCCTCGAAACAGAAAGAAAGGAAAAAGAAAAAATGAAAATAATCAAAAACATCGGAGAATATCTCCCAGGTTTTATGTTAGCATTATGTATTGCCTGCATTTCCAAATGGTTAGAATCCCTGCTTCCAATCCATTTAGTGGGTGCCTCGGTAATTGCACTCTTTATCGGAATGAGTATTAACCATTTTATAAAACCCGGCAGAGTACTTTCCACCGGATTAAAATTCACATCCAAAAAAATATTGAAATTTGCCATTATCCTACTTGGTGCTTCCTTAAGCATTGGCACAATCTTAACCGTAGGTAAAATGTCACTGACGGTTATGTGTTTTACATTACTGACCTGTTTTGGCGGTGGATATTTTATCGGAAAGGCGCTGGGGCTTAACTGGAAGCTCTCCAATCTCATTTCTGCCGGAACCGGTATCTGCGGAGGTTCTGCCATCGCTGCGATTTCTCCTGCAATTGATGCCGAGGACAGCGACATTGCTTACGCCATGTCTGCCACCTTTTTATTTGATATGGCAATGATTGTACTATTCCCTATCATGGGACGTGCAATGGGATTAAGCGATATCGCATATGGCCTCTGGTCCGGCACGGCTGTAAATGATACTTCAAGCGTTGTGGCAGCCGGTTATGCTTTTTCAGAGGCGGCAGGAGATTTTGCTACCATGGTAAAGCTCACACGAACACTGTCCATTATACCGACTGTCATCATTTTTGCATTGATTGAAGTCCATATCAAGAAAAAAGAAGCCCTGGCTGCCGGTGACGGGAAAGAGATCAAGGCACATGTTAATTTTCTATCTCTCTTCCCATGGTTTATTCTTGGATTTTTAGCCCTGGCTATCCTTAATAGTGTCGGACTGATTCCTGCTATTGCAGCCAATACCGCAAAGGAATTCAGTAAATTTCTAATGGTGGCAGCCCTTGCCGCAATCGGACTCAATACGAGTTTTAAAGAAATGAGTAAGTCGGGAATCAAACCAATGATTCATGGCTTTATCATATCCGCCCTTGTAGTAATCGTTGCCATTGTTGTGGAATACTTTATCGGACTGGTTTAAAAACGATTTCGTCACAACTTGTATAAAAAAAGAGTCGCTTGCGACTCTTTTTTATCTATTCCCCTAATGCTTCCTCAATGACTTCCAGGATTTTATCCACCGACGGGGGCTTCAAGATGTAGCCTGCCGGTTCTAACTGCAAAACAGCATAAATATGCTGCCGGTCAGCCACTCCTGTCAAAAATACAACCGGTATGTCTTTCCATTCTTCCATTTCCCTTATCTTTTCAAGAGTCTGTCTTCCATCCATCTTCGGCATTTCATAATCTAACAATATCATATCCGGTTTTTTCTCCGGAATGAACTTTAATGCCTGTTTTCCGGAATTTGCAACATAGACCGTATAGCGTGGTTCCAACATGGACTTGATATTTCTTAATACTAAAGAACTGTCATCCACCACCATAATACTCTTTTTTTGCTTCTTGTTGTACCATTCATAGACCTCTTGTTTCTTGTTGTTTTCTGACAAACCTAATATGCTATAGCATCGTTCTAACAATACCCTTTTTAAAATCGGACGATACAATGCTTCAAACTGTTTTGTCTCATAATACTGAGAATATTGGGCACATTCCCTCTCGGTACCAATGGTAAGTATAGGAATTTTTATCCGTTGTTCTGCTAATAATTTAAAAATTGCCTCATTTATTTCATAGGAACCAATTAAACTTACAATAATGAGATCCGGTTTTGCAATCTGGAGCATAACCTTGATCTCTTCTGTGCCCATGGAGCATACCTGTACTTGAAAATCCAGTATCAGTGTTTCATTCAGATTCTCGATTGCTTTATTCAATTCTCCAATCAGTAATATTTTTTTCATTTATCACACCACTCCTCCCTGAGTTCTGTTACCTTTTCGCTATCCAGATTCTCTACCGCCATGGCAAGTTCCTCCATCCATTGCTGAAGTTTCTCCGGATAATCATACCGCCGTAAATGTTTTACAATCTCATCCGCTGCATCTATATCCATATCTTCCAATGCTTCTAAAAGCAACTGAAGCAGCTCACGTATTTTCGTATCATCCACCGGTTTCTTTTCCCCCTGCTCCCTTTCCTCCTCTTCTACTACGAAGGAAAGGTACCCTCTTAGCTCTCTCCACTCTTTAAGGAACATCGGTGTAATCTGGCGGATAACATCCAACTCACCATTTCTTGCAGCATATTCCAGCATTTGTGCCACTCCGCTCATATAAGTGGCACCGATCATTGCAGCTGAACTTTTCATAGAGTGTATCTTCATTCTGTATTGATCACATATACCCGCATCCGCAACCCCCGGATACAGCCTTTCCACCATATCAGCATCTGTCTTCATTGTATAATAACAGTCCCTGACTGTTTTCCACAATAATTCCTCATCCCTCAAATGCACAAGACCATACTCCCAATCCACACCCGTAATTATTGGAAATTTCTCCAGAGAATGTCTTTCCTTTGGTATATCATTCCCTTCATCGTCATCTACATCGGCATTCTTCTTTCCTGCCGACTCGCCATTCAACGATTGAATTCGTTCTTCCGGGATAAAATGCAACAACAACTTTTCTAATTTATCGGGTATAATAGGTTTTGACAAAAAAGCATCAAATCCCTGGGAAAGATACATTTCCTTTGCTCCCACAATGGCATTAGCAGTCAACACTACCACCGGAGTATGTTTACACGGGTAATCTCCCTCCCAATTCTTCATGTGTTGGAGCACTTCCACTCCATCCATATCCGGCATCATATGATCTAAGAAAATCACATCATAATAATTCGATGCTACAAGTTCCAGACATTCCTGACCACCGCCGGCTTCCTCTATCTGAATCTGTGTTTCCTTTAACAATTGGGAAAATACTTTTCGGTTGACTGCATTGTCATCCACCACCAACACTTTTGCCTCCGGTGCAACCAGTGCGGCTTCGTAGGAATATGCACGGGTTTGCCGGCGTATCCTTGCTTCCAGATCACCAATGGGTTCCTCATCCACGATTTGTTGTTCCAGATCAAAGGAGAACTTGGAACCTTTTCCATAGGTACTATCTACATCCAGATAACTATCCATCATCTTGAGAAGCTGTACAACAATATTCATTCCAAGTCCCGTTCCCTCAATATTGCGATTCCGGCGCTCTTCAATCCTTTCAAATTCCACAAATAATTTTACAATATCTCCCTGTCGGATTCCAATACCGGTATCCTCCACTGCAAAATGAAGAACCACTTTTTCTTCCTTTCTCTCTCCGGAAACCGATAGGGAAACAGATCCCTTCTGCGTATACTTCACCGCATTATTCAGCAGATTCACCAACACCTGCCGGATTCTTACATCATCACCATACAGGCGGGATGGAAGTGTTTCATCCACATGCAGCTTTAGCTTCAATTCTTTCGACTCCGCTTTCATGGATATCATATTAAAGATATCGTGAATCATACTACTAAAGTCATACTCTTCCGGCAAAAGTTCCATTTTACCGGATTCAATCTTGGAAAAATCCAGAATATCATTTACCAGTGCCAGCAGACTCTGCCCCGCATTCTGAATATCAAACGCATACTCCTTAATTGGAAGCTCCCGGCTCTCCCGAAGAATCATGGCATCCATTCCCAGCACTGCATTGATAGGAGTCCGAATCTCGTGGGACATATGGGCCAGAAATCGCGCCTTTGCTTCACTGGCAGAAATCGCCTGCTGCTTCTGCCCTTCCAGATCCAGAATCTCCCGGATTGTATTGACAATCGCCAATAATAACAGAAAAATCAGTCCCAATGCCAAAGCCACACCATTAAAGACTTTCGAGCGCTGAAAATACATTACAATCTGCATCCCCGCTGCCGCACAGGCACCAAGAATCCCCACTGCCACCAAACCATATTCCCTAATACTGCCTTTTTGTATATCCAACGTTACAGTGATTCCGATACTTAGAATCGTCAGTCCACATACAATGGCTATTAATATAAAGGTATCAGTAAAATCCACGATATGAGTCACATGTAAGGTAGTACATAATATAAAGTTCAAAGCGGCAATACCGGTGGTTACCATATACAGTTTCTCATAACGCTGTTTCTGCAATTCATTCATATAGATTAGGAATGGAAAGCATGAAGAACAACATAGATGACATCAATGGATGGCTCTATCACAGAATACGTATGTGTATATGGAAACA
>CAMEFI010000002.1 GCA_945915475.1 uncultured Clostridium sp. | reverse complement strand
CGTGGTCTCACTGTCGTCTCCTTCCGCTACCAGCAGCGTAGTCTCACTGTCGTCTCCTTCCGCTACCAGCAATGTGGTCTCACTGTCGTCTCCATCTGCTTCCGGCAGCGCGGTCTCACTGTCATCACCTTCCTGCAACAGATTCTTATTCTTCGAACCAGCCAATACCATCATGTCTTCTTCCACTTCAAATATTCCGTCCGTCTCCGGCTCCTTCTGTTGCAAAAGTGCCGCCTTCTCTCCCTTCTTTGACCGGTTCTTCCTTATCTTTTTCTCTTTCTCCGGCGGGATGGATGTCTCGTCTTCCGTCTGGTCCGGCATTTCCTGCAGGGATCCCGTAGTGGTAGCCTTATGTACTAAAACTTTGCTGACATCCTGTTTGATTGCCTCTGTCTTAGAGGTATCCTCTGCACCTTTTTTATCTAATTTCTTAATCGCATTTCTTGCATTCCATCCCGTGAGATCTCCTAATAATTTCCATACTTTGTTACGAACAAATAACACAACCGATGCAATGAAAAAAACACCGGTCAGAACCGTTCCACCATAAAACATAATCTCGTACATATCATCAGCCCCCATTCTTTCCAAACAATGGAGAAAGCTTCTGTGTGAGCTGTTTCCACCGATAATCGTTCTCTATATCCGGCACCTTGCTTCCCTGTTCATACAGCGTATGCAACCGGTTATAATCCCATTGTTCCACATCTGTTGTTCTGCTCTCTTCCATCTTACACAACAAAGATAAATGTCCTGCATACAAAGAAATGCTTGTCTGGCCAAATTCTACTTCGGCCTGTTCATAGACTTCTTCGGCGTTCTCATACTCACCAAGATCCTCATATATCTCTGCTTTCTGGCAATATTTGGCCTCCCGTAGTTTTACATCGGTAATGTTGCCAACCGTCTCCCCATCGTCAGCAGATATCATACCTAAAATGAAATCACAACATTCTAATGCACTCTCATAATTCTCTCTCGCCTTCTCCGGCTCTTCTTCCTGATACTTCTGTCCAAGTCTTTCATAAGCAAGTGCCAGATATTGATTATAGATTGTATAATATTCTGCTTTCACGCTGTCATCTTCATACGCCTCTAACACCGTAAGACCCTTATTAGCTGCCGTAATTAATTTATCCGCCGCATCTCCCATTTGCTGCAAATTTCTTGCATATACAATGCAAAGCAACCGATAATTCATCAGTTTATTAATGGATATCGTGGTGGCATCATTCATGGCTTCAAAATTCTTAAGATTAAATGTCAACTGCTCATAGTCCACGTTCAGCTCACCCATGGCAAGTGCGATGGTGGAGTAATATGCCGCCTCCGGATGCTGCTTTTGATCAAGCATATTAAAATAATATGCGCTGGATTTGTAATCTTTCAAAATGTCAAAATAATCCATTGCCACTTCGAGTAACAGTTTCTGGTCTTTATCAATGTGCTCATACTGCTGGTCAATATAATATGTAACGCGGCTTAATCCCGTCTCCGCATCATCCATATAGTTAATATACAGGTCTAACAACTCTAAATACGCTTCATTCCGGCTTCCATCTACCTCCGTAATGGCATCTACATAAAGTGTGGCAGCCTCATCATAATCTCCCTGTACCACATTCCCATAGCCCTCATTGATGAGATTGTCATAATCCATCTTCTTTTCGTGCTCATTTCCTATGTATCCGCCAATTGCTGTAAACGCAAAAAAAACTGTAAGAGTAGCGCAAACAAGAAAACTTCGCATTTTCCGTAAACAGGACCGTTTAAAAGCATCATCCAATTCTTCATAATGATCTAAATCATAAAGAAGCTCCGAACAGGACTGATAACGAGCTTCCGGATCCGGCATTGTACATTTGTTGATGATCTTCTCCAGGCCACTTGATAATGCCGGATTCCATTCACGAATCGGCTTAATCACATATGGGGGCTCACTAGGGTTCTTCCCTGTCAAAATATGATAAAGCGTTGCACCCAGACTATAGATATCCGTTCTGGCATCTGTCTTATGAATGCCCCGTCCTCTTGCATCACCAAACTGTTCCGGTGCCGCATAACCTCTTGTACCAAGCGCTGTAGTATCTGCGTTGCTCTCCACATCGAATTCCTTTGCGGTACCAAAATCGATCAATTTCACTTTGCCATCCGGCTTTAACATAATATTCGATGGTTTCATGTCCCGGTATATAATAGGTGGATTCATGGAATGCAGATAATCCAATGCACTGCATAAATCCTTCGCCCACTCAATAACCTTATCCTGAGGCTGCGCCCCCTCCGTCTTCAACACTTCACTTAGAGGACGTCCCTCAATATAATCCATTACCACGAACACAGTTCCATTATAATTAATAATATCTACTATTCTTGGCAATACGGGATGATCCACCATTTTCAAAATGTTGGCCTCCATCTGCAATCCCTTTAACAAGGTTCCCGTATCCTGTTTGGGATTCTTCTTGATCTCCTTCACTGCCCACTGCTTATTCAGCCGGGTGTCCATTGCTACATATACAATAGACATACCGCCCTGCCCGATTTTTTTCAGTATTTCGTATTTGCCACCTAAGATAGTGCCAACTCTAGTCATACATTTCTACCCTCTCTCAAGCTCCAAAAACACCACTGCGTTCCTGTCGTAATTATACAAATTGGTTATCCTGTATCTATCTTTTTCCTGTAATTGCAACAACAGTAATATTATCCCGTTCTCCCCGCTCCATCACAAGTCGGGTTGTCTTCTTACAAATTTCTGCTAACTGCTCCTTATCCTGTATCTGATCCGGTTGAAAGTAATGGAATATCTCCTCTTCACTCAACATATGTACAAATCCATCTGATGACAGGACAAATGTGAATTTCTCCGGAATTATTCCTGTTTCGTATTGTGGATTCACGATCTCAGATGCTCCTACACACTGTAACAACACACTTCTTCTGGAATCTGTTAGTGCCTGCTCCTTTGTCAGATATCCCAATTCTACTTCTTTTGCAACTAAAGAATGATCCTGCGTCACCTGAAGGATTCGATCTGCTATCTTGTAGATCCGGCTATCTCCCACATGGCATATATAATAGTTCTGTTCATACAGCAACAGTGCTGTCAAAGTTGTCCCCATGGATACACCCTGAGAATCTGCATATGCTGCAAGGCGCTCATTGACGCTTTGAATCACCGTCTCCCATTGCGTATATAAATGTTCCTCCGTCACCTCATTGGACGCTACCATTTTAGCAAACTGTTGTTGGAACCACTGATTCATTGCAAGTGTCGCTTCTTTGCTTGCCAGTTCCCCATTCTCTAATCCGCCCATTCCGTCACATACAACTGCAAATGCAATCTTCCCATGCGGGGAATTCACAACTTTTACCGACAGGGAATCCTGATTCAATTCTTTCACCAGGCCAGCATCTGTGTAACATGCCGCAAATATATCCATTCTCTTCTCCTCAACACCACATAATCAAAGTAAAAAAAGACCATTGCACAAATGACTCGTTCTACGCATCCTTGCGCAATGGTCTTACACCATCTGCTTTAACGCAACTTAAATATAAACTCCTCGTCTCCAAGAACAATCTTACAATCCTGAGTCAACAATTCATTCTCCCCTTCCTGAAGAACTTTTCCATTTACCAAAGTATGATTCGTAGACTTGTTATCCCTGATATAATAAATACCATCTTTATTGGTAATCACAGCATGAACTCTGCTGACTGCTCCATTCCCCTTCACGGTGTAATCCACACCCATGCTGGCCTTACCAATCTTGAAGTTCTGTTTCGTAATCATAATCCGTTCATTTGTGTTCACACGGATAAGATAAGGGTTGACTTTGGGAACATTCACATTCCCTCGCAACAAGCCGGTTGCTCCACTTATTGTCTGACTCAGGATGGAATTGCTTACAACCTCCTCTTCTTCTGTCTCTGCCACTTCTGTCACTTCATCCTCGGCACCATCTTCTTTCTGCCCAGCTGCTTTCAATTCTTCCTGGGAATTCTTCACAATGCTTGCACGATTAACCTTAATATCCTTCCGGATCTTAAGTCCGGATTCCTCATGATGAGCCATCTTCTCTTCCAGCTCTTTCTCAGCAAGAAATTCATCAAAATCATCCTGAATAACAACTCCAACTGTCGATGTATCCTTCGTCTTAAATGCCGGCTTCTTAACTTCCGCCTCTTCAACCGTTTTCTCCTCTTTGCTATGTGAGAGCTTCTCCTTCAGCTTATTGACAATCTCCTGGCTTTCTTCGTCTAATTCCTCGGCAGTTTCCGGCTCTTCTTCCGCTTCCTCCTCGGCAGCTTCCGGCTCTTCTTCCGCTTCTTCCTCAGCTGCTTCCGGCTCTTCTTCCGCTTCTTCCTCAGCAGCTTCCGGCTCTTCTTCCGCTTCTTCCTCAGCAGCTTCCGGCTCTTCTTCCGCTTCTTCCTCGGCAGCTTCCGGCTCTTCTTCCGCTTCTTCCTCGGCTGCTTCCGGCTCTTCTTCTGCTTCTTCCCCGTCAGCTTCCTGCAAATTCTTCATCACATCTTCAATATCTTCTGTATCATCTAATTCTTCTGCTGCAGCAACGTCATCCATTACCTGTTCCTGATCCACATCCTGAGAAAGAATAGCTGTCTCTCCGGCAGCAGTCTCCACCTCATGATATTCTGCATATATCTCATTGGAATTATCAGGAATCTCAATTCCCATATCTTCCATTAGATTCTCAACAACACCTAGCATATTACGCAAATTAAAAATGGCATGATTGTTAATATATGTAAATAATTTTGCTACATAATCTCCGTTTTCAGAGGGCTCAAAGCGAAGACTCGCAAGGAAATTACGAAGAAAATGACTGACATCCACATCCTCCTGCATATCCTCCAATGGAATACATACAAATTCAACTTTGTAATCCGAATCGATATAAATATAATTCCGGTTAAGAACAAGATAAGAGATTGGAACCCTGTACTCTGCCATATCCGTCAATGCAAGCACCAACCCACGCAGCACTAGCAAAACCATCTCTGCATTAATCTCCTGATCAGACAGTTCGCTCAAATGAATCTTGTCCGTAATATTATATGAAAAAGTATCAAATTCTTCTCCTTCTTCAAAAATGATTGGTACAATTCCTTCCGGCTCTTCCTCCTCCAAATAATCCAACAACTCTTCATCTAACGTTGCCTCATTGTCGATATTGAAGGTCAGAAATTGCTCTTTCTCAAAATTTCTTACTCTAAAACTAATCTTCTTCATAACAAAATCCCCTTCCAAAACACATATTTCGGAATATCTTCCCAATTCCTATCATATATCAGACTGACCATAATACCCATCTGATTCTTCTTATACATAATTATCTTTATTATAGTTGATTCACAAGGGATAAGCAAGTAATTTATTATGCAAAAACACGAATTCCACTCTGTTTTCATACATTTTTTAATGCATCTTGTAATGTGCCTGTGAAAATGTTAAAATCCCTTTATATTCTATATTAAGAGAAAGGACATTTGATTATGGCAAATCCAATTGTTACAATTACTATGGAAAACGGCGATATCATGAAGGCTGAACTTTATCCGGATATCGCACCTAACACAGTGAATAACTTTATTTCTTTGGTAAAAAAGGGATTCTATGATGGACTTATCTTTCATCGTGTCATCAAAGGATTCATGATTCAGGGCGGCTGCCCGGAGGGAACCGGAATGGGCGGTCCCGGTTATAGCATCAAAGGCGAATTCGCAATGAATGGTTTTGAGAATAACTTAAAACACACACCGGGTGTACTTTCCATGGCCCGCTCCATGATGCCGGATTCCGCAGGTTCTCAGATTTTTATAATGCACAAGACATCCCCTCATCTTGACGGGCAGTATGCTGCATTCGGAAAAATAACAGAAGGAATGGATATCGTAGACAAGATTGCCTGTGTGGAGACGGATTATTATGACAAGCCTTTACAGGAACAGAAGATTCAGTCTATGACGGTTGAAACCTTCGGAGAGGAATATCCGGAACCTATCAAAGTACAATAATAAGATTAGGGTGCCAAAAGCCCATTTTCAAAAAACTTCGATGGCATATTGCACAAATCACATATTCGAAAAGGGCTTACGACACCCGAATCCTATATATCTTTCTATAACATCTGCTTCTTCTTAAGCACCTTCAGTACAATCACACATACAACCACCGTTGCAACACAGATAATCGTGAATCCAAAAGGGGTCGATTGAAGGGGTACCCATTTGGAAGCCACATTCATTCCATAAAAGCCGGAAATAATGTTAGGGATTGCCATAACAATGGTGATGGCAGCTAAGTACTTCATGACATTATTAAGGCGGATATCAATCATATTGGAAAGAAGTTCTCTGGTACCATGAATGATATCACGATAGATTACTGTCATCTCAATCGCCTGTCCATTCTCGACTTTCACATCATCTAGTAAGTCTTTATCCTCCGGGAACTGACGCACTCTGCTATAACGTGACAAGCGGTCGATTACCGCTCCGTTGGCTCGAAGAGACGTGGCGAAATATACAAGATTGGACTCTAACTCGTGGAGCATGATCAGATCTTCTTCTTTGACATCTTCCTGCGCACGTTCCTCAATCTCTGTTCTGGTTTTATCAATGGTCCGCAGATACAGCTGGTACACCATACAGGTCCGGTAAAGAATCTGGTACACGAAACGCATCTGTTTCTTTGTGCTGAATTCCCGCACAGTGGAGTTAATAAAGTATTGTAATACCGGCGTCTCCTCTGCACAGATTGTTACCAGATAATCATCCAGCAATAAAATACCTAACGGAATCGCCGTATATGCCTTTTGCTCATTACGAATCTCAACGACAGGAACATCGACCAGGATTAGCGTATAGTCATCCTCGATCTCCACACGGGAACTCTCATCCGCATCCATAGCGGCACGAACATCGGCAATGTCAATATCAAATTTTTTAGAAATCAACTCAATCTCATCCAGGCTTGGATCTGTGAGCTGAATCCAGGAACCGGGTTCAAAGGCATGCTCTTCTCCTATCACTCTGTTGTCTGTCCGATAAATTTTAATCATGTCCATGCCTCCATTTCTCTCTTATTTTTTCAATACACTTAATCTCTAATCATCATAATTACGCATATCTCTCGTCAATCACACGTTTTGTCTTCTTCTCACTTCTCGGAAGCACTCCGACATCCACGGTATTTACTCTCGGTGTCATACCGATCTTACTCTTGAAGGTCTGTGCAATCTTCTTTTCCAATAAAGGCTTGTCCTCTCCGTCATTTACCTCCACATAAAGGTTCATGACATCCTTTCCATTCTCATGTTTGATGACAACCTGATACTCACTAGACGCTCCCTCCACCATGGAAATCACTTCCTCAATCTGACTCGGGAACATATTGACACCCTTTACTTTTAACATATCATCGGTACGACCCGCAATAATATCAATTCTCGGATACGGAGAACCGCACGGACATTCTCCCGGAATAATGCGGGACAGGTCATGCGTCCGGAAACGGATAAGCGGTGCGCCCTCCTTGACCAAGGTCGTGATTACAATCTCACCCATTTCCCCATCCGGAAGCACTTTGCCGGTAACCGGATCCACAATTTCAATGTAAATGTAGTCATCCCAATAGTGGATACCGGACTGCTTACTGCAGTTGATACCGATACCCGGACCATAAACCTCTGTCAATCCATAAATGTCATATAACTCAATTCCAAGTTCGTTTTTGATACGATTGCGCATCTTCTCGCCCCATCGCTCTGAGCCGATTACACCCTTTTTCAGATGTATTTTATCCTTAATTCCGCGCTTTTCAATCTCCTCTGCCAACAGCAGTGCATAGGAAGATGTGGCACAGATAACGGTAGACTCCATATCCATCATCATCTGAATCTGCTTTTCCGTATTACCCGGTCCCATGGGAATTGCCATTGCGCCTAACTTCTCGCATCCGTTCTGGAATCCGATTCCCGCTGTCCACAGACCATAACCCGGTGTAATCTGAATCCGGTCTTTGTTGGTAATCCCCGCCATCTCATAGCATCTGGCAAACTGAATTCCCCAGTCATCCACATCCTTTGCCGTATAGGGAATGATAACCGGCGTTCCTGTTGTTCCTGAAGACGAATGAATTCTCACAATCTTCTCTTCCGGAACGGCCATCAGGCCAAGAGGATAGGCATCTCTCAAATCACTCTTTTCTGAAAATGGAAGTTTTTCAAAATCCTCCTGTGATTGAATCTGGTCAATGTTAATCCCCTGCAGCTTCTTGCCATAAAATGTCTCTGTTCCTGCCAGTCTCATAAGCTGCTTCTTAATCTGTTCAAATTGAATCTCTTTCATTTTCATTTCCGTATTCTCCCTTACTCTCAACTAGTATATCTTCTCCCAT
The DNA here is from genome assembly GCA_945915475.1 of uncultured Clostridium sp. Classification (GTDB taxonomy): domain Bacteria; phylum Bacillota; class Clostridia; order Lachnospirales; family Lachnospiraceae; genus CAG-590. Next base: position 150,899 of record CAMEFI010000002.1, on the reverse strand, counting down.
CATCTATGAGAACATAACGCCTAATCCCCCGAACAGTATAATACTTCCTACTCCCATAATGACACCTGCAAGCAATACTCCAAGCATAACAGCGATAACACTTGATTTGAAATCCATATCCAGGATACTGGCCGCAAGGGTTCCTGTCCACGCCCCTGTACCCGGAAGAGGGATTCCCACAAAAAGCATAAGTGCCCAGAACAGACCCTTTCCTGCCTTCTCCTTCAACTTCTCTCCACCCTTGTGTCCCTTTTCCAGACAAAAGGTAAAAAACCTTCCAATATACTTCTTATCCTTTCCCCATTCCAGAATCTTCCTTGCAAAAAAGAAAATAAATGGTACAGGAAGCATATTCCCGATAATACAGATGATATATGCCACCAATGGATCCACATGCATTCCAATGGCAATAGGCAATGCACCCCTCAATTCCACAATAGGAACCATAGAAATCAAAAACGCGATTAAATATTTCTTAAACATCTTTTTCTCCTCTACTTGTTCAAAAGCGCTCGCAACTATTCTATGTTGCAAGATACATGTTTATTCTAACCCTTTCACATTTGTCATGTCAATTATTAAATATCCTGGGTATCGTCATGTGCAAGACGGTATCCGGCCTCTAACGCACGCATATTGAGGTCATGGAATTTCTCCGGAACTTTTTCTTTGATGGCACTCCGAATCTCATCCATGGAAATATCAATTTCGCTGCAGCCGACGGCTGCGCCTAACAGTACAACATTTAGCACTTTCGAAGATCCAAGCTCTGCCATAATCTGTTGACTGTCCACTACAATGAGGCGTTCTACCTTTTTATGGAGATAATCCAGCATTTCCCGGCCTTTATACTCCCCGGCTGATAAAGATGCCGTGACCGGCTTTACCGCTTTCTTGGATACAACAACCACACCGTCAGGTTTCAGATAATCCAGGTTGCGAACTGCCTCCCCCGGCTCAAATGCAATCATGACATCCGCTTTTCCCTTCGGAACCAATGGAGAAAATGCCTCCTCTCCCATACGAATATGACTTGTCACGCTGCCACCACGTTGCGCCATGCCGATGGTCTCCGCAGATTTCACCTCTTGTCCCTTTGCCATTGCTGCATAGGAGATTAACTTCGATGCAAGAACCGTTCCCTGTCCTCCAACACCACATAATATCACACTCTTACTCATTGCTGCTACCTCCTGCCACTTTTCCACCATCAATGGCTCCAACCGGACATACAGCCTTGCAGATGCCACAACCAAAGCAGAGATCCGGTTCTATAACAACCTTCCCGTCTTCCACCGTAATAGCCGGACAGCCCAACTCCCGGATACATTTTTTGCAGTTGATACATCTATCCTTGTGGATTGTACATTGAACTTCCGGTTTCGTTACCGCAATACAAGGGGATTTGAAAATAATAGCCTTCACACCCGGCAAATCTGCCACTTCTTTCACCATCCGAACCGCCTCATCCAAATCCAGCGGATTCACAGTACACACTTTTGTAAGTCCCATTGCCTCTAATATCTTCACGATACTCACCTTATTCACAATATCGCCCATCATGGTCTTTCCGGTTCCCGGGTGAGGCTGATGACCCGTCATTGCCGTGGTGGAATTGTCAAGCACCACCAATACCATATCATGCTGATTATACACCGCATTGACAACACCTGTCATCCCAGAGGCAAAAAATGTGGAATCCCCCACAAAGGCAAAGCATGTCGTATCCTTTTCCACAACTCCAAATCCCTGTGCCATGGTAATCCCTGCGCCCATACAAAGACAGCTGTCCACCATATCAAGGGGCATGGCATTGCCCAATGTATAACATCCAATATCCCCACAAAATATTGCTTTTCTGCCTTCCATTGCTTTCTTTACGGCATAGAAAGATGCCCGGTGAGGACATCCGGCACACAGTACAGGGGGACGAACCGGGAGCTCCGGCGGACAGGCAGCATCCGCATTTACATTATCCATATCATTTCCCATGGAAATCTGTAAGAATTGGCACAGATTCTCCTGTACCGACTCTACCGTATTCTCTCCTGCATGTTTCACCACACCATGAAGCTTACCCTCTATCCGGATACCATTGCGATGTTCTCCGGCAACCTGCATAAGCTGCCTTTCAATATACGGATCCAATTCTTCCACCACAAGCACTTTCTCTAATCCATCTAAGAATTCCACCGCCAGATTCTCCGGGAACGGATGTGGTGTACCTGCTTTGAACAAACGCACATTCGGATACTTATCACTATTTTCTTCACCAAGAAAATCAAACCCCGTCTTCTCCTTCAAAATACCAAAAGCTTCTTTTACATAAGCATAACTGATTCCCCCGCAGGCAATCCCCACTGTTGCCAGTCTGCTTCCTTCCACTTTATTGTATGAAAGCTTTCCCAGTGTTTCCCCGATACCGGGAAGCGCCTTCTCAATCTCCCCATGTCTCCTGTAGGATAGCCGTGGAAAAATGACCCACCGGTTGGAATCCTTTACGAATCCTTCTATCTCATTCCTGTAATATTCTTCTCTATCTTTCACTTCAAGGGATGCATATGCGTGACAAACTCTTGTTGTAGGACGCAAAATAACAGGTGTATGATATTGTTCTGACACTTCAAATGCCGTCTGTATCATCTCGTAGCCTTCTGCCACAGAAGAGGGATCAAATACCGGGAGCTTGGCAAACTGTCCAAAAGTTCTCGTATCCTGTTCCGTCTGTGAAGAAATGGGACCCGGATCGTCAGCTACCATAACAACCATACCACCCTTGACTCCCACATAAGCAAGACTCATCAATGGATCACTTGCAACATTTAAGCCCACCTGCTTCATTGTCACAATGCTTCTTGCACCACTGTATGAAGCTGCCGCTGCCACCTCCAATCCTGCTTTCTCATTGACAGACCACTCAACATAGATACTGCCGTCATTGCCTCTTGCAATGGCCTCTAACACTTCTGTGGAAGGCGTTCCCGGATAACCGGATACCACATTCACACCTGCCGCCATTGCTCCTAATGCAATGGCTTCATTTCCCATCAAAAATTCTTTATGCATCTCATTCACCTTATCTCTATTCAGATTATGGGTATTCCCAGTAAAAATGGAATCGCACACTTGTTAAGTATACCATTCCATATTCTTTATTACAATCTATTTTAAAGAAAGAATCCCCGACATCCGGCAATCCGGATGTCAGGGACCCTCTTCTTTGCGGACAACTTAAGTCCACTATCTATTAGGTTATATGTCTCGATTATTTCACTTTAATGCTCTTAACCTTAGAAGCCTTGCCTTCTACTTCAGCGCCGGCCTCGTTCTTAACAACAGATACCACTTTGTAGTAGTAAGTCTTACCCTTCTCAACGCCTGTGTCTGTAAAGGTTGTCTTCTTTGCGTTCTTTGTAATACCTGCTACTGTATATTTACCTTTCTTCTTTGTAGAACGATAAATCTTGTAGTAATCAGCAGCCTTTACTTTCTTCTTAAGCTTCAAGGTTACTTTACCCTTAGAAGAAGAAAGAGACTTAATTGTTAACTTTGTCTTAACCGGTTGTACCTGTGTATAAGTAGCTGTACCAAGCTTCTTCACACCAACAGTTGAGCCTGTTATATTCTTAAAGTTGTAAGAGCTTACTTTTGCAACTGTTGCAGGTGTAGCATAATCATCATACTTAACTTTTGGACCAACTGCTGCTGTGTTATAAGCTGCCTGTGTTGTTGCCATGATTGTGTAATAATCTACACCACATGGATATCCACTCTCATAATGATTACCGTAATCACCCTTGAATTCCTCAGGAGTCTTAGGAGTTGCCATTACTGCTTCTACATAATATGTATAACTTACACCTGCCTGTGGTCTTCCGTCTGCTACACTATTCTTTACAGATGTATCTGCAACAACCGGATAGTATTTGCTGCCCCATGTAATAACAGCATTGCCGTCTGTACCCTCTGTAGCATCTTTTACATATACTTCACCACTACCTGAATAAATATCACCAAAGTAATCTAAGATACTGGTTGTATCTGCGCCAAAGGTATCACGGGAATATGAATAATTCTGATAATGATATGTCTTCTTATCACTCAGCTTGTCATATTCATGCAGATAATCTTCATAATTAGCATCCGGTGTTGCCTTATACTGTGCAATGCTCTGGTCAACTGCAGCATTCCATGCAGCTACATCTACTGCAACAGGATCTGTTACACCAACATATTCTGTAACCTGTGTTCCGCCGGAAATCTCAGAAATACCCTGGTCTTTATTGGCAACTACATCCGATGTCTTCACTCTGTATACTCTGTAATAAGATGCACCGCTAACCGGTGTCCAGCTTACCTGAATACCATTTGATACTGCCTTTGATGTTACTTTCTGAACAACACCTGCAGTCTTATATGTCGTAAAGGAACTTGGATCACTGTAAGCACTTCCGTTAAATGCTTTAATACGATAATTGGTGCTTAATGTCTTAACCGATCCATCTGCCTCGTAGGTAACTTCTGCAGCTAATTTTGCCTTTGTTGCATTCTTACCTAATGTCTGAATTGGTGTCCATGCATAAGTCTTAGACTGTGCATTGTATACTTTCTTCTCAATTACATAGCTCTTAGCGCCTGCTACCTTTGTCCATTCAATGGTCTCGTTACCATATGCATCTGTGTAAGTTACATTAGCGCTAATACTACCGAAGCTCAATGATACCCAGTCACCTGCTTCAATATAAGTATCCTTGTCGCCCTTAACATTCTTGTCCTTTGTAATAATGGCACGAACGATATAGCGATAAGACTGATTCAAAGATACCTTCTTATCAATATACTGCTTCTTATTCTTCTTAACCGTTGCAATCTTCTTATAGGTTGAAAAACCATCCCCAAAACCTTTCTTCTCTACAGAAGTATCTGAGTAGGTATCTGCACGATAGATCTCATACTGCTTTGCACCGGCTACCTTCTGCCATGTAAGCTGAACTTTGTTCTTCTTGTTCACCTTTGCAATCAGGTTCAATGCACTACCCTTAGTTGTTGCTTCCACAACAGTGTATTTACCATATGTAGTCTGTCCTGTCTTTGCATCTTTGTAATATGGACGAACCTTATAAGAATAAGTTGTCTTTGACATTAAGCCCTTATCGGTATATACATCAGCTGCAACTGTTGCGATCTTCTGATACTTCTTACCAACCTTACGATAGATTTCATATCCTGTGTTGGCACTCTTAGCATCTAAATTCAACTGAATAGATGTAGAAGTCACGGTTGTGCTTACACTTGCCTCATCGGATACGGTAATCTCAATCGGAGCAGAAGCAATCATGTAATCTGCTGTGGACAAATTCACATAATCTGATCTATCCGGATACTCAACGTTGTAATTACCTGCTTCCCAGGCTGCCCAATATGCATCACGAGCCTGTTGATATGCTGCTTCTGCCGCATTATAATCAGTCTCATATCCTGCTGCATCAAATAAATATGCAACAATCTCTTTCTTACCTGGTGTAAGCTGGCTTCCACTGATGGTTACCTCATTGAGATGAGTAGGATCCTGTGCACCATCTACGTAATATTCATCAATACCATTAAATAATGTTAATTTACCATTATCATCAATGGATACACTTGGATTACTGTAATCATATGATGAATAATCTGTAGACTCATCATAATAACCACATGGTAATGGATTCGTGCGGTCGCCTTTATCAAACACAAAGATTGATAAACGATAACTCCGGATGATATCTCCATCCTGACCTGTAATTGGTGCCGGAACCGGGCTATAAGCCACTGTCCATTTTGTTGCGATCTGTCCCGATGCAGTTGTCTGCTTCAAAGAAATAGCCGGTGCCTGTGATAAAATCGTTGCACCACTCTTTGTCACTTCCTGCTGAGACAATGTTGTACCTGCTTTTGCTGCACTAACCGGAACTGATAAACCGGTTACAAGTGCCATTGCAACTAATGCTGCAGATACGCCCTTAGAAAAACTAAACTTTCTCATATCTTGTCCTCCTGTATTATTCTAGAGGTGTAACCCTCCGACTATCCTCATAATCGTATCACTTACTAATATATGTCAAAAGAAAGTATTTGTTTTATAAAGAGCCTTTTTATAAATGTAATAATATTATTTTTTATGAAATACGCACGAAAAGAGACATGGAATTTGGGAATTTTACATAATGTTAACATTGTAGTAATGGAATACGGCAACTCTTTCGCGCCCGAGCGGAATGTGCAACATTAACTTCCTATAAAGCAAAAAGGGGCATTGGGCAGAGTACTCTGCCCAACGCCCCTTTTACGCACATGTTGTCATGTTACTTTATATATTATTTTACTTTTACTGCCTTTACTGCAGATGCTTTACCTTCCACATCTGCTCCTGCCTCATTGGCTTTTACTGCAACAACCTTATAATAATACTTCTTATTAGACTCTACTGTCTTATCTGCGTATTTTGTCTTAGTTACACTTGCAACGCATGTATATTTGCCTTTCTTCTTTGTAGAACGGTAAATCTTATAAGAAGTTGCTCCACTTACTTTCTTAAAGGTAATGTTAACTGTTTTCTTCTTAGAACTCTTAACGGATTTTAACTTAGCCTTTCCCGGTGCTGAAGCATTGGTATAGGTTACAGTGTTTACTTTCTTGACACCAACGCTTTCAATAGTATACCCATCATCATATGCCGGAATACTTCCTTTAGATACTATATTTGTATTAGGTGTTATTACATTAATCAACCCTTTGTTATATACTGCTAAATTAGCATCTTTTAAATCCAGTGCATTTGATGGGTCTTTATAAGGATTGTCTTCAAAATAATTTGCTGTTGAATATGTCTGTGCCCCATATGCAACTACATAATACTGATATGAATGACCACTCTTAGGCCCTACATAATAATCATTAATATCCTCAACCTGTTTTGGTCTAGAATATCCTGTATAAGCTGTGTAATATCCTGTCGCCGGATCGATCTCCGATGTAACTAATTTCAAATCATCGTCATCTTCCGTATTCGCACTTACTATAGAACCTGCATAATCAAGTACCGTTGTAGTGGTAATCTCCTCTGTTGCATATGAATAATTCTGATAATAATAAGTCTTACCTGCCTCTAATCCATCACTTTCAGAATCCCAAGACTTTCCTAATTCTTTTGCTTTTGCAGCCATAGAAAGATTGTATGCCACAGGATCCACAGGTGCACCTAAAGGCTGAACATTTACGTAATTTTTTACCGGTTCTCTATCGCCAGTTAAAGTATAGTATCCTGCATCTTTGTTATTATATAAGGAATCCGCTTTCACGCGATATACCTTATAATATGCAGCACCCGGCACTGCATCCCATGATACCTGAATACCATTTGCAGTCTTTACAGCCTTTACATTATTCACACTCGGCAATTTTGCTTGCACATCAACTGTAACCGCATCAGAACGTGTACTTCCTTTTACTGCACAGATACGATATGTATCACTTGTCGACCAAGCATATATCGGATATTGTGTACGAGTGGTATAAGTATAGTTATATGACTGTACATATTTCTGAACGGTTGCTGCCGGCAAGGTTACCTTTGTTCCCTTTTTACCCAAGGTACGATAAGTATCCCAATTTCCTGTTGTATCATTGTATTTTTCTACAACATATCCGGTTGCTCCGGAAACTTTTGCCCACTGAACGACCTTTGATCCATTTGCTTTTTCTATCGGACTACCCTGCGCATAAATGTCAACAAAACCAAACTTCAAAGATACATCAGTTGATTCTTTTACATCTAATTGTTTTTTGCTATTCTTCTTTGTGTCATTGGATAATACAGCACGAACTAAATATGTATATGTCTCACCACTCGTTGCCTTTTTATCAACATATTTCTTTTTTCCTTTAGAAAGTGTCTTTACTAATTCATATCCTTCAAATCCATTTCCCTGTCCATTCTTTGTAACAGTCGAATTAGAATATCCGGTACTACGATAAATCTCATATTTTGTTGCTCCGGCAATCTTTGTCCATGACAAGACAATATTCTTTGTTCCCTGCACCTGTGCTTTCAAATTCAAAGCACTACCATTCGTTGTGGCTGAAATCTGAGATTCCGCTCCCATCGTCTTCACACCTGTAACGCTATCATAATAAAATGGCTTAACCTTATATGTATACTTTGTCTTAGATACCAATCCATTATCTAAATATGTTGCCTTAGATGTCGTTGCAATCTTTACAAATTTCTTGCCTGCCTTACGATAAACCTCATATCCGGATGCCACTCCAATCGGATTAAAATCCAACTGAACCGAAGTTGATGTAACCGCAGTATCAATTGTAACCCCACCTTTAACTGTAATGGTGATAGGTGCAGAAGCCGCACTGTAATACTCATTTTCATTAGGCTCATAGGAAACTGCTCCTGACTGATACAGGCTATCTCTTTGTCCTGGTTCTGCTGCCCAGAATTTTCCTGCTGCAGCCTTATATGCATTGTTCGCTGCCGAATAACCCGCACCGTCATATAATGTTGCTGTTACCTGATAGGTACCTGGTGTCAAATCGGTAATATTCAATGTATATTCCGAACCACTACTCTTATAATATTTACTCGATGTAAAATAATCATAGGTAACCGGCGTTGCTAATTTCTCATAACCATATTCATAAGAATAGCGTGGTGTGACATCTACATATACAACTCTATGACTTTCATCATATCCCTCTTCATCATATACATATTCGGTATAATAATATTTATCCACGTCTTCATCATAGTAATAGTATTTTTCTGTAGCTTGATCATAGTAGCTTACTTTATGTCTCTTTGCATATGTATTTCTTTCGTCAATTGTTCCCGACGTGTAATATCCTGTCAATGAATTCTTAGGATCTGTTTTGTACACGTTAAAATAAATCGTATTTCCCTTTGCTAATTCAGGAAAACTAAAGGTATACCCTGTGACATGCTTGTCACTGGTTACTGTGTTCTTAATGCTTAATGCCGGTGCTGCCGGTGCTGCTTTCGCAGGTAGCGAAACCATAACCGCCATAGCAGCAGCAAAAGCCGTGGTCAAAAGACCTTTGAATAAACTTTTTCTCTGCATATCTTGCTCCTCCTAAAACGTATTACTAACACTTATATTGTTAGATTACACTTAGAATAACACAAATAGTTTTATTTTTCAATAGCAATACTGTTAGTTCTTATTTTCATCTAATAGTAATGCTATCTTTCTTTATTATGTTTTTTTTGCAAAATATAAAGTAGAACTGTACATTCTATAATTTATAATTATTATTCGAACGAGGTGTCATTTATGGAATTAAATTACAAAGTAATTGGAAACCGAATTCAAACCCGCAGAAAACAGAAGGGATACACCCAGGAGCAGATGGCAGAAGCTCTCGACTTTTCCGTTGGATTTATCAGCCAGGTGGAACGTGGAATTACCAAATTAAGTCTCGACAGTCTCGCAAATGTTGCAGAATTCTTAGAATGCAGCATTTCTTCTATCGCAGATGACACTGACCGACAGGATTACAACTACTTTCAAACTGATTTTAATTCCTTATATGAATCCCTTTCTTACGAAGACCAACGGTTATTCTTCTTTATGTTAGAAGTGTATGCCAAGACAAAGAACCAACACCAATAGTGCTAGTAATCGCAGTATTTATATTAGTAATTAGCAGAGAATCAAAAAACAGCATTTATCTCTCTTAATTCGAGAGAATGAATGCTGTTTTTGCTTGTAGATATTATTTCACTTTTATTGTGATCGTTGCTTTCTTACCGCTTCCGTCTGTTGCAGTTGCAGTAATCTTTGCTTTTCCTTTCTTAATACCCTTTACAACACCCTTCTGGGTAACCGTTGCAATCTTTGAATTGCTGGTTGTCCAATAAATACTGCCAGATGCCAGCTTCTTGGAAGGCGACAGGGTTGCTTTCACCTTCAGCGTCTTACCTGTCTTCACTGTTTTCGTCTTGGCCTGCAGTTTTACCTTCGTTACCGCCTTCTTCATAACCTGAATCCGGAAGGTCTTTGTAAGGCCATTTTCCGTTCTCACGGTTATGGTTGTGGTACCCGGCTTCTTGCCTGCGGTAATCTCACCATCTTCGTCCACCGTTGCTATTTTGGGATTACTGCTTGTAAATGTCAGTTCTTCCTCCTCTGCATCCTCCGGCTGGAAGGACACGTTCAACTGCATCTTCTTCTTTGGTGCCAGCTTCATGGTTCCGGAAGCTAAGATATTCTCCACTTTCTTCACATCTGCTGTAACCTGAATGCCTGTTGCCTTCACCTCATCCGCGCTACCCGCTTCCTGAGGTTCGCCTGTCGGCTGTGAGTTACCATTATCCTTATTACCGGTATTCTCATTGCCGGTATCTGATGTTTGTGTCGGATTCTTTGTTACTGTAAGAACAGCTTTTCCTGTGATGCCACTGCCGTCCTGTGCTGTTGCAATGATATCCACTACTCCTTCTGCCACGGCTGTTACCGTTCCATTCTGTGCCACGGTTGCAATCTTCTCATTGCCGGTACTCCATGTTACTGCCTTATTGGTTGCATCCTCCGGAGTAACCGTTGCCGTTGCCTTCGTGGCTGTTCCTGCTTTTATTGTATTTTCTTCTAATGCAACGGTTATCTTGGTCACTTTCTTGTCGGTTGGTTCTTCCGGGTTCTCCGTCTCTTCTACCTTCGTTACCGTGAGCTCATTTGTTCCTGTGACACCACTTCCATCCTGTGCTGTTGCGGTAATTGTCACTGTTCCCTCTGCAATTGCTTTTACATTTCCTTCCGAATCTACAGTTGCAACTGCTGTATTACTACTACTCCATTCCACTGCCTTATTTGTTGCGTCTTCCGGTACAATGATTGCTCTTGCCCTTGTAGCAGATCCTTCTTTAATCGTATAGCTGTCTAACGTAACTGTAATCCCGGTCACCTTCTTCTCTGCCGCATTCACCACACGACTTATCGTCTTGCTTACAGCGGCCACTTCTTTCGAAGCCGAAGAAGCTGTTACGGTAACTTCATACCCTTCTGTATTAGCCGCCTTGCCACTCTTAAGCTTAACCTGAACCTCTTGTGAATCCCCGGCTGCAAAATTCGTAATGCTTGTCCGGCTCAACGTAAAGTCATCATTACTTAATGTTAAATCCACTTTCTCTAAGGAAATATTGGAATTGTTCTTAATTATAACATTTACTCCATCATCTTCTAAATATCCGGCAATCAATGCATTGGCATCTGCCACCTCAATCTCCAATCCACCCTCGATTGGCAAATACTTAGCTACATATGTAACAGTTTCATTGACTGTTATCTTTGCTCCTTGTGCTAAAACATCTGACGTTCCTTCCATGCACCAGCCCAATGCTTTATATCCCTCTTTAACTGTAAGGTTAGGAAGTGTGATCTCACTGCCCTTCTTCACGGACACCGTCTGTATTGTCCCTGCCTCTTCATTTTTGTAAACAACCTGGCAAGATTCTACTGCATTACCATCCCGATCCACCGGATCCACATTATAAATGTCATCGGGTTCTACAGCTGAATTCACCTGGCAGCCATCTAAGACAATCTTAGCGCCTTCCTGTGTCGTATCCACCTGAATCACCGGTGTTGTCTCTGCATTTGCTGTCAGTGTACCTCCAAGCAAGTCTATCTCGATGTTACCCTTCAAAGCCGGCGCTTCACCGGAACCTGTAGCAGTCACTTCACCGCTTTCAATAATAATCTTGTCTGCCACAATCGCACCATCGGTACCTGAGCTGACTTCCAATGACCCTGCCTGTGATGTTTCACTTCCGTTCTGGATGGTTACGCTTCCGGAACTTACAATTCCCTCTGTCACCTTATTATCACCCACAAGCTCCAAGGTCACATCTGACTCTGACTCTATCTTCTTCAAGGTCGTATCACTGAGAATTGTATCACTATTCTTAATAACAACAGTAATTTCTGCATTTTCCCCTGTTATGGTATAAGACTTTTCTGAATTCACCAATGTAAGTGTTTTCGTTCCCTTATCATATGTAATGGTGCCGTTATGTGCTTCTACATAACCGTTTTCTGAAAGTCTTCCCAAATCTATCTTATAAGTATCTGCTTCCGCAAAATGGGTCTTAACCTTTAAGCCCTCACCCGCTTGTCCTGCAAGCGTATCCTCCGTCTTTGCAAACCGCATGGCAAATGTATAGCTTGCATAAGCATCTAACTTGGTAAATGCGGTATCATCCTGCCATGTATACTCATCCCCAAGTAAGATTCCGTATTCCACAGCTTCTGTTCCACTATAAGTTTCAAGGATCACGGAACTATCCGTTTTGCTTTGCAGCTTCGGTGCTGCCGGTTTGTTGGTATTCTCTTTCCTTTTCATTGTAAAGGTTACATTCTTCTCGGCGGTGTTATACGAATTCTCATCTGTTGGTGTAAATAATAATGTAAATGTCGTATCCGTCATGGAAAGCGTCTTATCCGCCTCTTTCCAACTAAATGTTCCTTCTATTGCTGTATCCCCGACTTTCGCTGTATAGCCTGCTATACTGACATCCTTAAGCTGCGTACCAACAACAACCTCTATATTGCCGGAACCGTCAATTACCGGCGTTTTCTTCCTGACTGTCACCTTACAGGATGCTGTAAAGCTTCCATCTTCTGTAGTGGCTGTGATGGTTGTTGTACCCGCTTTTACTGCCGTTACAATACCCTTGGTATCCACAGTGGCAACGGTGCTGTCAGAAGATGTCCAGGTAATATTCTTATTAGTTGCATTTGCCGGTGTAAATGTTACCGTTAATTTCTCTGTATCTCCAATCGTAAGCGTTGTGGTTACCGGGCTGACCGCCACAGCTTCCACGCTAACCGGTGTATCTGTGGTTCCCCCTGCAAACTCTGAGCCTCCGTAAAATGTCGAACTGATGGTCTGATCTGTAAATCCCTCTTCTGTACTGTTTTTATTCTTCAAATACAATGCCGCAAGTGCTCCTGCAAAAGAAGCATTATAGTCCAAGGTAACCTCACTTGTATGGTCATCATCCATCTTATCAACATAAGAAGAAAAATCGCTACTTGTCGGTCCACCTACCAATGCACCAAATAGTGTGTACTTGGATACAACCGATGCGTCATGGAACTGGCCCCATCCACTTTGTCCGGAAGCTGCTCTATGGTGAGGCTGTTTTGGTGAACTTTCGTTATAGCCTACCACCAGATTCTTTTTCTGTGAATTATTACCTAAAATAATACTCATCTGGTATTTTGCCCAATCCGGATATGCCGTCTTTCCATTCATCCGTTTGTCGTAAATCATCATCATAAACTGTGCATTACAGTTATATCTTGCAGAACCCCAGTCACTATAACAGTAATACGAATCCTTACTACTGTTTGCTATGGTAGCAAGCCCACCATTCACTTTGTTAAGCAAATCTGTATTGTTGTCAGGAGCATACAATGCTGCTGCCTGATATACTTCATCCCAACTATAGATATTTCCCGCCTTTGGCTGCACATCAGAAACATTATATTCACTCTTATAGGATGCGTCACCCGTTGCTTTATATAACATGGCGGCTGCAAAACTGTAATCATCATCCGCACTGCTAGAGCTATAAAAACCACCATCTTTTGCACCGATGGTATTCGGATATTTTTTCGCAAATGCAAATAATTTCTTTGCATATTCCAAATCTTGTGCATTTCCGAAATTAATATAGTTAATTGCCAACGCAGCTGCAGTCTCCGAAACAATATCCGCCGCCGGATTGCTTGCAGTAGCTACAAGGGTAAAATATCTTTTCGTAGCTGTCTCATCCTCCACCTCTGGAGCTTTCCACTGCTCATGATCTGCCTGTCCATTACCAACCTGATAACAAAAGGCTTCTACCTCTCCGTCACTGTTAAGAACCGTACATCTTTTAACATAATCACAATAATAATCAACTATTGTCTTCAAATGCTGGGTCTGCCCCAGCTCATCATATGCCTGTCCGAATTCCATATATCCCATGCCCAGAGATGACATTGCCTGTGCCATCGGCAGGCCAAATTTTACATGATCTCCGGCATCATGAAATCCTCCAACTGCGGAGTATTCCTTTCCATTGTATGTAAATTTGTCATTTACATGGCAATTGCCTCTTCATCCCTCATATTTCTCTTTGGAATAAAGAGATGTTTCATTTACCTGATCTCCGCACATATTCGCATCATAAAAATACAAGGAATACTGCAGTGCCTTTGCAAAATTATATCCCACCGTAGAATCAATGGTTCCAATATCATTTCCATCAAATGTTCCACCACCGGAAGATCCGCCTCCTCCGGAAGAACTGCTTCCACCGCTTGGTTGCGTACCACTTGCTAACACATTGTCAAAGGCTCCTGTACTGGAACTTCCCGTTTTGTAATATACGATTGCTTCCGATGTAGACAGTGCTGAAGAACCATTATACTGTATCTTATAACTATCGCCACTTAAGGTCTGTCCTGCAGAAATGGTTTCTCCTGATTTTGAAGTAATATAGAGATATTCGTTTGTATAGGACCACTTTACTTTTGCCCAGTCACCATCCCAGTTTGTAGATGAGGTAATACCGGTTGCCGGAACAACTACCACCCAGTCGCTGATTGTTTCACTCAAACCATTACTCACAGAAACTGTGTATTGATAATATTCTCCATTATGATCGGACTGTGTAACACTAGCTGTCACCTTTGCATCTGTTTCACCTATGGCTGACGGATCAGTCAGGGTATCATCCACACTTGGAGCCTTCGTAGAATCTCCTACATAGTAGGTCAGTTCAATGGTGGCACCTTCAAAGATATTGGCTCTACACTGTAGTCCTGCACCTGTAGCAGTTCCACCAGCCTCAATTTCTACATTCGTCCATTCTTCCCCTTCGTCTCCTATTCCCTTATATGTACCAATCACGATACTTCCTGTTGTGGAATCATACACTGCACCATTCCAACTGCTATTATAATACGCATTGGAATTCGGTGTAATCTTCACTGACCAATCACTTATTTTCTTGCTGGTATTATTATGCAATGTAAATTCATACTTATATATATCCACCTCTGGCGTACTTCCCCATACACCCTGTGCAAATTCCAATGTACTTGTATAACTTAAATAAACTCCTGTATCGCTTTCCGTGATAACGGAACTACCATTCACAGTTACCACCTCTGCCGCTTCTGCCTTTCCTGCCGGAACCATAACAAGGCTCCATACTATAACCAATGCCATCAGCCAGGCACCGATCCGTTTTCCTCTTTTCTTCATAAATGATAATCCTCCCTTTTCTTTCCTAATTCTTCCTCGTTACACTTATTTGACTTTCTTATTCGTCTTTTTCCATCCGCTGTAATCCTTCCCATCCTCCTTTACATATGCGCGGATTCTTATATAGTATTGTTTTCCGGATTGTAGTTTCTTTCCTTTGTACTTCACAATGGTCTTCTTATTGAGACTTCCTTCTATATTATAAGTCTGCTTCTTTTTAAATGATTTGTTCGGTGATATCTGAATCTGGTATCCATCCACCTCCGCCTGCTTATTCCACTTTATGGTTAATTTTCTGTTCTTAGACGTTACTTTAAGTCCGGTAATCTTCTTAACCACCCGCTTGGGGTTATCTTCCTTTTCTTCCTCTTCGTTCTCATTCTTTCCGCTAGCGAGAACCGTTTTAGAGGAGGTGTCCTTTGCAACTTTATATGTCACCTGCTGATTATCCGGCTGAACCGCTATCACCAGATTCTCATAGCCAAAACACTGTACCCAGTAAATGGCAGTGGCTGTCTGGATGCACCCTACACCCAGCGTCTGATACCCGTCATTCAATATATTCATTCGATGCCCGGTGGAATCCATCCATCCCTTCATAACACTTGCAGGAGTTCCATATCCCCTGCCTGTTCCATATGCTATATTCTCTCCATACATCTTATCACACGCCGTAAAACAATCTGTCCCATCCGGGCGGGTGTGGGAAAACTCCACCGCGATCTCTGCCGCCCTTAACATTGCTGCATCCAACAGATCCTGATCCATTGCAAGGGGTGCAAGACCCTCTCCCTCCCGTTCTTCATTCACAAGTTCTAACACTTTGTATGCATAATCATACCGGGCAACACCGGACACATCCTGTGTATCAGCCGCCCTCACCGTCTGTCCGGACAGTAGGATTATCACACCAAATAAAATGAACTGTACTATCGTTCTCATCTTATGCAACATATTTTCACCATCCATTAAATTAAGTATAATTAGATTCATTATACCAACAAAAAGATTTGTGAACAATGTTTTATAATTGGTAATATTCCACAATTATTTTGGTAATAATGCACAACTGCTTTTAAACTTGCCAGATAGCACATTCTATGATAACCTTTCTTTTAATCCATTTAGAATACGGAGGATACTTTCTATGGCAAACAATACAAAAATACTACTTTTTCATGTAGAACCATCCAAATCCAGACAAATTGAATCCATTTGTCGTACTCTTCACATACAAACCGTCAACGTCAAACGCTCCTCTTACGGACAATCCCTTGGGTATCTTGCCGGAATTTCCGGTTTCAATCGCCGGAACTTACCGTATAATGGCCCGGAATTTCCATCTGAAATGCTGGTTTTTTGCGGCATGGATTCTGACCTGGTGGATACCTTTTTAGATGCATATAAAAATGCCTCCATCCCGCCAATCGGGTTGAAGGCCATTCTTACTTCACACAATATATTCTGGACTGCGGAATCCCTCTACAAAGAACTCCTGAAGGAGAACACATCCTTCCATCCATAGACCATAGAATTTTCTTTTATGATTAGGGTGTCAAATGCCCATTTCCAAAAACTTGGATGGCATATTGCACAAAAATAGATTGTTTAAATGACTTTTGCGCTGTGTAAATGAGACTCTAAAATCGTGGAAGCCTTTGCTGAACACGATTTTTGCGCTTAGAGGCTCATTGGAACGGTTAGCGCAATGGAATGCAAACAATCTATTTTTGTGCAAGGTGCCAGATCACAAATTTGAAATGGGCATTTGACACCCTAATCCTTTTATAAAAAAATCCTATAGTTTATGCGTCCTCCTCCCAGAAGAGTTCATCCAACGTTTTCCCCAACACCTTGCAGATTGCCCTGCAAAGGTTAATCGTGGGGTTATAGTCGCCTTTTTCAATTGCATTTATGGTCTGCCTGGAAACATTAACTGCGGTTGCCAAATCCTGTTGCGACATATCAAGAGCAGCGCGGGCAGACTTCATTTTCAGATTCTTCATAGGCTATTCCTCATCTTCCTCTAGCTGCCGATTATTATAGATCACCCTGCCGGCAAACACAATCAGGATTACAAGAAATAAAATACCGGTAATCGCATTAATGCTATCCATGGAAAGCGTTCCATTTTCCACCAGCGGCTTATCCCCTGTAAAAATCCGTATTCCAACCAGGAGATTCATCAACCCCACTGCGGAAAACATCATAATCACACCCTTTGCATTTTCATAGAGGTTCATATAAGCGTCCTTCAAAATGCAGACTATAGCAAATACTGCTATGGAAAGACAGACACCAATCCACATCCCGGCAAAAGACATAAACAGCGACACATCCGCCAGTTCCTTCAACAGACCCACAAGGGAGATATAACACAACAAGGTAAAAAATGCGTATTTATACGCCTGCCCTCTTGCCAGCAACTGACGCTCATCAAAGGAATTCTCCTTATTCTTACATCCAAACCTGCCTCCTGCTTTCCGGATGAGCCACATCATCAGTGCAACAAAGGCAAGCCCTGCAATCACTCCACATGCCATCCCAAGGAAATAAGCCGGACTACGTCCGCCCTTCTTCTCCAACGCCATATAAATCAGCACCACTGTAATGGCATACAGTATAACACATATCAAAATCCGAGATATCTTTTTCTTTTTCATAGCCAGTCTTTCCTTTCCAAATGTTACATATCCCTGGGTGTTTGCGAAACTCATATTATTGCATAAGTAGTACAGATATAACAAATACCATAAGCAGGTACTTCTAAGCCGCCGGTACTTTGGTGCCGTACTTTGGCACCTTATGTACCGTTGCGAGCGCAGAGTAGCGAAAGTGTGCCTGCGATGGTATTTGTTATATCTGTACTACTTTTTTGATAAAATGTATGGTTTTGCAAATACCTAGTTACATATTCTTAAGTGCTTTGAGTGCGGTACTCAGTTTAATCGGATTACCATATCGGAGAGTTCCCATCCGGTAAATCTTTGCTGCAAGCCATCCAACAAAGAAAATGGAAGCAAAAAGAAGAATTGCAGATACCACAATTTCCCACATTGCAACACTACCCATTCCAATTCGGACAAACATCGCAGAATAAGAAGAAAATGGCAGGAAGGAGCAGACCTTCATCACGATACCATCCGGATTCTGCAACTGGAACAGCACTGCAAAATACACAATCATAATCATCATCTGTAAGGTTCCCGCTGTCTTATTGATATCTTCTGTCTTAGAAACCAAAGCACCCATTGCTCCATACAGGAACGCATAGAACAGGAATCCTCCAATTCCAAACACCGCAAATGCAGCAAGTACCTCGCCCGGAATATCTAATACCATATCCAGTTTATCCCCCCAGAAAGTATGGTTCAGACCATAGCCTCCGAGCACCGCTAAGAGAATTAATCCAAGCTGAAGAATGGCAGCCGTTGCTCCGGCAAACACTTTACCAAACAACAGATATTTCGCATCGATACTTGTCACAAGAACCTCAATGGAACGATTACTCTTCTCAACGGTAACAGAGGTGGCCACCATAACACCGTACATAATGATCATCATAAAGATTACGATTACCAATGCATAACAGTACCAGTAATTATCCTCTGCATCCTTACCAAGAATCTTCTCTGTACAATTAACCTCTGCATTATACTCCTGCATAAAGGATACATAATCAATACCCTGTGCCTCACAATACATCTGCTGATGCACTGCTGATAAGATCCCTTCAAATATCATCTGATTCTCATCAAACATGTCGCGGTTCAATACATAGTATTCATAATGAAGATCATCCTTCACGTCGAATCCCGCTGCCACATCTTCCTTCTCAACAGCATTCTGAAGTTCCTTCGTATCTTTCATCACAACAAATTCCGTATCCTCAAATGCCTGCTCTAACATGGTTTTATCTGAGAAAATGCCGCTTTCATCCACAAGTCCTAACTTGGTGATATCTCCATCTTCCTCTTTCTCTTCTTCCGTACTGCTTTCCTCCTTCGTACTTTCTATCCCCAACATATCCGACATATCAAATACTCTTGGTAAAAACATGGCTGCAAACAACACAACTGCAAGCAGTACTGTGGTAATCACAAAGGACTTATTCTTCATATAACTCTTTAATTCAAATTCATATACGGTCCAAAAACGTCTCATTCTTCTTCACCCACCTTTGCTACAAAAATATCATTTAAGGATGGTTTGTATGTCTCAAAATGTTCCACATCCACATCCTGCATCTCGGCCAATGCACATAATAGCTGATTCCGGCTTGCACCCTCGCAAAGTCTTACAATCACTTCCTCCTTTGTCTGTCCCGTCACACTGACAACATTGGAGAGACGTTCCTGTATCCCTTCGCGAAAATCATCCACTTCCATTCCTACTCCGCTTATCACAAGCTGATCTTTTCCGAACTCCCTCTTAATCTCAGAAAGATTACCGGAAAGGGCAACCTCACCGTGGTTGATAATCACAATATCCTCACAGAATTCTTCCACATAACTCATCTGATGGCTTGAGAAAATAACAATCTTCCCTTCCGTGATTAACTCCTGCACAACATCCTGCAGAATCTGGGAATTCACCGGGTCTAATCCACTAAATGGTTCGTCTAAAATCACAATGTCCGGATCACACACAAGTGTGGAAGCCAACTGCACCTTCTGCTGATTTCCCTTTGATAGTGTCTCAAGCAGCTTCGTTGCATACTGGTCAACCTCCAGACGCTTCAGCCATCTCTTCGAATTCTCAACCGCCTGCTTACGGCTTACACCACGAAGTCTTGCCAGATACACCATCTGCTCTAAGATTTCTCTTTTTGGATACAATCCTCTCTCCTCCGGCAGATAGCCAATCTGTACCTTTCTTGGATCAAACTTCTCCCCATCCAGTAACAGTTCTCCACTATTGGCATGGAAGACATCCATCAGGATTCGTATGGTTGTTGTCTTACCTGCACCATTCCTTCCTAACAGTCCCAATGCCTTCCCACTCTCCACTGAGAACGAAATTCCCTTCAGAATCTCTTTGTCCCCAAAGGATTTCCTAATGTCTTTCACTTCCAGTTTCATCTTCCGAAACCTCCCATCTCATTCCTTATGACCAGCTTCCTCTGATAATGTATCAGAGAAACCCCTTGTTATGTTATATGCATAGTATATTCACCTGTTTACATTTTGTCAAGTATATTTTACATAAAGTGATATATTTTTTTCAAAATGTAAATCCATTATTCCTTGTGAGTAACACAAAAATATGCTACAATGGGCATGTTATATATACAAAATGAAATACAAAGGATTGATTCAAATGGATAACCAGACAGAAGACCAGACACAAACGAATACATCAAATACCGGTACAGCAAATGAACCAAAGGTTGCATACCCGGATATCAGCAAAGCCAACACAAAGACTATTGTAATTCTATCTTTCATTTGCATCCTGCTAATTTTCCTCTTATCTGTATTCTTTCCAGATCAAAGCAGGACAACAGGAAGCCAGTCTGCAACACAGACATCTACGGAGCAGAGCAATATACAGACTCCTACAGAAGAGGAGAAGATTACAACCGAAGGCCTTCTGGATATGGGCACACATAAAGATGACGCAACTACAACCTCCACATATTCGGAGGTTGTTTCTTTACGTTCCTTTCCCAAGGCTCAGACGGGATTTCAGACAATCAACGGCAAGACTTATTATCTTGTGAATTTTTCCTCCAATCTCACCGGATGGCTCGCCATTGACAGCGGAATCTACTATTTTGACAAAGATGGTGTTATGGCAACCGGATGGACCAGAATTGACGGAAAAGAATACTATTTTAAAGACAATGGCATCATGGCAGCCGGTGAATGGATAGAAGGCCGCTATGTCGGTGAGGATGGTTATGTATTAACCAATACTTTAACTCCGGATAACATCTATGTGGATGGCAACGGCTATGCCAATAATTCTCTTGGAACAGCTGGAAGCAAAGAAGGTCTTACCCGGTTAAAATCCACCTTAGAAGATATGCTTTCCGGTTACTCCGGAACATGGTCTGTTTATGTGAAGGATTTGAATGCCAATGAATACCTGTCCATCAACAACATTCAATATTTCTCTGCCAGCCTGATCAAATTATATTGTGCGGCAGCCGCCTATGATCTGATGGATAAGGGGGAACTGGAAGAAACTTCCCAGATTGACTCCCTGATGACGCAGATGATATCCATCAGCGATAATGATGCATTTAATCTTATGGTCATGCACTGCGCACCCAACAACAGCCACATCACCGGAAGAGGAATCATCCAGGACTATATCGATAAGGAAGGCTACAAGGATACCACCATTACCTCCATTTTAGTTCCCACCAAATACAAGGCACCATCCTCTCCCGGACGTAATCTTACAACCGTGGAAGACTGCGGCTTGCTTCTTGAAAAAATATATAAGGGAAAATGCGTGAATCCGGAATACTCTGAGAAATTTCTGGATCTGCTGCTGAATCAGACACATACAAATAAAATCCCGGCAGGTCTCCCCACCGGAACAAAGTGTGCAAACAAAACCGGAGACACGGATGAATTCCAGCACGACGCTGCCATCGTCTACTCCCCTGCCACCGACTATATCATATGTGTCATGAGCACAAACTGTGGTTCTGCCATCCCGAACATCAATAAAATCTCTAACACCGTCTATACCTATTTCAATCCATGACGCACGCTGTGCAAGAGTTACCGGATTACGTAGAAGTATAGCAGGACAAGCAGGCCAAGTACGATGCGATACCATCCAAAGACTTTGAAATCATGCTTTTTAATGTATCCCATCAGGAACTTAATGGCAAGAATAGATACAACAAAGGCAACCACCATGCCAACGATCAGAACTGCAAGTTCCACACCGGTAAATGCGAGACCAAACTTCAACAGCTTAATAAAACTAGCCCCAAACATAACCGGGATTGCCAGGAAAAAGGTAAATTCCGCCGCAAGCTCTCTTGAGGTTCCAATTAAAATTCCACCGATAATGGTAGAACCGGAACGGGATGTCCCCGGAATCAGGGAAAGTACCTGAAATACCCCAATCAGGAATGCATCCTTAAAACTTAACTCCGATAAATCATTTACTCTCGGTGTCCGTGTCCTATTATAATTCTCAAGCACAATAAAGATCACACCATAGAGAATAAGAGCCAATGCCACCACGGTGGCATTATGAAAATGCTCTTCCATCCAGTCATCAAAAGGAAGACCGATTACCATGGCTGGAATGCACGCCAATACAATCTTCAGCCATAACACAATCTTATCCATATAGCAGTAATGGTTACAAAACGTCTGGAATCCCTTCATAAATCCGCCATCTGCCCGGTTTGCAAACCAACTCTTCTTCGGTGCGTGTTTCTTTGTGTGAAACGGCCATAATTTATTCCAATATAAAACAACGACAGCAAGAATGGCACCAAGCTGGATTACCACATTGAACATTTCCATAAAAGCATCACTCTGCTGCAGCTTCACAAATTCATCTACCAGGATCAGATGTCCTGTACTGCTAATGGGAAGCCACTCCGTAATACCCTCTACAATACCCAACAAAATTACCTTTAACCATTCAACAACATTCATATCTGATACCTCATCTCCTATATACTCTATGTACAAAAACATCTAATTATCCCATGTTTTCCTATAAATGGCAACCCCGGTCTCTCTTTTACCTGCCTTCTAACACATTGCCATCTCCGTTCACAATATGTGCTATAGAATGTTCTACCATATCAGAAACAGCATTTTCCGTGTAAAATGCCATATGTGGTAACATCAGGACATTGGGCAGATCCTTAAGAATAGACATTTCTCTGTGTCCGATCACCTGATATTTGTAATCCCCATAGAAGATTCCCAATTCCTTCTCAATCACATCCAATGCTGCTCCGCCAATCTTGCCACTTTCCAGTGCTTCTATCAATGCAGGTGTATCAATTATGCTGCCTCTGGCAGTGTTCACAATGATCACTCCATCCTTCATCTCCCTGATGGTATCTGCATTTACCATATGAAAACTGCTTTTCGTTGCCGGCGTATGGAAGGTAATCACATCACTGTTGGCAAACAGCTCTTGCAAAGAACAATAGGTTCCATAACGCTTTGCCTCCTCATTCTCATATGGGTCATAGGCAAGAAGTTTGCAGCCAAATCCGGACAGATTCCGCATCACATGGGTTCCAATCTTACCGGTTCCAACCACACCAACCGTCAGACTTCCAATTTCCCGCCCGATATTTCCTTTCAGGGAATAATCCATTCCTTCTGCACGTTTGATGATGGATTTCATACGGCGAAGTGCCATCAATATAAGCATCACCGTATAATCTGCCACGCTGCCGGTGGAATAGGTTACATTGCTGACTGCCATACCATATTTCTTAGCCGCATCCAGATCCACATGATCGTACCCGATAGTACGGGTAGAAATATGGCGTACCCCGACTTCTTTCCATGCATGGATAATATCTTCCGTAATCGGTGTTGTGATAACACTGACCCCCTCACACCCCTCTGCCAGTGTGGCATTCCCTACGGAAGGTGTTTCCCGGACCGGAATAATCTCTACATCAAATTCCCTGGCAAATTTCTCAAAGAACTGTGCCTCATCAAAATCTCTGTAATTATATGCTGCTATCTTCATGTTACTGCCTTCTTTCTGTAAATCCACACATCTTCTGTGCACATTTTCTAAATCTTGCTCTATATTCTACACTTTTTTGTGAAAAATAAATCTTGTTTTTCATCCCCAAACTCTCTACAATAAACATATAACAAAGAAATGCAAGCAATGGCGCTTATCGGAAACGATAGGTGCCTTTTTCTTTACAGGAAACGGTTGGTTTCCTGTAAGAATTGGAAAGGATGTGTTTATTATGATAGGAATGATTTGTGGTTTTGGAGTTGCTACTTTTGGATTTGCTTTCGTACTTTTGGAGCTTTGCTCTGTGAAATCCAAGACAATTGCACGTTACATCACCCGGGCTGTCACACATTAAAATGTATAGATTATGCTCCATATTTGGCAGCGTAGGTCATGATACCTGCAATGGTCTTAGCATCAGTCATTTTGCCCTCGTAGATTAACTGCTTGAGGTCTTCCATGTCCCATCTCTCCACATTGATCTCCTCATCCGGGTCAAGATGCTGATGCGTCTTTTTAAGGTCTGTGGCAAGATAAAGGTCTATCTTCTCGTTGCAAAACGCAACTGTGG
Organism: uncultured Clostridium sp.; assembly: GCA_945915475.1. Classification (GTDB taxonomy): domain Bacteria; phylum Bacillota; class Clostridia; order Lachnospirales; family Lachnospiraceae; genus CAG-590. The sequence goes on along the minus strand of CAMEFI010000002.1, from coordinate 126,304 downwards.
TATTGACGGTAAGAAGATATTCCATTTTACCTGCCATATATCCCGTCTCTTCCTCTAACTCTCTCTTTGCACATTCTAATGTTGGTTCCTTGGGATCATCCAGCTTTCCTGCCGGCAACTCTAAGGTAAAACGGTCTAATGCATTCCGATACTGCCTTACCATCAAAAGTTTTCCATTCTCATCTACTGCGACCACTGCTGCCGCTCCATCATGATGAATATAATCCCACTCAGCAATATTGCCATTCACCTCAACGGTATCTTTATATAAACTGATCACAGTGCCCTTCGCACGTAATTCTCTCTTCAAACGTTTTACCGGTTCCATACAAATCCTCCTTTTGTATCCCATTTTCATCGTTACGACATTTTTATTATAGCCACGTTCATTTTACCGGTCAACTCTAATCTTATCCCCGGCGGCACATAATTCCTCCGCTACCGGATCACCTCTGTTACCCGCTTGAGTTTCTTAAGAATTGGCCGGGCTCCCACTAGCAAAAATACAACTGTTCCTACTGCGTGAATCAGATCAAAGGGTAATCCCAGCCCATAGGCTGACAGAATCATTTCCCAGTTGACAGATTCCTGATACATCAGCACAGATGCCGGGTTCATAATGCCCCCATATACAACAAGAACCGCCACAAAACCAAACAGACAGATTCCGAAAAGCTTCTTCTTATCACAGGGGGTATCTCTTTTGAAAATAAGTCCACTAAGCATTCCCAACATTCCCATGGCCATCATCTGCCATGGTGTCCAGGGGCCCTGACCAAAAAAAATGTTGGAAACAAGCATGGATAACGCACCGATCAGGAACCCGGCTTCCCCTCCCAGACCAATTCCGGATAATATGGTAAGTGCCGCCATGGGTTTCACATTTGGCACCATATAAAATGCAGCCCGGCCCGCCACTGTAATGGCAGTCATCACAGCAATGACCATCATTTTTTTAAGTTTCGGCCTGCCTTTTCAAAGGTCAGCAAAAATGCGGTCATTGCCTCAATTACCAAAAGCAAAGAAATAAAATAATACTTTCTCTGTCGGAGAATCGTATGGCCAAAAAAAATGGTAAGAGGCATGATTACAAAGAAAACCACCCGATTGATCCAGCTTATTTTTCCTATTTCCCATTGCCTGTTCCCCACTGTTTTCCCCTTTATCGTCTCCTGGGCACTCTCTCCATCCGGCAAGGACATGTCCGGCATCACCCCGGAACATTCCGGCAGATCTCCATGCTTATCCTGCCCTTCACAGGTTTTCGCTTCCCGTTTCATGCCAAAACAATCTAATACATCCTCTACCGTCACCACATTTTCTATCAGACTCCGGCACATACGAACAACGGACGTTGTATAGAATACATTTTGCAGGAAGAAAGTCTTAGCATCACAAAGCGACACAATATGTCCATCAAAAAATAATCCGCATACGTCCGCATATCTTGCACAAAATTCCACATCATGGCTCACCAGCACAATGGTCTTACCCCTTGCCGATAGTTGTTGGAGAAGTTGTCCCATCTCCCCTTTTGCCCGGTAATCCATTCCTTTACCCGGTTCATCCAGCAATAAAATATCATAATCTGAAAGGATCAGTTTTGCCAAAGCTAACTTCTGCATCTGCCCTCCGGACAGATCAAAGGGATGCTGGTTCCATGCATCCTGTAATCCGGAAAAAACAGCCTGCTCCCGGATAGATACCCTTAGCTCCTCTGCCTCCTCTTCTTCCCTATTCACCCCTGCACTTGCACATAGCTCCTCCCATACGGTATCCCGGGTAAACATGGCCTGAGGATTCTGTGGCATCATACCAATGGTTCCGGATAGTTTCTTCACCTTACCCCGAAGGGGCTGGCAGTGCCCCGCCAGCACATGCAAAAGGGTTGATTTGCCGGCTCCATTTCCTCCCAGAATGGCTGTAATGGTTCCCTGTTTCGGCGACAGGCTACATGCCTTTAATATATCCATCCCTTTTTCCTGGTATCGGAACCATAGCTCATCTGCCTGAAATGCTGATTTCTGTTTGCCGGTTATGTTCTTTGCACCGCTGCATTTCTCCTCAGAATCTGTTTTAACCCCACTGCCATTCTTCTTCACGACTTCCTCTAACCAGTTCCGTCCTGCCCCTACAGTAAGGGGTATTTCCCGTTCCCTTACAGTATCCCTCTGTTCCTGACAGAATCTGTCATTTAACTGCAGATAAAGTTTGGTCGCCGAAGGCAATGCCCCAAACATTGGATATTTTTGTCCCCACAGATATGCCGCTATACGCTGGGGTGTTCCTTCTTTCACAATCCGTCCACTGTCCATTAGCAGTACTCTGTCACACAGACCATACACTTCCTCTAACCGGTGTTCTGTCATGACGATGGTTGTTCCCAGATCCCGGTGAATCCGTTCTACCATATGAAAAAATCCTGTCGCCGCCACGGGATCTAACTGGCTGGTGGGTTCATCTAACACCAGTACCTCCGGTTCCATTACCATAACTGCCGCAAGATTCACCAACTGTTTCTGCCCACCGGAAAGATTGCAAAGCTTCTCATTATAGATGCCTTCCAGCCCAAAAAATGCTACCATTTCGGCAACTTTTCTCTGCATCTGTTCCTGGGAATATCCAAGACTTTCCAATCCAAATGCCAACTCGTGCCAGACCTTGTCCATCACCTGTGCAGACTCGGGATTCTGTCTGACAAACCCAACCAATCCCGCCTTGTCCCGAGGAGACATTTTCTCTACGGAAGTTCCATCTATGAGGATTCTTGCATCCTCACTACGTATTCCCGCCGGCATATAGTCCACCTTCAAATGTCGGAGTAGCGTGGTCTTACCACAGCCCGATTCCCCAATGACCAGCACAAACTGTCCTTTTTGTATTGTGGTTGATATATCATTTAGTGAAAAACCACTATCGTTTCCATATGAAAATGTAAGATGTTCTATTCGAATCTGCTCCATACAAACTCCTCTTTTATTTCATACTCTTATGATGTTGATAGGTTTCTAACAATTCCACACCAACCGGAAGGAAACATATCCCAGCGTATACTACATAAATGCTTACTGAATACAAATGAATACCGGTTCCTTCCGTCGCAGGGTAATATTCCCAGGAAAGACCGCCGAAAAATACACCCCCCACAAGATAACAAAGCCCTGCAAGGATCATCAGTAATATGGTTTTGTCCCATTTCGTAAACCGAAACGTTGTATATGCCGTTCTTCCATCAAGACCGTAACCACGACATTTCATGCTCTCTGCCATATCCACTGCATCCTGCAATGCCCAGGTAATCAGTAGGGAAATGCTACGGATGCCCTGGCGTACTGACATCTTTTTCCCCTCCTGAATATTCTGTGCGTACCGGATTTCCCGCAGTTTCCGTTGCATCTTAGGGATAAATCCAAATACCATGGAAAGGATCATGGATAATATGGGAAACGGTTTCCCAAACAGGTATACAATCTTATCCACAGTTAATATCTCACTGACACACCGAAACCACATGAGGGTTGCTCCAAGCATCAATGCCGCCGCCATTCCATAATATATGGATTCCAGTGTCAGGGCATTGCCATCCGGCAGATAACAAAGAGTGGTAACCCCCTGATGACTAAATGCCGGATTCATCACCGCCGCCACTAACATGACCCCCGCCATGCCAAGCAATCCCTTTCTTGCATTCACATATCCAAACATCCGAACTATGTAGACAAATGCCGCCGCAAAGCTGATTGCCAGGCAGACCGGATGCATCAGAACCATGCTGCACCCTAATACAACTGCAAAATATATGAAATTCACAACCGGATGCAACGAATCCATACGCTACTCCTCTTCAAAATATCCTCCTACATCTTTGCCAAGATTGCAGGTGTACAGCCATTTGATTTCATCACCATCTTTTACGGTATAAGAGGAACAGCCGGATCCCGGAAATGTATCATTTACACAATACATCCAGCCCGACAATTCCCCTGCATCAAACTCATAAAGATTACCGATTCCCTCTATGTAATAATTCTTATAAGCCGGTGTATAATTATATTCCAGCTGAATTTTATTTTCCTTTGTTACTTTCTGTAATACATCAAATACATTGCTTCCTTTTTTTACTGTCACTGTAGTCGTTTCCAGTATAATACCATCCTTCGGTATTATTTTTTTCTTATTATCCTTCAACAGATCCATATGATCAAGAACGGCACTACAGGTAATACTAATGGTACAGCTTACCACATTGGCAGATGTCTCCGTTGTACTCTCCGTACTTTCTATATTCTGCTGCGTGTTTTCTGTTGTTATCTCATCACCATTTTGCCGGGTTGCTTCCGAATCGGTTTTCCTGTCATTCTTTTGATCATCCTGGGAATCCTTTTGTTCTGTCACATTGTCTTTACCGGATTCCGTATCTTTTGTTGTCGCAGTTTCCTGATTTTTAGACGCCTTACCTGTCGTCCTTTTCTTTGATGCTTCTGTCTGCTTCTGCCGCTTTTCCGCCGTCTTAACTGCCTTTTGTGCATTGCGCTGTGCTTTCTTACTTCCCTGTGCTTTTGGGGAAGAACCGGAGGAACCAATATGTGTTATCTTCATGAACAATTGCCCAAAAAAATTGCCGGAAGATTCCTTTGTATTCTTTGTTTCCTGCCGCATCACAGTTGTATCTGTATCCTTGCGGTCAGAAGATTCCACTTTTGAACGATCCCTATTCTGTTGTACCGCTGCCGTTTCCGATACAGCAAAACCCCGGTTATCCGGTGTGTTCCCGCCATACCAGAAGGCAACCGCCAGCAACACAATGACAAAAACACCTCCTGCAATTTTCTTCCATTTCATACCGGTTCCTCCTTTCCTGTTCTATCCCCATATAGGCAATTGCGAAACTCTTAAAAATGTATATTAAGTTGTGTAGATTTAACAAGTATCCTAAGCAGGTGCTTTGAGACCGCCGGCACTTAACGGGTGTGAAACACGAGTTTAGTACCGCTGCGAGGCGAGAGCAGCGCAAGCGTGCCTGTGAGGATATTGTTAAATCTGCACAACATTTATAGATCAAACAGGAGTTTTGCAATCACCAATCTATCCCCATAAGTAACTGCATATCACTATATGGTGATGCGTATACCTATTTTACTTTTACTTTCTTTATTTTCGACCATTTACTGTAAATTGTCTTTGTCTTATCATTTTCTTTTAACTTCTTATACGTACGGATACGCACATAATATTTCTTGCCGGACTGCAAGCCTTTTATGGTCTTGTTAAGAATACTCTTCTTTCCATTATATGTCTTTGCTTTCTTAAACTTCGAAGAGGTACTTACCTGAATCTGATAACCGGAAATCTCATTCTGTGGTTTCAGCGTGAGCTTAATCTGATTCTTTTTCATGCTCTTAAGCTTGCTGACCGTCGGCTTTTTCAATGCGACGGGAGTCTGGGTATCTGTTATTTCTGTTGTGGAAGCAGAGGTTATCTCCGTAGTTGACTGGGTAGTTGTCTGGGTAGCTCCATCCGGTTTTTTCTCTATCTTCGGAAGCACATTCTGTTTCTTAATCACCGCATTACATACAGAGCAATGACTTCCCTCTGTCTTACCCTCTTTGTCCTCCGTTGGCTCCACCGCCGGATCGACTACTACTGTATGTCCTTTCTTTTCAATGGTTTCGCCCTTTTCCAGAAGCAGACCACATACATCACAGCATTTATCTCCTGTATACCCATCCTCTGTACAGGTTGCTGCTTTTTTATTCTTGATAACTTCTTTCGCACCTGCACATTTAAAAAATGTTCCCTTTTCAACATCTGACATGTCGTACAATCCAGTCTGTTTCTTCTGCATTCTGTCATACGCCACAAGTGCATATGTACCCTGACAGGTTGCCATTCCATTTACGTTACCATCTGCTACATGTTTAAAACCACCCGTCGTTTCATCATAAAATGAAAGCAAGGCGTCTAACACAGAATTACCCTCTTTCACAAAACGATCGTCTGTCTCTGTATCAATTCCTACTGACGACAGGGCACATAATACCTGTGAACAGCTCTCACTACTAGCGGTTCCCCAACTCTTATATCCGCCATCTGATTGCTGCATATCAGATAGCACATTAAGTGCTTCCTCGATGGCGGTCTCAACCTCTGGATTTGTATCTTTATATGGTGCCAACGCCTGAATCACCATTGAAGTCATATCCACATCTGGTGTACTACCAAAATATGCCCATCCACCATTTTCAATTTTTTTGGATAAAATCAAATCTACTAATTTTGCTTCTGTTGTCTGTTCCGTTCCTTCTTCTACATTCGGAATATCATAATCTCCACAATCAAATGCAATCAGGGTATAGACGGCACCATTCAGTCCTTGCTTTACAGCATATGTATAATCCGCTAATGGCTCTAGCAGATTATATCCCGCCACATCTGTTACATCAATTCCGGCAGCAGTCAATCCGATAATCACTCTTGCATTATCTGTTGCCTGTGTACCAATAATGTTCGATTGTTTTTGTTTCACTGTGGCATCAATGGCATTTTTATATGTATGATACCATACTGCATTCTCTGTACCGCTGCGTGCAACTGCGAAAACAGTCCATTCACTTTGATACCCGGGATCTTTTACACTGTCAAATGAATACTGAATCGCTGTTTTTTTCTTGTTCTGATATGAATCAGATAATCTATTCGCACAAAGATCCTTCACTGCAGAATCAACTTCATCCTGAGTGGCATCCCAGTCTTCTAAGACCGTCAACGCATTTTGATAAGTATTCTCTGTCTTATCCTGTTGCCAATCTGCCAGGCATTTAATCAACTCATCTTTATTAGGAAAATCTAATAATGGTGTTTGCCAATTCGACTGTTCGGCCGTATTCAAGTCACTCCCATATCCATAAAGTGTATACTGTAAGCGAACTACATCTCCATCCTTATAAGTTTCAGCTGAAGTTCCTTCTGCATCGTATGTATAATTTCCTGCACCGGTACTTAATCCTTTATTATTAATACCAAACATCCAACCGCCGGCAGATGTATAATCATATTCTTTCAACCAGGCAGAATCTTCTTTTCTTTTCGATTCCAATTGCAGATTACTATCACCCTCTATTGCATTTGCAATCTTCGACGGAATATTATTTACTGTCCAACCCTCTGGAGAACCACCATCTTTTATTTTGCTTAAATATTTAGTTGTAACTCCATTACCGGTAAAAGATGTATAAGCAACATTCTCTTCTCCAATTGCATGTACTACAATATCCAGCAAAGTTTCATCCTTTGTAAATCCAACCTTAACAGGCTCTAAGATTACTCCTTGTCCTAAAGTTGTCTTTTCCACCGTTACATACACATAGCCATCAAATGGCTTACTTTCTTCTGCACTGACTCTTTGCAGTGCTCCTGGAGAAATTAGGCTGAATACCATAGTAAGCACCAGCAACCAGGAAATGACTCTTGTTTTTGTCTGTCTCATTCTGTTTCCTTTCCTTTCTTCTCCGCCACATTTTGTTTTTTTAATTTTTTTCGTTCCGCATTTCTTGCCCGTTTCGTTTCAATCCGTTTCTGTTTTCTCCTCTGCGCCCTTGTCTCTTCCTTTGGTTCCTTAATCCCTGCCGCTTCTAAAGCTCTCGGCCATGGTCCAAGATAGGATTTAATCATGGCCACCTCGTCCTCTGTAAAATCAGACTTGCAAGGATAACGATTCAGCACAACATATTTTTCCTTTAATGCATAAATGCAATCCTCTTTTGTCATTCTCAATCCATCTCACCTCCAAAAAAAATGCGTCCTGCTCTTAGAAAAAGCAAAACGCAACAAAAACACACTTCGACCTAACGAAATGAAACGAATGATACTTTTCCTTACCCAAAAGCGTGAAACACGTGAAATATGCGAGTAATCTGGCTCAAAGAATCTTCCGTATCTTTTTCTTCCTATTTTATCTCAGTCGGAGATTGTACTCCCACTGAGATAAAAAATGACGTCAGACTCTTAATACAGTAATGGCGGTTGCACCGGATTCCCACCGGGTTTCCCTCTAATCTGTTTCTCTTTCGTAAACAGAGCATATTTCATTTATTACAAATCACATTGTACGGGGGATGTCCGTAAATGTCAACTTATTTGAGCCTATACTCAATCACTATTTTGAATAAACTGCATCATTTTTAGAAAGAAGATATACACAGTACTGGTTCATGCTGATGCCTTCTCTCTTAGAATGCTCTGCAAGAGAACGATGCAGACTTCGAGGCATTCTTAACTTAAACTGACCGGAGTATTCTTCCAAGCTGTCCGGCTCATGTACTTCGATTCCTTCCTCAACTGCTGCCTCCAACCATGCTTTTTTAGCATCCACAGCATTTGAAATTGCGGATTCCAAACTCTCACCACAAGTAATACATCCCGGAAGTTCTGGAAAAGAAACTACAAATCCTCCCTCATCTTTATCCTCTACAATTTCCATACGATAATTCATTGCCATATAATCATTCAGCGTTTTCATTATTGTTCGCCTCACTTTCCACAATCTGCTTTACCATTTCGACATATACTTTTTTGATTGGTTCGTGCTTAGGTATTGTAATCGGCTGACAACCCGGCTTTCTGAATGTGTAATGACTGCTTCCACCCTTTGGCGCATTCATTTCATATCCATAACTTTCCAGCACCTTCCTTAACTCGTCAAAACGGAGGTCTTTTGACAAAGTACATATTCTTGCTAATAGTTTATCCCATTTTGACATTATGAATACCTCCTATCTATATTATATGTGGTGTCATATATGGTGTCAATCCTTATTTTTATAATATATATCCTGCTCATTTCATTCTTCCTCTTCTACCTGTTTTTTATAGTATACCAAACCGCCTGACATTTGTATAGAACATGCTATCTGACCACAACAACCTTTGCCTTTGATGCTTTCGACTGCCACTCCATTCCCTATGGGGATCAAACCTTTGACTTAATCATCGCCAACCATATTCTTTTCTATTACAAAAAATGCCGTTATCTTTGTTTGTAAGAAATAGACAGAACACATTAACTCTGTCTTACATTTTAATATAAAATCCTTATAAAATCGTAAGGAATACAGAAAATTTATACAGCAACGGAATATACCTTATAGCTGGTTATTCATCCAAAAAACTGGTTATTCATCCTTTACGGCTTTTTTCTTTTTATTATGTGCTATAATAGGATAAATAATGAAAGGGTAAGGAGATACAACTATGAGTGATTTTTCTGTTAATCATAATGTTTTATCAGAAGAGATACAAAACCTTCGTCTGGTTTATAAAATGATATCAGATCAGACACAAAAAATGGAAAGTATTAAAAATACACTGAATCAGATGCTTGTATATCATGATGTTGTCAGCACCCTCAAAACAGTTATCACAGATTTGAATGCAGAACAGAATTATGTTAAAAAACTTTGCAATACATTGGAACTTATTGTTTTATATTATGAGAAAACGGAAAGTGTAATATCCAGTAATCACTCAGATGAGAGACAATCAAAAAATAATACAGTCAATCAGGAAAACACTGTCTGGGATCAATTGGATAAGCTTATGGATTCTGCCAATCATTACATGCAGGATTTTCGTGACAGATATAACGAGATTGTTCAGGCAGCGCAGGATGCTATTGCAATCAATGGTGTTGTGGCAATTGGTATTTCCAGCAGTATTGGTGCAGGCGGATATCTGTGTGGTTCTGTTCAGTTGGTCGTAGATATGAATGGTAATGTCGGGTTACAGTTTTCTGGCGGTGCAGGAGCAGAAGCCGGTGCATCTGCGGATGGTACAGTTTATGCAGCGGTTTATCCCGGCATGAAAAACATATCTGAAACAGAAGGATTTGGTACAGATATGGGCGGCAGTTTTGGAGAAGCCTTCGTGGGGAGCGCAGGTATTTTATCTGCCGGTGAAGGAAACGATATGAAACCGGTTGGCGGTTATGTTGGGGTTGGTATTGGTGGAGAAGGAACTGTTGCCGAAGGACATGTTTCCATGTCAGAAACCCTTCCAACAATACCACTGGGGAATATCTATACGAATAAAATGGATTCCATTACGAATACATGGAACATGGCATATAATGCATGGGAATATCTATACGAAAAACAGTAACAACTGTTGTATAATAAAACCGGAGGTGATATTTTGATCAATTATATAATAAAATACGGATTTATATTTATCTTCATGTCTGCATGGGCTATATTATGCATCTACAAATACCGGAAATGGGACCATAAAAGAAAAAATTGCACAAAACAATTATTCGTGGAAGTCAAAGAAATATTGGAAAAGAAAACCGCAAGGGGAGGTATGGTATATAAACCAATATTTATTACGACAGATGGAGAAAATAATATAATTGATACTGCATTCTATTCTTCACTGGTATCCTTTGAAATAGGCCAACAGCTTACATTACTTATAAATCCACAAAACCCAAAGGATTTTTTGTATGAAAATGATTCCTATAACAAAGGGATAATCGTTGATGTTTTATGCTGCTGTCTTCCTTTCGTATTTATCCTTGGTATTTTTCTGACTTTTGCATTTTCATAAAAATGCACACCGGTTTTACTCCAAATGCATAAATGTTCTATATAATTTCACTTTTTTCAAAATCGTAAGGTATACATTCGTTCCTTTTCCCAATTCAGATGTGATTTCCACCGAACCACCTAGCTTTTTTATAATAAGAACCAGAATACATGAAAAATAAGCATATTTAAAGGAAATTTGTAGCATCAAATAGGACATTGTGCTACAATATTTCTGTTTCCAATGCAACAACAAAATTTGATTTGTACATCAAGATTTTACGAACCATCAGGAAAGGCACAGACTATGAAGCTTCCGGGATATTACACTTCCGGCGAATTTGCAAAGATGGCACACATTACCGTCCGCACAATCCGCTACTATGACAAACAGAATATCTTAAAACCATCCTATGTGAATGAATCCGGAGCAAGGTTCTACACGGATGAAGATTTTGCCAGACTACAGCAGATTCTTCTGTTAAAATATCTGGGATTTTCGTTGGAGGATATCCGGGATATGACCATCGGCGACCTTGACTACCACATGCTCCGTAATTCTCTGAATTTGCAGCTTAAGCTCGTGAAAGACCGGATCGAACAGATGCAACTTGTGGCCAAAGCCATAGAAGACACCACCGACGCCATCGATAATGATCAGGAAATTAACTGGAGTCAGATGCTTAACCTGATTCATTTAACCAGCATGGAGAATACATTAAAGGCCCAATACCAGAACGCCACCAATATTTCAGCAAGAATCCGCCTGCACAAGCTCTATGCCACTAATAAACAGGGGTGGTTTCCCTGGGTGTATGAACAGTGCCACATTACGGATTCCATGCACATTTTAGAAATCGGCTGCGGCAACGGTGCTTTATGGAAGGAGAATTTCCCCCTGATTCCGGCTCAATGTGAGATTGTATTAAATGATATATCTGAAGGGATGCTCCGGGATACGCGACGGGAGATTGCTTCTTTAGAACAGGATGCTCCGGTTAAGAACTTTTCTGCCACGAATTCTGCAACAGATACCACCCGCTTTACCTTTGATGCTTTCGACTGCCACTCCATCCCCTATGGGGATCAAACCTTTGACTTAATCATCGCCAACCATGTTCTTTTCTATTGCGATGATCTGAATATGGTATTAGAAGAAGTCCGCCGTGTATTAAAACCTAATGGTTACTTTATATGTAGTACCTATGGTGCATCCCATATGCAGGAAATCACACATTTGGTGCAGGACTTCCATCCACAGATTACCTTGTCCGCAGATCACCTGTATGAACGCTTCGGATTAGAAAATGGTGCCACTTTATTAGCACCTTACTTCTCCACGATTGAAATGAGAACTTATAACGATGGTCTATTGGTGACAGAATCCGAACCACTCATTGAATATATCCTGTCCTGTCACGGCAATCAGAACCAATATATATTAGACCGCTACAAAGATTTTCATGCTTTTGTAAGCCGTAAGACAAAGAAAGGCTTTTCTATTACAAAAAATGCCGGAATCTTTGTATGTGAGAAATAGACAGAACACAATATGTTGTACCTGTCTATTTTTTTGCAAAAAAATAATATTTTTCATAAATTTCCTCTTGCAGGTGACGTTGCGTCACCTTATATAATATGATTTATACACAGGTCAGACTGCCACTGGTAGTTTCCCTGAATACTAGGACATCTTAGAGTACACATACATTTTTACTAATAGAATTTTACAAAAGGAGGCATTTTATAATGAAAGGTATTATTCTGGCCGGTGGTTCAGGCACACGCCTTTATCCACTTACTATGGTAACTTCCAAACAGTTACTACCAATCTACGACAAACCTATGATTTACTATCCAATGTCTGTCTTAATGAATGCAGGCATTCGTGACATTTTAATCATTTCCACTCCACAGGATACTCCTCGTTTTAAGGAACTCCTCGGAGACGGCCATCAATTTGGTGTATCGTTATCCTATGCTGTACAACCTAGTCCGGACGGACTGGCACAGGCATTTATTATCGGTGAAGAATTCATTGGTGATGACACCGTAGCCATGGTATTAGGGGATAACATTTTTGCCGGCCATGGTCTTAAGAAACGTCTGAAAGCTGCTGTTGAAAATGCAGAAAACGGACTTGGGGCAACGGTATTCGGCTACTATGTAGATGATCCGGAACGTTTTGGTATCGTAGAATTCAATTCTGATGGCAAGGCAATCTCAATTGAAGAAAAACCAGAACATCCAAAGAGCAACTACTGTGTAACCGGTCTTTATTTCTATGACAATAAGGTTGTAGAATATGCCAGGAATTTAAAACCAAGTGCCCGTGGAGAATTAGAGATTACCGACCTGAACCGCATTTACTTAGAAAAAGGTAACTTAAATGTGGAATTGCTCGGTCAGGGATTTACCTGGTTAGATACCGGAACACACGAAAGTCTTGTAGAAGCAACGAATTTCGTTAAAACCATGGAGAGTCACCAGCACCGTAAGATTGCTTGTCTTGAGGAAATCGCTTACTTAAATGGCTGGATTACCAAGGACGATGTCATGGAAGTATATGAACTTCTTAAAAAGAACCAATACGGACAATACCTGAAAGATGTTTTAGACGGCAAATATCTTGACGTCTTACACTAAGTACCTATGTTGCGAAACATATAAATAATAAAAAAGGAGAAAATATTATGACAATTATTGTAACTGGCGGAGCCGGCTTTATCGGAAGCAACTTTATTTTTCACATGTTAGACAAATACCCGGATTATCGTATCGTTTGTTTAGACTGCCTGACTTATGCAGGCAACTTATCCACTCTTGCTCCGGTTATGGACAACCCTAACTTCCGTTTTGTGAAGGAGAGTATTACAGACCGTGAGGCAGTTTATAGATTATTCGAGGAAGAGCATCCGGATATCGTTGTTAACTTCGCTGCAGAAAGCCACGTTGACCGTTCTATCGAGAATCCGGAAGTATTCTTAGATACCAACATCAAAGGAACTGCCGTATTGATGGATGCATGTAGAAAATATGGTATCACCCGTTATCATCAGGTATCTACTGATGAGGTATATGGTGATCTTCCTCTTGACAGACCGGATTTATTCTTTACTGAAGAGACTCCAATTCACACAAGCAGCCCATACAGCTCATCCAAAGCTGCGGCTGATCTTTTGGTACTTGCTTATCACAGAACCTATGGTTTGCCTGTCACCATCAGCCGTTGTTCCAACAACTATGGACCATATCACTTCCCAGAGAAGCTGATTCCACTTATGATTGCCAACGCATTAAATGACAAACCACTTCCAGTCTATGGTAAGGGTGAAAATGTACGCGACTGGTTATATGTAGAAGACCACTGTAAGGCAATTGATTTGATCATCCACAAGGGACGCGTCGGTGAAGTATATAACATCGGTGGCCATAACGAGATGAAGAACATTGATATTGTTAAAATTATCTGTAAAGAACTTGGCAAACCGGAAAGCCTGATCACATATGTATCTGACCGTAAAGGACACGATATGCGCTATGCCATCGATCCAACCAAGATTCACAATGAACTTGGCTGGTTGCCGGAGACCAAGTTTGCCGATGGTATCAAGAAGACCATTCAGTGGTATCTTGACAACAAAGAATGGTGGGAAACCATCATTTCCGGCGAATATCAGAACTACTATGAAAAAATGTATAGCAACCGCTAATGAAAAGCTGAGTTATCCTGAAACAGGAATGCATAGAACGGAGATTGATTATGAAAGTTTTAGTAACTGGCGTTGCTGGTCAATTGGGCCATGACGTTATGAATGAATTAGCTAAACGTGGCATCGAGGGCATCGGTAGTGATATTGCTGATACCTATAATGGTGCAGATGACGGAAGTGCCGTAACAACCATGCGGTATATTCCTATTGATTTAACAGATAGTGAAACTGTTGAAGCCCGTATTATTTTCGAACAGCCGGATGCTGTTATCCACTGTGCTGCCTGGACAGCCGTAGATGCTGCAGAAGATGAGGAAAACCAACACAAGGTGCGGGGTATCAATTTTGGAGGCACTAAAAATATTGCCAATGTGTGCAGCCAGTTGAATATTCCCATGATGTATATTTCCACCGACTATGTCTTTGACGGACAGGGAACAGAACCTTGGAAACCGGATTGTACAGACTATGCACCCCTTAATGTATACGGGAGTACAAAACTTGCCGGGGAAAAGGCCGTTACCAGTCGCATGGAGAAATTCTTCATCATTCGAATTGCATGGGTATTCGGAACCAATGGCAAAAACTTCATCAAAACAATGTTAAATGTCGGAAAAAACCATGACGAGATTAGAGTAGTCAATGATCAGATTGGTACACCAACGTACACATATGATCTGGCAAGACTCCTGGTAGATATGATTCAGACAGACAAATATGGCTTCTATCATGCAACGAATGAGGGCGGTTACATCAGCTGGTATGATTTTACCAAAGAAATCTTCCGTCAGGCCGTAGAACTTGGACACGATGAATATAGCGAAGACCGCCTGAAGGTTCTTCCTGTTACAACGGAAGAATACGGTGTGTCCAAAGCTGCAAGACCATTTAACAGCCGTCTTGATAAGAGTAAGTTGGTAGAGCAGGGCTTCACACCATTACCAACCTGGCAGGATGCGTTAAGCCGTTATTTGAAAGAGATTGATTTTTAAAGGAGTACATGTATCATGGGACAGATTAAAGTCGAGAAAAATGCAGGTGGCATTGAGGGTTTATGTGTCATTACCCCTGCCGTTCATGGAGATGCCAGAGGATATTTTATGGAGACATATAACAAGAATGACATGGCAGAAGAAGGGTTAACAATGGAATTTGTACAGGACAACCAGTCCTGTTCAACAAAAGGTGTCCTTCGTGGACTTCATTTTCAAAAAGAATTTCCTCAAGGCAAATTAGTCCGTGTGGTGAAAGGTTCCGTATTTGATGTAGCCGTGGATCTGAGAAGTAATTCTGAAACTTACGGCAAATGGTTTGGAGTAGAGTTAACAGAAGAAAACAAGAAACAGTTCTATATTCCAGAGGGCTTTGCGCATGGTTTCCTGGTTCTAAGTGACATTGCGGAATTCTGCTACAAGTGTACAGACTTCTATCATCCGGGAGACGAAGGCGGTCTTGCCTGGAATGATCCGGAAATCGGTATTGAATGGCCGCAGCTTGAAGGCGAGTACAAAGGAACTGCTTCTGGCGAGGGCTATCATTTAACCGACGGAAGTCCACTTAACCTAAGTGACAAGGACCAGTTGTGGGTAGGCTTAAAAGATACTTTCCACTTCTAAAGTTTTATATTAAACTGGTCGACATATATTAGGGTTGGGATATAAGGATCCCAGCCCTATCTTTAATTATTATAGAAAGGAATCCATTACATATGAAGAAATTTATTGAAGAATTCAAGGCATTTGCGCTCAAGGGAAATGTCATGGATATGGCAGTCGGTGTCATTATTGGTGGTGCATTTTCCGGAATCGTAACCTCATTGACCGACAACTTTATCAATCCGATCCTGAAGTTCTTAACAGCCGGAGCACGTTATTCGCTGCAGGATGTTGGTGGCTTTGCCTCTAACTTCTTAAGTGCCGTTGTGAATTTCTTAATCATGGCATTTATCCTGTTCTGTATTATGAAAGCGATCAATAAGGCGATGTCCTTTGGTAAGAAGCCGGTCGAAAAAGCCAAAACAACAAAGATCTGCCCTTACTGTAGATTCGAGATTCCGATCGAAGCAACCCGATGCGGACATTGTACGTCAGAACTAGGTAAATAATAAATTATTAGTTTCCAGAAAGAGCCGCTCGTGTGAGCGGCTCTTTCTTTGTCTATATAACACTAGGCGCATTGAGGGGGGTACATTTCCAAAACAATTGACAATTATAAATACAGATTGTCAAATATTTCAATAAAGACAAAGGAGAAATAAATGCATGGCACTCTCACAATTAATCAAATACGAGGGCGATAATTCAACATTTATCTGGAAATATCCTAATAAAGACTTTAATAGCATGACTGAATTAATCGTCCACGAAAGTCAAGAAGCAATTTTCTTTGCAAACGGACAAGCAACTGATACATTTGGTCCCGGCAGATATAAACTTGATGCCGAGAATATTCCAATTTTAACAAAACTAGTAAACAACATTACTGGTATAAGTACTTTTCATTGTGAAGTATATTTTATTAACAAAACTGTCCAGATGGCAGTAAAATGGGGTACAGATTCAAAAGTTAGATTTATTGAACCAACACTTGGTGTACCTGTTGAAATAGGTGCATCCGGAGAAATGAATCTGGCAATTTCTGATGGTGACAAACAATTCCCATATATTATGTTGTGATAATTGTTTTTCCAGAATGTCTGTTCTGCAACAAAATATGGGAAAGGAAAATGCTTTGACCCAGAATTCCCTATTATATCTAAAAGCAACTTTAGATGTCATGGGAAATAAAGAAGCAATTACCAGAGTACACAACATTATAACCAATTATGAATCATCATTAAATGCAGTTTGTCATAGTTACATGCTATCTCACTTTTCATTTGTACGTCTTCACTAATGGCATTATTTATCCAACAACCAATCCGCAATATCAATAACCTTGATTCCCTCATACTGGTATTCATCATGCCTGGTTCTGGCTACCACATACTTAGGGTATGCATCTTTAATATGCAAAAGTGGGACTACTTCCCTTTCAAAGGTCTTCTCATCACTGATATTATCAGACACCTGAATATAGATTTTCTCACTGCGCTTCACTGCGACAAAATCTATTTCCTTCTTATATAGTATACCCACATATACTTCATATCCTCTGCGCAATAACTCAACCGCCACGATATTTTCCAATATCCGCCCGTAATCCATATTCTTTGTTCCAAGCTTTGCATAACGGAAAGTATGGTCACTCAAATAGTATTTGTCGTTGCTCGATAAATACTTTTTCCCCTTAATATCATATCTCCTAACCTTGTAGAATGCGAATGCATTGCACAAATATTGCATATAATTACCAACTGTCGTATGGTGTATCTTCTCCTGCATGCTTCCCAGCGTATTGGTAATGTTACGCGCAGACGAAAGATTCGACACATTATCCATAAGAAAATACACAATTCTGTCCATAAGCTGCGTATTTCTTATCTTGTATTTTTTACGTATATCACGCACTATCAGTGTATCAAACACATCAGCTATATAATCATACTTTGCTTCCTGATCTTTATAAAGATAGGAACCAGACATTCCACCCTCCAGCACATACTTATCCAAAGCTTCGTAGCGGTCTTTCAAGCCAAAGTACTCCATATATTCACGAAAGGAAAACGGATATACTTTGATTTCAAAAGTACGCCCTGTAAATAACGTAGCCAAATCCGAACTTAATAAAAAAGCATTAGAACCGGTAATATATATATCATACTTCTCGCTGGCATGAAGTCCATTGACTGCTTTCTCAAAATCTTCGCACATTTGCACTTCGTCAATAAAGACAAAATTCTCTTTTCCTGCAACATAATGTGCATTTACATAATCATATAATGCACGATAGGTTAGTAAATCATCAAAATCCGTCAAGTTAAAATTTATCTGTATGATATTGCAATCCGAGTTCTCCGATTCAATATATGCTCTAAATGCTTCTAGCAGCTTTGACTTTCCGCTTCGTCTTACCCCGGTAATGACCTTGATATCCGGAGTCCCAAGTACATTGATTAACTTATCTAAATACTGTCTACGCTCTATCAGCTTCATCTGCATCATCCTTTCACTAACAGTATGTACTTATTATACTGTTTCTATTAGCCAAATTCAATATTTTTTCATTTTTGGCTAATAGTATAAATGTGGGAGATTGAATACCCTCTTTCGTGTGTTTTAGTGTATTATTTTACATTTTTTCATAGGAATCCATGTTATTTTTTACATCGTTTTGTATAATGCGTAAAAAAATCGAGCAGGAAAACTCCTACTCGATCCTATATATCCTGCTTACTCCATTTCCACTACAGCAGATTCTTCCGAAGCTCTGCTCCATCCTTCGCGCTAAGATAAGCAGGTGCAATATCAAATACCGTCTTACATCCGGTCTGCCCTTCCTGGGACAGTTTATAGGCTGCTCTTGCGTAAGCCGCTATGACGCAGGCTGTGAATTCCGGATTCGAATCTAACTTCAAGCTATACTCGATCACATGATTATTCTCCTGCTCCCATCCCGTCTTACCGGAACGGATCACAAATCCACCATGCGGAATTCCACTGTGATTTGCCTTCAGCTCTTCTTCACTGATAAAATGTACGGTTGTGTCATAATCTGCAAAATAGTTCGGCATTGTCTTAATGGTTTCTTCTACTTTGGCTGCATCCGCACCCTCTTCAAGAACAACAAAGCACTCTCTCGTATGCTTCTGTCGGGTGGTCAATTCCGGATTCTCTCCATTTCTGACTGCCTCTAATGCAGATTCCACTGGAATCGTGTACTGCTTGCCATCCTTGACACCCTCTACTCGACGGATCGCATCCGAATGTCCCTGGCTGACACCCTTACCCCAGAATGTATAATCTTTCCCTTCCGGCAGAATACAGTTTGCATACAGACGATTCATTGAGAACATACCTGGATCCCAGCCAACAGAAATGATTCCCACATGACCACTCTCTTTTGCTGCCGCATCTACCTTATCAAAATGCTCCGGAATTCTTGCATGGGTATCAAAACTGTCTACCACATTAAACATCTTTGCATATTTGGGAGTCTGCTCCGGCAAATCCATTGCACTACCACCACAAAGAATCATCACATCTATCTTATCTTTCCATTGTTCCACATCATCAATGGAACATACCTTAGCACTCTTTGTCAAAATGGAAACACTCTCTGGCGCACGTCTTGTAAATACCGCTACCAATTCCATATCCGGATTCTGCTTAATTGCACACTCTACACCACGCCCCAAATTACCATATCCTAAAATACCAATTCTCACACTAAGTCCTCCTATATTTTTATTTGCAACTATTCATTATTAAGTTCTGCCCGTTAATAACATTCTTTTCGCACATTCTTCCAGTCAATCGCTTATATATCTTAGCCTTATAACGTAAATATTTTACTTTCTTAAGATGGCTATGTCAACCTTACAAATACAGTCTTTTTACGGATTACAATTCTTGCATGGTTCATATCCTTCCTGCATCAATTCTTCTCTGGATGCATTTGACTTAATCTTATTAGAATCCGACATCCGTTTGACACTAGAACAGGTAGGACGATGAAATTTCTTTGTATTGGTGTTGAGAATATAACTTCCCGCTGCATTGGTTTTAGCTTCATCAGCAGGCGCCTTCGTCACAACATCTGTCTTGTCCGTATCAGTTTTATCGTCTCCTGCGGCATCACTTCCTATTGGCTCCCCGGCTTTCCAGCTTTCGGAAGGACTTGTATTCCATGTAATATGTTCTCCATCCGAAGTTGCAACAATGGTTCCCTGCTCATCTGTCCGGAATACCTTCACACCCATTGCCCGAAGCTGATTCAGTACACCAGCTCGCGGATGCCCATAACTGTTATCTTCCCCACAACTAATCACACAATAAGTCGGGTTAACCGCAGTTAAAAACGCCTCCGTGTTAGCAGTATCTGCCCCATGATGAGCTGCTTTGTACACATCAGACTGCAACGTCAAACCACTTGCAAGCATATCCTGTTCTGCAACTTCTTCCGCATCTCCGGTAAACAGGAAAGATGTATCACCAAATACGATACGCAATGTAATGGAATAATCATTGGTATTGTCTCCATAATTCTTATCCGTATCCGTGAGAATCTGAAACTGTGCACTTCCAAGGGAATAGGTTTCCCCTTTCTTCGGAACCGTCACCTTCATGCTTCTTTGTCCAATGGTCTGTATCAATTCCTCGTAAGTCTTCGTCTCATTGTCACAAGCCGGAAGGAACACCGCATCACAATCCATCTTGTAAAGTACAACATCCATACCGCCAATATGATCTGCGTCAGGATGGGTTCCAATGGCATAGTTCAGTTTCTCAATCTTCTGACTTAACAGATACGACCATACGGCAGTTCCTTTGTTATTATTCCCTGCATCAATCAACATGGCTGCGTCTCCCTGCCGAATCAGAATACCGTCCCCCTGTCCCACATCTATGTAATGAACCTCCAGGGTGTCTCCCCGTTTTACCGGACCAGACTCATCTATTCCTATATCCCCTATAGAATAATCCTCTGCAACCGAATTCTCCTGGCCATTTTCAGTTTCGACAATAAATGCGTCTGTTGTCTGACCTTCTGTAGCATTTCCGCACCCCCACAGACACAGGCATATAAGTAACATAATGATTCTTCGTATCTGATTTTTCATCCTGCATCCTCCATATAAGTTCATCCCTTTTCCTTATTTTTATCCATCTGATAGCAGCTGCATGTTATCAAAATCTAATACGGAAAATTCGCAGCTCCATTTACCGGTGTCTCTGTCGCATTCATGGAGATTCCCGTATCCACCAGAACATGTCCATAAAAATCTGTTACCCGGAAGGTATAAGGTGCCTCTCCCATTCCGGAAGCTGCTGTGAAATAATTATATTCCTGCCTTGGCAATTCCACATAGGAATTCGTAGCAGTATCAAGATATTCTAACTTCTTGATCGGGTAGCGGTGATTTCTTACCTGTACCTCCGCCCAATACTGTGAACTCGTTGGCTTGAATACATACTGAATCGGTTCGGTCGTTGGCAACGGAATGATCTTCCACGTAATGTCCATTCTCCCGGTTACAAGTGGTTCGATCTGCGAAAATGATTTTTCCGTCAAATCTATGTCGCCCTTCTTGCCTTCCGGCAAACGATCGGTTATGACAACATTTAGCTTGTCCCCATCCTTATCGGTAATCTCAATATAAGCGCCTGCTAACCCATTCATGTAATCTTCGTTGTTCATTGCCGCCGTATAATAGGTATCTTCCATGTAATCAATATTGGCAGCCCCACCAGATTCCCGGTCATAGTAAGTTCCTTCCCCGGTATGTACCTGATCTAAGGAATACTCTCCGGCATCCTGTTTCTTTGTATCTTCGCTTGGCGAATCTGTCTTCCCGGAAAGTGCCTCGGTTGTCTTCTCGGTCTTTTGCTCCGCACTAACCTCCGTGGTCTTCTCCGTATTCCCTTCCGTTGCATTCTCGGTGCTTGCCACCGTGGTCTTTTCTATGAGTTCCCCATCCGTTGGAATTATAATACTTATCACATGAATCTTACAGCGGTATTTCTTCTTCCCAATCTTTGCGGTTACCGTTGCATTGCCTGCTCTTTTCGCCCGTACCCGGCCTTTCTGATTGACTGTCACAACCTTCCGGTTGCTGCTTGACCACTTTGCCTTCTTCCTGCTTCCTTTGACTTTCAATGTAATCCTCTGGTCTACCGGTATGGTAATCTTCGTCTTGTTCAACTTTGTCTTGGCTTCAACCGGTTGAACGCCACACAACACTACGCATAGCAACATAATCCATATGCCGTACAGAAATCTTTTCATAGTATACCCCCTCATCTTCTCTTATTGTTCATCCATGACTTTATGCCAGAAGTTCTCCTGCTTCGAACCTTTCCTTCATCAATAATACTTATTATACCTTGCAATTTGTCTTGTGTAAATTATACAGATAAAAAATAACCCCAATATAACAACTATTTGCTATATCGGGGTGTATTCATACGATCAATCGCCTATCTTATCGAATCTCCGCACCATGTGGCATATCTTCTCCCGCTGTCACAAGTGCTAACTTGCCCTCTGCATCCTCTGCGCAGAGTATCATACCCTGGGATTCCACTCCGGCTAACTTGGCTGGTTTTAAGTTGGTCACCACCACAACCTTCTTGCCCACCATATCCTCTGGTGAGAACTGATTCTTAATTCCGGATACGATCTGTCTTACTTCGCTTCCAATCTTAACTTTGGAACAAAGCAATTTCTTAGACTTTGGAACCTCTTCACAGGCAATGACTTCGCCCACCTGAAGCTGAATCTTATCAAAGTCGTCGATGGTAATCTCCGGTTTCTTCTCCGCAAGATCGATTCCCGGATTATCATCCACCACCGGTTCTGGTTCCGGCTCCGGCTGCATAGCTGCAACTTTCTCCATTACCTCATCTATATCCAGTCTTGCAAATAAGATTTCCGGCTTATCTGTTACCTTTGTTCCGGACTTATAGCCGCCGAATCTTACCAGATCATTTACTTTTCTCTTTGATGCATTTAACTGTGCTAATATCTTTTCTGATGTCTCCGGCATATATGGCTCAAGCAACGTCGCTCCAATTACAATGCTCTCAACCAGATTATAAAGTACCGTTGCCAGACGGTCTTTCTTGTCTTCTTCCTTTGCCAGTGCCCATGGCATTGTCTCATCAATATACTTATTACATCTCTTAAAGAGGTTGAATATCTCTGTCATGGCATCTGCCACACGCAGCTTATCCATAGCATTAGACACACGGATTCTGGTGTCTAACGCATAGTCAATCAGCTCCTTATCCACCGGTTCTGCTACCTTCTTATTGCAAACCTCTCCATTGAAGTACTTATTGGACATAGAAATGGTACGATTCACCAGATTGCCTAATGTATTGGCGAGATCCGAATTCAGACGCTCCACCATTAACTCCCAGGAAATGACACCATCATTTTCAAACGGCATCTCATGCAATACAAAATAACGCACTGCATCCACACCAAACAATTCCACCAGATCATCCGCGTAGATTACATTTCCTTTGGATTTGCTCATCTTGCCATCGCTCTGAATCAACCAAGGATGTCCAAACACCTGCTTTGGCAACGGTAAATCCAGTGCCATCAGCATAATCGGCCAGTAAATGGTATGAAAACGAAGGATATCCTTACCGATCAAATGGAGATCACATGGCCAGTATTTGTCAAACATCTTATCACTGTGACCATCCAAATCATATCCCAGACCGGTGATATAGTTGGTAAGCGCATCAATCCATACATATACCACATGTTTTGGATCAAAGTCTACCGGAATTCCCCATTTAAAGGAAGTACGGGATACACAAAGATCCTGAAGCCCTGGTAATAAGAAGTTATTCATCATCTCATTCTTACGTGACTCCGGCTGGATGAAATCCGGATGAGAATTGATATAATCAATCAGTTTCCCCTGATATTTGCTCATCTTAAAGAAATATGCTTCCTCCTTTGCCGGCTGAACCTCTCTTCCACAATCCGGACATTTACCATCTACAAGCTGTGACTCTGTAAAAAAGGATTCACATGGTGTACAGTATAGTCCTTCATACTCTCCTTTGTAGATATCTCCTTTATCATATAACTTCTTAAATATCTTCTGAACCTGTCTCTCATGATCCTCATCCGTGGTACGGATAAACTTGTCGTAAGAAGTGTTCATCAAATCCCAGATACGCTTGATCTCTGCTGCTGTCTGATCCACAAATTCCTTCGGTGTTACGCCCGCTTCCTTTGCTTTCTCTTCAATCTTCTGTCCATGCTCGTCGGTTCCTGTCTGGAAACGAACATCGTAACCCACAAATCTCTTGTATCTTGCAATACTGTCTGCAAGTACAATCTCATAAGTATTGCCAATATGCGGCTTGCCTGATGTATAGGCGATGGCTGTGGTAATGTAATACGGTTTCTTTGCCATTGTACTTCCCTCCTGAAAATATTCACTATTCTTACATTATGCCCGATTTCTTTCCAAGGCTTCCTGTAGCTATCTCTGTAGGCTCTGTCTTTTCTGTATATAATGTATATTCTGTAATTGCCTATAGAAAAAAACAAGCCCACCTTTAATTCAAAAACTTAAAGGCGAGCTATTCTCTCACGGTACCACTTTAATTCATCTGCATATCACTATGCTGACCTCAACAGCTGGCAACAACCAGCCTGCACTGTAACGGGTACTCCCGTCTTCTGCTTAGATATCTGCCTGTTCACGCAAATGATTATAGTGACCGGCAACCCTCACACAAGAAGCTCCGAGACCATCTTCCACCTGTTCCGACTTTCCCTGTTCTCAGCTAACCAGGTTCTCTGTCAAAGACTTTCCAAATGTACTCTTCTCTTCATCGCACATAATTATATAACTAAACTTATTATAGGCAGAGAAAACCTTTCTGTCAAGAATTTTCCCTAAGTTCTTCTTGAAATCATCCAAAAAAAACGATAAAATAGAATTAATCATTATATCGACTAGAAGGAGGGTTACGTATGATATTTCAACATGATGCTATGAAGATTTCTTCCCAATACAACAACAGTGTCAATATCACCGTTGTTCCGGGACATTTTGCAACCAATCACTCTCATATTACACACTATATTGATATGACAACACTGAAGACTCGTCAGAGCATGGCCCGGGCTGCAGCCAAATCCATTGCCAGTGAATATGTAGGAACAACGATTATTGACACCATTATATGTATGGATGGAACGGAAGTAATTGGAGGGTACTTAGCAGAAGAATTAACCAATTCCGGAATTATGTCCATGAATCAGCATAAAGCAATGTATATTGTTACACCGGAGTTTAATTCTGTAGGACAGATGATCTTCCGCGACAATCTTCAACCTATGATCAAAGGACGTCATGTACTGATTCTGTTAGCTTCTGCAACAACCGGCCGAACAGTGGAACGGAGCTTGGAATGTATCAGCTACTACGGTGGCATTGTTGCCGGAATTTCTGCTATTTTCTCTGCTAGTGAAGAGATTGCAGGTCAACAGGTACACACCTTATTCAAAGCTTCCGATATTCCAGAGTATAAGACCTACCCGCATAACCAGTGTCCATTCTGTCAATCCGGTAAGAAGATTGAAGCAATTGTTAACAGCTACGGTTATTCCAAGCTGTAAAGAATCTTATTTGACTACATCTATTCCATGACTCATGTTATGAATACTTGCGTCAAATCCTAATACACAAATTTGTGACGATGTAATCTCTTAGATCCACCGGACAAATTTGTGTATTTTGTTATGTAATTATTTTACGAAATTATTGTTGGAGGCATTTTATGATAACAATCGGCATATGCGATGACGATTCCGCTTTGTTCCATTCTCTATCTAGAAAGCGATCAACGAAAAATTCTTGTTCATACTCCGCATAAGATCTATGAATTCAGGTTTCCGTTACCGAAGAAAATAGCAGTGAAATTGCATCCGGCCTCGTCATTTCACAAAGTTTTGCTACAAACACCCAGTTCATCAAAGGACAGATTGCGCAGATTCAATTGGTAATATGGTTATACAACCATTCATCGGAGACAATGCCTTTGCAAAGTGTAACAGTCTGAAAAGGATTACATTCGGTAAAAATGTAAAAAAACTTGGCCAAAAGGTACTTTTTCATGACCGGCATTTAACAGATATCAATTCTTAGGAATAAGACTGCACTCCATCGGAAAACAGACATTTCGAAAGGTACCAAAAAGTGTCCGAATCATTGTTCCGAATTCCAGGGTATCGAAGTACAAACGCCTCATCAACACCGCGAAATAGTACATCTTGTGTATACAATCCTTCCCTACCGCCAAATACTGATTTTTCCTACATTTTTCGCACACTTTATCTGCTTTAAACCTCTCATTTTGTACTGAAAAAAGTACAAAATAACGACATTTTTTCATTGACGTGTATACAATATAAAACTATAATAAAGTCATAAGAAAATCATCGCTTGATAACGAGGTGATTTTCATAAATTTCATATTAAAGGAGGACATTTTGAAATGAGATCAGAATGGAATGGTTTCACAGGTGGTAATTGGGAGAAGTTTGTAGATGTTCGTGACTTTATTCAGAAGAACTACACACCATATGAAGGTGATGATTCTTTCCTTTGCGGACCAACCCAGAACACCACAGACTTATGGGCACAGGTTATGGACTTAACAAAGAAGGAGAGAGAAGCAGGCGGTGTTCTTGATATGGATACCAAGGTTGTTTCTACATTAACTTCTCATGGTCCTGGATATCTTGACAAGGACAAAGAGACTATTGTTGGTTTCCAGACAGACAAGCCTTTTAAGAGAGGTATGAACGTATACGGTGGTCTTCGTATGGCTATGAAGGCTTGCGAGGACAACGGGTATACTGTAGATCCAGAGATTGTAGATTTCTTCTCTAAGCACAGAAAGACACACAACGAAGGTGTATTTGATGTTTATGATCCAGAGATCAGAAGATGTCGTACCAACCACATCATCACAGGTCTTCCAGATGCATACGGACGTGGACGTATCATCGGTGACTACAGAAGAGTTGCTCTTTACGGAACAGATTTCTTGATTAAGGATAAGCAGGCACAGAAGGAGTCTTTCGGTACTGTTTACACAGATGATGTAATCCGTGGCAAGGAAGAGATCGCAGAGCAGATCAAAGCTTTGAAGGAGTTAACACAGATGGCTGCTTCTTATGGTTTTGATATTTCTCAGCCGGCTAAGAACGTACAGGAAGCTATCCAGTGGACATACTTCGGTTACTTAGGAGCTGTTAAAGAGCAGAACGGTGCTGCAATGTCACTTGGACGTACAGCTACTTTCTTGGATGTATATGCAGAGAGAGATTTAGCAAATGGTACATTTACTGAGGAGCAGATTCAGGAGTTCATCGATCACTTCGTTATGAAGTTAAGATGCGTTAAGTTCGCTCGTACTCCAGAATACAACCAGATCTTCGCTGGTGACCCGGTTTGGGTAACAGAGTCATTAGGTGGTATGGGTGTTGACGGACGTACATTGGTTTCTAAGATGAGCTTCCGTTTCCTTAATACATTGAACAACTTAGGTACAGCACCAGAACCAAACATGACAGTATTATGGTCAACAAGACTTCCTTTAGGTTGGAAGCAGTTCTGTGCTAAGATGTCAATTAAGTCTTCTTCTATCCAGTATGAGAACGACGACTTAATGAGACCTCTTCACGGTGATGACTATGGTATCGCATGTTGTGTATCTTCTATGGTTATCGGTAAAGAGATGCAGTTCTTCGGAGCTCGTGCTAACCTTGCAAAATGCTTACTTTACTCTATCAACGGTGGTGTGGATGAGTGTACAGGCGTACAGGTAGGTCCGAAGTATCGTCCGGTTGAGGGTGATGGTCCTCTTGATTACGATGATGTAATGGCTAAATTCGATGATATGATGGAATGGTTAGCTACTGTATATGTCAATGCTTTGAACATCATTCACTACATGCATGATAAGTATGCATATGAGAGAATTCAGATGGCATTACATGACAGAGATGTTAAGAGATACTTCGCAACTGGTGTTGCTGGTCTTTCTGTAGTAGCTGACTCATTATCAGCAATTAAATATGCTAAGGTTTATCCAATCCGTAACGAGCAGGGTATCGTAGTAAGCTATAGAACAGAGGGTGATTTCCCTAAATATGGTAACAACGATGACCGTGTAGATGAGATTGCAACCAACATTGTTACTACATTCATGGATAAGTTAAGAAAGCATCACGTATATAGAAATGGTATCCCAACACAGTCTATTCTTACAATTACTTCTAACGTAACATATGGTAAGAATACCGGTGATACACCTTGTGGACGTAAGCATGGTGCACCATTTGCTCCAGGAGCTAACCCACTTCATAAGAGAGATACTCACGGTGCAGTAGCTTCATTGGCATCTGTAGCTAAGATTCCATTTAAGGATGCTCAGGATGGTATTTCTAATACCTTCTCTATCATCCCAGGTGCTCTTGGTAAAGAGGATCAGGTATTTGCAGGAGATATTGATATCGACTTAAGCAAATAAGATAAGTGACAACAATGTTTTACTATAATCCCTTGGAGGTTTATTATGGCAGACAAGAATCAGGTAGATGACATTGTTTCAATGTTAGACAATATGGTCGGTAATGGTCACGGACACATCAATGTGTCCGTGGACGACACCGTAGCAGACGGTCAGAGGACCGAGGTTACCATGGGTTGTACCGACTGTGCCAAAGGTGATTTGGCATGTAGCGTACCTACTTTAATGGAAGGTATGGATGAAGAATTATACAATAATTAATAATTAAAAGGAGGACACTATTATGGCAGCAAGTTCACAACAGGTTGATAATTTAGTAAATATGTTAGATGGCTATGTTTCAGAAGGTGGTTACCATCTTAACGTTAACGTATTAAATCGTGATACATTATTAGATGCTCAGAAGCATCCGGAGAATTATCCTCAGTTAACAATTCGTGTTTCTGGTTACGCAGTTAACTTCGTTAAATTAACACCAGAGCAGCAGGCAGACGTTATTTCAAGAACATTCCACGAGAGTATGTAATTGAAAAGTTAACCTACAAAAGAGGCAAGGGCATCTGCCCTTGCCTTTTTTATCACAAAGAAAGGTATATATATTATGGTAGGACATATTCATTCTATTGAGACATGCGGTACAGTAGACGGTCCGGGAATGCGTTTTGTTGTATTCTTTAAGGGCTGTCCAATGCGATGTGCTTATTGTCATAACCCTGACACATGGGATCCGGCCGGTGGCGAGGAGCACACAGCAGATGATCTGCTGGCACAATATGACTCCATGAAAGACTTCTACAAAAATGGAGGCATTACTGCAACGGGTGGAGAACCTCTGATGCAGATCGACTTCTTAACAGAATTGTTTGAGAAGGCAAAAGCAAAAGGCATTCACACCTGTTTAGATACTTCCGGAGTTATTTTCCATCGGGACAATCCGACTCTTCTTGCAAAGTTTGACCGCCTCATGGAAGTAACAGACCTGATTATGTTAGATATTAAACATATTAATCCGGAAGAGCATTTAAAACTATGCAAACAGCCAAATGATAATATATTGGATTTTGCAAAATATATTGACGAGAAAGGTGTAGATATCTGGATTCGCCATGTAATTGTCAAAGACATTACACTGGTAGACAACTATCTAGATGAATTAGGCTATTTTATCGGCGGACTGAAACATTTAAAGGCATTAGATGTACTTCCTTATCACAGCATGGGAGAAGTAAAATACGAGAAACTTGGTATAGATTACCCATTAAAAGGCATGAAACCCCTTACCAATCAGGATGCCATCTATGCAAGGGATATCATTTTAAAGGCAGCCAAACGCCGTCGTCAGGATGATGCAGCCAAAGCGGCACAATAAATCACATAGGGTTTCACCTACGATTCTGAAATAAGAGTGATATTTTTCTATAGGATTTATTGTATTTGAAAAAAGCCTTGCTATATGAGGTAACTTGTTTTAAAATAATGGTATTGAGGTATTATACCAACAAAGATTTTTATAACGCATATTCAAAGGAGGATATTCATTATGGCATTTGTTATTAATGATGGTTGTGTATCTTGTGGTGCTTGTGCTGGTGCTTGTCCAGTAGGTGCAATCTCTGAAGGAGATGGCAAGTTCGAGATCGATGCTGATGCATGCATCTCTTGTGGTTCTTGTGCAGGTACTTGCCCAACAGGATCTATTTCTGAAGAGTAATATCTATAGTAGAAAAGAGTCGGTAGTATTCACTACCGGCTCTTTTTCTCTGTTTCCAGATAACTGCCATATACATTTTCATCCATGCAGTCACATCTTTAGCTCCTCTTATCTTACATAACTGATAAATACGTTACCGCTATCCTTCACCTTACTCTCAAATTCCTCCCGGGACTCCACAATATCCTTTGTCTCAAGTGGATTGATATATCGAATCCGTTCTCCATTGTAGCTGGTAACCAACACATAGGTACCATCTGCAAACCGGGTAATAACTGGTGCATCCTTACACAAATAATACAGACCATTTTCAAAGTCGCATCCTGTTATATCCGTCCCCTGCCGCCCGGTATATTTCAAAACCACGTCCTCAATTGACAGCTCATCTGCCAAATCCTGCTGCATCCCTGACAAATCCGGATTTTTCTCTTCATAAACACCCATCATATAAATGCAGGCAGCAAGCGTATCCGACACATCCGATACGGTATAGATCTTAATCTTATCCGCCACCGTATGATAGTCTTTCACTGCAATCTTTCTCCATACAATAACACCATTTTCATCTAACACCACACCGGCATTTTCATATGCCTCTCGTACGGCTTCATTGAGATTCAGATAATCCGTCCGGTACTGTCCCTGACCATAACAGTAGAACTTCTTGTTAATATGATCAAAAGTAATCTTAACGGTTGTATCATCCTCATTAACAATCTCCTTTGTGATCATCAGCTTCGGCTTATTGGTTACATAAATATAATCCGGAAATGTCATATAAAGCTGATTATACGCATTATCTGTATATCGGTAAGCCACCTTGATCTCATCCTCATTTTCCTCTTCCTTATACGTAATAAAGTCTTGTGTCGTTGGCTCAAATACACCATTAATCTTGCGGACACGATCCAGATACACCACACCATCTTTCGCTGTAGCCTCCATTACATATACACCGGTGGAACCATAACTTTTTACAATCTCTTTTTTCTGGTTAATGATATCAATGGTAGAGATCGGGCAGGTAACGGTCTTATCTAATGCGACCTCGATATCTCCCTTCCTGATTCTTCCAAGAATTAAATCCTGTTCCACAAACCCAATGGTCTCTAATCTCTCACCGCTTTCCGCTTCAAGAGACCAGCTTTTTTTCGTATCCAGGTCAAGTACAGTAACCTTTGTGGTATTTTCCGGGAGCAATTCATTCGGATATCCGATTAAATGATTGTCCTCCGATACCGCCAGGTGCTCATTTAACACGTCCTCAATAAAAATCTCTGATTTCTTCGTCTGGGTATCTATCTTAACAACTGCATCATTATCAAAATAGTAAAATTCGCCATCTTTATTCAGATAAAGAAGGGTCTCCATATCTTCTTTCAAAATGCTGTAAGGCTTGTTATTTTCAATAAATAATACCTCTTGCATACGATCTTTGTCTGCCTCGAAACAATATACTGCAATGCCAACCTTGCCCTCATGCACTCCCCGGTTCATGTAACCATATACCGCAAATGTGATATTCCCCTCATCATCCATATTCAGAATCTTAATGTTGTTCTCGTCATAGGTTACACGCACATCTGTATAGTTGTCATTTTGACAGAAACCATACACATTGGTAATGGTTCCACTGTTGTAATCATAATACCATAGCTGTCTTGCCTGTGAAAATGCCACCTTGGTCTGCTTCTTATTGGTGACATACTGGTAATCCTCCTCCTTGGTAATTCCAATCTTAAATTGATTGGACGTAATATCAACATTATCCGGTGTAAACAAAGCCTCCTGGGTTCGCTTATAATCCAGCAGATATACATTATCCTCATCTACATATCGGACACGGTAATCTTCCGTTATATAGAAATTCTCCAATACTTTACCTTCTGTTGCCGATATCATGTATTTTAACTGGATGATTGCATAACTGTCATCAATCTCCTTAATACTTGCGATGGGCTTTGTAAGCTGCGTTGGATTCAGATCTGCAAAGGTAATGGTATCAAAACTCGAATGAATATCTACCTCTGACAGATACTCGTTATTACCATCCTCATTTGGTTCAATACTTTTGGAGATTACTTTTTCCGCCTCTTTTTTGTCAAAAATAGCCGCATTAAAATTATTCACAAATTCCAGTAACTTCGCCGTATGGAAATCATTTTCCACCACGACCCGGGTATAGTATCTCGCCCCCACATCCTCGCCATTCATCGCTTTCAGTACCAGTACATATTCCTGTAGTTCCTCTAATTTTGTACGAAATGTA
This sequence comes from uncultured Clostridium sp., assembly GCA_945915475.1. Lineage (GTDB taxonomy): Bacteria > Bacillota > Clostridia > Lachnospirales > Lachnospiraceae > CAG-590. Next base: position 93,854 of record CAMEFI010000002.1, on the reverse strand, counting down.
ACACGGATCTTGTCATATCCGTCTGCCTGGTTGAATTCCGTTACTGCTCCGTTTTCAATCAAATCTCCCTGATACTGGCTCCGCAGTTCATATTCATACGTATTATAGGATACATTTCCCTGGTCCGACCATAGCTCGATTGTCTGTCCATAGTCCATCGGTGTGATGGTATCCCGGAAATAAGTGGTATCTACTTTACCTGTATATCCATGCAATGTGTTGATAAATTGATCCTGATACCGCACGTAAACAATAGGAAGCTCTGCCTGTTCCATCTCTACGGATACATCTTCCACACCTGCATTATCGATTTTATTTACAACATAAATACTTCCAATAAATATCATTAGTAAGATAAGTATCTTTGCAACTAATCTTCCGTCCATAATAATCTCCTATATTCCATCAGACATTCTGTCTGTTATATTCTATCTTCTTCTACAATCCTGGAATTTTCTACAGAATTTGTCATGGCGTCGTCTTCTCACATACATCTCCTGACACACCATCACCTGCAGCATATTTTTCCAATGTCTTTCCTGTTCCCTGTCTGCTTCCATGGAAAGCATTTTCCATATCTCATTTGCCATACGGTAAATGGTTACTGCATCCGGATATTGGGCATACATCGGACTGCCCTCATACTCATATCGGTCAAGATACTCCTCCAAAACAGAAGCAATCAACCGCACCTCTTTCGGATACAACCGTTTCAAATATTCATAATCTTTCTGACAAAGCTCCTCATCCTCTAAAAAATCCGGTTCACTTGGAAACAGTGCATCCAGATTATAATGAAATCCCTGCATATCCATATATATTCTCCTCATATATATCTTCCATAATTCTAAAATATGCGGTGTTGATAAAAGTGTGCGAAGCTTTCCTTATACAAAAGTGCAAACGACTCCTTAACCAGCCGGAATCGTCTGCACCCCTCAAGACATCTGCTATCTTTTATTATTGATCACCAAAGGAAATTCCCAATGCTCTTGCATTTAATACGATACTGTCTTCCGGTGAAACATATTTTAACTTACCGGCGCTTTCAGATAATGCAATATCAGTTACGTCATTGTCTTTCAATACAACCAGTCGTCCGTATTTTTCTTCTTTGATCAACTGTGCTGCATAGGCACCAAAACGGGAAGAAAGTACCCGGTCATATGCATCCGGACTTCCTCCACGTTGTGTATGTCCCGGCACGGTGACACGTACTTCACATCCACAGCACTCTTTAATCTGATCTGCAATCTCATATGCAACAGATGGATATGCACGTTGTGCTATCTTTTCCTTTCTCTTTTTCTTTGGAAGCGCTGCATCCTCCTTGGAAATGGCACCTTCCGCTACCGCAATAATAGAAAATCCCTTCCCTGCTTTGCTTCTCTTCTCTAATGCTTTGCATACAACATTGATATCATAAGGAATCTCTGGCAGTAAAATGATATCTGCACCTCCGGCAATACCTGCATGAAGCGTAATATGACCAACCTTATGACCCATAATCTCTATAACAAATACACGATTATGAGATGCTGCGGTTGTATGAATACAGTCAATGGCCTGGGTTGCAATATCTACTGCTGATTGGAATCCAAATGTCATATCCGTTCCCCAGAGATCATTATCAATGGTCTTTGGAAGTCCGATTACATTTAATCCTTCTTCGCTTAACAGATTTGCTGTCTTCTGGGAACCATTACCTCCTAATACAACAAGACAATCTAACTTAAGCTTTTTATAGGTATCTTTCATTGCTTTTACTTTATTGATACCATCTTCCGTTGGCTGATCCATTAACTTAAATGGTTGTCTGGAACTTCCAAGAATCGTCCCACCCTTTGTAAGAATACCGGAAAAGTCTTCAGCCTTTAACAACTTGTAGTTATTACGGATCAAGCCTTTATAACCCTCTAAAAATCCGTACACTTCAATGTCATCCTTGTACATATTACAAAGACCTTTTACAACACCTCTCATTGTAGCATTCAGTGCCTGACAATCACCACCACTTGTCAACATACCAATTCGTTTCATTTGCTTACCTTCCTTTCTCTCTTGCGTCATATTATAAACTTACTCTTCCCTCTAATGCACGAAGAAGGGTAACTTCATCAATACACTCCAAATCTCCGCCAACCGGAATACCGGATGCGATCCGGGTTACTTTAATTCCCGTGGGTTTCACCAGCTTGCTGATATACATCGCTGTAATCTCACCTTCCACACCGGAATTGGTTGCAATAATCAATTCTTTGACATCCCCTCGCAAACGGACAATCAGTTCTTTTAATTTAATATCCTCCTGTCCGATTCCCAGTTTCGGGGAAATGGCTCCATGTAACACATGGTACACACCATTATATTTGCCTGTTCTCTCATATGCTGCAAGATCCCGGGGAGTCTCCACCACCATAATGGTTGATTTATCCCGATTATTTGATGCACATATCGGACAAACCTCTTTGTCTGTTAAGGTATAACATTCCTTACAGTATCTCACATTTTCTCTTGCAGTCATCATACATTCTGCCAGTGCCTTCACCTGCTCTAACGGCATATTGATAATATGATATGCCAGCCGCTGTGCTGACTTATTACCAATCCCCGGCAGTCTTCCAAGCTCTTCCACAAGATGATTCACATGTTCACTATACAAATCCATTAGAACGGAAAGCCTCCCATTCCTCCCATACCACCGGTAATCTTAGACATCTGGGAATTCTGGTCTTCCTCCTGCATCCGTAATGCCTCATTCGTTGCTGCCATAATCAAATCCTCTAACATTTCAATATCATCCGGATCTACCACCTCAGGATCTAAATGAACCTCCTGAACTTCTTTCTTACCGGAAATGACGACCTTTACAACACCTCCACCGGCAGTTGCTTCATAGGTCTTATCCTCTAATGCCTTTGCCTGTTCCTCCATCTGCTTCTGCATGCGCTGTGCCTGCTTCATCAGATTATTCATGTTGCCAGGCATTCCTCCTGGAAATCCTCCACGTTTTGCCATTGTTCTATCCTCCTATATTTTAATCTTCAACAATAACATCAAAATTAACTTTAGCTAAATTGATATTCGATGCATCTGTTTCCTTTGCAGTGTCTGCCATTACAACAGATATCTCTACCTGTTTACCGGTAAGCTCGCCTACGATATCTTTCAGGGTGTCTATGTGTTCCTCCTTGGAAAACTGACGATATCCCATTGTTCCTGCCGGTGTATTGTCAAAAGATAACAGAATCGACTGGTTATCATGACCATTCTGAATCTTTGCTGCCTCCAGAAAACGGGCAGTGGTTTCCCCAATACGGTTACGTAACTCCTGATCTTTTCCAATCTTTTCCAGACTATCCTTAATCATCTTTAAGTCTTCTATACGTGCCGGAGTTAATTCCCGTTTCAGTATCGCTTCCCGGTTAATATCCGTTGTCTCCTGCGGCACATCTGACGCTGTATTCTTTGCAGAGATCACCGCAATCTGCTCTTCTGTCAGGGACAGGGTTCCTTTATCCACCTTACGTTCCAATACACGCAGGCGATCCAATATGGAATCCGTATCCACTTCCATTTGTGGTGTTGTCAATTTGATAATCGCAAGCTCCAGGGATACACGCTTCTGAGTGGCATACCGGATCTGATTCGACAATTCAGAAAACACCCGGATATACCTCATCAGTGTTGCCAACTCAATTTCCCCGGCTGTCTTCTTCATAATTGCCAGATTCTCCGCTGACAGATCTAACTGATCATTTACGTCATCGGAAATCTTCACCATCATGAGATTCCGCATGTACCATGTGAAATCCGTCACAAACTGGGATAACTCTCTCCCCTGCCAGATGATCTCATCGATAATACTCAGGGCTTCCATGGTCTGCCCCTTCACAATCTCCGTAATCAGACGGTTAAACACATCAATGTCCACCGCACCCAGCACTTCTAGTACCTTATCATAGGTGAGCTTCTGCCCTAGATAAAAAGCAATGCACTGATCTAACAGACTAAGGGCATCACGCATGGAACCGTCTGCCGCCTTTGCCACATAACGTACCGCCTTTTCCTCTGCCTCAATCCCTTCCCGCCGGAGCAGTTCCATCAAACGTTCATATATCGTCTCTATGCTGATCCGTCGGAAATCATAACGCTGGCAGCGGGACAATATCGTAATGGGAATCTTATGCGCCTCCGTTGTTGCCAATATAAATATAACATAGGACGGTGGTTCCTCCAATGTCTTAAGCAGTGCATTAAATGCTCCAATGGAAAGCATATGCACTTCATCAATAATATATACCTTATATTTGCCCTCTGCCGGAGAATACTGTACTTCCTCCCGTATATCTCTTATGTTATCGACACCATTATTGGATGCCGCATCAATCTCTATCACATTCAGGGAGTTTCCTGCCTGAATGGCTTTGCAAGTCGCACATTCATTACATGGACTGCCATCTTCTAGTGGATGTTCACAATTCACTGCCTTTGCAAACAATTTGGCCACCGTGGTCTTACCGGTTCCCCGCGTTCCACAGAACAGGTACGCATGCCCAATCCGGTCATGGGTAATCTGATTCTTCAAGGTGGTAACAACATGCTCCTGTCCCTTGACTTCCTCAAATTCATCCGGCCGCCATTTTCGATATAGTGCCATATATGACATAATTATCACTCTTTTCTGCCGGCTCTAAGAACCAGGCTTTAATCTATCCTCTCGTTCTACGATTATCCAAAACGGAACACCGTATCTAACATCCGAAGTGTCTTGAAATTGCCCTTGGCAGAAATCTCTCCTGCCATAAATCCTTTTTGGAAAGTTGTCTTATTCTCAATGATATTCTCTAATATCTTTGTGGAAGTACGCAATATCACATCTGCCTCATCTGTGGCTGCATAAAATGTCTTCACATGCTCCGGTGTCACTTCCACATGCAATATCTTATCTTCATCCGAAATAATTATGGCATAGGATGCCGTAAAATCTTCCTGTGCATGATAATGCCGGATTAACGCTCCGGCAAACCGATCCCCTGCCGTATCGATTGCCTTATCCGATGCAGGTTCCGCTTTCTTCTTTGTCTGAACAACTACATCTTCTTCCTTCTCTTCCTCTTTTGGATCTTCATCCTGAAGCATCTTCTTAAACAGGGCAGATAATTCTTCGATATCTTCCTTTTGCTGCTTCACATAAGTCTCATCACTCACAAACCTTGAAAGCTGTTCACTCTCCTGTGGTGTCAGATCCATTGTCTTCGTCTTCAGCAGGTTCGCTCTTACTGCTAAATTACTTGTAGGAAGACTCTTTGTCTTTTGGTGAATTGCACGGTACAACGCTTCTGCACGTTTCTCAATAATCTGGCTGTATTCTTCATTTCCTTCAAAATCATCTAAATTCTCAACATAAGCCACCAGTCCGGTCACCGGAATACCTCCTAATGTCTCCCATGCACGAACCAGACTAAGCTCTGCATCCCGTTCTCCGTAGGTCGTCGCCATTACAACCGGCAGCATATACAATTCCTTAATGACCTGTTTGTCAGCATATAACCAGCACATATCCAGAAACTGCTGCATATATCCACCGATTCCAAACCATTCTACAGAGGCTGCTAAAATCACACCATCTGCACCTTTGAGTGTAGCCGGTAATGTTGCAATTGCATTCTTATCTTCAAATATATTATATCGGTTCACTTCTACCCGAAGTTCTTTCAAAACCTCTGTCATCTTATTCAGTACATAAATGGTCGGATCTTCTACTAATCCTCTTCCACCATAGTATATATTAATCTTCGTCGGATTCACCTCCACCTGTTATCTGTGTATCTGACACTATTCATACCATCAGACCTACAGAACAAAATACCATCTTAAGTATAGCGGAAAATGAGTATTTTTACAATGGTTTCCTTGCTGATTTGGAAGAATTCTGATTGAACAGTTATACTAAATGTGATATTTTAAAATATATTTCTATAAACTATTTTACTATGAAGAATTTATGAAAGGGAGAACACTATGAAAATTAGAAAATCATTATGGATTCCTATCATTATACTGAGTCTTTTTTGCTGTACACCCATTTCCGTAAATGCTGCAAAACATCAAAAGAGCAACCGGACAACAACCATCACCATCAGTGCCGCCGGAGATTGTACCCTCGGTATTGATCCAACCATTCACCATACCTTTGACGGATATTACAATAAGAACGGAAATGCCTATTTCCTGAAGAAAGTGAAACCGGTATTTGCCAAAGATGACTTAACCATAGTGAATTTTGAAGGCACACTGACCACCTCTTCCAATCGGGCGATGAAGAAATATGCCTTTAAGGGCCCGGCAAAGTATGTTGGCATCTTAAAGAAAGGTTCTGTGGAAGTGGTAACTCTTGCCAATAATCATTCCATGGATTACGGAAAAACCGGTTTTACAGATACCACAAAGACATTGAAAAACAACCATATTTCCTACTGCTATAACAGTACCATTGCATACAAAACCGTAAAAGGCGTGAAAATTGCATTCATAGGCTTCAGCCAGCTTCAGGGCACTTCTGCTTCCCAGGTCGCAAGTGCCGTAAAGGCCGCAAAGAAAAAGCGGGCAAAGATCATCATCACAAGTTTCCACTGGGGAATTGAACGTGAATATCATCCAAACCAGAATCAGAAAACCCTTGCCCACAGTGCCATCAACGCCGGAGCTTCCCTTGTTTTAGGACATCATCCACATGTCTTGCAGGGGATCGAAGAATACCGGGGTCGGTATATTGTATACAGCCTTGGTAATTTCTGTTTTGGCGGCAATTGCAATCCTGCAGACAAGGACACCATGATTTTTCAACAGAAATTCTATATCAAGAATGGAAAACTACTGAAAAAGAAAGATGCCCGGGTAATTGCCTGCTCTCTATCCGGTTCTTCCTCCTGCAATGATTACCAACCTGGAATTCTGTCCGGTTCCTCCAAAAAACGGGTACTGAATAAGATCAATACACTGAGCAGAGGGATGCATGTTACGGTTGGAACAAAGGGAAGGGTACGGTAGACTTTTTCTTTCCGTTTAACCATTTGCAAATATAGTGACAACCCCTACCTGCCATAACAAATATTTTTAAACTAACACGAGCAGGTCAGGTATATTCACCTGATCTGCTCGTTAAATAACAAAAATTAATCTACGGAAATGATTTCCGCAACAAAAAAATTATTTATCGTGGCCATCCAGTCACTGTCACTTTATCTTCGTCATACACTAAATATGTTAACATAATATTGTTGCTCACATCCAGACTGCTTAGCTGATTATCATCGCAATATAATGCTGTCAATGCCGTATTTTGGTTTACATTCAGACTACTGATGGTCTGGCATTTCTAATTACAATTCTTTTATTATTTGTTTAACCTTCTCTATAAATGGATCCATTTCTTCAAACACCACTTCCACAATAATTGTCCAATTAATTCCATCATAATCATGTACAAGCCGATGTCTCAATCCGGCAACCATGTTCCATGGTTGCTCTGAATACTTATTCTTCAATTCATCCGTTAACTGATACACTTGTTCCCCAATATTATACAAAGGAGTCGTAACTGCCCACTGTAAAAATTCATCAGACAACAATTTGTCAGGTGTAATATCTCGTTCCTTCATTTCTTGACTAAGACTTTCCCATGTAGATACAATTTTCTTAAGTCTTTCATAATCTGTTTTTTTCAAGCTATACGCACACCCTCTCTCATCACAGTTTCATAAAACTTCGTGTCTTTATTGACTTCACGTATCTCAAACACATCCACATCCTTTTGTGTAAGTTGCCGCAGTTCTTCACCAAACGCAAAGATATCTCGTGCCTCAAAATCTGCACCACCCACTACAATCACGTCAATGTCTGATTCCATCGTTTCCTCTCCACGTGCATAAGAACCAAAAAGTATAGCGCATTCAGCATGATATTTTAAGAGTAATTTCCTAATATGCATTTCAACTTCCGTTCCTGACATTTCCATCACACCATACCTCCTCATGACACATTTATAATATACACAAAACAGGATTTTTAAACACTTCTTAATCACATCTTATCATTATCACTAGTCCATTTCAAGTACAATCACGAATCCTAAAATATAAATTACAAATCCTAAAATACCAATACATATGAAAACCACACATAGGTATTTAGGAATATTTACTACCCTCTTCTACACAACATAGAACTCGCATTTTGCAAAGGCTACCATGTCTCCTTTTTCCAGCTTATAATCCTGGCCTGCATCAATCCGCTCTCCATTCAGATAAGTTCCGTTGGTAGAATTCAGATCCAGCAGATATATGCCATCCGCCTTCTCCATAATCTTTGCATGCAGACGGCTGACACCCCGTTCTTTCAATACATAACTGCATCCCTCTTCCATACTGCCAATCACAGCACTCCCTTTTTGCAGCGTGATGGTGGGATACCGTTCCTTTTCCATGGCTTCCAGACGAAGGGGCTCTTCCTGATGTTCTTGTACAGGCAATTTCGATGTTTGCTCAGTTAACATGGATGTTTCTGCCATCGTTGCAAAATAGTCCTGCATAATCTGATCCGGTGTATCTTCCTCCGGTTTCATCCGTATAATAATTAGAATAATAAGCACAACCATTCCCACAAACAGGTATCCCATATAATTTAATGAGATCCAATTCATAACAAAACCACATAATAATATCAGATCTGCTATCCCCACACTACAGAGCACTGCATCCCCAAGAATCTTTCGAACTGACATTTTCTCTTTTTTTACAGAATTTTTCTCTTCCTTATTATCCACCTCATTCATCCACTCTGTCATCCTGCTTTCCGTCTCTTCCCTGCTCTTTGTCCACTCTTCAGGACCTATATATCCTCTCTTTATCTTTTCTTTCAGATATTCCAGCGCCTGATTGGTAAGCCGCTCCTCCGTTGCCAGATCATAGAATTCCATAAACAGGCTGATAATATCCTCCTGGTTTTTATCCACTTTTTGTACGATCTCAGCAACAACAGACCGAATACTCCCCTGCTTTTTTCCCGTTTCCGGATAATAACAAAACTGTAACTTTCCTGTTGCCACATCGATAAATATATGATTACTGTCCCACACAATTCCTTCCGGTTCCAAAAAATACTCCTCCACCATATCAAGCGCTTCTGTCATTGACATCAACATATTACACGCTTTTTCATATGTAACAGGAACATGATCCGTTATGTCTGCTAATCTGGTGTGATATGGCAGTCTGTAATAAAGAGATATTTCTCCATCAAGCCTTCTCACTTCATACTGTAAAAAACCCGGTACTGCATGAAACTGGAATAACCGGCTTTGATAATTGTCCTCCCATATTCCATCCCATGGAAGAATCATATAACTGGTAATCCCCTCTTTAGTGAACTGTGTCTGCAACAATCTGCCACCTCCTGAGATTCCTAACCGGATTGCTTCCATCCCTCTTCATGACCAGTGTAATATCTGTCCATTTCTGTCTATCCTGAAGAATTCCCGTCCAGGTTCCTCCCTGGTTATATATTTGTATTGTTTCTGTTTTTCCTGGTAGAACCTCCCCACTCTCACCATTTTCCTGATAAAGCATAACTGCTAATTCATTCATCTGTTTTCCCGTTTCCACATAATACAGAAATGTCATGATATAGAAATAGAAAACCACTAAAAAAACCGGCATCAGTAATGTCATCTCTATGATGATACTTCCTCTGTTCATTCCCCGCATCTTCACCGCTCCCTTCTTCTATCGTCCACATCTTTGACAGGGATCTAACCCATTCACTTCACTTAATTTCACACGATAAACGGTCCGTTTCAGACCACTACAATCCCGACTGCAATGATACACTCTTCCATCCTTTGCTATATAGTAATTTCCGGTCTTCCTCCTCCCGCAATACCTGCAGGGAGACATTCCTCCGGTTCCTGCCGTTTTCCTGACCTTCAACTCCAGATGGGTACAATCCCGTCTTAAATGATATACTTCCTGATTCGGTGTGATGAATACATAAGAATCCACCTCTTCCTGCCCATCAAAGCCAAGAAATGCTTTCTGTTTGATTACATTTCTTCTTTTCATATGAAACACTCCAAGGAATGGTACCTCTAACCGGAAACTATAATCCGCCTTTGCATAAAACACCTTTCCATTTTCTGTATCCGGTGTCTGTGTTATGATAATTCCCTTTTCTCCCCCTGCCACATTTTTCTCCACATAACTGCTATCCCCAATATAATCCTGAAACTGTGATACCAACACTCCTGTATTCACAACCACAGCTGAGGAATTGTCTCCCAAAAGCCGCTGCTCTAAATAACAATACTGCGCTGTGTACCCCGCCGCCTCCGCAAGGCTTTGATGAATCTGTGCCTCCGCAATCAACATACCTGCAATTTTAGCCACAGTTAGTAAAAAGAACAGAAATATTGGCACAACAATACTTGCTTCCACTGTTATAGAACCTCTATTCTTCACATCTTTCCCTCTTTCCATATATTCTTATTTGCAGATTGAAAACAGCCCTTATACATAATATTTTGTTCGTGCTTGGAGATATCACATAAATATTAATAGTTAATTTTCTGGATATTCTGTATAAGGACTCTTTCCAATCTGCAACTGCGCATCATCTGCTATTCTGTATAGGAAAAGGATTCTTCAAAATAATATGCATATGCATCTTCACCATATCCCGTTACAAACATAGGATTTACGGTAATCTTCCCCTGTATTGTTGCTGACCCGATCAGATCTGTAATCCGAAAAGACGGCATGGCAACCTGAAGATTCTTCTCCATTACATCTAACATTCTTGCATATACAATATCCTTTCCCCCTTCTTTTGTAAGAAGAATCAGAAGAAAACTCTCATAATTCATTCCCTTTTTCACTTCACCTACAGTTCCATTTGCCGCTAAGCTTTTAAGATCGGTATACCATGTTTCCGAATTTTTAACATATGGAATCTTTTGTCCTGCAAGTATAAGCCTGACCTCATGTAAAGATTCTCCATAGGCCCAGCATCCTAACAACAGATATTTAACAATCTCCATGAATTCCGGTGTACCTGTAGCCGTACAGATTGCTGCAGCAACCGTAAGTGCCTCACTTTTCTTTGCGTTATCTGTCAGCAGGTAGGCATAATTAACCGGCATTCTCATCCAGGTAATATCATTCACTACTGCTTCCACATTGTCATAATCATTATTTTTGCCGGCAATAATATATTCCACTTCACAGCAGACCACCGAATCCTCTTTTGGCCTTACCACATTTGAAAAATGCTCCTCTACATAGTCAGCAAATGCCAGCTGATCGATCCCGGATACTTCAATGTGTTGTGTAGATTTATTCAATATGTCTTTGAAATATGTAAAATCCGAAAAACTGATATCCTCTTTCTCTTTTACAAAAGCTGTATACTTTTTTGAAGGAGATTTTGAATAATCATTAATCTGCCTTGAAACCGTTACATTATCCGGAAGTACAAAAGATAGTATTCCAAACTTTAGAGATTCTTTTAATGTCTCCCTCGGATCAGCTACTTCATTATCCTTTTCTGTATGGTCCTCTGATATATTCTCCCCTGTATTCATGTTCGGAATTTCCTGCCCATTTTGCTCGGTTTCCCATTGTGCCCTCTTAATATTTTCTGTGTCAGCTTCTGCCTCTTGCAGTACCTCCTCAGCCGTCTTTACCACACCTGCCGTCTTCTCATATTCCCTGATCTGTTCTTTTAACTGCCCCATTCCATCTTCGAGAATACCAGTCTCATTCATAAGCGCTATATCTTCCACATCATATTGATAGAGCTGCCCACTTCCGTCATTTAATGACTCCTCTATGTAGTTACGAATCCGCTCTTCTGAAACCGCCACACTTCCTGTTCCATATGTGGGATCGAAAAAAAGCAGATGATACCGTTCAAATAGTTCCTGGTGATAATCGGCCATAATACTGGTCCGTGCACTATGAACCACAGCTGCATTTTTAACACGGCTCATATATATTCTTCCAACTTCGAGTGCAGTCAAAGTAAATAGAAGCAGTACACTGATCATCAGTGAAAATAGCACGGTTGTCTGTCCTTTGTTTTTCATAGTGCACCTCTCTTTTTTGGCATTCTGACTTTTTTAATCTGTTATGAATAGATATCCTTTGCGTCCTGATTGATCGACTTCCAGATATTATTGACAAGGGTGGTGATCTGTTGCTTAAAGATCACTACAAGTGCAATCAGCACCACGATGATCAAAATGATTTCCACCACTCCCATTCCGGATTCGTCTTCCATGAATTCAGAAAACGCACTATTTAACTCCCTCATACGCCTCACCTCCTTTCCAGCGTTTGTATTCCTTTAAAAACTCATAAATGCCGGAATCATAATCATCAGCATAACAATGACCAATAATAGGATCATGGGGCCAAGAAGCTTCGTTCCTGCCTCTTCCCCATATTTTCTGGCAAGATTCTTCCGTTCCTCCAACGCCGCCTGCTCTTCCTGCTCAAAAATACCGGTAAGTCCTTTTGCTCCCCTGGTCACATTTTGTTCTAACAATGTCATCAGTTTAATGTAAGAAGCTATCTGCAGCCTTCTGCCTAACTGGTAGTAGATCTGCTCTTCCGGCATTCCAAGTTCAAACCCTCTTTGTGCTATTCGTAATTCCTTCATGAGGGGTTCCCGGTCATCTGGCTCTTTTCCGGCATATTCTGATAACATCTGTGCAAAAATATGTTTTACCTGCATACCTGCTCCCAGCATCAGAACCATCTCATTTACAAACCATGGATAACTTCGAAGCAGTTTCTGCCTTCGCATCCTTTCAGCCTGACGTAACTGTTCTTTTTCCCGAAATACCAACAGTACTGCAATGACAAAACCAAACACCAGTACCTGCACGGGACTGACTCCCTTTGTATCTGTCCGGACAACCGATACCCCCTCTATAGAAGCAGGTACTTCAAATGTAATTTCTCTTTCCTGTGTTTTTTCTATTGCAGAAATTGTTTGTTCCACCTTGGAAAACAGCCTTTCCGTTTCTTTTTGTTCCCGTTTTACAATCGTTATTGGATACGTCTTGTCCTCTATTATTTCTCCATATGAAAGAATAATTTTAATCGAAGTTAAAATTCCATTTTCTATCTCCTCCCGGTCAAATCCCGCTGCTATCAGCTCCTGCTCACTATTTCTTACCATTCCTTTCTCATCAATTAAGGAATAATCCAGGGGTTGCACTTCAACATCAAAGGGGAACTTCTCATAATCCAACGTAACCTCCAGATCTTTCCTTACCCTGTGAAGGGATTCATTTTCTCCTGCAAGATGGGAATCTAAATAAGCAAATGCTTCCCTCATTTTTCGATAGACAGTCTCCTCATCATACTGCCTCTCCTTTACCGGCAGCACCATTTCCTCTGTGGAATCTCCTGTCTGAAGCAAGAGAGGTACCTGTCTTTCCTCTCCACCGTAATCCTCCCTTGTAATCAGAATTTTCTCTGCTCCCTCCACAAAAGTCAGACCAAAACTGATGGTATTTGCTGCAAACAATATGAGCAGAAGATACCGGTAATGATAAATGTATTCTCCCACCTGGTTTGTTACCTTCCCTCTTTTATTCCCATAAGCAATGGCAGCCGCCATAATTCCTGCTGTGTATAGCAGCAAATTTATAATTCTCATACTGATATCTCCATGATATGTTCTGCCCATTTTCCGGCTACATATATAAGCACTAAGAAAATGGTCATCAATAAAGTTCCAATTGCGTTATGATATAACACCATAAGAAAATCTCCGTTACTAACTCTTAAGTAGGCTAATATCCCATATGGCATTATCATCATAATTCTCTCTTCTAATTTCTTTGATGCAATCATTGTTTCTATCTCATTTTCCACACTCATTTTGTCTGAAATGCTGTTGACAGTCTTTTGCATGATACGAATGAGATTGCCACCATTTCGTTTTGCTGCACCCACAACGTTGGCAAAATTCTGTATATCTTCTAACCGGCTCCGTTCGCCAAAATCCCTTAATAATTCATCAACAGGCATATTCCGTTCAATCCCATAAATAATCCGGTCTAATTCCTCAAATATCACTGCCTCTTTCTCATAGATAAGCCGCAAATCCTTTTGTGCCATACAAAATGACTGTTCTAAAGAATAACCCGCTGTAAGGGACGTCACCAATGCCTCCATTAGTGATTGAAATTGCTTACAAAGCTGTTTTTTTTGCTGTTTCACCTTTTTCCGTTTCAGACTACGATACTGCGCAAAGGCAATGGGAATCCCAATTATTGCTGCTTTTCCTGTATCATAGAATAAATAACTGATTACTCCTGTCATCACCAGCACTATGATCACACACTCTATATAATCCTTTCCGATAAAGACATACTCATCATACTTTCTCAGATTCAATAAGACTCTCCTCCCATATTCCACTTGCTTGCAGCTTCTCAATATGTTCTAAATTCTGCAACCGTATGAGTTGTCCTTCCACCTTCCCCTTTCCATCCCCTTTTTCAAAGAACTGATAAATCGGGCGAAGTTGTATTTCTCCATTCTCAATACCCCCCACTTCACTAATTTCCAATACCCTCCTGCTGTTATCCCGCAGTCTTCCAAGATGAATAACAATATCAATTGCTGCAGCAATCTGTTGCTTAATGGCAGGCACCGGCATGTCATATCCCATAAGAATCATGGTTACAAGCCGCAGCAGCATCTCCTTTGCAGAATTGCCATGTCCTGTACTGATACTTCCGTCATGTCCCGTCAACATACTGTTTGTCATATCCATTGCTGCATGATCCCGAACCTCTCCCACAATAAGTGCGGAGTTAAAAAATAAGGGTTAGTTGTGATAGCACTGATAGAGTTAACCTGCGTATCTCGGTATAAGGTGTATAGGGTTAGTGATGGTTAGAGCTGATACAGCCCTTTGTTTACAAGGGTTTGAAGGCATTTTTTTGCATAGAAAAAGTCATGTAATCATAGCGACTACATGACCTTTTCACTTTCATTTATACCTAATGTTTTGCTATATACAGTTTGAAATCTTCTTGTCAAATCTTTATTTTTACTAAAGTCAAAAGCATATTTATTAACAAGTTTATTTATCGCCATAAAGCATTTTTCCAAAAGCTGCATACTTCTGTTTTTATTAGCTTTAATATTTGTCGTAGTATTATTTACATCATCTGTATAATTGTCATTCACATATGCCCATATCATCATCTGCACAGTAATAATTTTTTCATCAAGACATAATGCCCAGATAATTTCAGGAAAATCATCAAATAATTTTCTAAAGTAATTTTGAAAAGCCCTACTTTGATAAGGCTCACGATCTTCATTTTCATAGCCTTCAATAGCTATTATCACTTTCTGATAACAATCAAGCAAATCATCCTTATTAGACATAAATTCCATGCTCATTGCTTTCAATTTTGAAAAGTCATCATTTTCAATTTCTTCTTTCGTCAATGTCAAAATCTGAAATCTGTCATCTTTCTTTTTTGTCCTTTTCTCTAAAAAATTATCTCTCAAAACCCTATTTGTAGCCCAAGAATCTAAAAAGAACTTGTCATCCCTCTTTAACCATACTTTTCCATTGTTAGACAATTCAACTGCATTTTTATATTGTTTTTCCATTTCTGTTCTTATTTTTGATAATTCATCGTCATTTTCTTTATCAGAGACTACTATAAAGAACGCAAATGAGTTTATGATAATGCATCTGCTAGCACAATAATAAGTTGAATGTTCTGTTAATCTAAATGGTCCTATTCGAAACCAATCAATTTCAAATTCCCTTTCATTTTTCAAATGATAACAATGTTCAGCCATTTCTTTGCTTAAACATCCACTTCCCATATATATTGCAAAAACTGTTATATTGGATTCAGCACATCCCCTATTCATAATATAATCTACATTTTTTTCATATAGTTTAATATCAAATTCAGCATCATTCGCTCTTGCCGAATTATAACATATCTTTAAAAGCCACCTAACCAACATATTATAATTATATTTAAAATAAATCTTCTTTGTTGATATAGATAAGCATTCATTATATTTCAATATTAAATTCAAAGCATAGTCATCTAACTGCGACAATTCTCTATTATTGCAGTCTGCACATACATCTTTTACAGTTAATTCACCCTTAATAAGTCTAACAGGCGCTTTGTCTGACCATACAGACTGTTCTTCTACATTCATATGATCAATAAAACCTTTCGGAATTATATGTTCTCTTGACATTTTCCCTGTATATTCACAATATGCACACTTCATAAGTACCCATCGCCTTCCCCAAGTAATATTATCAACCAGATATTTATTTCCAACAACAAATAAGACCATAGACGTTACTTTTATGGTCTTATTTATTATTGTTCTATTTGCTATTTTAGACGTTCAATCTATGCAATTTCCAAATGCCATTCTTAATTTTTTCATTTCATTATCTTTAAGCAAACAATGTTTCGGAAGCCCACACTCCAATTTTACCAATTCATCATCTTCTAAATGATATATGTACTTAAAAATGAGAAACAAAAATTCTTTAGGATAGAGAAAACATTGCAATGGCATCCTCACGCTTTCCTTAAACACGCCAATATGCAAGTGTACTAAAGCATGATAATAATCTTGTCTTCCTAATTCTCCGTAATCAATTCTTATATAATTACTTAATCTCCTACTGAATTCCTTAGGACTAATGTCAGCATCTTCTTGCATTTCTTCTTCATCTTCCAAAATATTTTGCCTGTAATTTGGCAAAAAAGACAATGTATGTTGCAATAGTTTTCCATTATCATCAAAAATATATTGCATAGTAATTATGGAATCATCAATCAATAAAATTGTGTACTTATCATCCCTTAAAAGTTTATCAAATATCTCTTGATAAGAGTCATATTTAATATGATCAGTTGTCTCTCCAATTTCATTTTTACTACAATGATATTTATTAACTATATTAACAATACCAATATCATTGTCTAATGCTTGAAATTCCAAGAATTGCTGTTGAATCACATCAAAATCAGTAAGTTCAATTTTTTGTCTTTTACTCATCTGAATATTTTTTCAACTTTCTTATTAAATCTTCTATTGAAGTAGCTCCTACTTGTTCTTTGAGGACTTCAATTGTAACGTCTGTATTAGTTCCTACCTTCTTGTAAACATCTTCTATTGTATCCATTTTCTCAGATTCCACTTTTGCAATACTTTGCATTTCTTTCAGAACGTCAAGAGTTGGATAATCAAAATCAAGTGTATAATTTTTTTCCTTTACTTCTTCATATTCTGAACATAATGTTTCCATTACATCACCAGCAGTTCCATAAACATACGTTTTGAATTTAGCTCGTGTCATAGCTGTAAACAATCTATTCCTAGAATAAGTAAGCATACTACTCATCTTATGAGCATTGATTACAAATACTATATTAGCCTCATTGCCCTTGGCTCTAAAGATAGTCGTAAATGTTATACTGCCTTTTCTTTTAAACTTAATTGCATTATCTTTGTTTACCAAATGTACCTTATAATCATTTTGCCCTGCAGCTCTTTTGGCTTCGTTGAAAGCATCCTTAAATTCAGAAAAATCATCTTGCAAACTCATAGAGGATAAATCAATAATTAATATGTCTTCTAATAAAACGTCTTCCTCTTCTACCAATCTAAAAATTTCTTTTGTTATTTCTTTATATTGTTCATCCGTATCAGAAACAGGATTTATTTCTACACATTCTTCTGGTTTAAACTCAATTTCCTCATTTCTTTCTAACACTACATGTTTTCCATAGCCAAGAACCCCTTCTTTTTCTTTGTAACCGACAGCTTTCCAAATAGAATAATCTTCCATCATATTTACAAGGTCAGGCGTTCCATCTTTTTTCTTTTTATATATTCCTAACCCAAGAGCATGTGCTGTTACTAGAATTTCTTTCGGTGTTCTATAACAAACACTCAAATCAATGTCTTCACAAGTTTCCTGTCCGAAAATATCTCCCTTTAATGGCATAGGATTAGTGTTATTCAGCGATTGCAATTCATCATACGCATATATTAGTTTACCTGTGTACTTTAATGTTCTTAATGCCAATTTAAAAAAATTTAATTTAAAGTCTTGTGCTTCGTCTACAAAAATATAGTTATATGTTTTCTTTATATTTTCTCCAGATTTTTCTAAAAGTTCTCTACATACAGCATCATATTTATCTGTTCCGCGAAGATTCATAGCTGAACGGTATGAATGAAAATTTAAGTTATTATCCGTACAAACTTTTGAATAAAAACCTTCCATTTCACTTCCTCCCCATGAATGAAGGATGTGAATTTTACTCATATCAGGCTCTTTATACTTTTCAAAATCTTTATAATACAGTTTAAACAATTCTTCAACATACTGTTTTAGTGATTTGGTGTAAAAAACATATGCCAAGTCCAGATCACGATATTTAAAATGTGTATACGCCATTTTCTTAACCAGTAAAATGGTTTTTCCACTTCCTGCTAGTCCTCTTATACGCATATGATTACTAGTCTTGTTATATATACCTTTAAACTGTTCCTGATCCAACATATTCATTGAATTATTTCGCTTCTTGATTATAGCCCCCAAAGAATTCGCCTTATCTATTTCTCTGTCATCCGTATTATTCATTCCATATACATTCTGAATTATACCATTGACCTGTTTATATTCTTCTCGCGATAATAAATCATTTCCATTTAAAAATTCAAGTATTGCTGCTATATCTTTTAAGCAAATACATTCTAAAACTTTTTGCCCAGCAAAATACAAGTCACTAAGATTTGGACTAGACATAACAACTTGCGTAAAATGCCTTGTATATATAATTTTTTCAGCCTCTATCTCATACAAAGCAATAATCCCTTTGCGAGATACAATACACCCTTTCATAACACTTTCTTGTCTATCTAATTCTATTAAGGGATAACCATAGTATATTGAAATGTCTTCTATTTGAAGCTTTTCTATTTCTCCTATTATTTTTTCAATACACTCAACAACCTCTGTTGATAAATCACAATATTCTCCAAATTTACGCATGTTTGTCACCTCTGTAATTATTAGAATTATATCTTTAATAATGCATAATCAAATAACCCAAAATGTATTTATAGTATATCATATAATTTAAACATTTCCGATTACTTCACCCAAACTCTTAAATTTCGTTATTTATTACAATTCATAAGCCAGCCCATAACAATATCTCTCTTTGGATATGTTATGGATTAATTCAATCATATCCAATTTGGATCTTTTAACTTGCTCTGCTCTTTTAAGTGCCTCTTCATATACAAAATCATCTCCATCATTAACAACTAGTGGTCTTATAATCTCATGCCAATGATCGTTGTCATAATCAAAAAACATAGAAATAGCATCCAACGTACATTCAGCTAATTCTTCTTTTTTACATACATCGACAGCATTTCCATTTTTCTTTGTCAGTAATTTTTGAAAATCATCACCAATGCCAAAGGAAATAAATTTATATTTTCCATTAACGAGATTTTTTGTTGTAAAAACCCTTCCCCTTCTAACAGAAAATCCATCCTGCATATTAAAATATTTCTCTATATCTCCGTGTAATAATGCATTATATTCCTCTAACCTTCTTCTGTACCTTTCGCTTTTGGTTTCTTCATACTTCTTTTTTGCCATGAGAACCATAAATTCAGGTGGTTTCGCTGCATTAAACATTTTTACAATATGCTCGTCAGTTATTTTTCCATATTCTTTTTCTGGAATTTCCGCACCAAAACAATATTGCTGCATAATCTGTAGAACTTTTTCTTTTTTATACTTCTTATTACTTACAAACAACAAAGTTCCATACATGAAATTCCACCACCTTTTCATTCGATTATTTATTATTAATTTTACGGTGTAGACACTAAAATGTCTACTGATTTTTGTACCCTTGTGATATACTATCAATATCGAAACAGAGAGGATGATTCGTTATGGGTGATGGACGCATTAATCTTGATAGAATTGCAAAAGAAGCTGAAGAACAGAAATTGCGAGAAGCTTGGAGTAAAATGACCTATGAACAGCAGCAGGCGTACTTGGCAGAACTTGAAGAAGAACAGCAAGAATCAAATAGAATGTCTGGCATTGAGAAGGAAAATGAAAAATCCGCCGCTGATGCACTACTAAAAGCTCAATTAGGAATAGAATTCTTAAAATTAAATCACCTTCCTGTTAATCCGACAACACTCAGTCAACATGCAGGAATCAGTCGCAGTTACATATATAAGAATAAAAAAATCAAAAGAATGATTGATAAGTGCAAGGATTATAATGATGAATTAAAACGTTTGGAAACAGAATCCAAAAAAGCAGGATTATATTATCCGACAAATTCTAAAGATAATTCTGCTCTAAACTATCACCTACACGTAAAACTGATTGAAAGTTATGTTCATGAACATCAGACACTTAAAGCATTAAATAGATTTATGGAAGAAAAAATTGTTGATGTAAAGAAACAAATTGAAGAAAAAAATAACAAGTAATTCGACAGACTGGCTTCTTGCTAGTCTGTTTTCATTTTTACTACTCTTTCTCCCTCACTTGTGTCATGTAGGGAGAAAGATAGATTTGCTTAGTGCTAGTCTTTTCAGCACTTAGAAAATCTTGATTGAGGGTAGATGTATAAGAAAATGGAAATAGATATTTAGGTATTATTTATTTAATATCTAATGTCGCAAAATCACACTATTTATGGTACTATTATTATAGAACAAATGTTTGCTTTTAAAGGAGGTTGCAGTTATGAGTATTTTTATTGAAGATGACCCCGATTTTTATAGACGGAACTCTATTTTCGAGGAAGATTACCTAGACAACGAAGATTATGACGATAATGATGAAATCGAACCTCTTTGGTGGAAAGAGTCGCCAGAGGACGAAGAAGAGCGTCTAAGAGCCTATGAGGAGCATAGACTTAAATCCGAACAGGAAGACGAAGAATATCGGGAATATTGTGAGACAATGAACCGTCTGGATGCGGTCTACTACAAAGAAGAAGATTATATGTAATCTCAGTCTCGCTTTAATACATCACAGTGTAAAAGGAAACAGTTTTCATAACTGCTTCCTTTTACATTATTCATTAATCATAAACAAAATATTCTTTTGCCAATATCTCAAAAGCTTTTGCACTTGTAAAAGATGCATAATCATGATAATCATCATTTTTTCCTTGATTGGCAAAGTCACTAACAGACTTAATCGCTATAAATTTAGGTTTTGGATTTAGACCACAATATGCAGCATAATACATACCATAGATTTCCATTTCTATCCCTAAAACATCCCTGTCTTGATTATTGATAATATCTTCTACTATTTCTGGATCTGTCACTACAGACGCTCCTGATGCGATTGGTCCAATTAAAAGTTTCAATTTTGTCTCTGGTTTTTTCCCATGAGTAAAGCTGTCCTGAATTGAAGCCAGAGCACTAGCATCACTTTGCAGCCTTCTGCAATACCCTAATAGCGTTGCATCAATTGATTTCTGGTCAATGGAATTCATATGTAAATGTTCTTCTTCCTTTTTAACATCTTTTCCTGCTCTATAATCCCATGCTCTTGATGCAACGATTATGTCACCGTAATTCATCTTATCTGGTTTTGCTCCACCTGTAATACCTGTCATTACGATATATTTAGGTATAAAATTATTAATCATTTTTGTTGCTAACGAGGTTGCTGCAACCATTCCCATTTGACTTGCATTTGAAAATACTACACGTATTTTTTGTCCATCTTTTTCAAAATATCCTGTACTATAAATATCGTCGTCGTACTCAACATTGATTTCTTTAACACCTTGCAACCCTTCAGCAATAACGTCTATTTCTTCTTTTAAAGCACATATAACTGCAATATCATAATCGTAAGCTCTACGAATTGTAGTATTTGAAACGATTGCAATAGCCGCCTCAATCCTTGTTTTAAGGTCTTCCTCCCAATCAGTATTAGATGGATCATAATCTATTGCCGTGTGAATAGCTCCTTCTGAACTTGAAAAAATTTCAGTACTATCTTTATGCCCTGATACAGAAATAACATATCTTGGATAAAAGAAAGACATGGTTCTTGATTCTTTTATCTCTTTTAATAATTTCATTCCACCATCAGTAAGAGTCGCACTGCATTCCGTTTGAGGAAGGTGGATATCCAAAATCATAATATCATAATTCTTTTCTCTTAACTTTCGCTTTGCCTCATTAATGTTCCCCACAGCGGCAACTGATACTTCATCTGATATATAAGGTGTTAATACCCTATATATTTCCTGTCTCTTACTTTGTTCATCATCTACAATAAGTATATTTACCATGATTCCTCCTATAAATCTAACGTGTCCAAAAGCATCTCAAAATTAGCAGCCCATTCATCATCTCCATAATATATTGTACCTTTCCATATTTGGCTGAACGAAGCTTCAAATTCTTTATTTAATGATTCCAAAGATATTTTATCATCATCAAATGTTTCAAACTGGGTAATCACTACAACTGGAGAAAATATTTTTTTATTTAACATTCGTTTCATTATGTTTTTCCCAGCTACAGGTTTTTTATCTCCTCCACTCTCTGTACTTGTGATGTTATAAGTTGGCAATGACATATCTAAAACTACCAAATCCCAATTATCTTCAAGAACTTTTTTCATGCCATTATTAAAAGCATATGTTTCATCCACTATGCAATCAGGATATTTATTTTCTAGCAAGTCTCGTATTTGCTTGAGTTTATTTAAATTATCCTCTATTATCAATACTCGCATGTTGCCCTCCTAGAACTTAATTTCCATATAGAATTTATTTTCTTCTTGTTTATAACCAAAATCAATAAATGGATGTTTCCACAAATCATACTTTATGATTTTGCATATCTTAGGAATTCCAGTACCACCTTCTCCTTTTGCTTTTTCTGCATATTTTTCAGTTTCATAAATTTCTTTAGCAATCTCTACTCGCCGAATATCATCTGAAATATCTTTTGTACAATCAAAATCATTCTCTATGTATATTCTCATCTTTCCTTCGGAATTCTTCAACGCATATCTAATATAGAATGTATTATTTCGTGGCGTTGCTTTCTTATAAATATTGTCAAAAAGATTATAAAATATACCATCGAAACTTTTTATAAATTGTCCAGGAATTTTGTCGCTAATAGTATCTTCAATTTTTTCAACAACAAATCTTGCTTCAGGGTGCATATTCGTTATCGTCTTTAATCCTAGGTCAAAAGCAAATTGAAGGTCAAAATCACTATGTTTACTTTCATTACTTCTTTGAAACCAGTGACAAATATGCTCAAGAACATTTTGCATATCAGTTTCAGCTTCACTAATCTTTTGTTGAAGCTCCCTTACAATAGTTTTGTTGTTTATAGTTGAAATTGCATTTCTTAAATTGTTAAATGCAGCCATATAATCCTGCTTAATCTCATTCCTTATAACGTGCTTTATATTTTCTAGGTTGATTTCTGTTTTTCCCCATAGATATGTTATTACCAGATCAAAAAACTCTTCAAAAGTTTTTATATTATCTGCATAATACGCTATATCTCCATAATCAATATCTGTCAATCTATAATCAAATATTCCTTTTTCACCTTTTAATTCTGTCCTTATTTGAATATAATCTGACTTGAGTTTAGCCAGAATTCCCTCTGTTGCAGAGTGAAATTCTCCAAATGCGTTACAAAGAATTTCCTTATCTTCACGACCAACGAATTGAATCCAACGAGTAGGAACTATATATGTTTTATTGGCATTATCTTTTTTTGCGTATAGCATAGCTCTTTGCAGGGGGCTTCTTAATTCATCTTCCAATGTATTGTGCCTTATATTAAGGCTTAAATATCCATTTAATCCATATTCTCCACTAGAAACAAAAGCATCTCTTATTTTTTGTACTAATTCTTTTAATAAGCGATATGCTGTTTCATTGGATTCTCTAAATTTATTTTCTTCTTCTCCCTCCAAAAGTCGGAACCATTGTTTTACTCTATCATCTTGATAAAACATGTAACGTTGGAAATCATTTTTTAAGTTATTATCGAATCTATTCGTAGAGCCTTCTGCACTGATAAGCTTTTCTTTGATTCCCTCTACATTTACGTGAATTCTACTCTCATCTATAATCTTCAACTCTTTATTAATCATAAGCTTTTGTGTAAGCTCTCTGATTTCATTTTCATATTCTTTTTCATTTTCCGAATCAAGGAACGTTAATAGGTTACATATTTCGACTCTTTCTTGATCTCTTTCCTGCGGATTTTCAAATATGTATACTGCATCATCCATAGTTTTTGCTATACATACATTTTTCAAGAAATATACTAGCATCTTCTTATCATATCTATCCGCAAACACTTTCATTTGAGATGGACGCTCTATATCTTCTAAATCAAAGAAGTTACTAACTACTATTCCCAAATCATCCTTTTTGTCTCTTTCGATATAATACGCAAACACATAGTATAATATTGGTGTGCATATATTTTTTCTTATTTCTGTAGGCCCATTATCTATATATGAAATAATTTTTCCCCACGGAATAAATAGAGATGTATAAATATTATCAATTACTAAATTTGCCGCTATATTAAAAACTATTTCCCAATCTTGTTCGAGATTTACCGAAGAAAGAAATCTTTTCATTGCGTCAATACTTATAGAAGAATTATTTCCGTCAATAGGATGTAAATGCGCTATTTTATCTGATGTACTTGTATTGCTATCGCACACAAATAAATAATCCTTAATTTCTTCTATTCCACATATATCCGACGCCAACTGATATTCTTTACATAACAGTGCTTTTCTAAATTGAACATAAGGATCTTTTTCATCCAACTTATCTGTAATGAAATCCTTACATTCTTCTTTATCTAAGCTACACACAAGAGTTTCTATATCAAGATGTTGAAGATTACCCAATATTCTATGATGTACATAATCAAATCCATTACTATCATAACATCTTGATAATATATCGCTTATAATACTTTTCGCCCATGTAGATTGGCTACATGTAAGTGCAAATTTACTTATTGCTTCCATCGCATCATCTCTTTGGGCATTTAATTTGTATACAGATGATAAATGCTCAAGTAAAGTCCCTAAATTAGTATCTTTAAATTGGCTTTCTCCGTCATTGATTAATATATTAGTTTCTACGAGTAAGCTCATTGCTTCTGTATTATTAGGGAATAATTTAAGCAATTCTACTGCTTCTTCTCTTGCTTCTTTAAGTTTTCCTAAAATGAATTTGGTTTTAGCCCCATCTAAGCGGCTTTTTAGTGTATAATTCTCTTTTCTGTGTTCCTTCGTATCAAGTACAAATCTTATTGCATTTAAATGATCATCATTTATTTCATGCAAAAACACAATATATGCCTGCATACATTGATAAAAATAGTTTGTCTTAGGTTGATTCATTAATTCATTACACACATTGATTACAAATAAATATCTATCAATTAAAGAACAGTGCTGTATAACTCCAATCGTAAGCATTATTTTTTCAGGCTCGGCAATATAAGCATTTCCAGCAATGGAATAATTAAAAAATTCAATTGCTTGATCTGCATTTTGAAGGTACTTTTTTGCACCTGTTATTTCCTTTTCGGCAATGTAATAATATTCATCACTGGTTACACTTTCTCTGTTCTTTAGTTCATAAAAATTTAAAACAGAGCCAAATACTGTAGGAACAGCATTTTCTACCAATTCTGTTACACTTTTTCCTAATTTACTATATAAAAAGAATCTACATTCTGTTGACCAATAAGATACACCATACTGCGCTTCAACATACTCAATAACTTGGAGTGCTTCTTCATACTTATTAAGCAGTACGAAATTATCGTATTTTTCTCTTTGAACAACAAATTCATCAATGACATCTTTTCGATATAAAATGCAAGCAATCATCCAACGTATTTCATATTTAAAATCATTGGAGAACCCAAAAATATTACCAAATTCTGCGTAATTCGCCATGCTTTCTGGAAAAAAATTACTTGAAATATATGGTTCTGCTGCCTGTGACGCAATAATCTTAGCGAAATCATCAAAAAAGACTTCGTCATCTTCTTGAGTTAGGACCTCATTAAATCTATTCCCTAACTCTTTGAGAAGTTGCACCTCTGTTTTTCTATTTTTTCGACCACGCCTATTCATTTCTAAACGGACAATCGTGTTTTTTATCAAATCTACTGTATTCCCCATATGTCTTTTCTCCAATCTGTACATCTTGCTATATTCTAAAATTTTGCTAAACCACTTTTACATATATTTCACTAGCACAAATAGCCCTGCCAAAATGACAGAGCTATCCTGTTAATCCCATAATGCAGAGACTGTATCTGTAGATAACATCTTTTGTAAATTGGTGTATCTGCATGAACGAACAGCCATCTTATTATTTCCTAATGGTATCCTTTCAATTTTCTTTGCTTTATCTTTGAAGTAAATAATATATTTTCCTGTATCTCTATATTTTTCTATTCTTTCTACATCCGCATAATATGTTATAGCTGATATAGGTGATACTTGGTAAGCGGCAATATATTTTATCCTATTAATCATTGGTGCGGATATTCTTACTGCATACCAGCAATTTTCTCCAAGAAATGTCTCATTAAATCCATCTTCCATTGCAGGCACAATAATAGTATCTAACTCATCGACGTCAGCTTCTGAATCGCTTTCTACATCAATTTCTTCATTATCGTAGAACGGAGTAAACCTATGAACAACTTCATTCCCACATTTATATGATTCAAATTCCAATACAGTTATTTCATCACTCAGCTTGGATTGTACTCTTTCAAGCTGCTCTGTATATTCGTCTATAACTATAATAATAGAAATTGGCATTTCATAAATAACATGATACAGTAATTCCGTTTCATCATTAAAATGCGATTCTCTTAAGTATTCTTTTAATGCCTTTTGCTTTTTAGAATCCTTAGCTATTTCTTCCATAAGAATGCTTTTTAACTTATATTTATTGTCATCAAATGCCATAGAAAACTTTAATAATTGTTCCGCTATATGTCCATATAAATCATGGCTTTCCATTTCAACTTCAATAAAATATAATTTAGGCTCTGAATGAAAAGTTAAATCCAGCCAATATCCGTCAGGAATGGTATTACCTATTTTTTTCTTTACATTAAAATAAATAGAATTTTCACCAAATATGGCATTTTTATTACGAACAATCTCCTGTTCAAATTCATCTTCTGTTGCATATTTATATGGTTCTAATAACCCATTTTTAGTCAATACTTTATACACTGAAAATCTCCATTCTTTAGTTAATTTTTAAACCCTACTTGTCCATTCATCAGCAATGGCAATAAGAAATCACGCAATGAAGCAAGTTCTTGATTTTCCTTTTCTCTATGCAATATCTGAGAATCAATATCATCCAAAATCAAATTAATTCTATAAATTAATTCTTCTGGGATCTCTGGAATTGCTATATTGTTCATGTTTTCTTGATTAATTTTCATCTGTATTGAACCTGTTTTTATCTTCATAACAGGCACATCTTTTAACAACATCATCAACAACTTACATCCATGAGATTTAGATGGCTTTAATACATGTGCATGATTATTTACCCATGCTTTACCTGTCAATCTCTGTAAAATAGGATTTCCCTTATCATCCATTACGGAGCCATCTTCTGCCATTAAAACATAATCACCATCAAAAATTGCTTCATCCACATAGTCCATGACTCCAGTTGCTCCATAATATGGAATATTTCCTTTTCTTTTTTCCCTATCAGCATTTGATAAAGGAATTCTACTTGAATCATAACAATTCGTGATATTTCCTATTGTCGTACTACTCCATCCTTCTGGAATTTCTCTTTTCAACTCCTCATTCCATACCATCTTGCCGCCAGATGACTTATAAGGCTTTCCATTTTCATCTGGAAAATCAAATTGGAGAAACCAATAATCATAAATAGTTCTCGCCATTGCTTCAAGTTCAGCGTTGATTTTATTATTGCAAATCTGTTTTTCTTCAAATGAATATAATAACTTCCCTATCTTATCCTGAATACTTATATCTGGGATATCTACCTCCACGTCATATACATTTTCTGGCGAAATATTTCTTTGTCTTGTTCCACTTGCCCGTGCTTCGATTTGTTGTTTAACACTATTTGTAGCTAATAGATAATGTAAATAATATTTATTTACTTTTTTTTCGTCATAAATCACCTTACCCACACGTTGGTTTAATACAAATGTATAGTTTTCTGTTTTGGGTACAAACGCAGTATTTCCAAATAATCCTACAACCTGTTCTGTCATAGGCATAATAAGATCGCCTTCTTTTAGTATAAATTCGCTTGGAAATTCAGCACCATAATACGTTGCCTTTTCGTCATTATATTTAAAACTATTTCCTTCTGCAAAATTTCCTAAAGTAATCAATCGATACTGACTGGATTCAACATAATTTTCACTTTTAAATGCATAGCCGTGCTGAATCTTTAATAAAGAACCTAATTTGCATCTATTCATACTTCAATTCCCCCAATCTTTCCTTTATAGATTGTTCAAGGGACTTTCCTTCAGAAAATAGTTTGTCCAAATTAGCTGTGTATGTAGCCATCTTATTATTAAACTCTTCAGATGATAACTCTACATATTCAATCTTGACTTCAAAATACTGCCCTGCGGAGAAAGAATAATTCTTTTCTGTAATTTGTTCATAAGAAACTTTTACTGAAAAGTCATCTACTACATCCTGATTAATAAATGTATCTTCAATTAATTTCACTTCGGTATCGCTAAGAACAGTTTTCTGATTCTTACCATCCTTAACCTTTTTGCCAAGTTTGGATGCGTCAACAAGCATAATGTCACCGTCAGTATTGGATTTATCAATAAATAATACAGATACGTTGGTTCCTGTGTTGGCAAAAATATTTGAAGGCATAGAAACAACACCTTTGAGCCATTTCTTCTCAACGATTGTCTGTCTAATAGTTTTTTCAATTCCTGACTGAGCTGTAATGAATCCTGTAGGTACAACAATGGCAGCCTTTCCATCATCCTTTAAAGACCAAAGGATGTGCTGGATAAAACATAAGTAAATTCCCATAGATTCTTTCTTTGCATTTGGAATCTTAGGAATGCCTGCAAAGAATCTTCTGATACCATTTCTTTCCTCTGATTCAGCCCATTTTTGCTCAATACCATCTCTTGTAGAAGAGAAGTCCATTTTGAACGGAGGATTTGAAGTAATATAATCAAATCTCTTAACGCCAGAGCTAGGATCATGTGGTGTATTGTAATGAGCAGGGGTATCTAGCGTGTCTCCTTCAATGATGTTGTCTAATGAATTTGTTAATCCATTAAGTAGCATATTAATACGCAAAAATCTTGAAGATTTACCTGAAATATCCTGTGTATAGACCTGCGCTTTATCTCCGAAAGAACCCTTTCCCAGTGCATTTGCTAAATGTAACACGAGAGAACCAGAACCTGCGGATGGGTCATAAATCTCATATAATTTGTCTTCCACGGGAGACATATTAACAAGAATCTTTGCAATAATAGCACTAATAGCCTGTGGAGTAAAGTATTCTGCATATACACCACTTGCCACGTTATAATCCTTAATCAAGTATTCAAAAATGGTTGAATAGAAATCAAAGTTACCCTTAAATGCATCACCAAAATCAAATTTTTCCTGGCTGATAATACCAAAGATATTTTTAGCAAAGTTGTTTCTTTTTGAAGCTTCTACATTTTCAGTAATTCTTGTAAATAAAGGTTTTCTGTTACCATCCGCTGTCTCTACAGAGAAAGCTTCATTCTTTGTATCATTAGAAATCTTTTCTAACGCGTCATCAAATAATTTGTAGAATTCATTATAGGAAACCTTGTTGATTAAGTATTCAATGGTTTCGTCATAAGTAAAAGCAACGTCCTGTGGGTATGTATCATAAAAAGCGTCCATTTCTGCATTTTCATTTTTCAGGACTTCTTCATAAGACATACCAATTTCTTCGGCAAAGTCTTTCAAATTTGCCATGAATTTATCATTCAAAAATTTATACAAGAACACAGAAGTAATAACCACTTCTTCGCTTGCTTGATTTGCTAAACCGTTAGTCTGGCAAAGTCCTTTCAGTTCATCAATAATTTGTTTGATTTTATTTTCCAAAGTAAAAATATCTGGCATAATTATCATTCTCCTTTATTTGAATAATTGTAAGTTGGTGTACAGTTCATTAAGTATCTGGTCATAGAAGCCTTTGACTTTTACATATATTTTGTCCTTCAACAGTAACTTCGTAACATCATGTTTGATAGAATCTGCAAAGTTCTTTCTGCCCTGTACAATCAATGTGTCAGCTTCTAAAACTTCTTTGATGTCCTCATAAATGTGAACCATCATTTTTTCAATTTCAGACTTGTCGGCATCATATTTTTCAATAGCGTCCTGATAGGTTTTTACAAATGCATAGTTACCACCGTAAATCTGTGCTAATCTATCATTTTCGTAATTGATATCTCGTGCCTGCTTTAATGCTTCCAGCAATTCATCCGTAATAGCATCCAAATCTGACAAATCAGAAATTGATAGCTTATTAAAGATTTCCTGTAATAACTGATCCAGCTTAACGATTTTAATATCGCCTTTGTTCTTGTTATTTTTGATTTCATGCTGAATCTCTCTCACAGTCTTTTCAAATCTCTGATATGTAGGGTTATCTGGTGTAAACTGACCTAAATCCAAAATCAGAACTTTTGTCTTAATAAATTCATACAGAATTTCCACTACTTCATCATTTGAAATAACGCTCATCATATCCACTGTCTTTGTAGATAAATTGATAAAATCAATTCTTTCCTGAACAGAACGAAGCAACTTTCTATTCTTGTCGGCATCAATCTGTTTTGCATATTCAATAGCTCTGGAAAGAATAAATTCTGTCTCACACTCTTTGATACCATTTAATAGTCTTCTGATTTTAAGCAATGTTTCTTTATTGTAGAATGTTAGCTGCTTTGAAAATCTTTCCAGATTATCTGTTGCAATAATGTTTTCCAGTTCGTCAGCATACTTATGGTATTTTTTATTAATATCCTCTTTATCAATAACAAGCCCCGCTAAGGAACCTTCATTTTCGCCATTTTCATTAAGGTCTGCTTCCAGCTCCTTAATATAGGCTTCAATTGTGTTATCGTATTCCTGTTCAATATCTACGAAATCCACAATATATCCGTATTTATACACTTTTCCAGAAGGTGATTTGTAAGGTCTGTTTACTCTGGAAATTGTCTGTAACAATGACTGTGCATGTGGTCCTCTGAGCAGATACATCTTTTTCAAACGCTTAACATCATAACCTGTGGTAAGCATGAAATTTACAACCAAAATGTCAGGAGCTAATGTATCTCTGAAATCAATCTGATTGTTTTTATTGATTTGTGCCTGCGTTGGATCATTCTGGTCTGTGATAACAAGTCCAGTGGTAATTGTAGAATTATTTTTAAACCATTCATGTACTTTTTTCGCCTGCGGATTTGTTCTACAAACAATCATTCCACCGATAGTTTTGTCGGAGTTCTGTAATCTGAAATTCACAAAATCCTTTTCAATAAATGAGCCTAAAGCACTTACATATGCATCTGATTCAAATACGTCTTTATCATTCAAACGACTATCTTCAACATCCAAGTTCTTTTTAATCTCTGACTTTGCAATGGTATCAATATTCTCTTTCTTGATACGCAAAGTATACCCATCGGCAATAGACTTATCATAAAAATACTTATGTATGTAATCGCCAAACTTCAAATTGGAACGCTCTTTCTTGGATAATAGCGGTGTTCCTGTAAGAGCAATATATACAGCATCCACATCACAAGTCATAAGGTTCTTTAAATATTCACCTGTGGAGCAATAACTTCTGTGTGCTTCATCAATGAAGAAAACTCTCTGAATATTAGCATTATAATCATTTCTTGCTTCTTCCAACTGACTTTCCAATTTCTGAATGTTAGCAACACAAATTTCACCAATAGATTTAACATCAATATTGGTAGACAATGGCTTATTTATCTCTTTTGTAAATTCCTCTTTGTTCTTACAGTTAATTACATTCAATCCACGATTCTTAAATTCTACGCTTGACTGTCTGAGCAAATCAATTCTGTCTACGATAAAGAAGAATCTGGCATTGATATTTTTCTTTGCATAATAATCTCTGATGACGCGATTAGAGAAAGCAGCCAATCCTGTTTTTCCACTTCCTTGTGTATGCCAAATAATCCCACCTTTTCCGCCATTTTCAAGTCTTTCAATAATCTTCCTTGTAGCAAAAAACTGTGGGTAACGCATAATATGTTTTTCAGGAACCTTTCCATTAACAAACATAATTCCATAATGCAGGAAGTATAAGAAACGTTCCATATCAAAAACAGATGTAATAAAACTATTACAAGGTGTATTCACCTGTAGGTTTTCCGCAAATTCTGGTGTATCTGCTTCTGCTGGATTGTAACCACAGTCACTCATTACATATTTGATGGTATCCATGGAAATCTCTTTATATGGATAATTCACATGATACATTTCGTCATCTTCTCTAAAGAATGAAAAACTTGTATTTTGGCCATTAGGCGTAGTGTAGAAAGACCCTGCTTTTACATCTTCTGCGTCGTCAGAGTCTTCGTACTCCATGTTATTACTGAAAGAAACCAATTGTAGCATATTAAAGAATTTCTTATACTCTGGATTCTGCAATCTCTGGTTAATCATTCTTTCAAACTCTTTTTGGATTCCACCGTCATTATTAGGTTTCTTAACTTCTAAGAATGACAACGGCATACCATTAATCAAGATATTTACATCTGGTCTGAATGAGCCTACTTCTGTGCCCTCTATGATACAATATGGTAATTCATCAACAACTGCAAAATCATTTTGGGTTATATCTTCAAAATCAATCAGCTTTACTTTATCCAACGGGTTAATAAGCCAATTATAGAATTCTTTTCCCAAATCATTATTTTTGATGACATTGTTGATATCCATAAGGATCTCTTTTATCTCATCATAAGTGAATTCTCTCTTATTAATTCTTTCCAATGCAGGCTTAAACCTATTGATAAATACTTTTGTCTGGAAATCTATATCTGCGTCTTTTAATGACTGATAGTTATAACCCAATCTAAGGAACTGTATGGTTGCAGGGATTTTTACTCTTGTATCTTCATTAAAAACTGCCATCTCTAATCCTCCTGTATATTCGTAGTTTAAATTATTTGCTGTCCCTTAATCTGGACTTATATCGTTATTTTCTATTTAATATCATCAATTTTCTCAATATATTTCACGATTTTTTCTGCTTTTTCAGTTAAGGTATATTTTCCTCTTGCCTCCTGCTTGATTAATTCTTGTTCCTGCAATTTCACAAAAATAGCATTCGTTTTCATTTTACTGTAGCCAAGCGTATTGGCTATTTCAATCTGCCGCAGCGGAACAACTTTTTCTCCTAATATTACTGTCTGATTGTCATATAATAATTTCAGTAATTTGTAGTTATCATTTACAAATAATTCAAGCATTTTCTTCCCTCCCTGTGCAGGTAATTCTATTTAAAATTATACTACTCTCAGCTTCTTTTTACAAACATTAAATATCATTTTTTTAATATCTAATCCCTATTATTTATAATACACATAAGCTACTTTATTTACAACAAATCATTAAAAAAGCAGCCAGCGAATTGCCGACTGCCCATAATAATATAAAGGGGGTTTGTTTATTCAGGAAAAGCTGAATTCTTTTCAAGAGGTTCTTCGCTTCCATGAGTTTCAGAACTCTCTGTTTCTGTCTCTTCTGCCTCGGAAGATTCTTCCTGTGTTTCAGAGGATTCTTCTTCCGTTACAGTTTCCACAACTTCTGTAGATTCTTCTGATTCAGAAGTTTCCTCTTCGGATGTGTTTTCTGTTTCAGTGTTTTCTTCCTGTTCCTCAGACTCTATTTTTTCAGAAGTCTCTTCTTCTGTAGATTCTACAGATTCAATAACTGGATATAGAACAATGTCCTTTTCCATTGTTATTGTATCGCCTGCCAAGTATTCTGGCTCTGTAGCTTCGCTATCTTCGGACCATCCAAGGAAGTTTTCTATATCACAATCTTTTAGTGTAGCTTCGCTGTTCTCTGAATACTTTGTATCGTCTATTACATCACAATCTTTATATGTGATTGTATATGTGATAGGTTCTACATATTCTGGAACTGTTATTTCATCACTAAACATTGATAACATCATAACCTGCATAGGAGATGTTTGTGTTAATGAGAATCTGTTTGATACCATCATAGCGCTATCTATACCATCAAAGGAATCTGTATTCATATTTAATGTGATAGTTCCTGTCTGGTTTTTATTTGTTTCTGCGATAATTAAATACCATCTACCATCTTCATTAACAACTGAAATAGAACTTGTTGTCTGTAAATCTATACCTTCTAATATGAATGTATTATCATTAGTTTCTACAATTTCATATTTTCCAGAAGGAATATTATTTATAGAAACTCCCGTTTCTGTAACAATTGCATTGTATTCCATTCCATTGTAATTGGAAGTATAAGAAAGGATAAAATGTTTTACATATCAATATCTTTTGGTTTTTCGACTTTAAAACTGCATTTTCTGATTGCATTTATTTCGCGTTGAAAATCTTGCATGTAATCTTCAAAGCTTCCCGTAGGATCTATAATATCAATGATACTAAAATAGCTATCCAGAAATTCATGATTAGAAACACTAAAACATGACGGCTCACATTCAAAGCAGCGACATCTATCTTTTTTCTCATATTTCATTATTTCATCGACAACTGCCCTTAAAGCAATACGAGCCTGTTCTTTATTGTAATCAGCGGCGTCCATTGATGCCGATATCCATTGATAAAAGGAATTGATATTATCATAAGGACCTTTCTTATCAAATTCTGGGTATCTGTCAACTACGAAACATTCAAAATCATAGAATACTTCGAAAATTCTATCACTGAATTTGCAACAAAGATAATAAAAATGAAATGCTTTCATATAGTCCACCTTTACCTTATTTATCTTTCTAATAATATTGTACCTCCTTTCTTTCTCTCTAAATATATTGTAGTAAAATCATCCGACACAAATCAATTGAATCAAGCCTTAAGTGCGTACAATTTGCATTGCAGTAAAAAAGCAGCTTTGGCTGAACCATTGCTGCTTTCTTGTACAAAGCCTAAAAAGGCAAAATAAAGTTATAACTTATCCATACTTCGCAGTCGTGTAGTACGACCAACTTAAAACTTTTTGTGTTTTAATCATTTATGCATTTTCTCAATCAGATTGTATGCATCTCTCTTATTAGGATGTTTTTCTCTCTTTCATCCTGATTAAATTATAAAACATTGCAAACACTCATTTCAAGCAAATTATCTCTTAAGTACGTACAATTTGCATTACCCATTTTTTTGACTTAAAAATTTGAATAATGTATAATATAAATAAGTGTAGAGACAATACAATTGTTAAGGATTCTTACAAAATGTATTGTCTCTATTTTTATTTGGATGAATGAATAATGCGTTTTTATTCTGTATAAAAATAATTAATACGCATTAGAATATATATTACGGCATATTACCAATATTACACATTATTGGCAGTATGCCGTTTTCTATACCTATTAATATAAATAAGACTTGTCAATTTTTCAGGACAAGTATTAAATTTCTGGACGTACATAAGCAACATTTGGGAAAGCTGAACAAACAAATTGAATATTATAAGAACAATAATTTTGAACAAAATTTGTCTTCTGCTTTGCAGGTAAAAGAAAACTTGGAACTAATAATAGCAAAATTAGAAAAGATTGAGGAAGGTGAAACAAATGATTCAGACATTATTACAGAGGGATAAGGAATACTCCTTTCCCTTTGAACCCCCTTTTAACAGTGACATATGGTATGTATGTGATTGGGAATTATATAAGAATGCTACTAAACATCAGCAATATATGTGGAAGGCTCGCACAAATGTTATGAATAATGCAATGGATTTTACTCTTTGCAATGTTGCTTTAGTCCGCGAAGAATCAAAATATTTTCTTTATCATTTAATTACAAAAAAATCTATTACTGTTTTAACATTTGCTGAGTATGTTGATAGGTTTAAATGGCTTTTTAAATATGTTAATACATACAATTGTGAATCTGTACTATCTATAAATGTAGATTCGTTTAAAGCGTTTATTGTTGCTTCTAATCATAAAGCAGTAATTGGTAATGGTAGTGCCATTTCTGGAAAAGAAATTGTACCTGTTAAAAAGAAAAACAGATTAATAACTTTTCTTGCAGCCATTCAATCTTGCATATTTGAATACTTGGAATCCTCAAAACCAATGTTTGAACGTGATTATTGGGCTGGTAAAGAGCTAAATCCTGATGCATCTGACAATGCTAATTTTGATTTCTCTGTAATAACTCATCCAGATATGAGAAAAGCAACTAAAGAATACCTATGGTTTAAACTTGATTCTATTGTACAAAAAACAGGAGTTCGAATACTTAGGGATATTATTGAATTTACAAATTGGTTGGAAGAATTTGACGAAAACATTTTATCCTTTAAAGATATTACCAGGGATACTTTAGAAGCATATTTTATGTATTTAAGAACTGAATCTGATTTCTCACAACATAAAATAAACGCTAATATACTAAATCTATGTGCCATGTTTGAATGGGGAATAGTATCTGAAAATGATTTATTCCCTCAAAATATGATTTTTCTTCCTGAAGATTATTATTTTAAGACCAAACGTAAGACTGAATTCTATTCAAATGAGGAAATTGCATCTCTATTTAAAATTGCAGTTCCTAAATTACCCAAGGTATATGGAAGAATACTTTTAATCCTACATCATGGCGGAATGAGAATATCTGAAGTACTACGAATGAAAAAAGATGCTCTAAAAGAAAAAAATGGAAAGCATTATTTATCCAATTATATGTACAAGACACGTAGATACAACAACATCCCATTAGATGAATATGTTTACAACATTATTAAAAAGGAACTTGAATATGGTGAAAAGAAATATCCAAATGCACAGTATGTTTTTGTTAATCCTGATGGTAGCCCTATTACTTATTCAACATTTGTTAAAAACATAAAAACAGTCATCATCGAAGAAAATATCTTGGGTTCTAATGGGAAATTATTGGAGTTTGGAACGCATAAGTTCAGAGCAACAAAAGCAACAAATCTTATCAATATGGGCGAAGATCCAAGAGTTGCTGCAGACATGCTTGGGCATAAATCATTGGAGTCTCTAAGCTATTATGCTGTTGCGAAGAATCAAGCATTGAATGAACAAATGCAGGAATATTTACGAAAGGAATCTATTCTTATTAATGCTATTGGTAAAATGGATTCTCTTGTGATTGAAGACTACAAAAATGCAATACCTCTTTGCAATGGCTGGTGTTGTAAGCCTACTGAATTAGGTGTATGTGACAAAGTAGATGCTTGTATTTCCTGCTCACTGTTTAAGCCTTCTTCACAGTATCTATTGAACTATAAAATGCAATTAGCTGATGTCGAATCTGCTTTAATTGTTGCTAAAGAAAATGGATATACAAGAATGGTTGAAAAATGTGAACAGCAGAAAAAATCACTGGAAGAAATTATAAAGAAAGTTGAGGAAAAGTTAGATGAACAAAAAACCTGATTATCAAGCTATAAATATATATAATCGTCAAAGAAGCGATGATTGTAAATTGTATGTATAACTCCCTTTGCAAACTTTCTTTTTCCTCTTGTGCCCTCTTTTCCACACTGTTATCCTTTCTCTTCCTGTTGCAACCATCTGACTGCGTATTTTTCCTTACCTACTCCAACAGTGCCTGCAACGATACCTCCTGCTCCATGTCAAGGAATACCACATCCCTAATCCAGTCATTTAAACCATATGCCCGGGCTACCTCTTCAAAACGTTCTTTCTTCTTAACAGATGCCCCACTATACAGACAAGGCACCAGCACCCGGTCAAACAATGTCAGAATTGTAATGTCCTTTAAAACTCCTGTCCCAATATCAAAAAGTATTCCCTGATATTGCTTACTTTTCTTAAGTATCGATATTAACCATTCCATATCCGTCCTATCTAACAATTTTGTATCAAAGGGAGAAAATGGAGATGCCAGCAAGCCTTCTGAACGATCTATTATCTCCACAATTTTTTCCTCCTTTCGTTCCTTCACATAATATAACCAGTCATTTATCCCATCCACGGGATGTATTCCATAATCTTCTAATCCAATATAGATCCATCTTCTCTCTTCCCTCGCCCTTACAAAGTCAAGTGCCATTTTCGTCTTACCACATCTCCCAATGGGCGAATAGATTGCCACAGCCGGTCTGTCCCGTGCCGCATACAAACCTTCACAATTAAGAATTCCATTTATTTCCTTTGCTATTCTCTCCCCGCTTTGATACCGGTAAATACAGGGAAACCGTCCTTTCTTTCTCTCTTCTGCAAGCTCAATACAGCATACCTTTTGAAATTGTTCTGCCATATGTTCTAAGGCTTTCCCTTTTGTTGCCACCACTACATCCAGACCATTCTTCTCCATATAATCCACAAGCTTTTCTTCCTCCGTAAAGGCACTACACTTTATAGCTCCCTTATTCTCCCTGTTCAGATATGCTGCAAGTTTGCCCACATACTGTACTTCTTCATCCAGGATTCCAATCCGAATCATCCTATCACCTCCTGTATGGCACATAACAATACACTACATGTCACAGGTATCGAAAAAGGAATTGTCTCTCCCTTTTTGTATACTACCTGTCCTGTCACAAACCTTTTACCCATTCTGCAAAGTGCCATTCCTGCCCCAGCCACAAAAGCCTCTGCCACCATCATAAATGCCCGGTCCGGATAAAACAGAACAAGCACCATCATAAGCTTAATATCTCCTGCTCCCAGACCACGCAGCAAAAAGAATCCATATAATGAAACAAACACCAGGACAGCACATTTTCCTGCCCTAAGGATCTCCCCCCATCCTCCCGTCATATAAGCATAAAGAATTCCCCATAAGAGACCCACAGCAATCACCATATTTTCAATTTTTCCTTCTTTTACATCCGTATAAATTGCCCTTGCAAGCAGGGCGCCTACCAGAATTAAACGAACTTCGTATAGCATTTGTAATCTTCCTTCCTTTATATTTTTGCCATTATATACTTAATTTTTTTGTCTGTCTACGATTATGACCAAAAATGCCGAAACTCATTTTTTTGCTACTTTTTAGTCATAAAAAAGACCAAAAAAATCATAAACCGGATTGTCTGTTTCACGGTTTATGACCAGATTGTCATAATTATGAATATGAGGTTGTTATTATGACCAAATTATAACAAATCATCTTCTATAAAGATTAGGGTGTAATAAGCCCATTTTCAAAAACTTGGATGACATATTGCACAAAATGGATTGTTTAAATGACTTTTGCGCTGTGTAGATGGGACTCTGAAAATCGTGGAAGCCTTTCCTGAACACGATTTTTGCGCTTAGAGGCTCATTGGAACGGTTAGCGCAATGGAATGCAAATAATCCATTTTGTGCAATAGGCCAGATCATAAATTTGAAATGGGCTTATTACACCCTAATCCTATAAAGAAAAAAGACTGCTACACTAAGAAAACTTAGTGTAACAGTCTCATTGTGGCGCAAAATGACTTTTCAAAATCAGTCTTTATCCACGTATTTATTTAAGGTTTCTACCACATCATTTAAGTTATATGGCTTAGCAATATAGTCATCAAGCTTCGCTTCTAAGATACGTTCCTTGTCACCGAACATAGCTCTTGCAGTAACCGCAATAATTGGAAGACGTTTGCGGTTCTCCCGTAATTCAATGGCGCGAATCTCCTGTGTGGCTGCAAGACCATCCATTACCGGCATCTGTACATCAAATAACGCTGCCTGATATTCCTTTTGCTTGAATAATTCAACGGCTTTCTCTCCATTTTCTGCAATATCATAAGAATAACCTGCCATACCAAGTAATTTACCAATTACCTGCTGGTTCACCGGTTCATCCTCTGCAACCAGGATTCTTGCTCTGGAATGCCCGGCAAGGGAGAATACTGCCGGTTCCTCTTCCTGTGTGGCTGCGCTTTCTTCCGCATCCATATCGGCTGGTTTAATGAGTTTTAATGGCACCTCTACAATAAATGTAGAACCAAGACCTTCCTTACTCTGTACCGTAATATTACCACCCATTAATTCCACAATCTGCTTCGTAATAACAAGACCCAAACCGGAACCACCATATTTACGGGTATCTGAAGAATCCACCTGGGAAAACCGAATAAACAGCTTGTTCTTATCCTCATCGGAAATACCGATTCCGGAATCCGCTACTGCGATCCGCAGCTTCACTTTATCCATGGAATCATCTAAGCAGGCAACCTTTACACGAACACCGCCCTCATTGGTAAACTTAATGGCATTTGATAACATACAGTTAAGCACCTGCTGAATTCGTTGTCCGTCACCTCGAACAAGCTTCGGAATATTGCTTCCAAATGTACAATCCAATGTAAGGCCTTTGCCATTGGCAATAGGAATCTGTGCAGCGACTGTCTCTTCGATAATTGCCTTAATTTCAAAGTTTTCTTCCCGAAGATTATATTTTCCTGCCTCTAACTTAGAAATATCTAAGATATCATTAATCAGACGAAGCAACGTATCTGCACAATTCTTAGCTGTAGTCAAATTATCCCGGTAATCTGCCTGCAGATCATCTGCCATTAAGGTAAGCTGCAACATACCAAGAATTCCGTTAATTGGTGTCCGGATCTCGTGTGACATATTGGCAAGGAATTCTGACTGTGTCTTATATGCAGCATTCGCATCCTTGATTGCTTTTGATAATTTGTTCTCTGTCTCTTTCTGTTCTGTAATATCAATAACCACCATATTGATATAATCTGCTTCGGATTTGTACATTACAATGTTGAAGACCTTATTCAGACGTTCCATTGTAATCTCTACAGCTAACAATTCACCCTGTTTGGTACCGGAATTGTTATATGCCTCAAACCAGGCATTGATATCCTGTAAAACTTCCACACGGCTTTCCGAAATCACCTTATCATAATAATCGGAAATATCCAGGTCAAACAAACGTCCAAATGTCTCATTTGCATCACTGATCCGATATCCCATATTCCTTCCGGATTGGGGATCCCGAAGAATCTGTGCCTGTGCAAAACCAACCGGCAGATTCAGAAACAATTTCTTATACTTATCACTTTTTACCGCAGATTCCTTTTCTTCATCCTGCATAAACTTAAGCATAACGGCCGAAATTCCCAGTGTCAGCACTATCACAATAATCGCTAATATAACCACCACATTTCGCGCATCCGATGCACCCATTTTCTTAAGAATCACCGACGTTCCTGCCACCACTGCAAGAATCAGAATTCCCACCAATAGGAAGTACACTGCTTTTAACCTTGATAACCCTTTGTTCTTCTCCATTATACATTACCCCCGTTTCTTAAAATGTTGTCACAAGCTCTTTTAAATACGCCTGTAATTTGTCTCTTAACTCTTCTCGTTCTAATGCATATTCAACAGTTGCTTTAATGAA
Organism: uncultured Clostridium sp.; assembly: GCA_945915475.1. Lineage (GTDB taxonomy): Bacteria > Bacillota > Clostridia > Lachnospirales > Lachnospiraceae > CAG-590. The sequence goes on along the minus strand of CAMEFI010000002.1, from coordinate 51,996 downwards.
TCCAAACTTATCTCCAACATCATAGCGTATACCCTCAAAATCATATGCATACACGGACTGACTGATCATCAGATTCTTAATAGCATCTGTTAATTGAATCTCTCCACCGGCACCCGGTGTCTGTGTCTCTAAGTAATCGAAAATCTCCGGTGTGAGGACATATCGTCCCAACACTGCCAGATTGCTTGGTGCCTCCCCTGCTTTCGGTTTCTCTACCATAGAACTTAACTTCACCCGTTTACCTACCGGCCCAATACTTTTTGATGGTTCTACAATTCCGTACTTACCTACATCCTCATCCGGTACGGTCTGTACCCCCACAATGGATGCCTGTACTTCATTATATGCCTCAATCAGCTGCCTAAGAGCTGGTTTCCCATCATGATTTTCTACTACATCATCTCCTAACAATACCGCAAACGGCTCATCCCCAATAAAAGATTTTGCACATAGAATTGCGTGTCCAAGTCCCTTCGGCTGCTGCTGTCTTACATAATAAATGTTTGCCATATTCGCAATATCACATATCATGTCATGCTCTGCCTTTTTGTTGGACTCTAACAAACGACTTTCTAACTCATAGGAACGGTCAAAATGATTCTCCATACAATGCTTATTGGAATTCGTAATGATTAGTATCTCCTCAATTCCACTATTCACTGCTTCCTTCACAATATACTGTATCGTGGGAACATCCACGATGGGTAACATCTCCTTTGGTATCGCCTTAGTTGCCGGAAGGAATCTCGTTCCAAGACCCGCTGCCGGAATCACGGCTTTCCGTACTGGTTTCTTCTTCATTCTCTATAATCTCCTTTCTGGTATATCTTCTTGTTCTCATTTGCTTTTCTAATCTATATATTGCATAAAATGCCATAATGCCCAGGAGGGTAGCAAGGAATCCCCGAAACAGTCCCGGACAACGATATACCATCTTAATGTCATAATCACCTGCCGGAAGAAACGCTCCTAAAAATCCATCTAACAGCATCACACTGTCTACTTTCTCTCCATTGGCATATATTGTCCACCCTTCATCATAGGGAATGGATGTCATAAAGATTCCATCCTGCTCCACCCGGATCTTACCCCGAATCTTTGTATCTTTGTAATCGGTTACCTGAAGAGTCTCCTTTGAAATCTCGTCATGGAACTGTTGGTACTGATCCTTAAGAAATTCCATTGGATAGCAGTAGAGTGTACCGCTCATATCCTCTCCATCATTTAATACAAACTGGATATCTACCGTCTGTCCTGCCTTCACATTCCCTACCCGGAAGATCTGTCCCTGGTACCGGTCAAATGCCACTTCATTGCCATCAATCAGCAATGCAATCTTATGCACATTACTGCCCCGGCAATTCACATACAGATCCATATCTCTTGGAATGGTATAGATCATATCCGCACGTGCACTGGCACTTCCATTACTGTAATTTGCATTATATCCATCCGAAAGTTCCACATTTACATTGGTTCCATAGGTCTGTAGCTGCATATCATCATAGATGGATACAAACACAGGCTCCACGCCGGTTAATGCACCACAAAGTTCATTCTGCACGGTAAATGGTCCATTATCTGCAGTATCAAAATCAAGAATATCCTCTTTCACCATATATCCAAAGGGCAGTGCATCCTCATTCTTATAAACGGAGATATTCCCTTCTTTATCATAATAGTCCATATCCAGATTTACAAAATCTCCATCTCTGGTATAGACATATTTCACACCAAACAATGCATTCGTTACCGGTGTTGCTCCATAATACAGGTATTCATTGGCTCCTGTATAGAATCCCAACTTACCCATAATATCTACAAGTTCTCCACGAACCGTGGAACCAAAAATACCAACACTTTTCAGATTATACCAGGTTGCCTCGTCCACAAGGAGCGGCTCTAAAATATCAGAACGGTATAATCCCTCTTCCTTTTCCTCCACCCGGCTTTTCAATGTCTCAAAGGTATCCGTATCTCCATAGTAATAATCCGGCTCCGAGCTTCCTACCTGTGAGAATCCAAAAAGACCGTTAACCGCCATCTCGACGATTGCAACAAACACAAGCAGATATTGGAACACCTCCCGCCTTGCCGGAATCTTTACATATAATGTAAACAATACCAGATATACCGTAAGTAACACCGCTGTTAAAATATAGGTACGATCCTCATACAGTACCTCAGCGTTATAATAACAGAATATCACAAACAACATACTTAACAGATATCCGGCTACTACCATATATAAACGAATCTGGTTTCTCTTTAAATAAACCTCATAAGCCATAAGCAGTAATACAAATATATATAAGAACACAAACCGGTTCGGTATACCATACTGATTATGGAAACCATGCCAGATATAGTTAAGCAGTTCATTATTACAACTCACAATCAAAAAGAATAGCAAAATGCCATACTTGACTTTCTTCTGTAAAGATATCTTTCTCATACAGAAAAACATAAATGCTAACAATATGGTAAAGATACCACAATACATATTCGTTCCGGCATCTCCCACCTGATTCGTCATAACCTCCGAACAAAACAGATGTGACCGAAGGGTGTCCGCAAAGGAACCATAGAAATTCCACTCCGGCAATGCAAAATCAGCAGAAGCTGTTGTCATAATTCCCATGTAAGCAGGTATCAACACCACTGCAGCTATCAACGCTGCGGTAATCGAGGCAATGGCAAAGCGGATTCCTTTCACAAAGAAATCCTTTACACTGCGGAAATGCAGCGTAAAGAACCACAATATCAAAAAGAAGCAGATCATAAAACTGATATAGTAATTACACACAAAACTGTATAACAGTGCTAACATATACATGCGACTGTCCTTTTTGGTATACATCTTCTCCATTCCAAGAATGATAATCGGAAAAATGAAGATACAGTCTAACCACATCAGATTCCAATAATAACCTACCACATAACTGCTAAATGCATAGAACAGGGAAAATGCGATAATCCCCGGACTCTTCACAGGCTTCTTTCCTGCATGCATCAAAAAATATGCAAAACAAAGGGCTGCCATAATAATCTTAACGGATATGATAAGGTTAAGAGCCATCGGCAAATGCGACTTTGCACATAACAGAATAATCAGATTAAATGGGCTCGACAGATAATAAGACCATAAGGAAATGAAATTATTACCAAGTCCTACATCCATTGTATACTGCATACTGTCAAGACTTTTCAGCTTCTCCTGATAATCTGAAAAAAAAGGCAGATACTGATGTACCCCATCAACCACTACAAGGGATTTGCCGCCAAATGGTCCAATCTCTCCAATAATCCATGCTCCAAGCATCATACAAAGTGCAATGGTAAACGTTACCACGTACACATACTTGTCTTTCACAAAATTCCAAATCTTTGTTTTCATGTTCCATTCCAATCCTATCATACTTTCTATCTTCGCATGTAAAAACTTTTCAAGCTAACTTCCATGCATCTATCTTTTGTCCATCATAGAAAGCACTTTGTCATAATCAAGAATTCCCCCAAACAGATCCAGGGCACTTCCAATCGTCACATTCAGTCTTCCTTTTCCTAATGTGCGTATTGTTTCAATATCTTCGTAGGAACCAACTCCACCTGCATATGTAATCGGAATATCCGCTTCCTCTGAAAGCATAGCAACCAATTCTTTTTCAACGCCGTTTGCCTTACCTTCCACATCCACTGCGTGAATTAGGAATTCATCTGCATATTCCTGTAATCTCTCTATTGTCTCTTTGCATACCTGTTCATCTGTAAACTTCTGCCAGCGGTCTGTCACAATATAGTACGCACCATCCCGTTTGCGGCAGCTTAGATCCAGGACTAAATGTTCTTTTCCCACTGTCTCATACAAAGCCTGCAACCGCTTGTAATCTACCATACCGTCCTGAAATACATAGGAGGTTACGATCACATGACTTGCTCCCATACGAAGAAAGGCTTCCGCATTCTCTGCGGTGATTCCTCCACCAATCTGTAATCCCCCCGGATACTCGGAAAGTGCCAGCTTGGCCTGCCTTACATCCGCATCATAATACTCTGTTCCAGCCTTATTCAGCAGTATGATATGACCACCCCGGATTCCACTATCCCGATACAGCTTCGCATAAAATGCCGCATTCTGCTTGGATACAAAATTCTCCTTTGCCTGATTGCCGGCATCTAGCAGGGAACCCCCGACAATCTGTTTTACCTGTCCGTTATGAATGTCAATACATGGTCGGAAATGCATGATCTACTCCTACTCTTTCAATTAACGATAATTAATTGTAATTGTAGCATATTTTAATAAGAAATACAACAAAGGCCACGTAGGAAATATATCTCTTTCTTCCTTGAATTTCTTCTATATTACGTTATAATTAGTTATAAATATAAATACATACCATCTGCACTATTAATTCAATACTTTAAAAGGAGACACTTTATGCACATTGCAATTTGTGATGACCAGCCACAAGACCGAAAACTAGTTGCTGACACATTAAAAACCATTGCTTTTAATTTACATACTGAATTTGACATATTAGAATTTGACAATCAGCAATCCCTTCTTGAGACCATAAATCAGACAACAATTGATGCTGTTTTATTAGACATTGATATGCCAAATCAAGACGGCATTACCATTGCCAATACATTAGGCAGACAATATCCTATGCTTCCTATTCTTTTTGTAACCAATTATGACAATTTGGTATTTGAAGCAATAAAGAGCAGTCCTTTTCGATTTATCCGCAAAACCTTTTTACAGGAAGAGCTTTTAGAGGCAATGAATGCACTTCTAACAAAACTTGCCAATGAAATGATACTATTAGAATTAAAAAACGGCTCTTCTACCTCAAAATGTCCAATTCTTAATATTATCTTTATAGAGAGCAATCGTCACTATCTTGATATATATACAATACAAGAAAATTACCATATTCGGGGAAAATTATCAGATTATGATAAGAAATTAGCGGATTATGGTTTTATCCGTATTCATGTCAGTTACTTAGTAAATGTACGGTACATATACCAGATTTCTTCGAAAGGGGTTATCTTAGATAACAAAAAATTCCTTCCGGTAAGTCGTGATCGTATCGATGAGATTAAATTACAATACACTAGACAGTCTGAGAGGTTTATCCATGGAATTTATTTATAATATTGCTGAATATATTGCCAATTATTTTGATGCTGCATGCGCTATCATATTTTTAACCTGTACTCTTGGAAAAAATTCACGAATATCTAACAAAAAAGTATTTCTTGGTATTATTATACTAACCGTCACTATTCTTGGTTATTTACAGGATACTACTACTAACTCTACTATGCAACATTGTATTATATTTTCAATCTGTCTCATCTTTGAATTATTATTTTTAAATAATTCCATTGGATGGAAATTTCTTGCAAATATTATATTCAATTTACTTCTTGTTTTCACAAATATGTTTGTAATGTATATACTTGTAAATATTTCCCATCTAAGTATCGAACAGCTATGTACACCGGGTATTATCCGTGTTCTTGTACTACTGTTTCATAAAACAATATTTGTTGTTTTCCTCTTAACAACTTCTGTTTTTATTCGAAAAAAATCCATCGAATTAAAAAAACATGTCATTGCCATGATTCTCTTTACAGGAATACTATTAATCTGTTCTATTCTTATTAATATTACAAAACAAGGGAATCTGACAACCACACAGGAATCCCAGCTATTAATCATAACTTTTGGTATCTTGGCAATCTGTATCGCTGTCTGTATCTGCATCTACCAGTTAAACCAACAATATAAGTATGAACTTGAAAACACTCGTCTGCTCTCTCGCCTGCAGGAAGAAGAATACATGCTAAGAAAAATCAATGAAATATACGAAAACAATCGTATTCTTCAACATGATCTGACCAGACATTTTTCCATTATACAAGGACTTTTAGATAATGGTAATATACAGGAAACTCAATCCTACATATCAGAGATTACCCATAACCATTTACAACATCCTGCTTTTGTCTACACCAGTAGTACAATCTTAAACACTGTCCTCAATAACAAAGCTGAACAATGTCACAAAAAAGATATCTCTTATAAAGTAACTATCTGTGGAGAAATTGAAGAATCTATGCAGATGAATATCAGTATAATAATATCAAATTTACTTGATAACGCTATAGCTGCAGAGTGTTTGCAATCTCATAGACAAATCGCTATTTATCTATCTCATGACAAAGGAATGTACCACATTATTGTCCAAAATTATATCCATGAATCTGTATTAGAAACAAATCCTTCTCTTATAACAAGTAAACAGGATAAAAAACATCATGGAATAGGTATTAAAAGCGTACGCAAGATTGTACATTCCTTAGATGGATTCTATCAACAATATGAGCAAAATTCATATTTCATTACCAACATAATTTTACCGGATTCTACAAATTGTGCCTAAAATCATACGAAGTGTGCCAACCATATTGTAAATTTCATAAAATCAGTTATCATGACAGAAAAAAAGAGGGGGGAACATCAAATTGAGTCATTTACTTTCTTGTAAGATAGCTGATTTTTTGGTGCAGAAAAATGCAATTCCAGAGGAAGAATGGGAAATCTATCAATATGGTTACGACACTTTTCTGTATAGTATAGAACAAACAATTCTTCTCTTAACATTAGGAATTCTGTTTCACCAATTTTTCGGAACTTGTCTTTATATTACAACATTTCTTACCATTCGAAGATATACCGGTGGATATCATGCATCTACTAGATTACGCTGTACCATAACAACACTATCCACATGGTTATTTTCTATTTTTGTTGGGAATATTCTCGCATATCTTCCCCTCTTTTATGTGATTATTGGTGTTCTTCAAATAATCTATTATTTACTGATTTATCGATATACACCCGTTGAGCATCCCGATAAACCATTATCCATTATTCAGAGGAAAGAAAACCAAAAAAAAGGATTTCTCATCTCAATTATTATTACAATTATAACACTATTATTCTCTTTCCATTACGCTAGCGTAGCCGGTATACTAACTTGTTCAATGGTGAGCATAGCAGTGTTAACAATACATCATGAATCCTAGTCATGATGATATTACAAGAAAGGGGGGAATCAAATTATGAAACAGTTATCAAAGTTACTTGCATTTATTGGTGATCAGGCCGCCAAGCATGCCGTATGTGCATCATCGCCTGATTATTTCTATCAACAGAAAGAACCAAAAGCCGCAAGAGAAAAGTATCAAAAATAAAGCATTCCAGCAAAGGAAATATCCTAAAACATTTTTCAGCTAAAAAGGGGATGCTGGATCTTTAAACAACTTACTTTGCTGATACCATATCGCAAAATTTGTTGCATTAGAAATCGTAACTATTGACTGTATAGATGGAAATAGGATAAAAGATATTTTTTTAATTACCTTACCTCTATGCCATATTAATTAATAAGTATGTAAGCTACCTTTCTATGCTTACATACTTATTATACATAGGAGAATGTGTTATGACAAAAAATTTCAGAAGTATTATAAGTATTATTTTGATATTTTCCATACTAATATCATTCATCCCAACACAGAATGTTGTTGCAGAAGAGGCTACTGATAGATATCCCTACACTTTGTTTGCTAGTTCTGAAGATGATGGGGCGATTTATTTAAATTCAGGTAACACCTGTATAAATGGAAATATCTGTACAAACGGAACAATTATTTCAGAAAATTCTATAAATTTGAACGGTGAAAAAACAGAACATGCAACAATTAATATGCCAAATTTGTGGACATGGATTGAAGGTAGTTGTTCATCACAAGAATATAACATAAATGATAATGATATTACATTAGATGGAGAAATACGATTAACCAGCGATGACATAGTTGCAACGAAACACGGAAATATTATTGTTGATTCAGCGAATGTTGATCTTAATGGACTTATCTATGCGCCAGAAGGAACAATAACGATAACCGCACAAAATCTTAATATGAATAGTGTTATTCTAATTGCTGATAAAATCATCATACAATCACCTAATATCAATATAAATTACAACCAGAATATGGCAAAAGAAATGGTATGGAATGAAAATGTTTTGCAGTGCAAAGTTAGTTTTAACCTAATGAAAGAGGATGCACCCACAATATCAGATCAAATTATTGAGGCGGGTGATTATGCTATAGAACCAGAAAATCCAGAATGTGAAGAATATATATTTATTGGATGGTATTTAGATGAAAATTTTCAGGAATTATTTGATTTCTCTAAAACACCAATTACACATGATATGACTCTTTATGGTCGATGGTACCACGAAACGGATGAAACAGACACTGATAAAGATGAACTTCCGGATGAATTTGAAAAATTATTAGGAACAAACCCCGAATCAAGTGATACAGACGGAGATGGATTATCAGATTATATTGAATGTTATTATAATCTTGAAACAGATCCTTGTATTACAGATACAGATGAAGATGGTATAATGGATGGAGACGAAGATGCAGATGAAGATAAATTGTCCAATACTCATGAAATACAAGCAGGAACAGAACCAGATTCAATCGATACAGACGGAGATGGACTATGCGATGGAGAGGAGATTGATATTTACTATACCAATCCTTTAGTTGCAGATACGGATTCGGATACTCTCTCAGACAGAAAAGAAGTACTCTACGGAATGGATCCTCTACAATTTAATTCCTCATTTGACATAACTACCCAAGTAAAAAAAGGCGATACCGAACCTGCAGATATCAGTGTTTCGTTAAAAATTGACAATATTTCTGCTGAACAAGCTGAATCCTTGTCCATTGAACCTGTTGTAAATGACTCCTTGTTTCCGGTAGACATGCCTGGATATATGGGCAGTGCATATGATTTTAACATGTCAGGAACATTTGAGGAAGCAGAGATAACATTCGAATTTGAACAAAATGATGGCGGTGAAATTGATCCGGTAATTTATTATTATGATGAGGATCAGCAAGAACTTATCCCATTAGATACCATCGTAACTGGAAATAAAGCATCAACTATTACAACACATTTCTCAACATACATATTATTGGATAGATTAGAATATGGTAATTCCATGGAGTGGTTGGAACCATGGGACATCCATACATATACGGATGCTCAAATAATTTTACTTACCGATGACTCTGGTAGTATGAGAAAAAATGATAAATATGATATACGTCTTAGTGTTGCAAGTTCTTTAATTGATGATATGCCTCAAAACTGTAAAGCAAACGTAGTCAGATTTTCGTCTGATTACGAAAGATTAGGAACCATGACGGATGATAGAGAAATTATTAAATCTTATTTAACAGACGGATATTTTCTATCATTGGGTAACACAAAAATGAATACTGCATTATTAGCTTCTCTTGACTACTTTACAGATGATGCAACCGATACAACCCTAAAAATGATTGTATTATTATCTGATGGTGCTGCAACCGATTCTGATAAAACACAAGAAATATTAAAAAAGGCAAAACAGGAAAATGTTAGAATATACTGTGTTGGTTTAGGAAGTTCTTATAAATATTTTGATTCATATCTAAGACCACTGGCTGAAAAAACAGATGGGGAATTTTATTATGCAAAAAATGCAACACAATTAAAGAAAATATACCAAGATATAACAAACAAAATAGATCTTAGTATAGATAGTGATGAGGATGGATTACCGGATTATTATGAAGATAATCTTCCTTGTTTTAATGGTGTAAAGTTAAAGCTCAATAAAAACAATCCAGATACCGACGGAGACGGACTATCTGATGGAGAAGAAATAAAAGAATTAAAATTTATATATAATGCAAAGAAGACAAAAGTACGTGTATATGGTAAAATGAAATCAAACCCCACAAAAAAGGATTCCGATGGAGATGGTTTATTAGATAATAATGCAATCTATAGCAATGGAAAAACAATAGCACCATGTGATCCAAAACCACTTAAATATAATGGACAATATAAAGTATGGCGTACTCACATAGCACAAATGAAAACCGGAAGAATCGGTACAACATATAAAATTGAAGATAATAAAAAGATAATAGACAATTTAATTCAAGAAATAAAAGACAACTGCCCCGAATTGGTAAATGTTGTTGAAACAAAACTTAGTTATTGGAGTCGAGAATTTATCATTAAAAATAAAGATGATATGGATAAACTTCTTCTTAAAAATGAGAAAGAAATACGTAAAATTGTGATGGTTGTCAAGAAAAAATCTAATGGAAAATTAGCAGCGGAAGTAGGTGCTGCATTTTTGAACTTTTCATATGACAACCTAAAGATTGCTTATCATTCCATGCCAACAACATGGCAAAAACAGTATGGATACAATAGATTATATGATGATGTATTCAAAGTTGGTTCTAATATGAATAAATCAATGAACCAATTCTTTTATAACGGGAAAGAATATGTATTATGGCTGTGGAAAGGAGATTACTGGAATCTGGGAACAGGTGCGGAAATAGGGCTTTATGTTGCTTCTGAAGAATCACCAACACATTATGATGCAGTGAAATTCACCCTGCCAATGGAATTAAGTTTATATCAATATGCAAATTTCGGTCAGTTAAATAATCGATTTAATTGGAGACCAAGCACCAATCAATGGTGGATTACCGGCTTTGATTGGCAAAGTATTAATCCAAATCCAAAAAGACTTGTTTCCATAGGAAGAATTGATTTTTCACAAAAAAGAGAAATGGGACAAACCATTTATCAAGAAACAAAAAATATTTTTTCTGATTCAATATTTGATAAATCTGGTCATTTATGGATTATGTGGAAGTAGGGGATGCTAATATGAAAAGATATTGTATTATCATCCTGTTTGGAATAGTCTTACTATTCCAGACAGGATGTTCTATCGACTGGAAAAAGGGAACCAGTACTGTTATTAATAAAACCAAGGAGATATATGAAGAAAAAGTCATAAAGGATACTGACGATTCCACAGTGGATACTGAAGATTTTATTTATATTTCCCAAGAAGATGTTGAAAAAGAAGCGAATCGGGTGGTGGAAATAATGATGAACGCTTTTAGGGAAGAAGATGCCGAATCTCTCAAAGCACTTTTTAGCGAATTTGCACATGAAGAATATGTTGATTTAGATACACAAATAGCTGAATCCTTTGAATTTATCGACGGAGATATTATATCCTTTGGTAATGTACTCGCTGGATATGCTGGAGGTTCCACTAGTGCAACTCATGGTGATATTAAAACATTATATCAAGGACTAGTTTATGATATTACCACAGATACAGGGAAATCCTATACTATTAGGGTTAATGGGATTTATAATTTTCGTATGAACGAAAGCAAAGTTGGTGTATATTCTATATATATTATGGACGATATTATCCGTAAGAAACGTTCAAACTATGGTGATGATGAAGGAACTTTCTGGATAGGAAAGAATGAGTAGGATTGCAGATATGAAAAGATATTGTATTATCATCCTGTCTGGAATAGTCCTACTATTCCAGACAGGATGTTCTATCGACTGGAAAAAGGGAACCAATACTGTTATTAATAAAACCAAAGAGATATATGAAGAAAAAGTCATAAAGGATATTGACGATTCCACAGTGGATACTGAAGATTTTATTTATATTTCCCAAGAAGATGTTGAAAAAGAAGCGAATCGGGTGGTAGAAGTAATGATGAACGCTTTTAGGGAAAAAGATGCGGAATCTCTGAAAACACTTTTTAGCGAATTTGCACATAAACAATATGATTTAGATACTCAAATATCTGATGCTTTTGAATTTATTGATGGTAATATTGTGTCTGTTGGTAAAACACTTGCAGGGTATGGCGGAGGTTCTACTAGTGCAACTCATGGTGCTGTACAAACCATATATCATGGAGTAGTATATGATATCACAACCGACACTGAAAAAAAATACACTCTTACATTTAATGGATTTTATAATTTTCGTTCTCATGAAGATCAAATAGGAGTCCTTTGTATTTATATTACAGATGATGATAAATATAATGTTTATTCTGGTGACAACCCAGGTGCAGAAATAGGAATAGGCGATTGGCAGTAACTTATCTGAAGTCCATCATTCCCTTGTTGTAATCCCCCTGTTCTTTTTGTATAATATCTTTAATCGCACGGAAAGGGGAAAAATTCAAATGGCAAATCAGCTCTTGATTGATCTATACGACTGTAATGTAGGTACCCTGAACGACTTAGAACAGATCAGGGATATCTCACATCATATGATTGAAGCACTTCACGCAGGCATGGTAGAAGAATGCTATCATCAATTTGATCCCATTGGAATTACATATATTGCTGTCATAACAACTTCCCATTTTTCCATTCATACCTGGCCGGAGCATAAATATGCAGCCGTTGATATTTTTTCCTGTGATGAATCCCTGCCGGAAGAGGCGGCAAAGATTCTTATCACTGCATTGGAAGCCAAGGATTATAAGGTACGAAGCGTAGATCGCGAGATTGAAAGGAGGCAGTAGCATGGACTATTCCATTGGAGATACCCTGCGGGTAGACGGTGATATCTATGAGATCATCGGCAAGATACAATATAAGAATCTCAAAGATAACTGCAATTGGTTTGAATACCGGATGCGGGCAACCCAGTATTCCGAGGAACGGTGGCTCAGCATTGACGATACCTACAAAGAATACTCCATATCCAAAGCTGCATTTCAGGTTTCCCTATCCGGATACCATATCGTAGACGAAGGAACGGAAGAGGTAATCGGTGTCTGGGGTGATGTGGATGTGGCAATCGGAGACCAGGCATATTTCAAGGAATATGAAGATGTAACGGAAGAGAAGATTATTTCCTTAGAAACCTGGGATGATGGAGAGGAACAGAGTGTCGGTTATTATTTAGACTTAAATGAGATTAATTTTTTCCAGCAGGATACCGGAACGTATGTAAGCTCCTCCGGCAGTCCGTCGTTCTTTTCCCCAAAAGGGAAGATGAAAGATGTTATAGGCGTACTATTCTTTGTTGCCGTCTTTTTCTTTTCCTTTATCGGTGAATTTTTTGATGGCATATCCTACCATACCAACATTGCGAAATACCTGAAAAAGTCCTCAAACTATACTTATGTCACATCCATTACCGGCAATAAGAATCAGAAGGCGGATGTATATAAATCCTATTACACGTTAGAAGATACGGTATATGATATTTTAAATGCCATCGAAGGCGATACGGAAAATGTCCAGCAGAACACGGAAGATGGTGACAGTAGTATTGCTGTTTTAACAGACAAAGAATATTGTCTGATCTATATTTCAGAGGATAACGAGGTGTTGGTACAGATTTCTTCGAGAAAATATGCATATGGTACCTCCTCCGATCCCTACCACGCGAGCCGCTACACCTCACGGTACTACCGGAGATATTATTATTCAAGAGGATACGGCTATGACATCTCCCGCTATAAGAAGTATTCCTCTCCTTACGCAACCTTTAATGATTCCTATGTGGATTACTCGGATTATGACAGCTACAACAGCTACTCTTCTTCCGTGCGCCAGGCAAGCGTTAATGCACGCCAGTCCTCCGGCGGTGGAATCAGCAGTGGTAAATGATATTTTTATTCTGAAAGGAGATTATATTATGGAACTTTTATATGATATTTTAAATGTTGCAATCTATTCTGTTTTGGGTATTTTTCTTATGATACTGGGTAACTTCCTCATTGACCTTGTGATTCCCTGCCATTTTCCGACAGAGATTAAGAAAGGCAATCAGGCAGTTGGATGGTTAAGTGCCGGTTCTTTCATTGCTATTGGCATTATTTTACGGGCAGCTATCATGTCTCCTGCTACGGAAGCAATGGAAGAAACTTTGTTACAGGGTATATGCAGTAGTGCCTTATATTTTGCTATTGGTATTATATTCCTGATTATCGGTTATTTTATCATGGACCTGTTTAACCGCAAGTATAAATTGAACGAAGAGATTGGCAATGGTAATACAGCAGCAGGAATTATGGTTTTTGGTATTTTTGTGGGACTTGCCTTTGTCATCAGTGGAGTGATCTGTTAAAATGAAAAATTATCGTTTATTAATGCTTACCACGTTAATCATCTCTGGCTGCTCCATCTGCTATGAGTTGATTATCAGTGCAGTAAGTTCTTATTTAGTTGGTGACAGTACATTACAGTATTCCATAACCATTGGACTATATATGTCTGCTATGGGACTTGGTTCCTTTCTTTCAAAATATATGAAGAAGAACCTGTTTAACTGGTTTGTCATCATAGAAATCGGTGTCGGTGTAATCGGCGGTATCAGTTCTCTCGTACTGTTTCTGGCAAATCTTTATTTAGATACCTATCAGATTGTCATGTATATTGAGATTATCATCATTGGAACTTTTGTAGGTGTTGAGATTCCACTGCTTACCCGGATTATTGAATCGGATGCGGAGAATCTGCGAATCACGCTGTCTTCCATCTTCAGTTTTGATTACATTGGAGGATTGATTGGTTCCATTGCCTTTCCGCTGCTTTTACTTCCACAGCTTGGATACTTTGCAACCGCATTTCTGACAGGATGCATGAACATCTTTGCATCCATGCTCATTATCTACAAATATTCCAACCGGATTCGTCATGTTAACCGGTATAAAATCCTCACCGGTATATTATTTGTCTGTATGTTTGTTGGAATGTTATTTTCTGAAAATATCTCCTCCTTTATCGAAGGAGGACTATACCGTGATAATGTTATTTTGTCAGAGCACACCCAGTACCAGCACATCGTCATGACCAAACATAAGGATGATCTGCGTTTATTTATTGATGGCAATGTACAGTTTTGTTCCTTAGATGAATACCGCTATCATGAAGCCCTGGTTCATATTCCCATGTCCAAAGCAAAGAACAAAGACCGGGTATTAGTACTTGGCGGTGGAGATGGTTTAGCTGTCCGGGAATTACTCAAATACGAAAATACACAGATTACTTTAGTGGATTTAGATAAAGAAATGACTCGGCTTTGCAGCAGTGATCCGAACATCACTTCTCTCAATGAGAATTCACTAAAAAATGACCGGGTTACCATTGTCAATCAGGACGCTTATCAGTTTTTGGAACAGAACCGGGAGCTATATGATGTAATTATAGTAGATTTACCGGATCCTAACAACGACTCCCTTAACAAGTTATACTCCAATATCTTCTACCGGTTATGTGGCAATTCCCTTACGGAAGATGGAATTGTCACCGTACAGTCTACCAGTCCTTATTATGCAACCAAAGCTTTCTGGTGCATTCATGAAACTTTGAAAAGTGAAGGTTTCTATGTAAAACCATATCATTTACAGGTTCCTTCTTTTGGTGACTGGGGATTTAATATGGCATCGAAAAAAGAATTGGATGATACATATCCCATTACTGTAGATACTCGATATTTAACCGCAGATAATATTGATTCTTTATTTGAATTTGGTAAAGACGAAGTTGTGACATCCAATCCCGGAATCAATAGCCTGTCTAAGCCTATCTTAATTCAATATTATTCAGAGGCAGAAAAGAACTGGGATTAATTATGCTTCGTTTCTTCTTTGTTCAGTTCTTTCTTCACCTGCCTCATTCGCTTTGCAAATTCACCAATGACAGGATACTGACGTTTTGCTTCATATAACTTTCCAGTTACGGTACCATTGAATTTCTTCATATTTTCCTAAAAGACTACTTACTTCTATATGGTATGCCGGAAATATCAAAATGGTGCCATCAAACTCTCACTTCTGCATAATCTCCATCCGGCAGATAGCATTTCCTTTCTCCAGGAACCGTTGTTCATACTCTGTCATAATATTGCCTTTCACATATTCCGAATGATGCAGATCAAAGGTATAATTTAACAGTACCCAGTCCGGTGCCTCTTCCACCTGATCCAAGGAAAAATCAAAAAGATCCCGGTTATCCGTTTTAAAGATTAAATGTCCGTCATGCCGTAATATCTTTTCATATCTCTCCAGAAACTGTACCGAAGTGAGACGTCTCTTGGCATGCCGGTCCTTTGGCCATGGATCAGAAAAATTCAGATAGATTCTTGCAACTTCATCCTTTTCAAATACATCTGCAATAGTTTCTGCCTCCATGCGGATGAACTTGATATTAGGAAGTTCCAGTTCTCCCTGTTTTTCTAAAGCCCGTACCAATACAGAAGAATACTTCTCGATTCCCACATAGTTGATATTGGGATTTTGTTGTGCCAACGTCATAATAAACTGACCCTTACCCATTCCTATTTCAATATGAATGGGATTGTCATTTCCAAACACTTCATTCCATTTTCCTTTCCACTCAGTCTCATTCTTTATTGTAAATGGGCTTTCTGCTATCATATCCCTAGAACCCGGTACATTTCTCAAACGCATGTCCTATCCTCTCTTTCTTCCTTTCTTTCCTGCATTATCTAAAAAATGCATCTTCTCTTTCTTCTTTTCCACTTCCTGCTTTGGTTTCTCCCCCATCTGCTCGAACATAGCACCTTTCAGCTGGCCTGCCAATTCTCTTGTACACTCCGGACAATATCTTCCAAACCGAAGTGCACATCCACACCGCTCACATTTAATATAGTATTTGCTTCCCTCCGGTATCTCTAATCTCCCATTCTTAAGAAACAGCTCAATGATTTCAAGAGGAACCCCGGTATCTTCTGATATACATGGTGCCGGCGAAGGTCCATGTACCTCTAAATAATTCTTTATCTTGCCAAAATCATCATATTCCTCCGCACCACAATCTTCACAGCAATACATGCCTCCATCCTGATAAAAAAGTTTTCCCCCACACACTTTGCAATAGATTGGACGCCTGTCCATTATTCTCATTTCCATATCTGTCATATGCTTACCCCCCTGGTCAATATGCACATCATTCTGTTTGCCATACACTTTTCTCAGCATCATGGTATCTTGACAATATGTTTCTCCTTATTATACCAAGATATTTCGAAACGTACAAATAGTAATAGCTTTTTCGTACAAAACAAAGAAAAGATTTGCAGGTACACCACACAACACACCACAGAACTCAAGCCTTTGAAAGGTTGACACAACCTTTTAGATATAATAAAATAATTATAATTATGTTTATCGATATAAAGGAGTAGGAATAGGATGAAAAAAAAGATTGCCATCTTTATGGCATTATTACTGGTATTGACTTGTTGTCATATACCGGTGCATGCAACGGAAGTTTCAGAGGAAGCGTCCACCGAACATCCGGAGACAACAGAATATCCGGATGATCCCACAAGAGCGCCTGATCTGGTATCAAACGCTGCCATTGTCATGGATGCTGCCAGTGGACAGGTTCTTTATGAAAAGAATTCCCAGGAGAAGAAATATCCTGCCAGTATTACAAAGATTCTTACTGTATTGATTGCATTAGAACATAATGTTGACTTCAATGCCACTGTCACCATGTCGGAAAATGCTATCTGGGGTGTAGAACGTGACAGTACCCTGATTGGTCTGGATGTTGGTGAACAGGTTACTGTAAAGGATCTTGTTTATGCAACCATGGTAAAATCCGCCAACGAATGTGCATATGCCCTTGCTGAATATGTAGCAGGTGATATTGAATCCTTTGCAAAATTAATGAACGAACGCGCTGCTGAAATTGGCTGTCAGAATACACATTTTGTGACACCAAACGGTTTGCATGATGATGATCATTATACAACCGCCTATGACATGGCTTTGATTACAAAAGAAGCACTGAAAAATGAGACATTCCGGGAAATTGCAGGTACTTTGAATTATACGGTCCCTGCAACCAATTTAGCGGATGAGACACGTTTCTTATGGAATGGTAATAAGATGATCAATCCTGCGGAACCGTATTACTACGAATATTGTGAAGGTGGCAAAACAGGTTATACTTCTAAGGCGAATAACACATTAATGACCTATGCGAAGAAAGATGGATTAGAACTGATCTGTGTTGTACTGGATTGTGATGGTGCCAAATATGCTTATTCTGACTCAAAAGCGTTATATAATTATTGCTATAATAATTATATATACTATTATCCATTATCTGATTTTTCATTTGAATCTGATGAAGAAAATGCAATTTCCGAAAATGTTATTTTAGACAACTACTATACAAGTCTTAATCATGATATGATTGACTTAGCTGTAAATAAGGATTATGCCCTTCTTCTTAATAAATCTGTAGATACAACACAGATTGAGAGAAATGTTACCTTTTACGATCAGGCAAAAGATGATGTCCTTGGAGAGATTACCTTCTCCTATGGAGGAGAACAGATTGGTTCTACTCCAATTACAAGTACGACTCCTCTTCTTTCTTCCCAGATGTCAAAGGAAGAGAAACTGGGGCAATCGACATCCATCTGGAAAACCATTGGTAAGATTGCTCTTCGAATTGCAATCGTAATGGGAGCTCTCCTTGCCGTATTATTACTTTATATGCTCTTTGCTGCATTTATTCGTAATATGAAGCGTAATCGTAGAAGAAGAGCATACCGTAGAAGAAGACGCAAACGTGACGATGACTATTATTTCTAAGATATAATGGGGATATTACATGACAAATGAGGAAATGAATCCACTCAACATCATAGAGGAAGCGAATTCCAAAACGCTTGAGTATTTCAATAAGACCTATGTGAGTAATCTTGAACTGGTACAGAATCTGAAAACAGAACTTTTTGAATTAGAAGTACAGATTGAAACATTAGAAAAAACGAGAGATCTGTACACATATCATATTGATACAAGACGTAATGTATTCTCGCCGATTACCAGTGACAACACGAATACCATAACAAAAGGTAAACAGATTGCTTCTCAGATTAAGGACTTAGAGGATGCAAAACAACGTCTGCAAAAGCGTATTTCAGAGTTAGAGGATGACATCCGGTTTTATAAAGAACAAGTCGATATGCTTTCAAAAGCAAGTAAATGCATTCATACCGTTCTGATTGGAAAGAGTCACAATGAACTAAATGAAGAAGAATCTGTTGATTCCGGCATTGAATTCATTGAAACAGAGGATAATGAAGATAAAACCTCCCATAATTATAATATGTTACAATTAGAGGACTATGAACATTATCAGTATGCTTCTGCACTTGACCAGGATGTAAAACAGGAACTGACTTCTAGTCTTAACAAATTAGATGTTTTAAAATGGCTTCTGCATTCTGATATTGGAAGGGCGAAAGTTACTTTAGAAGAAGTACATCATTCCCAGGTAGAAGTTCTTACATCATTAGAACACATTTTAGATCGATTGAATTACAATATAGATACAAAGCAGCCAATCTGGGATCAGATCAACAAGTTATTTGATGATTACAGACAGTTACATCCGGAATGTATGATTGATTCCTCCTGTGACTGTACCGAGCATGAATTGAATCTTCCACCATTTATTTCCATTCGACTCATTCGAATGTTGAGGGAGATATTAGATAATATTTTTAAACACTCTAATGCCAACCGTATAACCGCTAAGATTTTTATTAGCAGCCGATTAATTGATGTCTATGTCAATGATAATGGTGTTGGCATTCCGGAAGATTATTTAGAGCGTTCTGCCTGGTATTCCGGATTACACAAATTACATGAAACGATTTATCAACTAGATGGCAAGCTTCAGATTGACGGGGATTTAATTTCCGGAACAAATGTAAGATTTTCTTTTCCAATTAAGAAGTGAATGACAAAGGTGCTTTTGACACTCGCATCATGAATATTAAATGACGTAATAATAGAAAGGTATAAAGACAATGAGAAATCAGATTATTGACTTAATTTCAACTGCAGCTAATTTAGATAAGGATATGGTATCTGACATTTTAGAGATTCCTCCTAAATCTGACATGGGTGACTTCGCGTTTCCATGTTTTCAGTTAGCAAAAACATTACACAAGGCACCTCCAATGATTGCCAAAGATATTGCTGAGAAGATTGGTGATGTGGATATCCTGGACAAATTGGAAGTAAAGGGTGCTTATCTTAACTTTTTCATTAAAAAAGATTTATTTGTTAAAACAATGGTAGAAGCTGCTGACGTGGAGAACTTTGGTGCATCGAATATAGGAGCTGACAAAACTATATGTATTGATTACTCTTCTCCTAACGTTGCAAAAAACTTTCATGTTGGACATCTTCGTACTACTATTATTGGCAACTCTCTTTATAAGATTTTTACAAGATTAGGATATAAAGTAGAACGTATTAACCATTTAGGCGACTGGGGTACACAGTTCGGCAAATTGATTGTTGCCTACAAAGCCTGGGGCAGCAAAGAAGCGGTAGAAAAAGATGGTGTTGCAGAACTGATGCGTCTGTATGTGAAATTTCATGAAGAAGCAGATAAAGACGACAGTTTAAATGATCAGGCAAGATCCTGGTTTACGAAAATGGAACATGGCGATGAAGAAGCACTTGATATCTGGAAATGGTTTGTTGACATCAGTTTAAAGGAATACAAAGGAACCTATGAATTACTGGGTATGGAATTCGACCATTATCTTGGTGAAAGTTTCTATCGTGATAAAACTGCAGATGTTGTAAAGCGTTTGGAGGATGCCAATTTATTAGAAGAAAGCCAGGGGGCCCATATTGTCAATTTAGAAGAGTATGACATGCCACCATGTCTGATTACAAAGAAAGACGGAAGTTCCATTTATGCAACAAGAGATCTGGCAGCCATCTTTTACCGGAAAGAGCGCTGGAATTTTGATAAATGTCTGTATGTAACTGGTCAGGAGCAGAAACTTCATTTTGCTCAGGTTTTTAAAGTTGTTGAATTATTAGGCAATGATTGGGCAAAAGACTCTCTTGTTCATATTCCTTATGGACTTGTAAGCTTAGAAGGTGCCAAACTTTCTACTCGAAGCGGCAATATTATTTATGCAGAAGATATTTTATTAGAAGCAATTGATAAAGTAAAAGGTGTTATAGCAGAAAAGAATCCTGATTTAGAGAACAAAGATGAAGTTGCTAAGATTGTAGGTGTAGGTGCCATCCTCTTCCATGATCTTTATAATCAACGAATCAAAGATGTATCCTTTAAATGGGATAAAGTATTGAACTTTGATGGTGAGACCGGTCCTTATGTTCAGTATACCTATTGCCGCTGTGCCAGTATTTTAAGAAGTATACAGTATGATGATCATGCATCTGTCGATTACAATTTGTTGTTAGATGAAGAAGCAATTGCCTTATTAAAGGAAATCAATCGTTTTCCTCAGGTTGTGATGGATGCAGCTGACAAATATGAACCATCTGTTGTTGCTCGTTTTGCAATGGATGTTGCACAATCCTTCTCCCGTTTCTACAATGCAGACCGGGTAAATGTAGAAGATGATGCTCTTCGTAATGCCAGAGCAAAACTTGTTTCCATTACAAAGAAGACATTGAAAGATGCACTAAATTTATTAGGAATTCAGTGTCCGGAACAGATGTAAGAATTGTAATTTATCATTCAAGAGGTTGTTGTTTTATGATATTGATTAAAAATGGTTATGTTATCGATCCATTATCTAAAAGGAATGGAATCTTTGATATTTTAATTGAAGATAAAAAAATCAAAAAAATTGATTCCTTTATTATGGAGATGGATTTATCGGAAGAAGACCGTAAGAATTTACAGATTATTTATGCTGATAATATGATGATTGCACCGGGTCTTGTGGATGTACATGTTCATTTTCGCGATCCTGGATTCACTTATAAAGAAGATATCTATACCGGTGCACAATCTGCAGCAAAAGGTGGTTTTACAACTGTTGTTATGATGGCTAATACGAAACCAACCATTGATAATGCAGATACATTAGAATATGTTTTAAAAAAAGGCCAGGAGACAGATATTCATGTGCTGTCATGTGCTTCTATCACCAAAGGTCTTCAGGGAAAAGAGCTAACAGATATGGATTTTCTAAAATCAATTGGTGCTGTTGGATTTACAGATGATGGTATTCCAATGATGGATGAGAATATGGTCATTGCTTCCATGAAGAAGGCAAAAGAACTTCATGTTCCCCTAAGTTTTCATGAAGAAAATGCCAGTTTAATCACAAATAATGGTATCAATCACGGGAAGGCATCCAATTATTATAATATAGAAGGTTCTCCTCGAGGTGCTGAAATTGATATGATATTCCGTGATTTGGAACTGGCCGGTAATTTGGATGCACCTATTAATATTCAACATATCAGTAGTAAGGAAGGTGTGGAACTAGTTCGTCAGAAAAAGATAGAAATGATTAAAAAGTATAATCTTACTCTTCCTCTTCCAAAGTCAAAAGAAGAAATTACTGATATATCCGATCATTCATGTAACTATGATAGCTTTACGCAAATAATTCCAATGGAGATTGCACAGGCCATTCCTATCCATGCTGAAGCTACTCCTCATCATTTTTCTTTAAATGAAGAAGCTGCCATTGAACATGGATCCATGGCAAAAATGAATCCTCCTCTTCGTACAGAGCAAGATCGACTTGCCATCATTCATGGTCTTCAAGATAATACCATTGACCTGATTGCCACTGACCATGCACCTCACAGTACAGAAGAAAAGTCCAAATCCATTACGGAAGCACCAAGTGGAATCATTGGATTAGAAACTTCTCTTTCCCTTGGTATTACCAATCTTGTAAAACCGGGTTATCTTACCTACTCAGAATTACTTGAAAAAATGACAATTAATCCAGCAAAAATGTATCATTTAGACTGTGGTTATATTGCAGAGGGAGGTCCGGCTGATTTAGTTATCTTTAATGATAAACCACACACCTATGATTCCTTTGTATCTAAGTCATCCAATTCACCATTTCTCGGTACTACTCTTTTTGGTGAAATTCAATATACTATTTGTGATGGTAAAGTTATCTATACAAAATAATTTTATATGCAGAAATGTTTCACGTGAAACATTTCTGTTTTTTTCTGATTTACCACATTTCTGTTTATCTACAAAATTTTTATACTTATCGAATACTTTTAAAATTGCCAGATAATATCACAGTGAATCATTTCATTATATTATTATGTTATAAAAATACTATTCACTTTTATCTTAATCTATATTCAAACAATAAGTATTCAATGTTTCACGTGAAACATTTCTATAAATTGTGTTTTATATATTTTTATTTACTATATGTCGTCTTTTCCTTTTTATCATTTTATGATAAAATAATAAAGATGTATAAACGTGAAATATACATCATGGGAAATGATTTAATAACAAAGGAAGTATTGAACATGGGAAGAATAATTGCAATTGCCAATCAGAAAGGCGGTGTCGGTAAGACAACCACTTCCATTAATTTGGCTGCATGTCTTGCTGAAAAAGGTTTTAAAACTTTAGCAGTGGATATGGATCCACAGGGGCATTTAACTACTGGATTTGGAATTAACAAAGATGAACTTGAATATACAATATACGATGTTATGTGTGATAACTGTAATATTGGAGAGGCAATGTTAATTAATGTTGTTCCAGGTTTGAATCTTCTCCCATCCAATCGATATCTTGCTGGTGCCGAGGTAGAATTTATTGGGGAACCTGATATGCAATATATTATCAAGAATCAACTTCGGAAGATTCAGGACAAATTTGATTATGTAATTATTGACTGTCCTCCAGCTCTTGGAATGTTGACTATTAATTCTATGACAGCAGCTAATACCGTACTGGTACCAATTCAATGTGAATTTTTTGCATTAGACGGTTTATCACAATTAATATATACCATTGAATTAATCCAACAGAAACTTAACAAAGATTTGAAAATTGAAGGTGTTGTATTTACAATGTATGATTCCAGAACAAATCTTTCTTTACAAGTAGTAGAGAATGTAAAAGAAAATCTGAATCAGAATATCTATAAGACAATTATTCCAAGAAATGTTCGACTAGCAGAGGCACCAAGTCACGGTATGCCGATTACAACATATGATTCCAGAAGCGCTGGTGCGGAAGCATACCGATTACTTGCTGATGAAGTAATTACAAATATTAATGTATAAATACATAATGTTTCACGTGAAACATTTTAAAATAATTTGGAGGAATAAAAAATGCCAAAAAAAGGTTTAGGAAATGGTCTGGATACTATGCTTGGTGTACACACTGCCCAGTCAAGAAAAAAAGAAAATGGTAAAACAGAATCAGCAGAAACAAAAGAAGTCATTAAAGAGGTCATTAAGGAAGTTCCTACAGAAATGACTCTGAAAATTAAAGATATTGAAATCAATAAAGAACAACCAAGAAAACAATTCAATGAAGATGCTCTTCAAGAATTAGCGGATTCCATCACACAACATGGTGTCATAGAGCCTTTAATTGTAACAAAGAGAGATAACTATTATTTATTAGTATCTGGTGAGCGCCGTTGGAGAGCTTCCATGAAGGCGGGACTGAAAGAAGTACCAGTTGTAGTAAAAGATTATACAGATCAGGAAATTTTAGAAATTGGATTAATTGAAAATATTCAACGGGAAGA
The DNA here is from genome assembly GCA_945915475.1 of uncultured Clostridium sp. Taxonomy (GTDB): domain Bacteria; phylum Bacillota; class Clostridia; order Lachnospirales; family Lachnospiraceae; genus CAG-590. Next base: position 27,424 of record CAMEFI010000002.1, on the reverse strand, counting down.
CTTGAATCCAATAGAAGAAGCACAAGCTTACCAGAAATTAATTGAAGACTTTCATTTAAAGCAAGATGATATAGCAGAACGTGTATCCAAAAGCAGAAGTGCCATTACGAATATTCTTCGTCTTTTGAAATTAGCTAAACCAGTACAGGAAATGATTATTGATGAGAAATTAACCAATGGACATGCAAGGGCCTTACTTCCAATTGAGGATACTGACTTACAGTATGAGATAGCATGTAAAGTATTTGATGAACGATTATCTGTTCGCGAGACAGAAAAGTTGGTAAAAAAAGTATTAAATGATCTTGCTAATCCTAAAAAAGATGATGTTGCAATTACTACAGAAGATTTATCTTTCCTTTACCGTGATATAGAGGAAAAATTCAAATATAAACTTGGTGCGAAAACTACAATTAAAGCAAAAAATAACAATAAGGGAAAAATTGAAATTGAATATTATTCAAAAGAAGAATTAGAGCATATTATGGAAATGATATATTCTATCAATTCATAATATCAGTGAGTGGCAAAATTACTTTTGACACTCATATTATCTATAGTAAAATTAACTACAGTTAATTTATAGTATATACACATAAAGGGACAGGGATAAAATGGATATATTTGAATCAATTGGAATCAGTACAGATATAGCAGTAATTGTATTGTTTGTTATTGTTATATTTCAATTCATCTGGATCATAACAATTATTTCAAAATGTAATAAATTGACAAAACGACTTAATAAATTTACATCAGGAAGAGATGCCGCAAACTTTGAACAAGTTTTAGTAAAGCGTTTTTCTGAAATGAAACAGATTGTAAAAAATGAAAAGAAACAGAATAAAGAGATTGAAAAAGTAAATGATAAGTTTTTAACAACTTTTTGTAAGATAGGATTAGTCAAATATGATGCATTCAAGGAAATGTCCGGTAAGCTAAGTTTTTCTCTCGCACTTCTTACAGAAAATCATGATGGAATTATTATTACCTCCATGCATAGCCGTGAAGGATGTTTTACTTATTGTAAAGAAGTAACCAATGAGGAATCTTACTACATTTTGTCCGATGAAGAACGATTAGCACTCAATGTTGCTATTGGAAAAGAAGGAGCAAAGGAAGCTGCCAAAGAAAGAGAAGAAAGAAAACCAGAAATTGGTTATTAACGGGAGTAACAGATGCATAGTTATTTAAGAGCAATTGGATTTAGCAAATTAAAAAATAAAATTGAAGAGAATACTTTAATAACAGCCGCTTTAAATGATTATACAAATCGTTCAGAAATTGAGATTGGAGCAAATACCACCTTAATTCAAATCACGAAAGCAATCGGACCGGGAATTGGAATCTGCATACTGGCAGAACATGATAAAAAAGAAACCATGACAGTAGACCACATTTTTCCATATTGTCTTGGTACCACAAAAACATCACAATCAGATATCCAGATAGAGGGTCATGCAGATAAAGAAGCATATTCCGGTATTTCAGATGATTATAATCTGGGGATTACCCTCATTTATGCTGTACAGAATATAACCGATTATGTGAGAAGTACCTGGTCGAATACTTTTTATAAATCACCAAAACATGTAAAGTTTGGAGCACTTTCCATTCATGGGAGAATCCTATTAGGTGTACATCTTGAATCCATGGCCTATCCCTATGAGAAACAGCCAATCAGTAATCAGGAAAGAAGAAATCTGATTGCCAAAGCAAAATCAGGTGATATGGATGCTTTGCAAAATCTTACCTTAGATGATATGGATACTTATTCTCTCGTCACAAAACGAATTAAAGATGAAGATTTATACACAGTTGTAGAAACCTATTTCATGCCATATGGTATAGACAACGAACAATATGCAATTTTAGGTATTATTAAGAAAATTCAACAGATAACTAATGAATTTTCTGATGAAATAGTGTATAATCTAACTATATTATGCAACGATATCACATTAAATGTTGCTATCAATTCTCTTGACTTAGAAGGAAAGCCGGAAGTAGGCAGACGTTTCAAAGGAATCATCTGGTTACAGGGATGGATTTACTTCTCCGAGTAAGGAGATACGTACCCGTAGTTAAATGGATATAACAATTCTCTCCTAAAGAATAATTGTGGGTTCGATTCCCGCCGGGTGCATTTATACGATTATAAGTTTTACGCACTCATCTCATGACGAAGGTCACGAGTATTGTGCGTCAGATTATAAATGGGAGGTTACGTTATGAAGATTAAGAAATCCAATTTAACATTCAGTGCTGTCGGATTTGTAGCTTCAGTTTTGATTTTACTTTATCTGATTCTGAATATGCCACAGATAATAGAATTAATTATTGTGTTTGGTCTAATCGCTTTAGCAGATACTTATTTTCTTGTAGATAATATCGTAAAGAAAATAGATGAAATATCTGAATTGTCTTTGGACAAACAGACAGAGCTTGTTAAGGTAGAGAAAGGAATCTATTCTGTTGCAAAGAGAGAAGAGACCACCAATGGTAAACAAAATGCAGTATTATTAGAACAGTTAGCCCAGCTAAAAGAGGAAAATCAAAGACTCAATGCAGAATTAATTGAACAACAAAAACTATGTACCAAGATTCTGATTAAGAAATCTCAAGAGAATAATAATAAGACATTAAATAGTTCTGACCGAATTTCCAAACTTCTTGTTCAATTAAATGGGAATACAACCTCTACCTCCAAGGAAACTTTAGAAGTATTGGATGAGATTAACAAAACGTTGGATACTTATTACAATGGCAGTAATGACAATGTAAGAAGAATGCGGGCAAAATAGAAGGAATATTATGAATTATATTGTAATGGATCTGGAGTGGAATCAAAGCGCTTCTGGTGCAGCTGGTGAGAATCCCCGGCTACAATTTGAAGTCATTGAAATAGGGGCCACCAAACTCGATGACAAATTTAATATTATTGATCAATATGGAAGTATTGTGAAACCCCGGGTATATCGTCGTTTACAATCTGCCATCCGTGAATTACTCAATTATGATGAATCCTTATTACGGACTGGACGACCTTTTGATGTGGTGTTCCGTGAATTTAAGAAATGGTGTGGAGAGGAAGATTACATATTTTGTACATGGGGACCATTGGATTTGACCTATCTCCAACAAAATATGGACTTTTATTATATGAAAGAATTTCCGTTTCCTCTGAAATTCTATAATCTTCAAGAAATATATGCTACGAATCATCTAAAAGACCGGAATCAGATGCCAAGCTTAGAGAAAGCAGTCAGAGACTTGGATATACCAATTGATGCTGCTTTCCATTGTGCAAAGAATGATGCTTACTATACAGCATTAGTTTTTCAGAAAATGAACAAAAAAAAGCTCACAGATATGTACAGCATTGATTATTATCATTATCCAAGTTGTGAAGAGGAAGAAATCTCTTCCCAACATAACAATTATTGCGAATACATAACCCGGGCTTTCTCCAATAAGAAGCAGGCGATGGAAGATAAGAATGTAGCATCCCTTTACTGTTACAAATGTAACCGCAAACTCAACAAAAAAATTAAATGGTTTGTTAATAATCCATCCACTCAGATCTGTGTTGGAAAATGCTGGTCTCACGGTCTGATTTGTGGAAGAATCCGTTTTAAAACTACAAAAGATGGCAATGTTTTCGTTGTAAAAACAGTCGCAAAGATCACTAAGAAAGAATTTGAGCATATCAAAGAACGTCAGAATGAATTGAGAATCAAGCGCCAGATAAAGCGTAATCAAAAAAAGAACGTATCCTAATGGATAGGTTCTTTTTTTGCAGTACCTGCTTTTCTTGGATATGCTTTTGGTGTTGCTTTTCTTTTTTCAATAAAAATAAAAGATCGATCAATATTTGTACCAGGTAGCATCACTTTTTTAACTGCAGTTAGTTTTCCACCAAGAACCTGTATTGCCCTCTTTGCTTCTGTAACTTCCTCTTCTACTTCCGCTGACTTATATGGGATACACATTCCGGTTATTTTCACAAAGGGCAATGTATATTCACTTAATGTAGACAGATTTGCTACCGCACGGCTTACACACAGATCAAAGTGTTCCCGGTAATCTGCATTTCTTGCCGCTTCCTCTGCTCTCCCATGTACCGCTTCGATATCAGATAAGCTCAATTCATCAATAACAGACTGCAGAAATCTAATACGTTTATTTAAAGAATCCATTAAGGTAATCTGCAAATGTGGAAATGCAATTTTAAGTGGAATACCTGGAAAACCGGCTCCGGTTCCCAAATCCAGTACAGTCAGTTTCTTACTATCATCATAAATTTCCGGATAAACCTGTGCTAATGCTAAAGAATCCAAAAAATGTTTTGTAATCACTTCCTCTAGCTCTGTAATTGCAGTCAAATTCATTACCTTGTTGGTTTCCACTAACATTTCATAATACTTCTGAAATTGTTGTATCTGCAAATCCGATAATTCAATATTAAATTGTAATGCCATTTCTTTTAAACGGTTCATATCCTTACTCCTATAAAATTTTCTCCATTCCTACTTTGTATGGTACAAGTCCACATTTCTCATAAAACTTCATTGCGGAAGGATTGCAGTTCCATACATTCAATGTCACATTATAACATCCACTTTTCTTTGCAAAATCCAGAACATATTCATAAATCTGTCTTCCAATGTGCTGTCCCCGTAACTCCTCATCCACACACAGATCATCAATATATAAGGTCTTAATATCTGTTAAGATGTTATCTCCTATATGCTGTTGAAATACACAAAATGCATATCCCATCACGTTTTCTTTATCATCTACACCAACAAAAATAGGTTTGTTATCATCTCCTATGATATCTAATAACTCCTCATCTGTATATTTTTTTACATCACCTTTAAACAAATCCGGTCTTCCATTATGATGTACCATAAGCACCTGGCGAAGTAATTTGTTAATACCCTTTATATCTTTTTCATTGGCTCTGCGAATGTTCATTCTATATACCTCATAAAAATATTCATACAATAACACCTTTCATTTCATACTTCATCAACAATTCAGATATATCATCAACACAGAAATATCTGCCGGTGAAACTCCGGATATCCGGGATGCCTGTCCGATATTCTCCGGACGTATATCATTTAACTTCTGTCTTGCTTCCTTTCGAAGGTTATGAACATCATTGTAATCAATATCCGCAGGAATTCTCTTCTTCTCCAACTTCTTGAAATGCTCCACCTGGGACCGCTGGCGCTTGATATAACCATCATATTTCAGTTCGATATCAATCTGCTCTATTACTTCTTTTGACAGATTCTCCTTATAAAGAGAATTATCATATAAAGATTCCCTTTCCTTATCCAAAGGTGCAATCATCTCATAATTCAGTTCCGGACGTTTGATTAAATCTGCCAAAGATGCAGCAGTTTTCAAAGTAGTACTTTCATTTTCTTCTAAAAATGTCTGCACTTCCTTGCTGGCTCCTACCATGGTTTCCGATAACCGGGAAACTTCTTTGTGAATCAACTCTCTCTTTTTACAAAAATGTTCATATCTGCCTTCATCAATTAATCCAATCTCATGACCAATATCCGTAAGACGCAAATCCGCATTATCCTGTCTTAAAAGCAATCGGTATTCAGCACGGGAAGTCATCATCCGGTAAGGTTCCTTTGTCTCCTTCGTTACCAGATCATCGATGAGCACTCCAATATAGCCCTGTGACCGGTCTAGCACAACCGGCTCTTTTCCCTGCAGTTTTCTGGCAGCATTGATTCCTGCCACCAATCCCTGTGCCGCCGCTTCTTCATAACCGGAGCTTCCATTCATCTGCCCTGCACTAAATAATCCTTCCACCTCTTTAAATTCCAAAGAAGGCTTTAACAGCAATGCACTGATACAATCATACTCAATGGCATATGCATTTCTTACAATTCTTGCATTTTCCAATCCCGGCACACTCCGGTACATGGCATACTGCACATCCTCCGGCAGAGAAGAACTCATTCCACCAATATACATTTCATTGGTAAACTCTCCCTCCGGTTCCACAAATACCTGATGCCGGTTTTTATCAGCAAATTTCATTACTTTATCTTCAATGGAAGGACAGTATCTTGGTCCTGTTCCCTCAATGGCACCGGAAAATAATGGAGAACGGTCAATATTTTTTCTTATAATGTTGTGAGTTTCCTCATTGGTATAGGTAAGCCAACAGCTAACCTGCTCTCTCTTAATATCTTCTTCTGTATTGGTAAAAGAAAATGGAACAATGGTTTCATCTCCTTTTTGCTCTTCCATCTTGGAAAAATCAATACTTCTTTTATCAATTCTGGCAGGCGTTCCAGTCTTAAACCGACGAAGAGGAATTCCTGCACTTCGCATGGAATCCGATAAAAAGGTAGCAGCAGATAAACCATTGGGACCGGTATGATTTACCACATCTCCATAGATACATCTGGCATTCAGATACACACCAGTACAAAGAACTACACATTTTGCATAATAAGCAGCACCAGACTTGGTACGTACACCTTTTATTTTCAGTTTATTCTTTCCATGAAAAATATTCACATTTTTCTCATCTATATCAGAATGATTTTTACTATCTGCATTTATTGAACTTTCATGCTGATCACATTCATTATCCTCAAATAATAATTCAGCCACCTCTGCCTGACGCAAAGTCAGATGTTCCGTATTTTCCATGGTCATCCGCATATTTCTTGTGTACTCTGCCTTATCTGCCTGTGCCCGGAGAGAATGTACGGCAGGACCCTTAGAACGATTCAACATTTTAGACTGAATATAGGTTTTATCAATATTTTTGCCCATCTCTCCTCCAAGGGCATCAATCTCTCTCACCAGATGTCCTTTTGAAGAACCTCCTACATTTGGATTGCAGGGCATCATTGCCACACTGTCCATACTCACTGTAAAAATGATGGTTTCCTGTCCCATTCGAGCAAGAGCCAATGCTGCCTCACAACCGGCATGACCGGCACCTACTACAATTGCATCATATGTTTCTTCTATCGTATTCATTATTCTTCCTTTCACTATCTATTTACCCATACAAAATTTCTGGAAAATGGTATTTACCAGATCATCTTCCACCGATTCTCCAATAATATAACCTAACCTTTCATAAGCCGCCATTAAATCGATGGAATAAAAATCTTCCGGCATTCCATCCGCAATACTCTGTCTCACCAAATGAATGGAAGAAAGAGCCTGTTCTAGCGCTTCCTTATGCCGCATGTTAGTAATATACACTTCATCATTATAAGACAACGAACCATGAAAGAACATATCATTTAACAATTTGTAAAAATCTTCAAATCCTGTTTTTTCCTTAGCACTGATATCAATGATTGGTTTATCTAAATGTGATAGAATCTCTTCTCTTGTTACCACATTTTTCAAATCCGATTTGTTCTGTAAAATGATAACCTGTTTCTCCTGAATCTTTCTTATAATTTGAAAATCATTCTCATCCAGCGGAATGGAGGAATCCACAATATATAATATCAAATCTGCCTCCTGCATGGCTTCTAAAGATTTGTCCACACCAATCTTTTCCACCACATCTTTTGCATTACGGATACCGGCAGTATCCACAATATTTAATGGAATTCCATTAATGGAAATAAATTCTTCCAATGTATCCCGCGTGGTTCCGGCAATATCTGTAACAATAGCACGTTCTTTTCCCATTAATACATTTAACACAGAAGATTTTCCAGCATTAGGTTTTCCAAGAATGACTGTATGAATACCCTCTTTCATCATTTTACCATCTTCTGCAGTTTGAATTAAGTGACAAATTTCTTTCTCTACATTAGTAAGCAATTTATCCAATATTTCATCAAATCCATCCAGACTGTAATGCTCCGGATCATCTAAAGCCGATTCAATAAATGCGATATTATGAATTAGCTGCTCTCTCAAATTCTCGATTCTTTCTTTCAGACTTCCTTTTAACTGGGATAAAGCAGACTTTGCAGCTAAATCGCTCTTTGCAGAAATAAGATCCATCACCGATTCTGCCTGGGACAAGTCAATTCTTCCATTCAAAAAGGCACGTTTTGTAAATTCACCGGGCTCTGCCAGTCTTGCACCATTTTTCATCAATAAATGAAGAATCTGTTTCATGACCTGCATTCCACCATGACAGTCAATCTCCACAACATCCTCCTTTGTATAGGTATGTGGAGCTTTCATAACCAGAACAATTACTTCATCAATGATATGATAACCACTCTGAATCTCATTGTTACAATCTTCATCTTTCCCACAAAGACTTTCATTTTTTACTTTATTATCCACAATATTTCCATAAGCTGCCGTATAAGAATCGAGATTCCGAATTTCTTTTCCTTTTTTCTTTGGAACAAAAATGGAATCTGTCACTTGGATTGCATGTTCCCCACTTACACGAATCACACCAATTCCACCCTGATTCATTCCCGTTGCTATGGCTGCTATGGTGTCTGAAAGTTTTATCATTATATTAACCTCATTATTTCATTTTTACTTTTTATTATCCATATCACTATATGCCCATTCCATCATACGATTCCAAGGATCTCCTGCATCAATTCCAAATATCATACAGAAAACAAGATAATAAAATCCGCAAGCACCTATACCAATTACTAATTTTAAAATTTTTGACATAATATTATCCTATATGAATCCTTTCTAATTCTTTTTTTATTTACTTTATCCTTCTATCAATCATTATACTCTACTTTTAAAAAAGTGTATAGAAATTATTTATTATAAAATAAAAAGAGTGTAATATAGAGTATGTAGTTACAAGTAACAAAATCACACACATTATATTACACTCTCTCTTATATTATTTCCTGTATTATCTTATTTTTTAAGATATACAACCACCTTACGATAAGGTTCTTCCCCTTCACTTCTGGTAGCTACATACTTATCATTTTGAAGAGCAGAATGAATGATTCTTCTCTCATATGGATTCATTGGCTCTAATGTTACACTTCTTCTGCTTCTCTTAACTTTGAATGCAATATTTTTTGCGAGATTCTCCAATGTATCTTTTCTTCTTGCACGATAATTCTCTGTATCCAATTTCACACGAATGTATGATTCACTTTCCTTATTCACAAAAAGACTGATCAAATACTGTAAAGCATCCAAAGTCTGTCCACGCTTACCAATGAGAATACCCATTTCAGACCCCTCTAAGTTGATATTCATGTTATTATTTTCTTCATCAAAATCAATTGTTACTTCTGTCTCAATATCCATTGCCTTAAATAAAGCTGCAAGATATTCTTTTGTCTTTTCTACAATATCTGTGGCAGATATAGAAGAAACCTTCTCTTCTACCTTTTCTTCCTTCTTTCTTGCTTTAATAACAGCTGGTTTTGCTCCTATTCCCAAAAATCCGGAAGAACCTTTTTCCATAACCTCATACTCTAATTCATCACTGGTAATTCCTAATGTAACTGTTGCTGCTGTTACAGCCTCTTCTACTGATTTTGCTTTAAACTCCTGAAAATCCATACTACTTCTCCTCCTTCTTTGTATTATTATAATTCATCATAATATTTGCTTTTGCCCCAATGCTGCCACTCTTATACTGTTTATTTTTATTTTCATCTACCGCTTTTTGTGCCTCTGTAGATGGAACATAATTCTTAAGAGATGCTGCAGAATTCTTACGCATTGCCTGCTGCTTTTCTAATTCTTCCTGTGCTTCTGATGACTGTTCCATCATTCGTTCCATAAATGATTTCTTGCCACCATTTTTAGCTGCTTTTTTAGCTGCCTTTTCCATCTGTTTTTCTAAAATCTTATCCATATCCGCATGATCATAATAGAAATTAATGGCAAGCTGTGTTAAAAGTGAAATCAAAGCACTTGCTGACCAATAAATACCAATACCTGCCGGTAATGTAATACAGATAAAAATAGACATTAAAGGCATTGTGATCTGCATACTCTTCATCATTGTATTATTTGCTACATCCTCTGACTGTCCGCTACTGGATATTTTCATGGATAAATAATTAAACAAAGCTGATGAAAGAGGAATCAACAAAGCCCAGCTTAAATGATAACCAGGTGCCTCTGAAATATTGATACCAAGGATAAAAGAATGAATCTGGTCAATCTGATTTACTTTCGTTGCCAAGTCTCCGCTCTTACCAATCGTATCCAATAGACTATTTAAATTGGAAACTCCAAAATTTGATAAAATATCAATAACATTATTTACTCCAATTTCAGTTAAGTCTTTAAATGTTTTTAATGCGTAGCTGGCACCACTAATACCATTATCATTTACGAAATCAATCATAAACTGCTGTGCTTTATTACCCTGTGTATCTAATACGGCCTGTGCGATTGGAGCATACATCAATTTTATTTTTTCAATATATGCAGGTATATTCTGAATTACACGGTATAAAGCATAGATAATAGGCAACTGAATTAAAGTTGGAAGACACCCACCTGTCATGGATGTACCATATTTTGTATAAACAGCCTGAATCTCCTGCTGCTGTTTCATCATAGATTCCTGATCTTTTTTATCTTTATATTTCTTCTGGATTTTTAAAATTTCAGGCTGAATCACCATATTAATCTTTGCGGATTTTTGTTGATGAAAATTCAAAGGAAATAATATCAGTTTTGCTACAACAGTAAATAAAATAATGCAAAGTCCAAGATTAGCCATACCGTCACTGCCTGCTAAAATATTATAGATAAAATCCATAATTTTACCAAATACCCAGGCAAATGGTCCTAAAAATCCTCCCTGTGCTGTTAAAAACATCAATGTTTTAAATCCTCCTTAAGATTTTTTCTGTGGAACCGGATCATAACCTCCCTTTGAAAATGGATTACAACGTAAGATTCTCCAAATTGCAAGCAGACTACCTTTTATTACTCCATGTATTTCAATTGCCTCTATTGCATAAGAAGAACAAGTCGGATAAAACTTACATGTTGGATGTCCTTTCAAAGGTGACAAAAATTTCTTATAAAATTGAATTAAACGAATGAGAATTAACTTGATAATATTCAATTTCTATCATTCCTATGCATACAAAATTATCATGCTTTCATATAATGTTTTCAATGTTATTTACAAAATAAAAATAGTATATGGAATATTATTGCGATTGCTTCTGAATAATATGATGCAGTTTAGCTAAATGAAGAAATGCACTCTCAATATCCCAATAGCTATGATCTTTAGAATTAACCCTTGCAACCACTACAATATCTTTTCCACCAACCATTTCTTTCTGGTGTAAGCGGTATGCTTCTCTAATCAATCTGGTGATACGATGTCTGACAACACTGTTGCCAACTTTCTTACTAACAGATATCCCAAGTCTGCTAATCTCCAGATTATTATCTACTATATACATAACAAGGTACTTATTAGCGTAGGATTTACCTCGTTTATATACATTTCCAAATTCTAAACTGTTTTTTAAAGAAATAAATTGTTTCATTATAATGTTCCTTGACAAAGAAAAAGGTCACAAACCTGTGACCTATGCTGATAAACGCTTTCTTCCTTTAGCACGTCTAGCGGCCAACACTTTTCTACCATTTGATGTGCTCATTCTTTTTCTAAAACCGTGAACCTTAGATCTCTGTCTCTTCTTAGGCTGAAATGTCATCTTCATACTCAAATACACCTCCTTCTTTGTGAAAACATCTATCCCATTATATTGAAAAAAGCCTTATAAGTCAAGCAATTCTTTTGTTTTTCTTATTATTTTTTTCCATAGATTCACAAACCACAACATCTAGTGTTTTCATTTTTTTACATCTACTTATTTTCTTGTGTTTACATAATGTTATCCACAAAATGTGAATAACTTGTGGATAACTTTGATAATTTCATGTGGATTTTATCATTTTATCCTATATTTTACACATATTTAACTGTGAATGTTACTTATCCACAATATCACAAGTATAAAAATGACACCGTAAAATTTCGCTTTTTCTTGAAAAAAAAGCAATTTTATTGTATTATTAATGAGTATGCGTGTGCGTATTTTCTTATATTTATAGAAAGGATTATTAACTATGAAAGAAACACTGATAAAACAATGGGATAACATACTGAATCTCCTAGAAATTGAATATGATGTTTCCCACATGATGATCAATACCTGGATTCGTGCCCTTTCTATTAAAGAAGTAACTGATACTACCATCACCTTTTCTATGGATAAGAAACTTGGTAAACGAGGTATCGAATTCATTGAGAAGAAAATGTATGATATTTATTTACAATCGGCTATTGAAGCAACTTTAAACAAACCATATGAAATATATTTTTGTGTAGAGGGTGAAGATATTCCAACCAATAAAGAAGATACCGATTCTTCTACAGACGGACACATAAAACTTTCTTTAGAACGCAGTAATCTGAATCCAAAATATACATTTGATACCTTTGTTATTGGAGATAACAACAGACATGCTCATGCAGCCTGTGTTGCTGTTGCAGAAGAACCTTCCTCTGCTTATAATCCATTATTTTTGTATGGAGGAGCCGGACTTGGTAAAACACATTTAATGCAGGCAATTGCCCATCATATCATTACTCATAATCCGGATATGAAAGTACTTTATGTATCAAGTGAAACTTTCACAAATGAAGTAATCGAAGCAATCCGCAATAATAAGAATGAAGAACTTCGTGCAAAATACAGAAATCTTGATGTATTATTAATTGATGATATTCAGTTTGTAATTGGTAAGGATTCCACACAAACAGAATTTTTCAACACTTTTAATGATCTTTATAACTCAAACAAACAGATCATTATTTCATCAGATAAGCCACCAAAGGAGATTGAAACATTAGAGGAGCGAATGCGAACCCGGTTAGAATGGGGAGTACCTGTTGATATTCATGCTCCTGACTATGAAACCAGAATGGCCATTTTGAAACGAAAAGCAGAAATGGATCACATTTTTATTTCTGATGAAATATTGGATTTTATTGCTGAAAATGTGGTATCCAATATCCGTGAATTAGAAGGAGCCCTTAACAAAATCAGTGTCTATACCCGGTTAGAGAATAACAAAGAATCTCTGACTGTTGAGAAAGCTGCCGATATTCTGAAAGATTTGATTTCCAAAGATGCAGTCAAAGAATTGACACCTGACTTATTGATTAATATTGTATCTGATCATATGAATGTTTCATATGACGATATCACTTCTTCTAAGAGAAGTAAGGATATTGCAACTGCACGCCAGATTGTTATGTATTTATGTCGCAAATATCTCGACCGCTATTCCTTACAACAGATTGGAGATGCCTTAGGAGGAAGAGATCATTCCACTGTATTAAATGGCGTTGAGAAAATCAAATCTTTAATTGAAAATGATTCTAATATGAAATTAACCATCGAAGCCATCGAAAAGAAATTGAATCTTAAATAAACTATTTATCCACAATATAACGTTTTTTATACATCCATTTTGTGGATAACCTGTTTTTTTTCATCTCTTATATGGTTGATAATCATTTTCATATTATTTATTATTCTTAAGAACCATTTTTTTTTACACAGATTCTGCACCAATTCTTAAGATATAATTTAACGATTTACACACATTCATTTTTCAGTAAATATAAGCTTTTTAGAGGGATTTAAACATATCAACACCCCCTACTATTAAGACTACTAAATTATATTAATTATATGTATGATGGAATTTCCACACATTACATTGAAAGGAGTTTTACACAATGAAAATCAGTTGTTCTAAGGATGCTCTTATGAATGGTATTAATATTGTTTCGAAAGCAGTATCTACCAAAAGCACAATGCCAAACTTACAATGTATCTTGATCGAGGCAAGTTTGAGTGAAATTCGTTTAATAGCAAATGATATTGAATTAGGAATTGAAACTATTATAGAAGGAACCATTAACGAAGCAGGTAAGATTGCATTAGAGGCCAAATTATTAAGTGATATTGTTAGAAAGCTTCCAAACAGTGAAATTATAATTGAGACCAATGCAAATTTTCAGGCTAATATTCGTTGTGAACGTTCTAAGTTCAATATACCGGGTACTTCCGGTGAAGATTTTAATTATCTTCCGGATGTAGAGAAGAATAATTATATCAGTCTTTCCCAATTTACATTGAAAGAAGTAATCCGTCAGACTATTTTTAGTATATCTGACCAGGAGAATACCAAGATTATGACAGGGGAATTATTTGAAGTCAATGGAGATACATTAAAAGTAGTTTCTCTGGATGGACATCGTATCTCTATTCGGAAAGTAACTTTGAAACAAAGTTTTGATGGAATGAAAGTCATTGTTCCGGGTAAGACATTAAATGATGTCAGCAAGATTCTGACAGGGGAGGCAGATGATGAGGTCCGCCTCTATGTAACAGATAAACATATTTTATTTGAGTTTGATCAGACAAAAGTAGTATCACGGTTATTGGAAGGGGAATTCTACAAAATCGATCAGATGCTATCAAACGATTATGAGACAAAATTTACCATTAACAAGAAAGAGTTTTTGGATTGTATTGACAGAGCTTCTTTGTTTATTAAGGAATCAGATAAAAAACCAATTATCATGAATATTGAGAATTCTAATATTTATTTAAAGATTGATTCTTCTTTAGGTTCTATGAATGAAGAGATTGAAATAAAAAAAGAAGGTAAAGATTTGATGATTGGATTTAATCCAAAATTCTTAATGGATGCTTTGCGTGTTATCGATGATGAAGAAATTGATATTTATATGGTAAATGCAAAATCTCCATGTTTTATACGAAATGAAGATAATAGCTATATTTATCTTATTTTACCGGTTAGTTTTGTTGCATAGGAGTGTAAGATGGAACAGTTAAAATTAAGACAAAAAGATGAATTTATTAATTTAAGTCAATTATTGAAAGCAATGAATCTGGTAGAATCCGGTGCCATGGCAAAAGAAGTAATTGATGAGGGATTAGTAAAGGTAGATGGAGAAGTAGAGTCCAGGTATCGAAGAAAGCTATATGAGGGAATGGTTGTTGAATTTGATGGTGAACAGATTCAGGTAATTCGTTAATTAGAGAGTGTCAGGTAGAATGGAATGTATATTAATTCACTAGAACTTAGTCATTATAGGAATTATGATAATTTGTCAATTTCCTTTGAACCTGGAATTACGATTCTATATGGAGATAATGCCCAGGGAAAGACAAATATATTAGAAGCTATCTATATGTCTGGAACTACAAAATCTCACAGAGGAACAAAAGACAGGGATATTATTCAATTTGGACAGGAAGAAGCTCATATAAGATTACAACTCACCAAATATGATGTGTCTCACCGAATTGATATGCACCTTAAAAAGAATAAGACAAAGGGTGTAGCAGTGGATGGACAGAGTATAAGAAAAAGTGGAGAATTATTTGGTATGATACATATTATTTTTTTCTCTCCTGAAGATTTGAGTATTATCAAAAATGGTCCTTCTGAACGAAGAAGATTTATGAATTTGGAACTATGTCAGTTGAATAAGATATATTATTATAATTATGTGAATTATAATAAAGCACTGAATCAGCGTAATATATTGTTGAAACAAATATATTTTAAACCAGAATTAGAAGATACTTTAGATATGTGGGATATGTATCTCATTGAATATGGTAGACATTTAATTGAGGAAAGAGAACTGTTTATCAGAAATCTGAATGAAATAGTGAAAGAAATCCATGGTCATTTAACAGGTAAAAAGGAATCCATTGAAATTGGTTATGAGAAGAATGTTTCAGTGGAAGAATATGAGAATATAATGGGTGAAAAAAGAAGAATGGATTTGAAATATCAGTCAACGCAAACGGGACCACATCGGGATGATATATGTTTTTATATTAATGGAATTGATGTCAGAAAATTTGGATCTCAGGGACAACAAAGGACGGCTGCCTTATCACTGAAGTTGGCAGAGATTGAACTTGTGAAATCCCTCATTCATGATACTCCAATTCTATTGTTGGATGATGTGATGAGTGAATTAGATAGTAATCGAAAGCATTTTCTTTTGGAAAGTATGAAGGATATACAGACAATTGTAACTTGTACAGGATATGATGATTTTATCAAGTCAAGAATCCATATTAACCAGATTTATCAGGTAACAAATGGAACAGTGGATTTGATTCAATAAATATGAGTAACTAATTATAGCAGATATTTATAAACAGGAGGAAAAAAATGGGTAAGAAAGACGAACAGGAATATGGTGCCGACCAGATTCAAATCTTGGAGGGTTTGGAAGCGGTTCGAAAAAGACCTGGTATGTATATTGGTACAACTTCTGAAAAAGGTTTACATCACTTGGTATACGAGATTGTAGATAATGCAGTAGATGAGGCACTTGCAGGTTATTGCAATGAGATTACAGTTACGATTAACAAAGATGGTTCTGTTACGGTAATTGATAATGGTCGTGGTATTCCAACCGGTATTCAGGAAAAGGCTGGAATTCCTGCAGTAGATGTTGTATTTACAATGCTTCATGCCGGTGGTAAATTCGGTGGTGGAGGATATAAGGTAGCAGGTGGTCTTCATGGTGTTGGTGCTTCTGTCGTAAATGCTCTTTCTGACTGGTTAGAAGTTGAAATATACAGAGATGGCAAGATTCATAAACAGCGTTATGAAAGGGGAAAAATTATTCATCCTTTAGAAGTAACCGGTAATACCAGAAAACGTGGAACAAAGGTTACATTTATGCCGGATGGAACAATTTTTGAAACACTTAATTTTGATTTTGATACGTTGAGAACAAGACTGCGTGAGATGGCATTTCTTACGAAGGGTCTTAAGATTACTCTTGCTGACAAACGTGCCGGTAAAGAAAAAGAAAGAGAATTCCATTATGAAGGCGGTATCAAGGAATTTGTACAGTATATCAATCGTCACAAAGATCCATTATACGATAAGATTATCTATTGTGAAGGAGAAAAAGATGGTGTTGTTGTAGAAGTAGCAATGCAACACAATAATTCATATAGTGAGTCTGTCTACACATTTGTTAATAACATTGGAACAATTGAAGGAGGAACACATTTAACAGGTTTCCGTTCTGCAATTACGAAAGTATTCAATGATTATGCAAGAAATAATAAAATGCTTAAGGACAATGAAGATAATCTGTCTGGAGATGATTTAAGAGAAGGTCTTGCAGCAATTGTCAGCATCAAGATTGGAGATCCACAGTTTGAAAGTCAGACTAAGATTAAACTTGGTAATTCAGAAGCACGTACTGCGGTAGATAGTGTTGTAACAGAGCAGCTTACCATTTTCTTAGAGTTGAATCCAAAAGTTGCTAAGATTATTGTAAATAAGGCAATACAGGCACAAAGGGCAAGAATTGCGGCCCGTAAGGCAAGAGATGTTGCCAGAAAATCTACGTTAAATGATTCCATGGCATTACCTGGTAAGCTGGCAGATTGTTCTGATAAGAATCCAGAAAATTGTGAGATATATATTGTTGAGGGAGATTCCGCTGGTGGTTCTGCAAAGACTGCCCGTTCCCGTGCAACACAGGCAATCCTTCCACTCCGAGGAAAAATTCTGAATGTAGAAAAAGCAAGAATTGACCGTATACTTGGTAATGAGGAAATTAAAGCTATGATTACCGCATTTGGAACCGGTATTCATGAGAATTTTGATATTACAAAACTTCGGTATCATAAAATTATAATTATGACGGATGCCGATGTGGATGGTGCACATATTGCAACATTAATGCTTACTTTCTTCTATCGTTTTATGCCGGATCTGATTCGTCAGGGACATGTATATTTGGCACAACCGCCTCTTTATAAGCTGGAGAAGAATAAGAAGGTATGGTATGCATATAGTGATGAAGAATTAGATAAAATTTTGAAGGAAGTAGGACGTGACCAGAATAATAAAATTCAACGTTACAAAGGTTTAGGAGAGATGGATGCAACTCAGCTTTGGGAGACAACCATGGATCCGGAACATCGTATATTACTTCGTGTTGGAATTGAAGATGATAATGAATCTGAAGTGGATCTGACATTTAATACTTTAATGGGTGATAAAGTAGAGCCACGTAGAGAATTTATTGAGGAAAATGCAAAATTTGTTAAGAACCTGGATATTTAGTGAATACGGTTTTCACTAAA
This sequence comes from uncultured Clostridium sp., assembly GCA_945915475.1. Lineage (GTDB taxonomy): Bacteria > Bacillota > Clostridia > Lachnospirales > Lachnospiraceae > CAG-590. The sequence continues at coordinate 9,233 of CAMEFI010000002.1, read as the reverse complement.
TGTATGATTATATAAGAAGGAGAAAAGAATGGAAGACAATATTTTTGATAAGGTGAATGAAGTTGACCTTAAGAAAACCATGGAAAATTATTATATAGATTATGCCATGAGTGTTATTACTTCCCGTGCACTTCCTGATGTAAGGGATGGATTGAAACCGGTGCAAAGAAGAATATTATATTCTATGATAGAGCTTAATAACGGACCAGACAAGCCTCATCGTAAATGTGCCCGTATTGTTGGTGATACAATGGGTAAATATCATCCTCATGGTGATACTTCTATTTATGATGCTATGGTAAAACTGGCACAGGAATGGAATACCAGATATCCGTTGGTGGATGGTCATGGTAATTTTGGTTCTGTCGATGGTGATGGTGCTGCTGCCATGAGATATACAGAAGCAAGACTTTCTAAGATTTCTATGGAAATGCTTGCAGATATCAATAAAGATACAGTTGATTTCGTACCAAACTTTGATGAAACAGAAAAAGAACCGGTTGTTCTTCCTTCTCGTTATCCAAATCTTTTAGTAAATGGTACCGGTGGTATTGCAGTTGGTATGGCAACGAATATTCCTCCGCATAATCTTCGTGAGGTGATTAATGCTGTTGTTAAGATTATAGATAATTATGTTCAGGAAGATAGAGCAACTTCAATTGATGAGATTCTTGAAATTGTAAAAGGACCAGATTTTCCAACGGGTGCAACCATTCTTGGACGTCAGGGAATAGAAGATGCTTATCGAACCGGACGTGGTAAGATTAAGATTCGTTCTGTAACAGATATTGAGCCGATGCCAAATGGTAAACAAAGAATAGTAGTAACAGAACTTCCATATATGGTAAATAAAGCAAGATTAATTCAGAATATAGCAACCTTAGTAAAAGAGAAGAAAATTGAGGGTATTGCAGAATTAAGAGATGAATCATCCAGAGAAGGTATGCGAATTGCAATTGAATTAAAGAGAGATACGAATGCCAATGTTATTTTGAATCAGTTGTATAAACATACCCAGCTACAGGATAGTTTTGGTGTAATTTTACTTGCTTTAGTAAATGGAGAACCTAAAGTACTTAACTTGTTGCAAATGCTTGAGTATTATTTAGATCATCAGAAAGATGTTGTTACAAGACGTACAAAGTTTGATTTGAAGAAAGCAGAAGAACGTGCTCATATTTTAGAGGGATTATTGATTGCCTTAGATAATATAGACCGTGTAATTGAGATTATCCGTTCTTCAAAAAATGTTGCAGAAGCCAAAGATAATTTAATGAAAGAGTTTAATCTTTCTGACGTACAGGCACAGGCAATTGTTGATATGAGACTTCGTGCTCTGACCGGTTTGGAAAGAGAAAAGTTAGAGGCGGAATACAGAGAGTTAATGGAACGAATTGCAGAATTGAAAGCCATTCTTGCCGATGAACATAAGTTACTTGGTGTTATCAAAGAAGAGATTCTTATTATTTCAACTAAGTATGGTGATGAAAGAAGAACTAAAATTGGATTTGACGATGATGATATTACCATCGAAGATCTAATCAAGAAAGAAAATACAGTTATAACTATGACAAAGTTAGGATATATCAAGAGAATGACAGTAGATAATTTCCGTGCACAACATAGAGGTGGTAAGGGAATTAAAGGTATGTCAACCATAGATGATGATTTCATAGAAGATTTATTTATGACTACCACCCATCATTATCTGATGTTCTTTACCAATAGTGGTAAAGTATATCGTATGAAAGCTTATGAGATTCCGGAATCGGCAAGGACTTCAAGAGGAACGGCAATTGTGAATTTGTTGCAATTGAATCCGGGTGAAAGAATCACAGCCGTAATCGCACTTAAGAAGTATGAAGAAGGCAAATATTTATTCATGGTAACGAAGAATGGTATCGTAAAAAAGACACCAATCATGGATTATGCTAATGTCAGAAAAACAGGTCTTGCAGCCATTACGTTGAAAGACGGAGATGAATTGATCGAAGTAAAAGCAACGGATAACACAAAGGATATCATCATGGTAACCAAGCTTGGTATGTGTATCCGGTTTAATGAAACAGATGTTAGAAGTACTGGTAGAACTTCTCAAGGTGTGATTGGTATGAATTTATCAGATGGTGATGAAATTATTGGTATGCAGATGGATACCCAGGGAGAAGATCTTTTAATTGTATCTGAAAATGGAATGGGTAAACGTACATCTATGGAAGAATTTACACCGCAACGCCGTGGTGGTAAAGGTGTAAAGTGTTACAAGATCAATTCTAAAACAGGTAATGTTGTAGGTATGAAAGCAGTTAATGATGATAATGAAATCATGCTGATTTCAACGGAGGGAATCGTTATCCGATTAGAATGTAGTTCTATTTCTGAACTTGGAAGAATTACTTCCGGTGTGAAATTAATGAAGATGGATGAAGGAAAAGATATCACCGTTGCATCCATTGCAAAGGTTCGTGACAAGTCTCCGGAAGATAGTATCGCAGAATTTGAAGCGGAACAGGAGAAAGAGGAAAAAGAAGATACGAATTAATGAAAAAGTAGGACTGCTTTAGAGCAGTCCTATTTTGAATTTATAGGAAAATCCTGTTAATCATGTAATTCCCTTTAATGACAAAAAATTTTTAGTGTGGTATGATATAAATAATTGAAACTGATATGTCAAAGAGGATATAACATTATGATCAAATTAATAGCATCCGATATGGATGGAACTTTATTTAATTCTAATCAGGAAATATCTCCACTGAATATTGCTGCCATCAAACAGGCAGAGAAGCAGAATGTGGAGTTTATGATTGCAACGGGAAGAAGTTTGGATACAATAGCTGTTATTGCCAGAGAATATCAATTGAATTGTTCTTTTTTATTGTTAAATGGAGCGGAGATTCGCGACAAGGATAAGAACATAATCAATACTATTAATATTGACAATAACATTCTTCCCAAATTGTATGATACATTAATTGGAATGGGATATATACCGGAATTTATGACAGGGGAGAATACCCAGATCTGTGGCACAGAAGATACAATGTATCTTAATATGGGATATCGTATGATGTGTCTTGACCGGAGTCATACCCTTACATTAGAAGAAGCTATCGAGAAGGGAAAAACCAGTATTTTTATGAAAAATATGGTGCGTAATGATTCTTTAGAAGATATGATGGCAAAGAATTTGCCAATTCGTAAAATGATTGTCTTTAGTCCGGATCTTGACCAAAATGCAAGAAACAGAGATATTTTGAGGGAGAACTTTCCGGAGTTATCTATTCTATCTTCTTATCCGGATAATATTGAAATAAATGCAAAGCAGGCACAAAAAGGTTATGGTCTGATGCAGGCAATTGAAAAAATGGGAATATCCAGAGAAGAGGTTGCTGTATTTGGTGATGGATTAAATGATTTGTCTATGTTTGAATTATTTCCAAACTGTTATGCACCGGCAAATGCAGAATATGAGATTCGTAAGCGGGCAAAAGAAGTGATACCCACCAATAATGATGATGGTGTTGGTAAGAAAATATTTGAATTATTATATAAAAATAAAGAAGAAGAAGCAGGGAGGTAGTTATGAGAACGATACATACAGATGAAATAATACACAATGTGAAGGAAATGTGTATAGAGGCAAATCTTCATTTATCAGAAGATATGGAACAGGCAATTCGTAAAGCACAGGAAAATGAAAAAGGGTCACTTGGAAAACAAATTCTTGGTCAGCTTTGTGAAAATATGAATATTGCAGCAAAGGATGAGATTCCAATTTGTCAGGATACGGGAATGGCAGTCTTTTTTGTAAAAGTAGGACAAGATCTGCATATTGAAGGTTTGAATATCAGTGATGCAATTAACGAAGGTGTGAGACAGGGATATACAAAAGGATATCTTCGAAAATCTGTTGTAGCAGATCCCCTTATTCGTGAAAATACAAAAGATAATACACCGGCAATCATACATTATGATATTGTGCCAGGTGATAAATTAGAAATTCTTGTTGCACCAAAGGGATTTGGTTCTGAAAATATGAGCCGTGTATTTATGTTAAAACCGGCAGATGGTGAAGAAGGTGTAAAAAATGCAGTTATTCAGGCTGTTATAGAGGCTGGTCCCAATGCATGTCCGCCGGTAGTTGTTGGTGTAGGAATTGGTGGAGATTTTGAAAAGGTGGCTTTATTAGCAAAAAAGGCATTAACAAGAAATACAAAGGAAGGCTCTGCTTTACCACATATTCGTAAGATGGAAGAAGAGTTATTAGAAGCCATTAATCAATCTGGAATCGGTCCTGGAGGATTAGGAGGTTCCACAACAGCACTGGCAGTCAATATTGAGACATATCCAACACACATTGCAGGGCTTCCGGTTGCAGTGAATATGTGTTGTCATGTGAACCGGCACGTAAAGAGAATTATATAAAAAAAATATGGTTGATTTTACAGTTTATGAATTTATAAGGAAAGGATAATGACTTTATAGAGAAAATAAGGTTTGGTGTGCATATATGGAAAGAAAAATAAATGTTCCATTTTCAAAAGATGAGGTTGTTACGTTACATGCAGGAGATTACGTATATCTGACAGGAACCATTTATTCAGCGAGGGATGCAGCCCATAAAAGGATGTATGATACAATGTTAGAAGGAAAAGAAATACCAATGGAATTAAAAGATAATGTAATATATTATCTTGGACCGACACCGGAAAAAGAAGGTCAGGTAATTGGATCTGCAGGGCCGACAACAGCAAGCCGTATGGACAAATATACACCATTGTTATTGGACAATGGATTAAATGGAATGATTGGAAAAGGAAAACGTTCACAGGCAGTTATTGATGCAATTGTAAAAAATAAAGCAATCTATTTTGCAGCTGTTGGTGGGGCAGGTGCTCTTCTTTCAAAATGCATCAAAAAATCTGAAGTAATAGCATATGATGATTTAGGAACAGAAGCTATTCGTAAAATGGAAGTTGAAGATTTTCCGGTAATTGTTGTGATTGACAGTGAGGGAAAGAATCTATATGAAACGGCAGTAGAAGAGTTTAAGAAAACATTATAAGAACATATAGTAATATAGATATAATATTACTAACTTAAATTTAACATATATTTGATTATTTTTGTTATGTACTATGGTTAAATAAGAATAGTGAATTAATATAATATTGAATTTACTATTCTAATGAATATCAATAAGGAGAAATGTGTATGAATAATGTAGCAAAAATAATTAAAAACATGTTTTTTTTATTTGTAATGGTTGTAACATTTTATGGATCGGGACTGGTAGTGCAGGCAGATACACCAACTGGATTGAGACAAACAACAGGGTCAAAAGATACAGTCAGCTTAGAGTGGAATAATGTTACAGATACAACCATGAAAAATATCTGTTATGGATATGAAGTTGCAACAGATCAAACTTTTACGAATATTATAGACAGTGGAACACCGGATATTTTTAATTATGCTGTTATTGATAAATTACAGTCAGGAAGCACATATTTTGTGCGAGTGGGATATGTAAATTATTCAAGAGAGTGGAAAGAAGAAGGAGTTAATAGACATTTGTCTGCACCAATCGAAATTGTAACTGCTCCGGATAATTTTAAATCTTATAAATTTGTAGGAGCAAATGACACAACAGCAACTATCTCATATGAGGGAGCAACAGGTGCAACGGGATATGAAGTCACCCATAATGATCAGACAACTGTAACAAATGAGACAACTTATAATGTATTACTTGTTGATGGTGCATTAAATAAAGCACATGTGGTTGCATACCGGGAAAGTAGTAATGGGTATAAGGCATATAATAATGCAGTAGATATTTATAATCTGTCAAAATTAACAACAACAATCTCAAAAGATAATTTTGGATTAAGTGCTGCCTATACAAATACTAATGTATTTTATTTTGGAGCAAAAGGATATGGAAATGGATTTGAAATAGAGGGAAGACCTGTAAAAGGTAAAGGGACTGCAATTTCTGGAAATGGAAAACTTGATAATGTTTCTTCCATAAGAATTGATAATTTGACAAAGGCAACAATGTATTGTTTCCGGGCACGTGCCTATGTGGTTACAACAGATGGACAAAAAGTATATGGAAACTGGAGTGATTATAGATATTTTATTAATCCAAATGGGTGTAAAAATACATCGAAGAAAGGTTCTATTCATTTAAAATGGAAAAAATTAAAGGGAGTATCAAAAATAAAGATACAAATTTCAACTAGTGAAAAAGGAAAATATAAAACCTGTAAAAATTTATCCGGAAAGAGTACAAGCTATACAATTCTAAAATATGGGAAAAAAAGTCTTAAAAAGGGAAAAAAATATTATATAAAAATGATTTATCAGACAAAAGAGGGTATAAGTGATATCTATACCACATCTACGGTTATAGTTCGATAAATATTTTTACATAAAAAGAAAAGTAAAAGTTTACAAAAACAATTATGAAATGTGCTGGAAAAGATATTTTTAATTAAATTCTATTGAAAAAAAATTTAAAATGTGTTTTAGTATTCTTTGAAAATAAAAGTTTAACAAGAAAACTTTGGAGAAAAGAGTGAAAACAGCGAATACCGGAGTTTTCTTAGAATCAGATAATGTAAGAGGGGTAGAGTATGAAAAAATTATTAAAATTTTTATGTATGACATTGATATGTGGTATGGTAAGTATGCCGGCAATTCAGGTAGAGGCAGCTACCCAGCCGGCAGTTCCAACGGGATTAGGTGTATATTCTCAAACAGATAAAATTGCTGTTGATTTTGCATTTGATTCCAATTTACCATATTATAGTCCAGAAAATCCATACAGTTTTGGATATGAAGTTACTGTTTCTAATTTAAAAGGAAAAGTAATAAAAGTATTTAACACCAATACGGATGGATCATCATTTGTCAAGGAAAATGATACTACACTTGCTTTAATTTTAACCGGAAAGAAATATTTAAATCAGGGATTTACATTTAAGGTACGTTCTTTTGTATGTGATCAGAATAATCAGCCTATATATAGTGAATATTCCAAAGAAAAAGTTGTAATTCCAAGAGCAGTTGTTAAAAGTATTAAGGCAGTGTCAAGATCTTCAGGTAAGATAACCTGGAATAAGATAAAAGGTGCCAAAAAATACACAGTATATATATCAAATGATGGAGCTAAGAAATTTAAGAAATACAAAACAACGACTTCAAATTCAATCGTAATTAATAATATGAAATTAGGTAAAGAATATTATGTTTATGCTGTGGCAGAAGATGTAAAATATAAGAAAAAGAAATTAAAGTCTACTAAACCAAAGGATAGAAAATCTGCAGCAAGAAGTGTTTGTATTTATTTAAGATACAACTAATATATATTGAACAATTTGTTATCTATGATAAAATAAGGCTGGTATTGATTTACCGGCTTTATTTTACTTTCAGGAGGATTTAATATGAAGAGATTATTTATAATATTTTTTATATTATTAACAATTCCGAATTTTTCTGTTAAAGCAGAAGATTATATTTTAAAAAGCGGAAAATATGAGGCTGGAACATATATAGGACCCAGCGAGGATGATTATAATTATTATTTGATAAAACCAAACAAATCTGGTTATCTGGCAATTACTGTTAAGACATCTGATCAGAGTAACCTTCTACTTGATATCTGTAATGAAAATCGTGAAATTATAGCTTCTGACATTTCGATTGAAAATAAAAAGACAGTATATCATGCATGTAATAAAGGAAAGATATATTATTTGAAAGTAAAGGGTAAGGAAGGTGTCAATTTTCAGGTATCTTATAAGATTGTTGAACTTGATAAATTCAAGTATGCAAAAAAGTATAATTATACATTTACAAATGCATCCTTACAGAAATCAGATCCGTTACAGATTCCAATCAAAGTACAAAATTCAGGAATCCTTCATTTTATGTTAGAAACAGATAAACCGTTAAGTGTAAAATATTACAATAATAGAAAAAAAGTAATTTCTTCTAATATAATAATGGATAAAAAAGATTTATCGGGAATTGGTGTTCAGGCAAAGGGTAAGTACTATATCAGAATCCATAATCCAGAAAATACATGCAGTGGAACAACAACTATCTGTAATCTGAAATATCAGGTTGATCCTGTAGCTGCCACAAAAAATACTTCAAAAGGGCGGGCAAAGACGCTTATAAAAAATCAATATGCAAGAACACTTGTAGTTGCAGGCAAGAAAACAACAGCATGGTATCGAATTAAGATCAATAAAAAACAGAAATTGACTATTACTTTGGATTCTCAAATGATGCAAAATAATGGAAAAAATCTGCAATTATATATTTGTAATAGTAATGGTAAAAAAATTAATACCAGTCCAATTATTATAAGTGGGGAAGCAACCACATCTTATAAAAAGAAATATATAATGAAATATCCAAAAACAGTATTTGGTACAACAGCAGAATTTCCAGAGGGAACGTATTATATCAAGATAGAAAGTAAGACAAAAACATCGTCTGGAGCTTTCCAAATTAAATGGAATTGATTGCTGATATGTTGATAAAATGTTGACAAGTAAAAAAAAGCTGCGGATAACTTTTGTAAAATTGTGTATAACTAAAAATGCCCGAAAATATAGGAAAAAGGGAAAAAAATCTATTGACAAAAGAAAATGGATTTGATAATATAATCAAGCGTCACGAATTAAGACATAATATTTTACTTAGTTCGACCGTGTTTTTCATTTTATAAAAATGAATGAAAAACAGATACACAAATTAATATTTAGTATTATATTTAGGCATGGAGAAATACTCAAGTGGCTGAAGAGGCGCCCCTGCTAAGGGTGTAGGTCGTTCGCGCGGCGCGAGGGTTCAAATCCCTCTTTCTCCGTTTTTATTTTTCTTCAAAAATCACTTAATAAAGTAAAATTTGAAAAAAATAAAAAAGTACTTGACACCAGATATTGATTGTGTTAATATTTTATCTGTTGCGGCGCTGATAAGCAAGACAGCAAAGCAAGCAAGAACAATGAAAACTGAATGAAGATTAAACAACAAAACAACCCTGAAAATTCTTTAAGAATTTCAAGAGAACGTTTTAAGTAAAAACGATCCAAAACAGTAAATGGGATTGATTAGCCAGAAAGGTTTATCGGTTCCGGGAGAAACTTTTTAATATGAGAGTTTGATCCTGGCTCAGGATGAACGCTGGCGGCGTGCTTAACACATGC
>CAMEFI010000001.1 GCA_945915475.1 uncultured Clostridium sp. | reverse complement strand
ACATCGTCCTGTAGCATTTTAAGAAATCCAATGTGTTTTAAAAAGCATACAATTATATATTAGGAGTTTCGCAATTGCCTATCTAATATTACTTTGTATTGGGAGGAGAATATGTATTTAGAGCAGGTAAATCCATATAGTATCAGTAAACAGCATAAAAGAGATAAACTTCATATCATAGAGAGAATAAGGCTTTTATTTGACCGGGACAGCTTTGTAGAATATTATCCGGAGGATGAGCGGGGTCTGGTAAAAGGATATGACGGAGTGATTACCGGTTATGGTAATATATGTGGGCAAAGAGTCTATTTTTATGGTCAGGATTTTACACATATGGGTGGTACCTTTGGGTATCAGCATAGTATGCAGATTATTGCAATTATAAAAGAGGCCATGAAAAAGAAACGTCCGGTCATTGGAATATATGATGGTGGTGGGGCAAGAATTCAGGAAGGCGCTGCATCGGTGGCCGGATGTGGAGAATTATTTTACACTAATACGTTAGCATCCGGGGTGATCCCTCAGATTGCCATTATTGCGGGAACCTGTGCGGGGGGAGCCGTGTATTCACCGGGTCTTACGGATTTCGTGTTCACTATTGATAAGACCAGTAATCTTTTTGTGACAGGCGCAAAGGTTATTAACGAAGTGCAGGGAACCGATTACCTGATTGAAGAGTTAGGAGGGGCATCCATTCATTCTGAAAGAAGTGGTGTGGCACATTTTCGTTTGAATTCTGAACGGGAATGTTATGAACAGGTAAGAAAACTGATTGATATGTTACCGCCCTGTTACGCACCGGAAAGAGGATATCGTACCGATTCCTATCACGAAAAGGATATTACAGATATTAAGACATTATTGCCGGAGGATAAGCAGTCAGTGTATGATGTGATTCCGGTGGTGGAAGAGATATTAGATGACGATACTTTTTTAGAGGTACAAAAAGAATTTGCCAATAATATCGTAGTGGGATTTGGTAAGTTAGGAGGGATTACGGTAGGAGTGGTAGCCAGCCAGACACTTCACAAGAATGGTTCCATTGATGTGGATAGTGCAGATAAGGCGGCAAGGTTTGTACAGTATTGTGATTGCTATAATATTCCCATTCTGACTTTTGCGGATTCCACAGGATTTGTCATGGAGGCAGAACAGGAATACAAGGGATTGATTCGACATGGAGCTAAGATGATCAGCGCATATGCCAATGCAACAACGATCAAGCTTACAGTCATTTTGCGGAAAGCCTACGGTGGCCCTTACATTTTCTTAGGATGTAAGCAGTTAGGGGCAGACCGGTCTTATGTATGGCCGGATGCAGAGGTGGCAGTAATGAAGGCAGAAGGTGCGGTTGCGGTAATCAGCCACAGTCAGCTGGCAAAGTTAGAGGGCGTGGAAAAGGATGTGTATCTGAAGGAGCAGTTAGCTGAATATGAGAGAAAATATATGAATAGTAATCTGGTGTTGGAACGGCATTTTGTAGATGGACAGATAAAGCCGGAGCAGACAAGACAGGTACTGTATCAGGATTTGATTCGGTTGATGGGAAAGCCAAATCAGGAGCACAATGAGAAGAAACATACGAATATGCCTGTATGAGAATGATTGCATAAAGCGAGGGACTGGTGGAGAAACACCAGTCCCTTTCTTCATGCAGAATATTGCAAAGAAGAATTAGCAGCCGCAGCCACATCCACTTCCATTGCCGTTGCCACAGCAGCAGAAGAGAAGAATTAAAATGATAATCCAACAGCAGTTGCCTCCGCCGAATCCACAGCCGTCGCCGCCGAAGAAGCCGCTACCACAGTCATTACCACCGCAGCAGCTGAAAAGAAGAATTAAAATAATGATCCAGCAGCAGTTGTTACCGCCAAATCCGCTGCCGCCGCAGCATCCTGTTGCAGATAAGTCACCCATAAGGAATATCCTCCAATTATCTTTACACTGTTATAATATGCAGTAGAAGAAAGGGTGTGACAAAAGGATTGCAGGGAAAAAATTTCTTTGCTATGATAAGAGACAGGTAACATACTTTAGACGGGATTACCGGGGAAGAAGTTGCTAATAGGATGCTATAGATTAGGAGGACAGACAGTATGGAATCAATGAAGGATTTTGAAAAGGAATTAACCAATTCTTTTCGTGTTATTAAAGAAGGGGAAATGATTAAAGGGATGATCGTGGATATGAATGACGATGAAGTAACCCTGGATCTGGGATATTATGCACCGGGTGTGATACCCCTTAGTGAGTTGTCAGATGATCCGGATTTTTCGGCAATGAAGGATCTGAAGATTGGTGATAGTGTAGAAGCAGTTGTTATGGAGACGGATGATGGAAGAGGCAATGTGAAGCTTTCCCTGAAAGAAGCAAATGAGACTGCTGCATGGGAGAAACTTCTTCAAATGAAAACAGAAGACACCATTACAACAGTGAAGATTAAAGAAAGCGTGAATGCCGGTGTGGTTGCTTATTTAGAGGGAATCCGTGCATTTATTCCGGCATCTCAATTAGCACTTACTTATGTGGAGGATACAGATGCTTACATTGGGAAACAGGTTGAAGTGAAAGTGATTACAGTGGATGAAGCCGCTGGCAAGCTGGTTCTTTCTGCAAAATCCGTATTGAAGGAAAGAGAGGCAGAGCATGACCGGGAAAAGATGGCAATGATTGTTCCGGGATCTATCTTTGAAGGCACGGTGGAGTCATTAATGCCCTATGGGGCATTTGTACAGATGGATAATGGATTGACAGGACTGGTGCATATTTCCAAAATCTGTATGAAACGGATCAAGAAACCGTCAGAGGTACTTTCTGTAGGACAGAAAGTCAAGGTGAAAGTATTAGATGTAAAAGATGGTAAAATCAGTCTGAGTATTCGGGATGTGGAGACCAATACATCGGATATTGTGACAGATGTAATTGAAGATTTTGATTATCACTGTGAAGAGATTCCGAATAATCCTTTTGGTTCTTTATTAGCGGGGATTCAAATAGATGAGTAGGCGGAAAATAAGATGGAACATTATGTTAACTCTTGGAATACTATGTAGTATGATGAGTTTTATGACGATTTATTGCAATGCCAAGAGCACATTTTCCAAGCGACAAATATATGGTGTTATGTCAACTGCTGTAAAAAACCGGATTGCTCTTTCCTGGGAGCCTGTGATGGGAGCGCAGGGATATGAAATCTGTGAAGGAGTGTTGCGGTCCGGAGAGATTGTGTATTCGAAAGCAGCAGAAGTGAATACCTGTAAGAAGGTTTTTGTGCGAAATGCAGCGGGAACAACCTATTATTACTATGTGCGTCCCTTTGCTCAGGGAAAGAAGGAAAACAGGGTGTATGCTTGCGCCAGTAAGGTGGTATCGACTACCCTGCCGGTAACCGGTGATTCCACTATTAGGAATTTCTTATTAACAGCATTGACTCCGGTGGGAAGTACAATGTATGTCTGGGGTGGTGGATGGAATAAAGCGGATACCGGTGCCGGTAAAGAGGCACGGAGTGTGGGCGTGAGTCCCACATGGCGGAGTTTTGCAAAGAACAAGACATCCCGATACAATTACAGGGATTATCGTTATCAGATTCATAATGGTCTGGATTGTTCCGGATATGTGGGATGGTGCATCTACAATATAAGGAATACGCAGAACAATAAGCAGGGATATGTCTATCTGGCATCTGACCAGGCTAAGAAATACGCAGATGCTGGTTTTGGAACTTATACCGAACGGGAAAAGGTGAAGGATTACAAAGCGGGAGACATTATGAGTTCTACCTGTAAATGCTGTGGTCATGTATGGATCGTAGTAGGGGAATGTAAAGATGGAAGTGTAGTTTTGGTACATTCTTCTCCCGCAGGAGTACAGCTTAGTGGAACTGTAACTCCTTCGGGCAGTAAGAATAGTGAAGCCATTAAACTGGCTAGAAAACACATGAAACAATATTACCGTAACTGGTATAATAAATATCCCAAAGTTGATAAAGACTCCGCTTATCTATCCCATTATGCGCAGATGCGGTGGAATACAACCGGAGCAGGCATTGTACTGTCTGATCCGGACGGATATCAGAATATGGATGCAGAGGCAATATTGAAAGATCTATTCCGGTAAGGACACAAAGTGTCCTTACCATATTTTTATTTGAGAGGTCTTCCCACAAGAGATCTTTCTTCCACACCGTAGCCGGGACCACGGGCACCCCATGTAAGGTCGATGTATGGTTTACCCTCTGGGGATACACCGTAACAGTAGTAACCGGTGATCATTTCCACATGATAGATATCCGCATACTTTTGTTTCATATTGGATGATTTGAAAATGAGGTCGCCGGGATTATAATACATTTTGCGGATTTTTTTGTAGCGGAATCCGCCCTTTATCATTCGTTTGTGGGCATTACACCATTTTGCCTCAGAAAGGGCGACACTAGGATATCCCGGTGAACCAAATGTGAAATTGGCATGTTTCTTGTAAGCTTTCCATACAAGGGCACTGCAATCGTAATATCCGTTCTTGGTACGAAGTGCCTGACTGTATTTCCAATGGGTTCCCATATAAGTTGCATATGTTGCAACTTTCTTAAGCTTGGCGGTTGTGACACTCACAGCGCAACCGACGTATGCATTTCCTATTTTTCCGATAATGACACAGTTTCCAATCTTTTTTCCTTTCACAACGCCGTTGGCATTCACAGTTGCAACTTTTGGATTCGTTGAAGTCCATTGAATGGGCGCACCATTGCTGTTTACTTTTAAAGTCTGTTTTTTGCCCTTTACCAACAGGCAGGAATGGTCAGATATGGTGACCGGAACAAAAGTAACAGGAATCTGGAATGTTTTTCCGCTTAGTGTAATAGTAAGTATGGAGGTAACCGTTTTCCGGATATCGGTGTTGGTGCCTGCGGATATGTTGAAAATATTATTGGATAAAGACACTTGTATCGATACCTTGGATGACTGGGTGTAGTTATATTGGAACATATCATTTTCATCGTAATCGTCATAGTCATAGTAAGAAGAGTAGCTGTTTGTTGCATTTGGATAAAAAACATAGGGACAATTCTGGACTGCAATCTGAAAATCGGTATCACTACTGTTATAATAAGGCTTCTTCTTTCCGTAATAATACATTGGACTTAAATAAACGGTGTAGGCATTCTCAGACAAGGTTACATTTGCCATATCCACGGTTACGGTAATGGTAACAGTGGCAGTGAAGACGGGGCTGTAATCCCATGAATCTTCCGGAGAGTATGCACGAATGGTAATGGTAGCGTTACCCGGATTCTGTGCGGTAAATGAATGGTTGGTTGTATCAAATGCAATCGTATTATTATGGTTGTCATAACTATAGTCAAAACGAAGGGATTCCAAGTATTTCTGTGCGGCTTCCTGTCTGGCTTTTTCAATGGCAGCCGGATCCTTGTTTTCGGATGGATCATCTTCTGAATCCTTTGTTTCCGAATCGTTAGTTCCCGGATTAGATGGATCATCTTCCGGAGTGGAAGGGGTAATATCCTCGTCCGTGGCAGGTTCGGAGTCAATATCTGAATAGACAGAATCCGGAATGGTAATCGTTGTTAGATCCGTTGTTATCATTCCGGTATCACCGGTGAAGACCGATATGGTCAGATTATCCCCGTTTTTAATTGTGATGTCGTGTGTGGCGGCCTGTGCATGCTGCCCGACGAAAAGACTGGCTGTCAGCAGGAAAAGAAAGGCTGCCATATGTGCTGGAAATGTACGTTGTAAGATTTTCATTTGTATATTCTCCTCTCCGTAATTATCGGATGCTTGTAACTGCTTCCTTTTCAGTATACCATTTGTAAAAGAACATTGTAAAGGGAAAGCTGGCCTATGAAATACATTTCATGATGGAAGACTGTCTGAAACACAAAGGGCTCCCCAGCCCACAAGTGGGGAGGGAGTGCGCTGCTGAAATGGTAGTTTCCGAGCCCCGCGAATGAGAGAGGCTCTTATCTTTTCTCCATAAAGGTAGGGGTCTTTGCCATCTACAATGCCATATTGCATAAGTAAGGCAGCAGCACCGGTTACAAAGGGAGCAGCAAAAGAAGTACCGGAAAAGATACCATATCCGCCACCAACGGTGCAGCTTTGAATGTTAACGCCAGGGGCCGCAAGATCCGGTTTGGTAGCCGTGATATTGGGTAAAACGTCATAAGCCGGTCCTCTTCCGGAGAAATTTGCATAAGTGTTATTGATGGAATTGTAGGCGGCAACTGTGATTACATTTTGTGCAGTGGATGGAATCACTAATGTGTTGAAAATGACAGGTTTCATGAAAGAGACTTCGGATGAGGTACTGCCGTCAACCGGAAGCCACATGTTGTAGTTTCCGCTTACAATATGCTTTGGAGTCAGGTAAATACGCCAGATGCCGGCTGTGATATATTCATTTATGGGAATCCAGGAAATATAGATTTCCTGTTCCGGACTATAAGGAGTGGGTTCGCTGTAATAGACGGAAATGATATCATCCAAAAGGGCATAATTCTGAACACGTGAATAGGTGGAGAGTGGACCGATTCGTGTGCCTGTGGGAGTTTCGATGATAATGTCAAAGTCATCCAGATAATGTTTCCAGATCTGGAGATTAAAGGATGACATGTAATCTGCAACATAAAGTTCGATGGTTTCTGTATGATTTCTTGTAAGGGTACCGGCTGTGTGACGTGATGTAATGCCATCATTGCCGGTTCCGGTGACAATCACATTTTTATACATATTTGCAATGGTATCCATATATTGTTCTAATATCGAATCACCGATATGATTTCCGTAATTATTGCCGAAGCTTATATTGATGGCGATAGGCTTATTGTTTGCAATGGCAAAACGAAGAGAATAGTCTATGGCTCGCATAAGTTCAGTGGTTCTTGGAAATCCGCGGTCAGAGGGATTGCCCAGTTTGACCACAATGAGTTCCGCCTCCGGAGCAACCCCGGCCAGATCCTGATTGGATGCGTTCCCATTCCCGGCCAGAATGCCGGCAACGGCTGTTCCGTGTCCGGTACCATCAAAGCTTGGTACAAGTGTACTTCCGCCGTTGTTTTTCCCTGTCGCAAGAGCTTTATTGATAGTCTCACGGTCATATACACTTCCAATCTGAAATCCTTCCGGTGGATTACCGGGGATGGTCTGGTCCCATAAAGATGCAATACGTGTGGAACCATCCCCATGACGAAAGTCGGGATGGTAAATGTCGATTCCGGAATCGAGACAGGCAACATAGGTTCCTTTTCCTGTGAGAAAATAGGGTGATAGCCGTACTCTGCTTATACAGGATGCAGTGATGCCTTCCATTTCTTCCAATAATAATGATTTTGGCTTTTCAATATAATGAATCTGTGGATAGTCTGATAACCGTCCAATGAGATATTGTGGAATTCGAATGATCGCATAGCCACCCATTAATTCCTCCACCGGAATTGCAAGCTCTTTCTGAATTTCTGCAAGACTTCCGGTATACCGTATAATTAATTCCCATTCTTCTAAGAAGGAATTATATCCCACATTGAGATTCAGGCTTTTTTCCCGTTCTGTTTCCGGAATACCGATTGCAATAGAAAGTTCCGGGCTTATTTTGCTTTCTGTCATTATGATTCCTCCGAGCCTCCATGTTTTCAGTATATGCAGTAAATAGAAAATGTTGGACATTTTCTGTGCATTTTGGATGTAATATGATATAATGCGAAAAACACATGGAGCCGACAGGCGACATGATATATTGTACTATACAATCATATATCTAGTAATGGAGGGATAAACATGGCAGATAGGATCAGACAGTATTTGGCATATGTAAATAATCTTTTAGAGACAGGTGGAGAAAATGTGGACTGGGAGGAGGAGATGCAAAAGCATCTTGTACAGATTGCTTTTTTTGCCCATGAGCGGTTCATTCATTTAGTGGTAACTGTGACATTTGCAATATTGGCGGTGCTGGTATTCCTGTATACATACGGACATTTTTCCATTCCGCTTTTATTGTTATTTCTTATGTTGATGGTGTTAATGGTACCATACATTAAACATTATTTTCTGTTGGAAAACAGTGTGCAGGATATGTATGAACAATACGACCGGATGATGGAAAAGGCAGGCAGGCATTCTTTTGTAAGACAGGGAACATACAAGCGTTAGGCTGAATTAAGAAAGATATAAGATTTGCAAAGCACAATATATGATACAATAAACCCGGTATATGCAATATATAATCGTATGCTTTTTCAAACACATTGAATTTCTTAAAATGCTACAGGACGATGTTTCTATATTTTTTCTGCGCTGTTTTCGCCCTCTAAGAAATTCTACTGCTTTGCGGCTGGCGGCTTTGATTGCGCATGCTCCCGCGAACTCACACAAGTCAAGAATGCATGTCTTGTTTGGCAAGCAGGCACTTTGAGTACGCCGGTCCTTAGAATGTGCTTTGGCACATTCTTAGTACCGCTGCGTACGAGACGTAGCGAGAGCGTGCCTGTCGCCAACAAGACTGCATTCTAAGGCTTGTGCTCAGACAGCTCTCCCGCATGCGCTTTGCAGCCAGCCGAACAAAGCAGTGAATTTCTAAGAGACCGCGCGTCAAGAAAAAATATTAGAAACATGTTCCTGTAGCATCTCTAAGTAACAATAACTGTGTTTGAAAAAGCATACCTTTCACTCTATTGTATGAGAGAAGAAGGGAGATAGATTCATGAAACGATATTGGAGGATAATCGCATTCGTGATCTGCATGATAACAGGGCTATTGGTATCAGGAAAGCAGAATGTGAATGCTGCGGTTGCAACAACGAAAGATTTTGGTTCCGGAACAAATGCATCGGGAAGGCTGAAGAAACAGATTATGAAGGCAAATTCTGCGTTTTCGGTACAGACAGAATTGGGAATGAATGGATATGGTGTGTATGGAAGACCGCTGCAGATAAAGATTGCCCTTGAGTCAGAAAAGGACTTTGAGGGGGAAGTCCGGATAATACCATATTCTGGTGATACCAGTCAGATAGTGGTTGCACAGGGGAAGGATGTGACATTATCGGCCGGGGAGCAGAAAGAGATTTCGGTGGTACTGTCAACGGCAGGATATATAGGTACCTATCTGGTTCAGATCATCAATGCTGAGGGCAAAGTGATCTATAGTGAAAAGGACAAGTTTTCGCTTTCTGATTGCGGAAATACTCTCAAAATTGGAATTCTGAGTGATTATTACAGTGCATTGCGTTATTTTGATAATCTTTCTTTATGGTTAGATGGGTATGAGGGAATAACCGGTATTATGGAACTGACAACGGATATCATGCCGGAGGATAGTAATGTGCTTTCGTTGTTCAGTTATATTGTGATTGATAATTATGATACGGCACAACTGTCGGAGGCTCAATGTGCTGCACTGAAAGAGTGGGTGAACAAAGGTGGTGTTCTGATCCTTGGAACAGGTGACAGTTATCAGAAGGTAATCCGGGGGTTTGGGGATGATTTTGTATCCGGAACCTTTAAAAAGATTAACAGGCAGAATCTGAAAGAATATAAGGACGGAGAAGTGATTACCATTGAGGATGTGGATTGTGTGGAATTTACCCTGGAAGGAGGACAACCCTTGAATATGCTTTTCCCGGGAAATACTGCATTTTATAAAAAGACAGGAGACGGCATCCTTGCAGTACTTTCTTTTAGCCTGAGTACGCAGCCTATAGCGGGATATGAGGAGAATGCGGCACTGGCATCCGGTCTTTTACAGAAGACCAAATCCACGAAAACAGTTGATATTATGAATGGTAATACTTATGATGGTGGGGCAGCTTACAGTTGTTATAGTATTGCCAGGCTTACGGATGATGGGAAAAAACCAAGCAGATGGCTTTATGGAATCATTTTGTCACTCTATGTTATTATTGTGGGTCCGGTATTGTATCTGGTGTTAAAGCTGGTGAAACAAAGGGAAAAGATATGGATTGCCATTCCTGCGGTTGCCGTCGCGTTTACAGGTATCATATATGGCACCGGATTTCTTTATAGAGTGAATGTTCCCATTGTGGATACGGTCTCTCTTATTTCTTTATCTGACGGGCAACAGACGGAACGTGCATATACATATATTACATTCCCGAAAGTGATGGATTATACGATACAGTTGAATCCTTCCTTTTCCTCAGTAGCTTATGATACGGATTCTTATTCTTATGGATTATTTGGTACAAGACATATTAAAAATGGCACCTATGATTACCTTATTAAGGATAGTGACAAAGGTAAGAACCTGACATTTCATAATGAAGAAATATTTCATAGCAATACATTTACAGCGGTCCGTTCCGGTGAGAATACAATGGGAAAGCTGACTTATGATTTGGAATGTACAACAACCGGTTTTACAGGCTCGGTTACCAATAATACCCGTTATGATCTCGAAGAAGTAGTGGTGACCTTTGAGAATCACATCTATGTTGCAGGGGATGTTAAGGCAGGGGAGACTGTGACCATTGATCCGGACCGGCTGGTTACATCCGAGGGTTATGGAACCTTTGACGAGATGTATAAAGGAGCCAGTCAGAATCAGAAGGGGAATCTTTACAGCCAGATTGATTCCATGATGGAGAATTATTTTATGAAGGTGTCCCAATATGGACGGGGAATGATCTGGGCAATGATCGATCATTATGCGCCGGAGGATTATGTGGTGAATACAAAGGTGAAGTCTTCCGGAGTAGGGGTGGTCTATCAGACGTTTGAAGCAGAGTATGCAGATGTGTCAGGAGTATATTACAGCAGCATCATACCGATGATAACAGATATGAATGGAAACTATTTTGACATGTATGATGGTATGCTGTATGGGGATAGTGCGGAAGTAACCTATTCATTTGCCGGTTATCCGGGCATTACGGAATTACAGATTGTCCCAGGGCAGGAGAAGTCGGAGGATAAAGATTACGCAACCGTCTATGCCTATAATCCGGCGACGAAAGACTATGATGAGATTTTTGTAGATTCCAATCGCTTAAGTGGCAGTGATTTTTGCAGATATGTTGTAGATAATACGCTGAAATTGCGATTTGAATATGATAGTAGTCAGGATGGCACTCAGGGATATGTGCCAAGAATATGTGCAAGGGGGGATGAATAATGCTGACAATTGAGAATTTAACGAAGCAATATGGTAAATTTCTGGCAGTAGATCATTTAAGCCTTCACATTGATAAGGGAGAGATTTATGGATTTGTAGGACCCAATGGTGCAGGGAAGACCACAACGATGCGGATTATATGTGGATTGCTGAAGGCAACCAGTGGTTCGGTTTTAGTGGATGGTGTGGATGCCGTGAAACAGCCGGACAATATGAAACGGAAAGTCGGTTATGTACCGGATTTCTTTGGTGTATATGACAATCTGAAAGTAATGGAGTATATGGAATTTTATGGTTCCATGTATGGAATGAGCAGGAAGGAAGTGGATGCTATTTCGGAGGGATTACTGGAAATGGTGAATCTGTCTGATAAGAAAGATGTGTATGTAGATACACTTTCAAGGGGAATGAAGCAGCGTTTGTGTGTGGCAAGGGCATTGATCCATGATCCGGACCTGTTGGTATTGGATGAACCGAATTCCGGTCTGGACCCCCGTGCAAGATTTGAAATGAAAGAAGTGCTTAAGAATCTTGGCAGTATGGGTAAGACCATTTTAATCAGTTCCCATATACTCCCGGAATTATCGGAAATGTGTACCAGTATTGGGATTATGGAGCATGGGCATCTTGTAACCAGCGGCAAAGTGGAAGATATCATAGATGCTTCGAAAGGAAAACAACTGATTCATATGAGGGTTATCTATGCAGACCGGGAAGAGGGACAATCCGGTAATGAGAGGCTTAATCTCTTATTGAAGGAACATCCTTTTGTAGAGAAGGTGTCATTTACGGAGGATGAAATACTCATTGGATTTATGGGAGATGAGTATGAAGCTGCAAGACTTTTGAAATATTTATTGGAACATCAGGTGCTGGTAAGCCAGTTTTACCGGGAGAAAGAAGACTTGGAATCACTCTTTTTGGAGATAACAGGAGGGGAAGCCGATGAATAAAAAAATACATGTGAACCCCATTTTGAAGAAAGAATTAGTAGTGGGAGCAAGAAGTATGAGGATGTCCTGGGGGATTATGGGGCTAAATGTTTTTCTTACTATTATTGTATTGATTGTATTGTCCATTACCAATATGTCTGTTGCAACAAGAGGATATAACTATTCTGTGCTTATGTG
Organism: uncultured Clostridium sp.; assembly: GCA_945915475.1. Classification (GTDB taxonomy): domain Bacteria; phylum Bacillota; class Clostridia; order Lachnospirales; family Lachnospiraceae; genus CAG-590. The sequence continues at coordinate 164,448 of CAMEFI010000001.1, read as the reverse complement.
GCTATTTCCGATTCTTGGGTGTACAGAATGTGGAATTCTGAGTCTGATCATACCGATCATTACATCCGGTTCCATCTCCGGGGAGAGAGAACGTCAGACATTGGATGTTATGTTAACTACCCCCGTGTCTCCCTTCGCCATAGCTGTCGGTAAACTGTGTTCTGTAATGGCGGTTGTGATGGTGTATGTAATCACCAGTATTCCTATTATGGCAATTGCTTTCGTGCTAGGTGGCATAAGCTGGTGGGCATTATTGGGATTATTTGGAATGTTGATATATATTGGGATATATGTGGGAAGTGTTGGAATCTTTTGTTCTGGCGTGGTGAAGAAATCAGTTGTTGCAACCCTATTAACACTTGCCATTGGTATTGGGATTATTGTGCTCACTACTGTTATATTTTATGTAGTGGTGACAATGCAGTCTGCTTTAGCATATTCCCATGGTGGAACCTATGATGGCCCGGGAGCTTTTACCTTTATACTAATGTTGAATCCGTATTCCCCAATTATTGATTTTATGCTCAGAGCCATAAGTGGAACCGGGATCCGGAGCATTATGATGGATGGGGGGACAACATCCTCCACGTTACTGGGAATTGCTGATTATTGGATTGTTATTTCTGTTGTATTGAATTTATGCGTAGCATTTCTTTTCCTGAAACTGGCGGCACGTAATTTATCAGTATCCGGACACAAAAATAAAAAACAATAGGTCTTGTGAAAAATTGTAAAATACATTACAATAAGTCATATGCATAGGAGAAATGCTTGTTGGTGATGGCATAATACTATATGGGGATAACACCTCGGGATGGAGGTAGAGAATTGAATCAGTTGTATCATACAATCCGGCAGATTCTACATGGAACGCGTGCCATTAATCCGGAAACAAAGTTTGTGGTAATCTGTTTTGGTGTAGCTTTAGTACATTTACATTTTACCATTATGTTTGCAATTTGTGGATATCCCATGATTGGAATATATAATCTGGCAGTTACACTTTTTTATTTTTATCATAGCTTTGTAAGTCTGAAAAAGAAACAATATGTGTTTATTTATGTTTCTTCCATGATTGAGATTTTATTGCATTCTAGTATGGTCTCGCTTTTACTTGGTTGGGACTGGGGCTTTATGCTGTATACGATTGCACTTGTACCGGTGGCATTTTATCTTTCCTACACATTGATTAGCACAATCCGGAATGTGGTGATTCCGGCATTGACATCACTGGCCGTAATGGCATGTTATATGGTAATTGTTAAGATCTGTCGCAATGTTCCACCTATTCTGGATGCTTCGGATGTAACATGGGCGAAAACTTATTTTTATTATTTCAATACCGTAATTATGTTTGGTATGTTGTTCCTGTTTTCCATCTTATTTGCATTGGAGATACGCTATATGCAAAAACGGTTAGAGCAGGAGAATCTGGAATTAGAGGAGTTAGCACATTTTGACCCGCTTACACATTTATTAAACCGGCGTAGTATGAATGAGGCTTTGCATCAAAGCGTAAGTGAGGCAGCAGGAGAAGAGAATCCGTTTTGTCTGATCATGATCGATATAGACGATTTCAAGAAGATTAATGATACCTATGGACATGATTGTGGAGATGAAGTGCTCATTGCAATTGCCAATATTATTTCTGATAATGTACGGGAGAATGATTGTGTATGCCGTTGGGGAGGAGAAGAGATTCTGGTTCTGTTGCGTGGGAATCTTGATATTACAAAACGGGTGGCAGAAAGAATTCGGGAAGAGATTGCAAACCGCAAAATGAGCTATAAGAATATCGGTTTTCAAGTAACCATTACATTAGGACTTTCAGAGTACAAAAATGGGTTAAGTATCCGTTCTTTGATTGACCAGGCAGATAAAAACTTATACAAAGGAAAGAATAATGGGAAAAACCAGGTGGTCGCATAGAAGTACGATGCCTGGTTTTTCATTTGTCTAGAGTTTTTCTAAAGAATGGGCAGCTACTAACATGTGTTTGAGCTTGGTGGCTGCGATACTTAAGGCATGACCGGAGTCTTCAACAAGGCAGATGTGGCGGGCAGGGAGCTTCTCACGGAGTGGTATTTCAATGATGGTTCCTTTCTTTAATGGTTCCTTGGAAAGAAAGTCGGGAATGAAACCAATTCCTAAGTCATGGGTAATAATAGGAATTAGCTGCTCGGAGGTTGCTACTTCTACTTCAGGGTCTAACACCAGTTTATGCTTTAGAAATTGTTCGGAGAAGTAGTTGTAGGTCATGGAATTACGTCCAAGGCAAACCATAGGATAGTGCTGCAGGTCTTCTAAGCGCATTTTCCGTTTGGAAAGCTCTTCGTATTTACGGCTGCCTACCAACACTTCATGAAATTCCATTAGTTTTGTCTCCTTAAATGGTCGGTTAATCTTGGTTGGTGTGGTAACAACGCAAAAGTCTGCAAGCCCGCTTCGGACAGTCTGGATTGCTTCCGGAGTGGTGTGACTTAGAATGTGTATATGGATGTTGGGATAAGCATTGTGATAGTCTCTTAATACATCCAGCAGGATGCCGTGCAAAGCAGTTTCACTTGCACTGATCGTAACGTTACCGCTTTCTAATGTATTAGAGCCGGATAGTTCTAATTCCGCAGCTTCAAGCTGTTTGTAGGCGACAGATACATGGTTATATAATTTCTTTCCTTCCGGTGTTAATGTGATTCCCCGATTGGAACGCAAAAAGAGAGTGCATCCTAATTGTTTCTCCAGATTATTCATAGAGCGGCTGATATTTGGCTGGTTATTCATTAGCACCGAAGCTGCTCTTGTAAAACTCTTGTATTTGGCAACAAAGTAGAATATGCGATAATAATCATATGTAATGTCCATTATTTTTTCCTCCATGTCAAAATGATATAGCAAACATTTCAAATATATATTTTACATTTTGTGTAAAGTATTATAAACTTTGAGAGAAACAAAGTAAAGGATAAGGAGATGGTTTTTTGGAAGAATTAGCAAAAAACCTGATGGAAGAGCTGGAATGTAAGACCATATTTACGATTCCGATATTTGGCGGCTTAGAGATCAAAGAGTCGGTTGTTGTTACATGGATTATCATGGCAGTTCTGATTTTACTTTCGATTTTCCTTACAAGAAACATGAGAATCGATCACATAAGTAAACGTCAGGCAGTAGCAGAACTGATTGTTACCAAATTAACCGGCATCGTGGAAGGTATGATAGGAGAGAAAGGAAAAGCCTTTGTTCCGTATCTGACAACTGTGTTAATGTACATAGGTATTTCCAATATTATCGGTTTATTTGGCTTCAAATCCCCAACGAAGGACTTGAACGTAACAATTGCTTTGGCAGTAATGAGTATTGTTTTAGTAGAGGCTGCAGGTATCTATTATCTGGGTGTCAGGAAATGGTTACATAAGTTTACGGAGCCAATCGCAATTGTAACCCCAATTAATATCCTTGAAGTGTTTACCAGACCATTATCATTATGTATGCGACTTTTTGGTAATGTGTTGGGTTCATTCGTTATTATGGAACTGATCAAGATGGTGGTTCCGGTATTTTTACCGACTGTATTTAGTCTGTATTTTGATATTTTTGACGGATTACTTCAGGCATATGTATTCGTATTCTTGACTTCTCTCTACATTGGTGAGGAGATTGAGTAATCGAATGTATGAATCATTTTATGGAATTAAAAAATAGGCAATTGACAAAAATTTATAAGAAAGAAAAGGAGATTTTATTATGAATACTTTAATCGCAATTGGAGCAGGTATCGCAGTATTAGGAGCACTTGGAGCAGGTATTGGTATCGGTATTGCAACTGGTAAGGCAACTGAGGCAGTTGCAAGACAGCCGGAGGCAGAGAGTAAGATTCGTAACACATTGATTCTTGGTTGTGCCCTTGCAGAGGCAACCGCTATTTATGGTTTTGTTATCGCTTTGATGGTTATCGTAATGTTAAAATAATGAGGAAGGCAGGTAGGGTAACATGCTTAGTGTAGATCCGGCAAATTTAATTTTAACCGTTGTGAACCTCCTGGTACTTCTTGTAGCTTTGAAGATTTTCCTGTTCAAACCTGTTCAAAAGATCATTGAGGCCCGTCAGGAAGAGGCAGATAAACAATTTGGTGAAGCTGCAGCGAGACAGGCAGAGGCAGAAGGTTTGAAAGCGCAGTATACAGATTCTCTTGCAGGAATTGAGGAAGAGAAGAAGAAGACTTTACAGGCAGCCAGAAAGGATGCTGATGTACAATATCAGAAGATTGTTGCAGATGCGGAGAAGAAGGCAAGACAGATTAAGGAAGATGCAACAGCCCAGGCACAACATCAAAAAGCACAGATTATGAAAGATGCAGAGAAAGAGATTGCTGACATGGTAGTAAATGCAGCAACAAAGGTAGTAGGTAAACAAAGTGGAGCAGATATTGACAGTTCTCTCTACAACGAATTTTTAGATAAAGCAGGTGAAGAATAGTGACTCAGGAAGCATTAAATTATGCGTCAGATTTGCGCAAAACAGATATTCCAAAGGAAATGCTTACGCAAGTGAAGGAGATTCTTGAGGCGGTGCCGCAGGTGAGAGTGGATTTTGAGAATCCTACAGTGGCAATCGAGAAGAAGCACCTGGTTATCGATCGTGTATTTCCCAAGGAGATTCGTAATTTCCTCAAAGTATTATGTGATAATAACGATTTTGCATTATATGACGAAGTTGTAAAGGCATATGAAAGCATCGAGCAGAAACCGGAAGAGGAAGAGACGAAGGCAGAACTTACTTATGTGACTGCTCCAAATGAGGAACAGCTTGCAGGTATCCGCAAGTTCCTGAATAAAGAATTCGGGACAGACAACATGGAGATTGAAATGAAAGAGGATAAGTCCTTGAAGAGCGGTTTCATTCTTCGTGTAGAAACGAAAGAATATGACTGGAGTGAGCAGGGAAGGATTAACCAGTTAAAGAATAAAATGGCTGGGGCAGTATCTTCCGCTGGTGCTACGGTCAGTGAAGAGAATATTATTTCTATCTTAAGAAGCAGCATTGAAGACTTTGAACTGGAAGCAAAGGACAAAGAGATTGGTATTGTCAATTGGGTTGGTGATGGTATTGTCAATGTAGATGGAATCGACCATGCATGCTATGGTGAGATTGTAATCTTTGACTGTGGTGTGAAAGGTATGGTGCAGGATGTGCGCCGGGATGAGATTGGTGTTATCTTATTTGGTCGGGATACAGAGATACATGAAGGAAGCCGTGTAGCCCGTACCGGCAAAATGGCAGGTATTCCGGTTGGCGAGGCTTTTAAAGGAAGAATTGTAGATGCATTAGGAGCTCCGATAGATGGTGAAGGAGATATTGAGGCAGACGGATATCGTCCAATTGAGAATCCGGCACCAAGTATTGTAGATCGTAAATCTGTAACGGTTCCTATGGAGACCGGTATTCTTTCCATTGATTCCATGTTCCCGATTGGTCGTGGACAAAGAGAGTTAATCATTGGTGACCGTCAGACAGGTAAGACATCCATTGCCATGGATACCATTTTGAATCAGAAGGGTAAGGATGTTATCTGTGTCTATGTCGCAATTGGTCAGAAAGCGTCTACGATTGCAAAGCTTGTGAATACCTTAAAGAAAAATAATGCATTAGAGTATACCATTATTGTGGCGGCAACGGCATCCGATCCGGCACCGCTTCAGTATGTTGCACCATATTCCGGAACTGCATTGGCTGAATATTTTATGTATCAGGGAAAAGATGTGTTGATTGTCTATGATGATTTGTCAAAACATGCAGTTGCGTACCGTGCGATTTCCCTTTTGCTGGAGCGTTCTCCGGGACGTGAGGCTTATCCTGGAGATGTATTCTATTTGCATTCCAGATTATTAGAGCGTTCTTCCCGAATTACACCGGAAGCCGGTGGTGGATCCATCACGGCGTTACCGATCATTGAGACGCAGGCAGGAGATGTATCTGCATATATTCCAACCAATGTCATTTCCATTACAGATGGTCAGATATACTTAGAGTCAGAGCTGTTCAATGCAGGTCAGCGTCCCGCAGTCAATGTTGGTCTTTCTGTATCCCGTGTAGGTGGTGCGGCACAGACGAAGGCAATGAAGAAAGCAGCCGGGAGTATCCGTATTGATTTAGCACAGTATCGTGAAATGGAAGTATTTACACAGTTTTCTTCCGATTTGGATGAAGGAACCAAGAAACAGCTTGCCCACGGACGTGCGTTGATGGAATTGTTAAAGCAACCTTTGGGACGTCCATTTTCTATGGCAGAGCAGGTTATTACGTTAGTTGCGGCCAATGCACATATATTCAGTGATATACCGGAAGATAAGATTAAGCAGTTTCGTCTGGAGCTGTTAAAGGATTTTGCATTGAATCATTCTGATATAATCAGTCAGTTAGAGGCATCTAAGGATTTGTCAGAGGATGTCAGAGAATCTATTGTGGACGCAGCTAATCAGTTTAAGGCTCAGACAGCTCAGACAGAGGAAGAAGTAACGGAATAGAGAGTTGAATCTGTGAGAACAGAATGGAGGTAAAAAAGTGGCAAATGCAAAGGAAATATCCGATCGAATAAAAAGTATTCAGGATACCATGAAAATTACAAAAGCCATGTACATGATGTCTTCCATGAAACTTCGAAAAGCCAGACAGAAGTTAGACAATACGGAACCATATTTCTATGGTTTGCAGAATCAGATTTCCGATATTTTACTGCATTTTCCGGATATGCAGCATCTGTACTTTGATAACCGTGGAAAAGACAGGAATGAGACGGTGAAGAAGAAAGCATTTGTTGTGATTACCGGTGATAAGGGAATGGCAGGTGCCTATAATCACAATGTATTGAAAGAGGCAGGTGCTCTGGTAGATCAGGCACAGGAGTACCGGCTGTTAGTGGTGGGCGAGATTGGCAGACAGTATTTTACAAGTCAGGGATATCATATTGATGAGAAGTTCCGCTATTCTGCTAACAATCCGTCCATTCATCGGGCAAGAATGATTACAGAATATATTGTTGAGCTTTATAAGGAAGAACAGATTGACGAAGTGTATGTTATCTTTACCCGTATGGTGAACAGCATGAAAGAAGAGGTGGAGGTGAATGAGATTCTTCCACTGAAGACACATGAGTTCATCAGACAGGAGATGCTGGAGGATTCTGCAAAGGGAAGAGGCAATTATGATAAGGAAGCTGCGGATAAAGCAGATGATTGGTTCTTAATCTATCCTTCCCCGAAACAGGTACTAGAGAAGCTTGTGTATAATTATGTAACTGGATTTATGTATGGTGTTCTGGTTGAGGGCTCTGCCAGTGAAGAAAATGCCAGAATGATGGCAATGCAGTCTGCAACGGATAATGCACAGGAGATGTTACGAGAACTTTCTGTGGAGTATAACCGTGTGAGACAGGCAGCAATCACACAGGAGATTACCGAGGTAATTGGTGGTGCAAAAGCTCTTAAGAAGAAAAAGAAGAAACAACAAGAAAGGTGAGATGTCACACTATGGAAAATAAAGGAAAGATCGTTCAGGTTTCAGGACCTGTCGTAGACGTTGAATTTGAAGATGGCAATCTGCCTTCCATTAAAGATGCATTATATGTGATGAATAATGGAAAGAAATGTGTGATGGAAGTATCCCAGCATATTGGGCACAGTGTGGTTCGTTGTATTATGCTTGCAGCCAGTGAAGGCCTCTGCAGGGATATGGAGGTTGTAGCAACCGGTTCCGGTATTCAGGTTCCGGTTGGTGAAGCTACTCTTGGCAGATTGTTTAATGTATTAGGCGAGACACTAGATGATAAGGAAAGCCTGGAAAATGCTGAACACTGGTGCATTCACAGAGAGCCGCCTACATTTGAAGAGCAAAGTCCGGTTGTAGAGATGTTGGAGACCGGTATTAAGGTTATTGACCTGCTTGCCCCTTATGCAAAAGGTGGTAAGATTGGTCTGTTTGGTGGTGCCGGAGTTGGTAAGACTGTCCTGATTCAGGAGTTGATTCACAACATTGCAACAGAGAGCGGTGGATATTCTATCTTTACCGGTGTTGGAGAGCGTTCGAGAGAGGGTAACGATCTCTGGAATGAGATGAAGGAATCCGGTGTACTGGATAAGACGGCACTGGTGTTTGGACAGATGAATGAGTCACCCGGTGCACGTATGCGTGTGGCAGAGACCGGACTTACCATGGCAGAGTATTTCCGGGATGTGAAGAAGCAGGATGTGTTGTTGTTTATTGATAATATTTTCCGTTTTGTACAGGCAGGTTCTGAGGTGTCTGCCTTGTTAGGTCGTATGCCATCCGCTGTAGGTTATCAGCCGACCCTTGCCAATGATTTGGGCGAATTACAGGAGAGAATCGCATCCACAAAGAATGGTTCTGTTACTTCTGTTCAGGCGGTATATGTACCGGCGGATGATCTTACTGACCCGGCACCTGCAACAACCTTCTCCCATTTGGACGCAACAACGGTTCTTTCCCGTAAGATTGTGGAACAGGGTATCTATCCCGCTGTGGATCCGTTGGAATCTACTTCCAGAATTCTGGAACCGGATGTCGTTGGGGAAGAGCATTATAATGTTGCAAGACAGGTACAGGAAACTTTACAGAAATATAAGGAATTGCAGGATATCATTGCGATTCTTGGTATGGAAGAGCTTTCTGATGAAGATAAGCAGACGGTATATCGTGCCAGAAAAGTACAGCGTTTCTTGTCTCAGCCGTTTCATGTGGCAGAGAACTTTACCGGTGTGAAAGGCGAGTTTGTACCGATAGCAGAGACTATCAAAGGATTTAAGGCAATCTTAAATGGTGAGATGGATGAGTATCCGGAGGCAGCGTTTTTCAATGTCGGTACTATGGAAGATGTAAAGGCGAAGGCAGCGAAGATGCAGCAAGAGTAAGGAAAGGTGTAGCTTATGAATACGTTTTCTTTAAAAATAATTGCTTGTGATAAGGTTTTTTATGATGGTCCCTGTGAGTTGCTGGTGTTTCCCGGATATGATGGGGAAATGGCGATTATGGCAAACCATGAACGAATGACCACCAGCACGAAGATTGGGGAAGTCAGATTCCGGACACCGGATGGCGAGGAACATATTGCCATTGCATCTGACGGACTTTTGAAAGTACAGGATAATCAGGTAGAGTTATTTGTATTCTCTGCGGAAAAGCCGGAAGAGATTGATGCATTCCGTGCACAGGAGGCAAAGGAACGTGCACAGGAGCAGCTGCAACAGAAGCAAAGTATCATGGAATATCATGTGTCCCGTGCATCTCTCGCAAGAGCAATGGCGAGATTGCGTGGATATGACAAATACAACTCAAAATAGGATATAAGACGAGAAGGCTTTTCAATTTGACATCTTATGAAAACGTTTTCAATATTTGAGGTTATCATATTTGGAAACATATGTTACACTTACATCATACAACCTATGAAAACAGTAGGAAATCTGAATGGTGTGAGGTGGGGAAGATGTCTATTAAGAATATTGTATCCATTAACCGGAACTCTACCAATTATGAGGTGGACGAGGTACTCTGTGATGGAAAGAAGATTGCATCTATGGCGGTTGAATATCTGGTAGGGTTGGGACATGAAAGGATTGCTTATGTGGGACAGTGTCACGGAGAAGCAAGATATAAAGGATATTCAGCAGTACTTAGAAATCATGAAATTGATTTCTATCCCGACTATATTGTGGAGACCAACCAGACCGAGAAAGAAGGATTTGAAGCAATGGAGAAGTTTCTGCAATCAGATAATCCACCCACCGGAATATATTGTGCCAATGATATTACAGCAATTGGCATGTTGAAATGCCTCAATCAGTTCCACAATCCATTCTATATGCCTTCCATTATATCCAGTGATGATATTGAAGAGGGGCAGTTTACAAAGCCGATGCTCTCTACCGTTCATCTTCCAAAGGAAAATATGGCAAGGTTCGCACTTTATCTACTGCTAGACCGCATTCGAGGTGGACACAGTGAAGTGATTCGCATGGAGTTAGAAGGAAAGCTTATGATCCGTAGTAGTTGTTCTGTCGTACAGGACTTGAATCAGCCGGAATATTATATTTGATGAAATAATAATTTAGAAGAAAACCTTCATGAAGAAATCTGAAAAACAGATGGAATCATGAAGGAAATTTTTTACATTTTTATTGACAAAATGAATTCATAGTGATATGGTTTTGATATCATAAAGAGATGAAGGAGGTTATAGAGATGGAAGAGAAGATTTATACAGGTAAGAAGAATGGAATGGCGGTATTGCTATTGGGTCTTGTGGGGTACATACTTGTCATTCTGGGTATTGTTGTAGGAGCCATTCAGTATGACAAATGGCATTCTATAGCCGCATTGATATTGATGGTTGGTTGTATTGTAGTCGCATCACTTGGCTGGATTCTGTTTTTGGGATTGAAGATATTAAAGCCGCAGGAAGCTTTGGTACTTACCTTATTTGGTAATTATGTAGGGACAATCCGTGAACCCGGATTTTATTTTGTGAATCCATTCTGTACGGCAGTGAATCCGGCAGCTACAACAAAGCTGGCACAAAGTGGAGACACGCATACCAATGGGGCAGTGAATATTTCAGCGGAAGGAACCTCTGTTTCGGTAGAGGCTGTTGGCAAGAAGATTTCGTTAAAGGCAATGACCTTGAATAACGGAAGACAGAAGATCAATGATTGTCTTGGTAATCCGGTGGAGATTGGAATTGCAGTTATCTGGAAAGTGACAGATACGGCGAAGGCAGTATTTAATGTAGATAATTACAAAGAATATCTGTCTTTACAGTGCGACAGTGCCCTTCGGAATATTGTCCGTATTTATCCATATGATGTGGCATCCAATGTGGATACCACAGGAGATGGTCAGGCAGATGAGGGAAGTCTTCGGGGTTCGGCTGAGATTGTGGCAAGTAGAATTCGGGACGAGATTCAGAGTAAGGTAAATGATGCAGGACTTGAGATTATTGAGGCGAGAATCACCTATCTTGCCTATGCACCGGAGATTGCATCGGTTATGTTACAGCGTCAGCAGGCTTCTGCAATTATTGATGCGAGAAAGATGATCGTAGATGGTGCAGTGGGAATGGTGGAGATGGCATTAGAACAGTTAAGTGAGAAACAGGTAGTAGAGTTAGATGAAGAACGCAAGGCAGCCATGGTCTCAAATCTGTTAGTAGTTTTGTGCGGCAACCATGACGCACAGCCCATTGTGAATTCGGGAAGTTTGTACTAATGGCAGCAAAGAAGCAGATCCCTCTCCGGTTGACAGAGAAATTATATGCCGATATTGCCGCATGGGCAGAAGATGATTTCCGCTCTGTAAATGGGCAGATTGAATATCTGTTGTCAGAGTGTGTCAGACAACGGAAGAAGGATGGAAGATATGTGTCTGAGGAGATAGATATTCCTCCGGAGTTTGATATATAAATTGGGAATGAGCAGGTGAGAGAGTATGGCAAAGCCGTATATTACGAAAAAACATTGTATCATTGAGATTGTTTCTTATGTGCTGATGCTGGCAGCATTTATCATTGCAATTGTTGGAATGGTAGTGCTGCCGGAGGAGATTGCCACACATTTTGACGGTGCAGGCAATGTGGATGGGTATGGTTCGCCGGCAGTGTTGATTATGCTTCCCATCATTATGTTAGTGTGTAATGGTGTGACCAGCCTGATTCTGCATTTGTTACCGCCGGATGCATGGAATACACCATGTAAGATTCAGCCGGGACAGGAGGTTGTTGTGTACCGGGATATGGCATCTATGCTTGTCTGGATGGAACTTCAGATTTCTGCATTTACGCTGTTTGATACAATTATGACCTACCGGCAATCCGGAAAGATGATTCTTGTGGGTGCAATCGTGTTTGGCGTGGTACTAACCTTAACGATAATTTACGAGATCATAATGATTGTCCGGCATAGTAAAAAATAACAGGATGTGTCAATCCGGTCTTTTGTTTCATATACTGGCTAGTAAGGAATGAAATCCGGAAAGTGTGAAGTTTTCGGGAAAGAGGAAGACTGATGGATTGGTTTATGCACATTCATCCGGTGTGGCAGGGACTCCTTGCCACACTTTTCACATATGGTGTTACTGTAGTGGGTGCATCTCTTGTATTCTTTTTTTAAATCCATGAATCAGAAAATATTAGATCTTATGATGGGGGTTGCAGCGGGAGTTATGATAGCGGCATCCTACTGGTCGCTATTAAATCCTGCTATTGAGTTGGTGTCCCAACTGCAAAAGAGTGTTGTTGCTAATATTGCAATTGGTTTTTTATCTGGAGGAGCTTTTATTGTCTGTTCCGATTTACTGCTTGGAAACTGTGGGTGTGGAAATTGCGCTGACAAAAAATGGACCCGCTGTGTTCTGGTTACGACAGCAGTAACCATGCATAATATTCCGGAAGGACTTGCGGTTGGCGTTGCTTTTGGAAGTGCTGCAATCATGGGTGGTCAGAACGCATTTATGAGTGCAGTTATGCTGGCGGTGGGAATTGGAATCCAGAATTTTCCAGAGGGAACCTGTGTGGCAATGCCCCTTAGAAGAGAAGGGGTATCCAGGTGGAAAAGCTTTTTAATTGGGCAGTTTTCGGGAGTGGTGGAACCGGCTGCAGGCGTGATTGGCGTGTTGTTTGCTCTGCGGATTCGGATGATCCTTCCCTTTGTGCTTTCCTTTTCGGCAGGTGCCATGATTTGTGTTGTCTGTTCGGAACTGATACCGGAATCTTTTCGGGACAATAAAAATTTAGCGACTGCCGGAGTGATGCTTGGATTTATTACTATGATGCTTTTAGATGTTATGCTTGGGTAAATATGAAATTGACGAAAGGGAATAGGGTTTGTTATGATAACAGATAGGTAAGACCTTAAGAAAATGTATTTAAATGGAGAAATGAAAATGGAACGAAAGATTGATATGTCCGAAGTGTCAGATGGTAAGTTATATGGTTTGAATGACATGGTGAAAGCCGGATGCAATGACTGTAAAGGATGTTCTGCCTGCTGCCGTGGAATGGGGAATTCCATTGTGCTAGATCCTTATGATGTGTATCGTCTGACAACCGGATTAAATTGTAAATTCGAAGAATTATTAGTGGACAAGCTGGATTTAAATGTGGTGGAGGGTATTATCTTACCGAATTTAAAAATGAACGGAAAGCAGGAAAGCTGTGCCTTTTTGAATGAAGCAGGAAGATGCAGTATTCATGGTATTCGTCCGGGTATATGCCGCATTTTTCCCCTTGGAAGAATCTATGATAATGGTGGGTTTCAGTATTTCCTGCAGGTGAAAGAATGTGCATATCCGAATCCAACGAAGGTAAAGGTGAAGAAATGGATCGATACACCCAAACCGGCAAAAAATGCAGCTTTTATCAATGAATGGCATTATTTTTTGAAGGATTTGACCGAAGGTTTTTCAATGATTACGGAGGAGCAGGTAAAACAGATTGATATGTATATTCTGAATGCTTTTTTCGTTATCTTATATGAAAGTACACGGGATTTTTATGAACAATTTGAGGAACGGTTAGCAGCAGCAAAGGAATGGGTACAATCCATCTTATCATTGACAAAGGGTGTATAATTTATCTTGAAAATGGTCATGATGATAACATGAATCATTGTGCCACAATAGGTTGCACATTTACAAAAGAAAATCAATGGAGTCAGAAAGGAAGTAGAGTTTATGAAGATTTTATTTTATGATGCAACGAGTTATGATAAGGAATCTTTTGATAAGGAATTAAAACAGTATCCCGAAATAGAGATTACTTATCATGAAGTAGATATTTCACCAAAGACCGTTTCTCTTGCAAAGGGATTTGATGCAATTTGTGCTTTTGTTAATTCGGATTTGAGTGCAAAGGTATTAGAAGGACTGCATGAGATTGGAATAGAATTGATCTTATTGCGGTGCGCCGGATTTAATAATGTGGATCTGGAGAAAGCTGATGAATATGGTATGACAGTGCTTCGTGTACCGGGATATTCACCGGAAGCGGTGGCAGAGCATGCCATGGCACTGGCACTTTCAGTTAATCGTCGTATACACAAGAGTTATATTCGCGTAAGAGAGAATAACTTTAGTCTGGTGGGTCTTACCGGAATGAATTTTTATGAAAAGACAGCAGGGATTATTGGTACAGGTAAGATTGGTGCAGCTATGTGCAGAATTTGTCATGGCTTTGGCATGAAAGTGATTGCTTATGATATGTATCCCAATAAGAACTTGAATTTTGTAGAATATAAGTCGTTAGAAGAAGTGTTGCAGCAGAGTGATCTGATTTCTCTGCATTGTCCTTTGACGGAGGAGAATCACCATTTGATCAATAAAGACACCATTGAAATGATGAAGGATAATGTTATTTTAGTGAATACTTCAAGAGGCGCATTGGTAAAGACAGAGGATCTGATTCAGGGAATTCGTAATAAGAAATTCTTTGGTGTCGGATTAGATGTATATGAAGAAGAAGGACGAAACGTGTTCGAAAACAGGGAAGATGAGTTGTTGGAGTCATCTATTACAGCAAGATTGCTCTCTTTCCCAAATGTCATTGTAACATCCCATCAGGGATTCCTGACCCATGAAGCATTGTCAGCAATTAGTCAGACTACCCTCCAGAATGCAATGGACTACGCAACTGGTCATGTGGCTGACGGTAACCGCGTACAATAAGGCATACGTTTTGCAGCGCATGAAAACCTTATGCGCTGCAAAATGTATGCCTTTTACATTTCTTCCTGCAGGCGCATAACCAGTGCAGGAACCACCTGTTTTTTGCGGGAAACCACACCTGGAAGGTGACAGACGTTTTCGTCCGGTTCCACATGGAATGCTTCACCGGCATATTTCACGGCATCTGGTCCAAAGGCTAACAAGTCAGAGGATTGTTCTCCAATATTAGTTAACATAACATAGACAAGCTGAACCGGTAGATCAGACAGATTGTCTTTGAGATAGTCTTGTATGCGTTCTGCTACATTATCTAATTCTCTCTGGTTGATGGAGCTGATCTGGCTCACGCCAATTCCCATATCTTCTACCTGGAATGTTTTGTAATCCTGGTTAAATAATTCTTCGGCGGTTTTGTTACGTAAGCTGCTTCCGGCTTCGAACATTTCCATTGCAAAGGATTCCAGATCAATTTCTGCCATTTCTGCAAGAGTTCTAGCTGTGATTTCATCAAGTGGTGTACAGGTCGGAGAACGGAAGAGCAGAGTGTCGGACAGAATTGCTGCACATAATAGCCCGGCAATCTCCTTGCTGATTGGCTGATTGTTTTCCATATACATCTGATAAATGATCGTAGCAGTACATCCAACCGGCTGATTGCGGAAGTATACCGGTGAAAATGTCTGTAGAGAACCCAGTCTGTGGTGGTCAATGATCTCACAGATTTCTGCATCTTCAATTCCGGTAATAGCCTGGGCTTTTTCATTGTGATCCACTAAGATTACCTTTTTCCGTCTGAGGGCAAGTAAGTTCCGGCGGGATACCATGCCGTAATAATGACCGAAGTCATCCACAATTGGAAAGTCACGGTGCCGCTTTTTGGACATGATTTCCTTGATGGAGTCCACGGTCTCATCCAGTTGGAAAGTGATTAAATTATCTTTTTTCATGAAATAACGGATGGGGATACTCTGGTTGATCAGTCGAGCAACCGTATAGGTGTCTAATTTGGTGGTAATGACGCTGCAATGTCGTTCCTCTGCAAGCTGGAGCACCAATGGATTCACCGGTGCATCCAGGCAAAGAATAAGGCAGCCCACACCCATCTCAATACCAAAAATCTGTGTATCAATACGATCCCCTACAATCATCAGATCGTCTTTTGCAATCATATTTTCAATTAAATGAGGGTTGGCAGCTCCGATAATGACTTTACCGTTAACAATATGGTTATGCGGATTGCCCGAAACCAAAGTTCCCTCTAATACTTCTACCAGGTTTGAATAAGGGGTTCTGGCTTTGGATATGACATCGCTCTCATAATCATCCATGTAGGATTTGGCGATATCGTTAATCGTAATAAGACCGCCTAATACATTGTCTTTTGCAACGACAGGAAGTGTTACAACATCTAATTCCCTCATCATTTTCCATGCAGATTTGACAGAAATGTTATCTTTAACCCCAGGGGTCTTTCGATATTCGATGTCCATCACCTGCGTGTTCACATCCTCAATCAAATCCGGTATATCCATATTAAAATAGTTCAGAACAAATGCTGTCTCATTGTTGATGTTTCCTGCACGTTTTGGTACATAATGACCTGGCTCCATTTGATTCTTCAGATTTGCATAACAGATTGCTGAACAGATGGAATCGGTATCCGGATTTTTATGACCGATTACAATAACAGGAGATTGTTCCATAGTAATTCTTCCTTTCTGTGTCATGTTTAATAACTCTAAATATGAAATCGTTTTCGTAATATATGCTTTCTATGTATATTAAAAAATTTGGTTAAAAAAAGCAAGAGATTTTTCAATTTTTCATACAGAAAAAATATAACTATTCGGAGCAACTCCCCAAAATTTCGTGAGCCGGCTCTGAATAGTTATGATCTTGATTTTTATTTTGCAGTTGTATTGTTTGTGCTGTTATTATTGTTGTTTTTGTTATTGTTTGTTGTATTATTGTTTGTTTCGGAAGTAGATGAGTTGTTCTGATCATTCGAATTGTTTTCCGGATATGGTGTTACCAGACCGTTTTCTCCTTTTTTATAAATGGTACCATTTGTAGCATCTACAAAAAATTCACCGAAATATTCGCCATTTTCATTGTTGCTGGTATCATACAAATGGAAGTGATAGCCTTTTGAACCTTCCTGGTAATCGTTCAATTCCTGATCTTCATCCCGGAGTTCAAATTTTGCATTGGAATGATAAGAACCCATTGTGTCTAAGAAATAGTCATGCGCTTCGTTATAGCTGTTGAAGCCACCGTTACCAACAAGATCATTTACCGCATTGCCAACACCATTGGCTATGTCTTCTGCAGCGGTTCCTACATCGTCAACAGCATCTTGTAATACATTGTTGTTGTCATTGTTTCCGCTGGTAGAACCATTGGTACTGTTGCCACATCCTGTTAATGCAAAGGATAAAGCAACCATTGTAATCATGAGAAAAAAATAATTGTGTAATTTTTTCATAATAATCTCCTTTTTTTACGTAGATTTCGTTTTGAATCGGATCCTTATGGATTCAAAATCTTGTCTTTTGTATTATGTGCGAAATGCATATTTTTATACAATTATTTTTTTAAAAATTGTTTTCCGGTGTGATCTAAGTAGTAATTTGATGTATATATTAAGGAGGATAAAGAGGTAAAGGAATATCCCTGTTGTTCCAAGTTGGTTAACATAACATCAAGAGCGTCTTTTGTGTAAGTAGAACCATTGTGAAGAAGGATAATACTTCCGTTTTCTAAATTTTTGTGCTCACATACGGTACGAATAATGGAATCCACACCATAATCTTTCCAATCCAGACTGTCTACCGATTGATTAATGGCAGAGTAGCCCATGGCGTGGGCAACATTTACAACTTCTTCATTCCAGTCACTATATGGGGCACGAAAGAGGGTCATATCTTTTCCGGTGATTGCATAGACTGCATTGTGACAACCCTGAATTTCAGCTGCCATTTCTTCCTTGGACAGTTGGGGCATATGTTTGTGGCTGTTTCCGTGGTTGCCGATTTCATGTCCCGCTGCATCAATGGCACGAATGGCGTCCGGATTCTTAGTCGCCCATTCCCCGGTTACAAAAAAGGTAGCGGGAGCGTTGTGTTTCTTAAGAATAGATAAAATGATATCCAGATCTTCTGTACCCCATGCACTGTCAAAGGTTAATGCCACAACAGGTTCTTTTGTATCCACACAATATATGGGAAGTTCCCGTTCGTATAATGCGGAACTGGTTAGAACCGATGGAGATTGTGTTCTTTGGCGAATGCCATAGAGGAATACCAGAATCAGTAGAAACAAAGTGATATATTTCATATAGTTAAAAGTGGTATGGGAATAAGCAGGCATAAAGATATCCCGAAAGATCTGTTTTTTTAATGTATGAAAAGAAAAGGGAAAGTAGAACTTTGCGATTACTATATTTTTAATGCAATAAAAGAAATTGTGTAGTACAATAGAGTATATAACTGCAAAGCATCAGGTGAAACGGAGATGATGACAGTGAAGAAGATATGGAATGGATTAAGATATGGTGATTCAGAGACGAGAAAGTGTATTGGAAGTGTGATACTGTTTTCAGTAGTCTCTGTTATATGTATTGTGATAGCGGGTCTCAAGGGTTACCTGTGGTTGTTTGGCGTTGCAATGATTTTAGCTGTGATTGCTATTATTATTTCTCAGACATTTACATTGGAGGATGAAGATTTTGTGGCAGAGGTGAACCGGAATGGGGATAAGGAAACGATTCGGGCAGTAATGGCTCAGAAGAATCTGTCGTCACGGGAATCCACGGCAAAAGATAAGAAAGAAGATTTACATAATGTGGATAAAAAACAAAAAGAAAATCCATATCAACGATACGATCATCAGGTTTTGAAGAAAGTAAAACGCAAATATCATGTTCGAAAGGATCACCGGCCGATTATCATAGATTATTCAAAGTCCTATCAAATCAAAGAATGTCCGGCGTTTATCTGGCGGGCACATAATAAAGTATATTTGTTACTGTTAGAGAAAGAGCCAAGAAGAATAAGTATTTCCAGAGATCTGATTCGTAATATGGGATATCACCCCGGTGTGAAGGTGAATATGGAAGAGGAATATCCTGCATTTCGGAAAGAGAATCTGGTGACTACCGTATTTAAGGAGTATTTGCCGGATTATATGGATTCCAAGGTAAAAAATGCTCCATTAAAGACGAAAAATCTTTATAGTATTTATCCAGATATTATGTTAACTAATAGATGCGCATATGAAGTGATGGATTTGCTATGCCTTCATTTTATGCCCAAAGATAAGATAACGGAAAATGAACAGTTGAATGGATTCTTTAAACGAATCTATGCGGCTAATATTCTTTATCGGGATCGGGTATATAGTATTACGGAATATAAGGACAGTGTAGAGAAAACTTTGCATGATATGTGTTATGCCGAGATGCCGGAGAGGGAGTTTGAGATGACCTTGCAGCAACTGACAAAAGGGCGGTTGATATCAGAGGAGTATGCGGATCATTATATGGAGCTTAGAAAAAAATTATCAGGAAAGACACAGAACAGATAAAGGGGTTGTCCGATGGGACAATCCCTTTATCTGTTCTGTGTATATGGTTATGTATCCATCTGCTTTGCCGGGATATGATTGGAGTGATACCATTTTGCAACGGCAGCCCCAATGATAATGATATATCCCATGATACTTAGATAATCCGGAATCTGTCCAAGGAAGAAGAATCCCAAGATGGCGGCAAAGAGAATCTGGGAATAATCGAAGACGGATATTTCACTGGCAGGTGCTTTGGTGTAGGCTGCAGTAATGCTGATTTGTCCACCAGCGGCAGCAAAACCGGCACAGATCAGGATCAGGAACTGTTTCATGGACATAGGAGTATAATCCAATAGTAAAAATGGAAGAGTTACAATGCAGGAGAAACAGGAAAAGAAAAATACAATAACCGGACCCTTGATTCCGTGAGTTCCTAATTTCCGTACATATGTGTATGCAAGTCCCGCACCAAGTCCTCCTATGAGTCCGATGAGGGCAGGGATGGAGCTTAATTCAAATTTGGGTTTTGCCACGAATAAGGCACCAATAAATGCAATCACTAACATGGCCCACTCAAAACGTGTTGCCGTTTCCTTCAGCAGAAGCATGGAGAAAATAATGGCAAAAAAGGGTGACAGTTTATTCAGCATGGAAGCATCTGCAATGTTTAAGTGATCTACTGCATAGAAATTACATAGAATTCCCAAGGTACCGGCAGTGGAGCGCATAAGCAGATCTTTCACATTATCTTTGGATAGTTTTGTTTTGTTCCTGCTGCGGGTTAACATAATAAATGCCAGAATTGCAGCAATGAAATTCCGGAAAAAACTCTTTTGGATGGTTGGCAAATCTCCTGCAAGCCGTACGAACAGGTTCATCAGTGCAAAGAAAAATGCGGCTGACAGGATACATAGAATTCCCTGGTTTTTCTTTGACATTTCTTAATTCCTCCTATTGGTTCACATAATAGTAGAATCCGGTATTAGCATACCAAGATGTTCTTCAAAGCATACACCGTCATTGATGGGTATGTGCATAGCGGCTGAAGTAAGCAGACAGGTGCGAATAAAGTCGGATGCTTTCTTAACGGCATTCTTTAGTGGGATGTTATGTAAACTACATCCGGCTACAACGGAAGCGAATACATCTCCGGTTCCGGGGCGCAATGGCAGAACTTTTTCATCCCAAAGAATATCAAAGTCTCCATTTTCATAGACAGCATTTCCTATCATTTCATCTTGTTCAATTCCGGTAACAGCGATTCGGCGAACTCCTTTGTCAGATAAGATTTCACACATGGAACAGATATCCTTTTCCGAAAAAGTGCTTCGATAAGGAGTATCTGTCAAGATACAGAGTTCTGTAAGGTTAGGAGTTGTCAGTGTGGAATGGGCAACTAACGCCTTCATGGCCTGGCACATAGCCGGTGTATAGGAATCGTAGATGACACCATGATCTCCCATAACAGGATCCACGATTCTTTGCGAAAAGGAAAATTGCTCAAACATATGGGTGATGATGGCAATCTGCTGCGCAGATCCTAAGAATCCGGTATACACACCCTCAAACTGAAAGTTCAAATGTTTCCATTTTTCTATATATTCCTCCATGTGGGAAGTGAAATCTAAGATAGAGTATTCCGGATATTCTGTATGGTTGGAAAGAATGGCTGTGGGAACCACACCACATTGAATCTTCATAACTGACAGAATGGGAAGGGCAACGGTGACAGAACACCGGCCATATCCGGATATATCATTAATAATCGCAATGGATGGCTGCATAATTATGTCTCCTTTTATAGGTTTATACGCTTTTTACAATAGTACAAGCAGAAAAAAAAAGCAAGAATAAAATCTGGCACTGTTAAAAGGGTTAAAACTGGCAGTTTCTAAAGTGCCAACTCGGGAGTATAGTACGGATTAAGCAAATTTCTGCAGGATGCTAAGAAAATGAGAAAAGAAAGAGGTAGAAGAATTATGGAAAAGGTAATAGAAAATAAGGCAGTAAAAAGCCCGGCAAAACAGATTGCGTTAGACGCAATGTTTGTTGCATTGACATTAGTATTTACAGCATTCGTTAATATTCAGATTCCAAGCTTTGGCGGAGCAGGCGGATTGATTCATTTAGGAAATGTACCATTGTTTATTGCAGCTATGGTGTATGGTAAGCGGACGGGAGCCCTTGCAGGAGCCCTTGGAATGGGATTGTTTGATATATTAAGTGGTTGGGCTGCATGGGCACCATGTACCATCGTTACCTGTGGATTAATGGGATTTGTAACGGGAATCATCTGCTATAACAAAAAAGGATTCGGTTATAAGGTGGTTGCTATTTTCGCAGCTCTTGCCATTAAGCTTGCCGGATACTTCATTTTTGAAGGATTTATTATGGGAAGCGGAGCTGCAGCAGCACTGAAATCTGTGCCGGGAAACATTATCCAGATAGCAGTAGCAGCAGTTATTGTACTGATTATTATCAATCCCCTTGAGAGAGGACTTCGCTCAGTGGAATAATTACCCTGACTTTTGGAAGCGGTACAAAACCGGAAATGAAGGAGGATATTATGTACAAAATGATGACACCGGGACCAACAATGGTCGCAGAAAATGTTAGAATGGCAAGAAGCATGGAGAACGGCAATCCGGATCTGGATTTGGATTTCTATGATTATTATAAGGAGACCTGTGAATTATACAGTGAACTGCTTCATACAAGGAATGAGAGCCTGATTCTCAGTGGAGAAGGAATTCTCGGTCTGGAGGCAGCAGTGGCATCCCTGACAGAGCCGGGAGACCGGGTGCTGGTTTTGGATAACGGTGTCTTTGGCAAGGGATTTGCGGATTTTGTAAGTATCTATGGCGGCAATCCGGTTTTGTATACCACGGATTATAAGCGGGAAATCGAGGTGGAACCGTTAAGAGCATTTTTGGAGAAGGATTCAAATTTCAAATATGCAACGGTGGTACACTGTGATACCCCAAGTGGTATGCTCAATAATATTGCAGCAATCTGTCCGCTGTTGAAGGAGTATGGAATCCTTACTGTGGTGGATTCCGTATCCGGAATGTTTGGAAATGAAGTAAATGTGGATGCTTCCAAGATTGATATTCTCTGTGGCGGTTCCCAAAAAGCAATTTCCTGTCCCATTGGTCTTACCCTTGTGACCATGAGTGAGGATGCAAAACAGGCAATGGAAAGCCGTAAGACAAAGATTGCTTCCTTTTATGCAAACCTGTTAACCTTTAAGGATTATTATGAGAATAAATGGTTCCCATATTCCATGCCAATCAGCGACATTTACGGATTAAGACAGGCGTTGGAGAATATTAAGGCGGACAAGGATATTTTGAGACGGCATGCTGAGATTGCGGCAAAGACAAGAGAAGCCCTGACCCGTGCAGGATTAAAATTATATGCGGAAAACGGATACTCCAATACGGTTACGGTATTTGCCATTCCGGGCGGAGTAACGGCAGCAGAGATTTTAAAGACGATGCGGGAAGATTACAACATTATGCTTGCGGGTTCCTTTGATGTTATGGCAGGTGAGGTAATCCGGATTGGTCATATGGGATATAACTGTACGAAAGAGAATATGAAAGAGACACTGCATGCCTTAGATGGTACGTTACGGAAGTTAGGAGTGGAGCTAAAGGCTGCATTGGAATTTGATGCGTAACGGCTTTGTCTTCTAATGAAATATATATTACACCTACAAGGGTTCATATATATAATCCTGGTTCATTAGTACCGGGAACAACTCCTGAAATAAGACTGGTTACTGGACAGTGAAAGGAGACAATAGATGAAGTTAAAAGACACCTTTCGTCTCTTCCGGCAGTAGCACACAGGCACAATACCCCGGTTCCGGTTGATAACAGTGTATCGTCAGATTCTTTCCAATCTCCGGACTGTAATCATGGAGCGTACGCCGTACGCCGTTTAAGGCAACATCTGCGTAAGCCACAAGCCATTTTTTGTCACCGTTATGGATAAGAAAAAAGTTATGACATTTTTTTGATTTAATTCAATTTAATTCAATTTAATTCGATTTTAACTCGACAATTAGAGCAGGTCGAGTTATAATTGAGTTAAATTGAAATTAAGGAGTGTAATCTATGAGAACAATTCCGATGAAAGAAAATCTTGTAGTTGAATTTAAAAGTGATTTAAAAAAATATTCAGATACGGATTTAGTTGATGAAATTGTTGGTATGACAAATACAAAAGGTGGTACGTTGTATTTAGGTGTTGAAGATGACGGACAAATAACAGGTGTTCATCAAAAACACAAGGATGCAATTGGTGTTACAGCATTGATAGCAAATAGCACAGTACCATCCGTTTCAGTGAGGGCAGAGATTATTACAGAGGAAGAAAAAGAAGTTCTTAAAATTGAGATTCCGGTTAGTAGAACTGTTGTATCTACATCATCAGGAAAAATGCTAAGACGCCGATTAAAGGCTGATGGATCGCCAGAAGTAATACCGATGTATTCTTATGAAGTTGTAACTCGGTTATCCGAGTTAGCATTACTGGATTTTTCGGCAGGTCCTCTTGCCGGAGCAACAATTGAAGATCTTGATCCAAATCAAAGGGTACGGTTAAGAAGCATTATACAGAATAAACCAGGAGGAGAAAAAAATCTTTTAGGTTTGCAGGATGAAGAACTTGATAAGGCTCTTCGATTAACCACAGAGGTGGATGGAAAAGTATATCCTACTGTAACAGGAATGTTGCTAATAGGAAAAGAAAATCGTATAGAAAAATTGATGCCTACAGCGAAAGCAGCATTTCAAGTTTTAGAGGGGACAAAGGTAAGAGTGAATATGGAAACAAGTGGTCCGTTATTAGAAGTCTTTGAAAAATTTGAAACATATATGGAAGCATGGAATCCAGAGCGTGAAATAGAGTATGGTTTATTTAGAACAGCAATTCCTGAATTTGATAAAGCTGCTTTTCGTGAGGGGTTGATTAATGCATTTTGTCATAGAGATTATACAATGTTAGGAACGGTGCGTGTATTAATTGATGATGAAGGTATGACAATTAGTAGTCCGGGCGGATTTATTGATGGAGTTACAGTGGACAATTTGCTGACGGTAGAACCACATGGGAAAAATCCTGCGTTAGCAGATGCTTTAAAGAGAATCGGTCTTGCAGAGAAAACCGGACGTGGTATTGATAGAATATATGAAGGTTCCATTATATATGGTAGACCATGGCCTGATTTTTCTGAGACAACGAGCAGTAATGTAAAGTTATTCATACAGAGAGCAAAAGCGGATGATAAATTTACAAAGCTGATAGCTGATGAACAGAATAGATTGGGAAAGCCGTTATCAATTTATTCATTGATGATTCTTTCTCTTCTTAAAAATGAACGTAGAATAGATTTGGCAAGAATAGTGAGCATGACGCATTTGAGTGAGGGGAAAATTCGTAGTTCAATCGAAAATTTGATAGAGGACGGATTGGTTGAAGGAAGCGGAAATGGAAAATCTCGCACATATATGCTGTCAGGAAAAGTATATAAAGAGAGTAATCAGAGCATTCATTATGTTCGACAGACTGGTATTGAAAAAATTGCATATCCGGAAATGATTTTAAAGCTTGCAAGAACACAGGATGGAATCATTACAAAGCAAGATGTTGCAGAACTTTTGATGATTACGCCGGAGCAAGCATATAGTGAGATTAAGAAGCTGGTGGCAACTGGAAAGCTATATAAGTATTGTGGTGGAAAATATACGAAGTATAAAGTAAAGTGATATATTGAAAACCTGTTGTGATTGAATTACCAAATAGAGGGTAAGCCTCCGCCATTTTTAATAAGTTCAATGTCGCTATTTTTTTAGAGTTATTATTTCAAATTAGAAAGTGCTGGTAGCCACAAAAGCTGCCAGCATTTTTTCTACTTATCCTGTTTTTCTATAACCTTCTCCTCCTCCGTCAGCACACAGGCACAATATCCCGGTTCCGGCTGATAACAGTGTATCGTCAGATTTTTTCCAATCTCCGGACTGTAATCATGGAGCGTACGCTGTACGCCGTTTAAGGCAACATCTGCGTAAGCCACAAGCCATTTTTTGTCACCGTTTTTGAATACTGCATAAAAGGAATGATCTACCATATCCTCCACAGGAACGCCCTCAATCACTTCCATCTGCTTGTTGCAGTAGCGGAAAATGAAATCTATTCCGTGACCGGCTTCATCAAATACAAGCTCAATGACACAGAATGCCACGGGCATATCATTAAGAACGCTGCACTTTTCAAGGAGTGGTTAGATGGCATATTCAAAGAGGTGTTGTTGTGATTCCAAAGTCTACCCATTATGAAAGAATGGTAGAAAATTTTATGTATTTGACTTTGAATTATCCGAAGAAGACATGAATGTAATTGCAAAACTGGATACTGCAACAAGTTCTTTCTTCTCTCATCAGGATCCTGCTATGGTTGAATGGTTTGTAAAAATGGTGGAAGAACGCAAACAGAACAATCGTAGTGAGAAGGAAAAGAAAAACTGGTAGAAAAATCCAAATGCACAGAAAGAGTAGGTGAATAAAATGGAAAAAATCGTACAGACAGCAGGAAGAAATGCCCTTGGAGAATTTGCTCCGGAGTTCGCACATTTTAATGATGATGTTTTATTTGGGGAAAATTGGAATCAGCAGGATATCGATGTTAAGACAAGAAGTATTATTACAGTAGTTGCATTAATGTCTTCCGGTATTACGGATTCATCCCTTAAGTTCCATTTGCAAAATGCAAAGGACCATGGTGTGACACAAAAAGAGATTGCAGCAATTATTACCCATGTGGCATTTTATGCAGGCTGGCCAAAGGGGTGGGCAGTTTTTAATCTTGCAAAGGAAGTCTGGCAGCCAAATGAGGGTGATTTGCCTTATGAAGACGATGGTATGAGAGCACATGCAAAATCAATGGTATTTCCGATTGGACAGCCAAATGATGCATATGCGGCATATTTTGTAGGACAAAGCTATCTTGCTCCGGTATCCACAGAGCAGGTTGGCATTTTCAATGTAACTTTTGAGCCCGGATGCAGAAATAACTGGCATATTCATCATGCAAAAAGCGGTGGTGGTCAGATTTTGGTATGTGTTGCAGGAAGAGGTTATTATCAGGAGGAAGGCAAGGAAGTAGTAGAAATGAAACCGGGTGACTGTATTAACATTCCTGCAGAAGTAAAGCACTGGCATGGAGCAGCTCCGGATGAGTGGTTTTCCCATCTTGCAATTGAGGTGCCGGGAGTGGAGTGTTCCAATGAATGGTGTGAGGAAGTATCAGAGAAAGAGTACGCTAGGCTAAGATAAGGATACAGTGAAATGTAACTTCTAAGAGTGTGCAAACTCGTACATAGATTTTATATCCGCAGGTAGATGATCAGGAATGATTGTATTAAGACGGTCTTCGTTACCATCAGAAATTGCCTGCTCATAATACCAGCATTTGAACTGAAGCATTGCCATATTTTTTTCAAGCTCTTGAAGTTGTTCTTCAAGGGCTTTCTTTCTGTCTTCAAAGAGTTTTTTTCGCTTCGTATAAGTAGAAGGCCCTTCGGCACACCAGTCCATGAACTGTTTGATATCCTTGATTTCCATACCGGTTTTCTTGAGACACTCAATCACACGAAGTGCTTCTATTTCAGATTCCGAAAATTTGCGAATGCCGGAGGAACGTACCATATATGTGAGCAGTATTTCTCGGGAGAAGATGATAATACAAGTGATTATATCAGTGAAGGATTGATGAAGTCTGTTATACATTCTAGCCGTATTGCAAATAAGAATCCACAGGATTATGAAGCAAGGAGTAATATCATGTGGTCTGCAACCTGGGCACTGAATACATTGGTTGCCAAAGCAAAGTCAACAGACTGGATGGTACATATGCTTGGTCAGTCTGTGGGAGCCTGTACAGATGCAACCCATGGTATGACACTGGCTGCGGTTTCATTGCCTTATTATAAGCATATTATGCCTTATGGTCTTTCAAAGTTTGTTCGTTTTGCAAAGAATGTATGGGATGTTGATGGCACAGGAAAGACAGATGAACAAATTGCATCTGAAGGACTTACAGCAATGGAAAACTGGATGAAGGAACTAGGACTTGTATTAAACATTACTGAACTTGGAGCAACTAAGGAAATGATTCCGGATCTTGTGAAGGGTACGATAGTTATGCCTGGTGGTTACAAGGCGCTTGATATAGGTGAGATTGAACAGATTTTCAGAGAATGCTTTTGAAAATATTGAATTTGATGTATTTGAAAATAATAATTTCCTAAATATATTAAATTTTGATGAATTCAAAATTTTGGATTGACATATTTTTTACAGAAGGTAGTATAATATCAAAGCCAGGCAACGTGAGTGTCTGCCAAGTGTTGAAATAAGGTGTTGTGCCAGAGAGCAGTGCCTTATGAGCTTTATACGGGTTTGACGTTTACCACAATCTGGCTAGAGATTGTATCTCGAAAGAAAATGTCTGGGGCTCTGCTTTGGCAGAGCCTTTCTTCATTTAAAAGATTATTGTGCCATTTATTATGCCAAAATAATTGATTTATTATGCCAAAATGGCTATAATATAAATCATGGAGGTAATGATTATGCTTAGAGAAGATGAAATGAATGAATTCAAAAAAACTACTGGTGAGTTAAATGAGGCAATGATTTCAATATCCGGTATTCTAAATAAACATGGTCATGGAACTATTTATTTTGGATTAAAAAATGATGGAAGTCCAAACCAATTTATGATAAATGATTCTACATTACGAGATATTTCACGAAAGATTTATGAAGCAATTAAACCACAGATTTTTCCGGAGATATTGACGGATACTGTTGATGATGTAGAAATAATAAAGGTTATTTTTGAAGGTAGGGATAAACCATACTCAGCTTTTGGAAAATATTACAAAAGAGTTGCAGATGAAGACAGAGAGATGACTCCAAGTGAACTTCGGAGAATGATGATTGCACAGGAGTATGAAGAAAATTGGGAAAACCAGTCATCCAAGGATACCATTGAGGATATTGATGGAGATACTCTTATGCAATTCTATGATAATGCAGTGGCGTGTGGCAGATTACCGGAATTAGGACGCGAGAAGTATAATCTGATTGAAAAACTTGGGTTGATAAATGGTTCACAAATAACAAATGCAGGACGTGTTCTCTTTTCAAAAAACAAACCTATTACATTAAAAATGGCTGTGTTTGCGACAGAACACAAGGATACATTTTTGGATATTTCACGAATAGAAGGCAATATTTTTGAATTAATAAATGCAGCGATGGGATATATTGTTAAGAATATAAGATGGAGTTCCCGGCTTGGTGAGGATGGATTGCATAGGGTGGAAACTCCAGAGGTGCCAATTGATGCGTTAAGAGAAGCTATCGTAAATTGTTTTGCACATGCGAGATATGATGGTTCAGTTCAACATGAAATAGATATTTACGCAGATAGAATTGAAATTATTAATCCAGGCTCATTTGCCAACGAATTTAAGCCGGAAGATTTTGCTAAAAGAGATATTCATTCTTTTTTGCGAAATGAAGTGATTGCAAAAACCTTATATTTGTGTAAGGATGTTGAAACTTTTGGATCAGGAATAAGGAAAATTTATAATTTATGTAACGAGAATGCGGTAAATGTGAGTTATCTGAATACAGATACTGACTTTACTCTGCGTTTTTCAAGAGTCAATAGAAATATTATGCCAAGTCATGACATAAAAAATGACACAATAAGTGAAACGGAGAGTGAAGTATTGGAATGGCTTAGAAAAGATAATCATTTAACGACAGCTGAACTGGTCGGAAATTGTAACAAATCGTTACGAACCATTAATAGAATAATAGCATCTCTTAAATCAAAAGGACTGATTGAAAGAATTGGGTCTAATAAAAGTGGGTATTGGAAGGTGAAATGAATTTTATGGTAATCACCTAATATATAGAAAGAGATTTGGGAATAGTGATCAATAAGGAGGCGCAAATGAATGGAACAGCATAGTTATATTGCAATTGATTTAAAATCATTTTATGCCTCGGTGGAATGTGTGGAGCGGGGGCTCGACCCCCTTAATACCAATCTGGTGGTGGCAGATTCGGCAAGGACAGAGAAGACCATTTGTCTTGCCGTTTCCCCTTCGCTCAAAGCCTATGGAATTCCGGGGCGTGCAAGATTGTTTGAAGTGGTACAGAGGGTAAAGGAAGTCAATGGAAGCCGCAGGAGCAGGGCACCACAAGGAGAGTTCACAGGAGAATCTCATTTTGCAGATGAATTGGAACAGCATCCGGAGCTGGCGGTTTCCTACATTGTGGCACCACCCCGGATGGCACATTATATTGAATATAGCACCCGCATTTATGATATTTATTTGAAGTATGTGGCACCGGAGGATATCCATGTGTATTCCATAGATGAAGTGTTTATGGACGTGACGCATTATTTGAATACCTACAAGATGACTGCCAGGGAACTGGCACAGCGGATGATACAGGATGTATTGGAGAATACTGGAATTACAGCTACCGCAGGAATCGGAACCAATCTGTATCTGTGCAAGGTTGCCATGGACATTGTGGCAAAGCATGTAAAACCGAACAAGAATGGAGTCCGTATTGCCCATCTGGATGAGATGAGTTACCGGAGAATTTTGTGGAATCACAGACCGCTGACGGATTTCTGGAGAGTGGGGCGTGGGTATCAGAATAAGCTGGAAGCCCATGGACTGTATACCATGGGTGATATTGCGAGGTGTTCTCTCGGTAAGCCGGAGGATTATTATAATGAGGACTTGTTGTACCGGTTATTTGGAATCAATGCAGAGTTATTGATTGACCATGCCTGGGGATGGGAGCCGGTTACCATGGATTTGATTAAGGCATACAAACCAAGCGTGAATAGTGTAAGCTCCGGACAGGTGTTACAGTGTCCCTATGAATTCGAGAAGGGCAGGCTGATTGTCCGTGAGATGGCAGATTTGCTGGCACTGGATTTGGTGGACAAACATTTCCTAACGGATCAGATTGTGCTGACCATTGGATATGATATTGATAATCTGACCAATCCGGATATCCGGAAACAGTATCGGGGAGAGGTCACCACGGATCATTATGGAAGGCAGGTTCCAAAGCATGCCCATGGAACAACGAATCTGGAGAAACCGACATCATCTACCCGGCTGCTTACTGATGCAGTTTTAGCGTTATATGACAGAATTGTGAATCCCAAACTGCTAATTCGCAGGGTGAATATAACAGCCGGCCGTCTGGTGGATGAAGAGGAAGTAGAACAACAGGATACTTATGAGCAGTTGAGTTTATTTACTGATTATGAAGAGCAGGCAAAGGAACGGGAGGAAGAGCAGGAGGTACTATCAAAGGAACGCAGGCTCCAGGAGGCGATGCTGCAGGTAAAGAAGAAGTATGGCAGGAATGCCATGCTAAAGGGCATGAATTTACAGGAAGGGGCGACTACCATGGAGAGAAACCGTCAGATAGGAGGGCATAAGGCATGACAGATAACACAGGGAAGAAGGAGAATTCCTATGAGGATATTATCAATCTGCCACATCATGTATCTGAGAAGCATCCCCATATGCCACTTATGGACAGGGCTGCACAGTTTGCACCCTTTGCGGCACTAACAGGGCATGATGCAGCGATAAAAGAGACGGAACGTCTGGCACAGGAGCGGGTGGAAAAGGAGAACAAAGGGATTCTGGATGAAGAGATGGAGTAATTCTAAAAAGAAAGCACCAGAGCTATCGCTGAACCGACCACTTTTCGTTAGAATTTAGGTCTGACTTTTGGGGACGGTTCAAGTGAACTGGTGCTTTTAATTATTGAATAAAACAATTGTCCATATGCTGATGGTGTATATGAATTAGTGAAAACTTCTGATCCAGTTTACCAGAGAATCGTGATATACATTTTCTGCAACATCTTTCTTCATCTGGTCGGTAACAGGACCATTTCTTCTCATACGTTCCAGAATGGCTTCTTGTAACTCTTCGATGGTCATATCCTCGTAGGATTTTGGAGCGGTTGAGGCTTTTGCGTCAGCAGAATCCTTTGTTGTACTTTCATCGGTGACAACCTTTTCAGCCGGCTCCTCGTCTGACAAATTCTCATCGGTTACAATTTCTTCAGCCGGTTTCTCAGTTGGAACATTTTCATTTGCTGCATTTTCCTCTGGAACATTTACTTCTGTTGGATTTTCAGTTGGAGCATCTACTTCTGCTGTATTCCCGGTTGGAACATTCTCATCTGCCGTATTCTCATTAGAAACATTGTCTTCTGTTGCAGTTTCTTCTACTGCGGCATTTGTCTCAATTTCCACAGGTTCTACATCGGTATCTGCTAAATCAGCAGGCAGCCAGATGTCACCGAAGTTACCCTTCACATTTACGGAAATGGAACCACCATTTACCGCAACGTGGGTGCCGGAAAGTGCACCTACATATTCAGACGCATTTCCTGCCGGAAGGTTCAAGGTAACATCATCGTCACTGTTATTGACTGCCACAAGAACCGTCTGTCCGTTGCAGCTTCGTGAAAATGCATATTGCTGGTTGGTAAGAACCAGTTCTTTGTAGTCACCATAGGATAATGGTTTTGCCTTCTGGCGGGTTTTACCAAGAGCTGCAATCAATTTTGTATAATCGTTAGTATTGATTGCATCCTTATAATCCTCATAGGAAAGAGCCGGACGCAGGGAGTCATCGGAAAACTTCTCTTTTCTTCCCTCAATACCAAATTCAGAGCCGTAGTAAATGGACGGAACTCCCGGTAAGGTATACATCAGAATGTGGGTCGGGAAGAAATGCTGTTTGTTGTTCAGTTTTGTATAAATACGCTCCACATCATGATTGTCCACAAAGTTGTAAAGCTTCAAGCCGTCCGGACGGCTACCACCCATGTCATAAAGGCGCTTTACGGTGTGGGCAATCTCAAAATAGTTGTGGTCGTTGTGTCCGGAATACAGTGCCTTGTGCAACTGATAGTTGGTAACGGAATGGAGCGTACCCTCATTCACCCAACGGCTGTAATCACCGTGAATAACCTCGCCCATCAGCCAGAACTCCGGCTTAACCTCATTTGCCACCTGGCGAAGTGCCTGCATATAGTTAAAGTCCAGTACATCTGCCGCATCCAAACGGATACCGTCAATGTCAAATTCACTTACCCAGAACCGGATGACATCGCAGATATAGTCACGAACTGCAGGATTGTGCTGGTTCAGTTTTACAAGCAGATTATATCCGCCCCAGTTTTCATAAGAAAATCCATCGTTATATTCATTGTTTCCACCGAAATTCACATTGCAATACCAGTCTTTGTAAGGGGAATTCTCCCGGTTTTTCTTAATATCCTGAAATGCAAAGAAATCTCTTCCTGTATGATTAAATACACCGTCCAAAATAACACGGATTCCCTGTTTGTGACACTCTGCCACAAAATTGGTCAGGTCTTCATTGGTACCAAGTCTGCTGTCCAGTTTCTTATAATCAGTTGTTTCATAACCGTGTCCAACGGATTCAAAAAGCGGACCGATGTAAAGTGCATTACATCCGATTTCTCTGATATGAGAAATCCAAGGGATTAATGTGTTCAACCGGTGCTCCGGTTCACCATAAGAGTTTTGTTTCGGTGCGTCTGTCATCCCTAATGGGTAAATGTGATAAAATACTGCCTCGTCATACCAAGCCATTTGCTTTTCCTCCTCATTTATGCTTTTGCATGTTGTCTAAGCCATATTATACCAATTGAGGTGGGGGGCTGTCTAGTGATAGTTGGAATTTGTGAAAATGTAAATAAAATGAGTCGATAAATGATATAATAAATGATACTATAAAAAGTGAAATGATATAATAAATGAAGAGGAGGAGTAGAATGAAAATAATATTACCCAATTATATCAGCGGCGAGTATGCTGTAGGCACAGAATGTTTTACCGTAATAGACAATGAGCGGAAAGAAGTGTTAGGTCCGGGAGAGGGATTTCGCAAAATTGCGGTCCGGATGTACTATCCGGCTTTGAAGGAGTCTGTGAAAGATATGGAGCGGGCAGATATCTTTACGGAACGTAAATTACAGGCACTTCAGAAAGCATACCATACAAAAGCAGTATCGGAAGAAATGTTAAAAGCCGATTACTATGAAAATGCAGAACATGTGGAAGATAGAAAATTCCCATTAGTGATATTTAATCATGGGTATAATGCTTATGTGGAGTGTAATACATTTCTGTGCTGTGAACTGGCGTCCAACGGTTATATCGTTGCGTCTGTGGGGCATGCAAATGAGGCAATCATAAATGAATATGAAGATGGTACATATGATTTGTACGATAAAAAAATCAATAAAATGATGTATGATAATGTATTGGCTACGCTCATTTCCCAGGCAATGTTATTAAAGAAGAAGGGAACAAACGAAGAGGTTTATCAACAGTTTGACGCATTTCAAAGAAAGCATACACGGTATATCATGGAACGTGTTTCGGAATGGGGAAAGGATACCATGTGTGTGGTTCGTGCATTAAAGGAACGCTATGGGAAATGGATTGATTTTTCAAAGGGAATTGGAGCAACCGGGCATTCTCTGGGAGGTGCAACCGCTTACTACCTCTGCCAGCATGAGGAGGAAATTGCCTGTGGCATTAATATCGATGGCGGGGTATTTGGCGACTATGAGGGAATGGTGATGACAAAGCCATTTTTGCAAATCTGCTGTGTAGAGAATTATAATGTGGAGACAAGGTCTTTATTTGATACAAAAGCACCGGTGGAGTGTGAGATTTTTAAAGATATGAAACACATTGGTTTTACCGATGCAAAATTCTTTGTGCCAATGAAAGCACTGGTTGGTAAAATGGACGCAAATGAGATGTATGAAAGATTGGCGGACTGCCATTTGAAGTTTTTGGAGAAGTATCTTAAAGGGTTTTGATTGTTGATAGAATCCAAAGTGAGTGAAAATATGTTTATACACAAAAAAGATAACCTAAATAATAAGGTTATCTTTTTTGTGTGCAAATGGAATAGGTGGGTGACAATCCACATCTCCTAACATACGGGTGGCGGCCGCCTGTTCCGCCCTCAGATTCCATTTCATATAGTATATGCTACTTGTAGCTATATTATACATTAATTAGAATGGGTGTCAAGTTTATAACTATTGAATATTATTTGTTGACGTGGGTATTTAGTTGGCTGTAAAATAAACCCAGACAGGAATAATGACTATATATATTGTGAAAACTAGAAGTATAAGTAGTTGACACAATTTTTTGAAACAATTATATATATGAAAATTAAACAAAACAGTTTTGTGGTAAACTATAATGAATGGAAAATAAACTTGACGTAAATTGATAATAATATTATAATATGTTTATAATTACAACGAAATGGTTTGAATATAAACTATTATGATGATTGATGAAGGTGGTGCAACATGAATTTGTATTTTGAACTTTTAAAAACACCGGTTTTTTCAATAGATAATGTAAACAAATACTATAACAATATTGAGAGTGCACGGTCTGCGGTTAAGCGATTGATGAAAGAAGGCATGGTTGCAAAGATTCGCAATAATATGTATACATGTATCAGTGGTGAGACCGGTGTGCCTGTTGCAAATCGATTTCAGATAGCGAGTAAGATAACGCCTACTTCCCATGTATCACATCATACTGCAATGGAATATTACGGAATAACTAATCAGGTATATTACGATGTGTATGTTTCTTCAAAGACGAGTTTTCGTGAATTTGAATTTGATGGCTATATGTATATTTATGTTCCTGCAAAGGATATGGAAGGTGTTGAATCGCCAGTATTTAGTGGAGGAGTTGTAATTACAGATTTGGAACGTACTCTTGTAGATAGTATTAAGGACATGGACAAAATATCTGGAATAGAAGAGGTTGTTCAGGATATTAGTTGTATGAATAAAATGCGAGAAAAAAGAATTCTTAAATATCTTGAGGTTATATCTAATCAATTCTTATATCAGAAAATAGGATATTTACTTTCTGAGTATAAAGAACAGATGGGATTATCAGAGGATTTTTTTGATATCTGCAAAAGTCGGATAGGAAAGAGTAAACGATATCTGACTAAGGATATGTCAAGTGGACGTTATGATGATGAATGGAAGCTTATTATACCAGAGTACATTTACAGTATGAAGAATGGGGTGAGTGAGGATGCCACAGTATAACAAATCGGAGTTGGGAAGAGTTGCATCAGAGTATGGATTTGCACGGGATACTTTTGAAAAGGTTCTTCGCTTAAAGGAAATATTGCGTTATCTAAATGAGCACGAATTGTTATGTGAGCACTTAATATTAAAAGGTGGAACTGCAATTAATTTTGCGGTATTCAATCTGCCGCGTCTTTCTGTTGATATTGATTTAGATTATATTCCTAACGATACAAGGGAGGATATGTTCAAAGTTCGTGAACAGATTACGGAGTTGATAAAGGGGTATATGGAGGCGGAAGGATATCAATTGTTGTCTACCTCTAGATTTAGCCATAGTTTAGACGCCTTTCATTTTCAGTATGTCAATGCTGGTGGTAATAAAGATATGATAAAAATAGAACTGAATTACTCTTTACGAGCACATATTTTTGAACCAGTATATAGAAATATATTACCAGATGTGTTCAATGATGGAATGCAGATAAAAATGGTTGAACCAATGGAAATCTTTGCAGCAAAAGGCAATGCTTTAATTAGTAGGGCAGCAGCACGTGATCTTTATGATTGGTGTAATATGATGGATGCAGGGTTGTTTGAAAATAATCGTGATTTATTTAGAAAATGCTTTGTCTTTTATATGACTATTTCAGCAGAAGTATTGAACAAATCATTTGATACTGTTGCGATTGATGCATTAAAGTTTGACAAGATTAAAAGAGATTTGTTTCCAGTGTTGAGAAAGAAGGATAATTTTAATCTTGAAGAAAAGAAGCAGAGGGCAAAGGATTACATAGCAAATCTTATGATTCTAAAACAATCGGAAATAGAGTATGTTGATTTTTTTCAAAAGAAAGAATATAGGCCTGAATTGTTGTTTGAGAATAAGACAATTTTGAATCGAATAAATGAGCATCCTATGTCGGTATGGAAGTGTAAAATCAAGTAAAAGATTTCTGCAAGAGAATTGTTTGAGTAGATTGTGAGATAGATTTTGAGGGAGAAACATTATGAAACAATATATTGTTGATGGAATATAATTGTTTGCGGTAAAGAATACGGAAAAATGTGGAATTGTACAGATGTGGGTATAGCGCCAGCAGCTCCGGAACTTAGTTCCCTGGAATGGTTTGAGTTTTGGCTAGATGGTGGAGAGGACTATTTTAACGGTGAAGGGTGTTATGCAATCGGATGACTAAGATTTTGAGAAATAAAAAGCAGTTAGGAGCATTCTAATGAGAGAAATTGTTTTAAATGATGGAAATAAGATTCCGGATGTGGGTTTTGGCACATATAAAGCCACAAATGAATCTGGTTATGAAGTTATACTTGATGCGATAAGGGCTGGTTATCGATTGTTAGACACAGCGAAAGTTTACGAAAATGAAAAAGATGTTGCCAGAGCAATAAAGGAAAGTGGTATTACCCGACAAGAATTTTTTATTACTTCAAAACTTGATAGGAATATGCTTGGATATGATAATGCAAAATCAGAATTAGAAAATACATTAAAGCGTCTGGGTACAGATTATATTGATCTTTACTTACTTCATTGGCCTAGACCAGATTATGGAAAACCGGATTTTGATGAGTGGAAACATTTGGATATTGAAAGTTGGAAAGCATTAGAAGAATTGCAAAAGATGGGAAAGATCAGATCAATAGGTGTTTCCAACTTTCTTCCACATCATATACAGAACATTTTGGATAATACGGATGTGATTCCGACTGTAAATCAACTTGAACTTCACCCGGGATATATGCAAGCCTTTGCATGTGAATTTTGTAAAAAGCATGGAATTATATTAGAAGCTTGGAGCCCTGTTGGACGTGGCAGATTAAGTGAAAATACAATATTAAATTCAATAGCGGCTAAATATGACACAAGCATTCCACATCTTTGTCTTGTTTATTTACATCAGGAAGGAATTATTGTTCTTCCAAAGTCTACAAATTATGAGAGAATGAAGGAAAATATGATTTTAGATGATATAGTAATTTCAGAAGAAGACATGTGGAAAATTCGTACAATGCCACAGGCAGGATGGGGTGGTGAACATCCTGACTGCAAACGAATCTACTTTTAAAGTCAAGAAGGTTAATTCCATGTGAAAAAACGTATGTTACTTGCTGGTGCCGGATGTATTCATTGCAGTGGTTTATACCGAGCTTGGATGTGCGTTAACATTAGCAGGCGTATTAAAGAGCTTTAGAGGAAGGATGTCTGTTTATTTAAACTATTTACAATAATACTTACCAGTGATTCAGATGATGAATATTCTGTAATATTTTCAGGAGGATAGGAACGATGATTAATTTAGTGGCACTTCCGTGTCTTTGTGTTGATGTTTTTGATGAAACCAATGAGATGCGCGCAGGTGGTGAAGCGCTTAATTTTGCTGCTCATGCGTCACGATTCGAGGAAATCAATGTTTCATTGATAGGTGCAGTAGGACAGGATGCTTTTGCCGACTGCATTATGGATTCTATTTATGATAAAAAAATTGATGTAAGCCATATAAGAGTTGAAAAGGGAAAAGTAACAGCAAACAATCGAACTTATCTTACCCCAGATGGTGATAGATATTATGAAGAGGATTCTTGGACGGGAGATATTGTCGACAAGATGATATTGAACCGGAATGAGCTTGAGGTGGTTAAAAGATCAGATATAGTTTTTGTCCATTTCTGGGCAGGATGCTTTAACCAAATCATCGAACTGAAAAAGAATAGCAACTTTAAGCTGGCTGTTGATTTTGTTGAATATCGTGATTTTGCAGATATGGAAAAATACGCTCCTTATGTGGATTATTTCATGATAAGTGGAGATGTGAACCTTCTTCCAAAATTTGAAGAGCTTTCTAAGAAGTATAAAGGCCTGTTTAATATGTCTTTAGCAGATCAAGGAAGTGTTACTTATGATAACGGAAAAAAATATACAGTTCCGGCGAAAGAAGTTAAAGAAATTATTGACACTACCGGATGTGGAGACAGCTATCATGCGGGATTCGTATGTTCACATATGATAAATGGAGACATACATGAAGCAATGATAGTTGGAACAGAGTTTGCAACAGAGACACTGTCACATTATGGAGGATTTTAGGAAATTCCGGATTGGAGGAATGGGACAATAAAGCATATCCACAGAAAAAACAAGTTGTAGATTTTAAAATGCTTGATGAAAAGCAGAAAATTATGAGCAGAGAAAGAAATCACAAAACTGATATCATACTCACCATAATGGAGAGAGGAGTTAAGGCATGGAAGAAATCATTTTGAAAACCACAGATTTAACAAAGAAATATAACAACAAAGCAGTTGTGGACAACCTGAATATAGAGATTCGAAGGGGAGAGATTTTTGGACTTTTGGGACCAAATGGTGCAGGGAAAAGTACTACCATGAACATGATCTGTTCCATCGTGAGACCAACCGCAGGTTCTATTGAACTGCTTGGAAAGAATCCATGGAAACAGAAAAAGGATGTCATTCATAAAATCGGCTACATTCCACAGGAGCTTGCCATTCATCCCGCTTACTCTTATTACGCATTCTTCTAAGGTTGCTATTGAAGAGAGTATGAAGTTTGGAAATAATTCACTTGAGTTTGCAACCAGAATTGAGGATATGTGGCAGAGTATTATGAAAGAATATTTGGATTTTAGTAAAAATGCAATATATTTACAGGCTGAGCATAGTGGTCATTACATTCATCTTATGGAACCGGAACTCATAATGAGAGAGGCAGAAAGAATGCTTTTGTTATAAAAGGAAACAAAAACAAGGATAAAATATTTGAAAAATGCTTGACTCTCACGTTACGTCATAGTATAGACTGTATTTACACGAGAGGAGGCGGACAAGTTGATGACAGTAAATGAAGTAAGCAAATTGACAGGAGTGAGCGTACGCACTTTGCATTATTATGATGAGATTGGTCTGCTGCATCCAACATCGATTACGGATGCGGGTTATCGGCTGTATGACGATACAGCATTAGAGCAATTACAGCATATTATGCTGTTTCGTGAGCTGGAGTTTCCGCTGAAGGATATCAAAGCGATTCTGAATAGTTCTGGGTTTGATCGTAACAAAGCCTTGGAACAACAGATAGAACTTCTGACATTGAAGAAAGAGCATATTGAGAATTTGATTACCTTTGCTCGTGGAATCAAAATGATAGGAGTGAAGAATATGGATTTTTCAGCATTTGATACAAAAAAATTAGATGAATATGCAGCTCAGGCAAAAGCAGCCTGGGGAGATACAGATGCATATAAGGAATATGAGCAAAAGTCCAAAGATATGACAAAAGAACAGCAGAAGGCCATTGGCGTTAAAATGATGGAGCTTTTTGTGGAGTTTGGTCAGATGAAAGAAAAAGACCCGCAAGACGCAGATGTGCAGCAACAGGTAAAGAAGTTGCAGGAGTATATCACAGAGAATTTTTATACCTGTACCAAGGAAATTCTTGCCTGTCTGGGAAAAATGTATAATGGTGGTGGAGACATGACCGAGAACATTGATACGGCTGGTGGTGCGGGTACAGCAGTTTTTGTTGCGAAAGCAATTGAAATCTATTGTGAATAAGTAATAGGATTCCACAGTGGATAGAACGAAATGGGGCGATACCTTTAGGTGTCGTCCTTTTTATAAAATGGCGTGTTTCTCATCGTTAAAAATACTGATTACATAATGTTTGTAAAAATTGATAAAATGCAAATATTTGTTTATAATTATAAACATTATATGAGGTGATAGTATGGGAAAAAAATCAGTGAATATTGTTCCACAGACAGAGAGAATACTAGAACAGATGGGAGAACAGATAAAGATAGCAAGGCTTCGCAGAAAATTGTCTACAGAATTGGTTGCGGAACGTGCAGGAATCAGTAGAGCAACTTTATGGTCCATTGAAAAGGGATCTCCATCCGTATCCATTGGAATGTATGCAGCAGTATTACATGCATTGAATGGTATGGATAAAGATTTGCTATTGGTTGCAAAAGATGATGAATTTGGACGTAAATTACAGGATTTGGGGCTTGTGACCAGAAAACGTGCACCGAAAAACAGGGATAATTTTTAACGGAGGAAAAGAAGTTTGAAACTAAAAAATGTATTAATTGTTGTGAAAGATATTGAAAAATCCAAACAGTTTTATCATGATTTGTTTGGTCTTGAAATGGTTCTTGATAATGACGGTAATATGATTTTAACCGAAGGTCTTGTGCTTCAGGATGAAACTATCTGGAAAAGCTTTTTAGGAAAAGACATTATTCCGGAAAATAATTCCTGCGAGTTGTATTTTGAAGAATCGAATCTGGATGCATTTGTAGAAAAATTGGAAAGGTTGTACCCGCAAATTCAGTATGTGAATAAAATGATGACGCACAGCTGGGGCCAGAAAGTAATTCGGTTTTATGACCTGGACGGGAATCTGATTGAAGTGGGGACACCAATGTGAAATGGATTTCATTAGATTGATTTTGGAAAAGGAGATTACGTGAGAAAATGAAGATAGCAGTATTTTTTCCTGGAATTGGTTATCATTGTGATAAGCCGCTTTTGTATTATTCAAGAAAACTGGCACAGGAATGTGGATATGAAAAAATAGTTTCCTTAAGTTATTCCTATGATGGGAAGAATATACGTGGGAATGAACAGAAAATGCAGGAGGCATTTGACAGTTTGTACGAACAGGCAGGGAATAGTCTTGCAGCAATTGATTTTACCCAATATAGTGAGATATTATTTGTTTCCAAAAGTATTGGAACCATTATCGCATCCGCATATGCCGAAAAACATAATGTAAAATGTCATCAGGTTTTATACACACCCCTTGAACAGACATATCGCTTTCGGCATGCGGAAGCTATTGCTTTTATCGGAACTTCGGATCCATGGAGTGACATTTCGGAGGTGAAAAGCCTTTCAGAAAGTCAAAGTATACCTATACATATTTATGAGAATGCGAATCATTCCCTTGAAACAACGGATACACTAAAGAATCTGTATATTCTTCAGGATATAATGAAAAAGACAACTGAATTTATACAGACAGGGACATTTCTTTAGTAAAAAACATCAACTATTCGGAGGACAAACGATGAGAATTACAATCATACATGGTCAAAATCATATGGGCAGCACCTATCATATTGGCAGGCTGCTTGCAGAACAATTTGCAGACAGTGACGTACAGGAATTTTTCCTGCCGAAGGATTTGGAGCATTTCTGCCTGGGGTGTTATCAGTGTATTGAAAATGAGGGAAAATGCCTTTTTTACGATGAGAAAAGCCGGATTATGCAGGCAGTGGAAAGTGCGGAGCTGTTAATCTTCACTACGCCAACCTATTGTATGCGGGCTTCCGCATCCATGAAAGCATTTTTAGATCTTACATTTACATATTGGATGTCGCATCGACCAAGACAGTGTATGTTTTCAAAGAAGGCGGTGGTAATCTCAACGGCAGCGGGAACGGGAACGAAATCTGCCATTAAGGATATCACGAATACATTATTTTACTGGGGAGTTCCGTATATCAGGAAATATGGTATCGCTGTCCAGGCAATGAACTGGGAACAGGTGTCCGAACAGAAAAAAGCAAAAATAAATGCAGATATTGAAAAATTGGCAAAAAAGATTCAAAAAGCAAATATCCATGTGGGTATCAAGACAAGATTCATGTTTTGTATGATGCGGATGATGCAGATAAATGATTGGGGATCCGGCAAACCGGAAAAGGAATATTGGAAGAAAAATGGCTGGCTTGATAAGAAAAGACCATGGAACTAATATGGAATAAACGTATCAAATCGTTAGTGTTTTAGATAAAGAAATCATTTTGGGTAAAGGAGAAGGATAATGAAGATAGTATGGTTTTGTATTCCGGCACATGGACACACCAATCCAACATTGGGTTTGGTAAAAGAGATATCAGAAGGATTTAAACGATGCGGCGGTGTAAAAGCTGCAAGAGAATTTCTGGAAGGATTATGTTAGTATATGTATTTTGTGTTTTATTAATACTGATTGCTCAATAAAGAGGCGTGTATGGAATTTTTAGAAAGGTACGTTTCCCTATGATGAATAGGGTAATGTACCTTTTTGTATTTTATCTTTATACAATCTTAATACAATTCTTAACATTCTTATACAATCTTTAGATGTAAGAAGGAATAATTAGGATAGTTTGAAGATTGATTAAGAAAGTTGGCTGATATGAAGATGAAAGCTTTACGATTCGAGAAAAAAAGATTGACTTCTTTTCAGATCATCATAATGGGTTTTTTGTTTGTCATATTGACGGGAAGCATTTTACTAATGCTTCCTGTTTCTACGAAGACAGGAGAAACGACATCTTTTTTGGACGCTCTATTTACAGCAGTTTCTGCAACCTGCGTGACGGGACTGGTGGTGCACGACACAGCAATGTACTGGTCGGCTTTTGGACAGGCGGTTATTCTTATATTAATACAGATAGGTGGTATGGGGGTTGTTACCATTGCCGTGTCAGTGGCAGCTATTTCCGGAAGAAAAATCGGACTAATGCAAAGAAGTACCATGCAGGAGGCAATAGCCGCTCCCAGTGTGGGAGGAATTGTCCGGTTAACCGGATTTATTTTGAAGTTAACCATGTTGATTGAATTTGCAGGAGCCTGCTTCCTGATGCCTGTCTTTTGGAAGGAGTTTGGTGGTCCGAAAGGTACATGGTATGCCCTGTTTCATTCGGTTTCTGCATTTTGTAATGCAGGATTTGACCTGATGGGATGTAAGGGGCAGTTTTCCTCCCTGACGGGTTATGAGGGAAATGGGTTGATCAATGTAGTCATTATGGGTCTGATTATTACAGGTGGTATTGGTTTTCTTACGTGGAATGATGTGAAATGCAATGGGATTCATATTCATAAATACCGGATGCAAAGTAAAGTGATATTGGTTATGACGTTCCTCTTGATTCTTTTTCCTTTTTTGTTTTTCTATTTTCGGGAATTTGGCAGACCGGTTTTTGATGATATGCCGGTGCGGGAAAAGTTTTTAGGCGCATTATTTCAGACGGTGACACCAAGAACGGCAGGCTTTAATACGGTAGATTTAACATTATTTAGTGAAGCCGGACAGGTGGTTATCATTTTATTGATGTTGATTGGCGGCTCTCCGGGGTCCA
Source organism: uncultured Clostridium sp. (assembly GCA_945915475.1). Lineage (GTDB taxonomy): Bacteria > Bacillota > Clostridia > Lachnospirales > Lachnospiraceae > CAG-590. The sequence continues at coordinate 120,727 of CAMEFI010000001.1, read as the reverse complement.
CGGCTGGAGGAATGAAGACTACAACAGTGGCGGTTTTGTTCATGACATTATATTCTGTTTTTAAGAGAAAAGAAGATACAGAGTGTTTTGGAAGAAGAGTGGAAGATAATACCATCAAGTATGCAGCCACCATTTTGCTGATGTATCTTACGTTATTCTTTACAGGTGGAATTATGATAAGCTGTATAGAAAATCTGCCAGTGCTTACCTGCTTGTTCGAAACAGCTTCCGCAATCGGAACAGTAGGTCTGACATTAGGGATTACACCGGGGCTTGGAGCAATATCAAGAATGATTTTAATTATTCTTATGTTTTTAGGAAGAGTGGGAGGTCTTACGTTGGTTTTTGCAGCGTTATCCAACAAATCCAGAAATATATCAAAACTGCCAAAGGAAAAGATAACAGTGGGATAGGAGGAGAGGATTGGAATGAAGTCAATTTTACTGATAGGATTGGGAAGATTTGGAAAGAATATTGCGGTAAAACTGCACGAATTACATCATGAGATCATGGCAATTGACAAAATCGAGGAAAGAGTGCAGGAGGCATTGCCTTATGTTACAAATGCACAGATTGGAGATAGCATGAATGAAGCATTTCTGCGTTCCTTAGGTGTTGGGAATTATGATGTCTGCATTGTTGCGATTGGAAATGACTTCCAAAGTTCTTTGGAGACTACTTCTCTGTTAAAAGAATTAGGTGCCAAAATGGTAGTGTCCCGGGCAGCCAGAGATGTACATGCAAAATTCCTGCTTCGAAATGGAGCGGATGAAATTGTTTATCCGGAGAAGCAATTGGCTACCTGGACTGCCATTCGATATAGTTCGGATCATATTTTTGATTATATTGAGCTGGATAATGAATATGCTATTTTTGAGATTGAGGTACCGGAATCCTGGATTAACAGAACGGTCGGAGAAATTAATATCCGCCAGAAATATAATATTAATATTATGGCATTAAAGAGAGTGGGGAAAATGGATCTGACCATTACGCCGGATACCTGTTTCTATCCGGGAGATGCCATGCTGGTATTAGGAAAGAACAGAGATATACAGAAATGTTTTCATATATAGAACAACTTGAATTGAGGTGGTATAATGTATAAAATTATATTACTGCTGATTTTTATCGTATGGATTGTTCTAAGTTTTATCGCCATGAAAAAACTAGACATCTTTTTGAGAGAAAATGTTCGGTCGGAATCGGATTTGAAAAATGGAGAGAATGTAATAAAGATTGCTTGTGATAATCCCATTATGATGTCTTCTGTTTCGGAAAAGTTAGATACTTTTTCAAAAGAACATAAGGACGTATCTTATTATTTTTATACAGGAAGCCATATGGAACTAAGAAGAATGTTAGAGAATGAGAGTGTTGACATTGTCCTTTTGATGGAAACATTGGATGCTGGCATTACGAAAGAATATGGGGAAAAGATTAGCTCCTTTCTTCCACATTCGTTGTCAGAACCAATGACGGGATTCGTAATCGAACCACTTGATAATCAGCAGATGAATATGTATGTTATGTGGAAAGAAGAACATATTACGGAGAAACAGCGTTTGCTGATTTCGTATCTCTGATCATAGGAGCTGATTACGTGGAAAAATTTGATTGTGTGGCAGATGTGATAAAAAGTATCGGAATGATTGTAATCGCATCTGCAATAGGTTTGTTTTTCTGGCATCTTGGAATGAGTGAAGCCAATATTATTATGGTATATATTCTTGGTGTGCTGATTACATCCATTGTCACAACACGTCAGGTGTATAGTCTCATTGCAGCAGGTGTCAGTGTCATTGTGTTTAACTTTTTATTCACCGAACCCCGTTATACATTGTTAGCTTATGATAAAGATTATCCGGTTACATTTATCACTATGTTTGTAGCGGCTTTTTTAACCGGTTCCCTTGCAATTCAATTAAAACGTCAGGCGGCAGAGTCTGAACAATCGGAGTATCGTACCAAAATATTATTTGATACCAATCAGTTATTAGGTGGTATGAAGGAAAAGGAACAGATTATTTCTGTCACAGCGACACAGTTGATGAAGCTTTTAAGCAGGGATATGGTGATTTATCTTGTACAGAAGGAAACGTTATCGGAACCGGCATTCTTTGGAATAAATAAGGATGCAGCAAAAGAGAAATATCTAACGGAAAAGGAGAAGTCCGTTGCCCTTTGGGTGTTAAAAAATAATAGATATGCAGGTGCAGCCACAGACACATTTCCAGATGCAAAGTGTCTTTATCTACCTATCCGTACCAGCAATGTTGTCTATGGAGTGATTGGAATTGTCATTCAGGACAAAGCCTTAGATTCTTTTGAAAACAGTATATTGTTGTCCATACTTGGAGAATGTGCACTGGCTTTGGAAAATGAGAAAAATGCCAGGGAAAAAGCAGAGGCGGCATTGATGGCACAAAAGGAACAGTTAAGGGTTAATTTACTTCGTTCCATTTCCCATGATTTGCGTACTCCGTTAACTTCTATTTCCGGAAATGCTAGCAATTTGTTATCGAATGGAGAGAAGTTTGATCAGGAGACAAAGCAGCAGTTGTATCTGGATATTTATGATGATTCCATGTGGCTGATCAATCTGGTAGAGAATCTGCTTTCTGTAACCAGGTTAGAAGAAGGAAATATGAATCTTCGTTTGCAGACCGAATTATTAGATGAGATCATTACAGAAGCGTTGCAGCATATCAGCAGAAATAAGACGGAGCATCAGATTTCTTTTCAGTCATCCGATGATTTTGTTCTTGTGAAGGTAGATGCAAGACTGATTATGCAGGTTATTATTAATATTATGGATAATGCAATTAAATATACACAAAAAGGTTCGGAAATTGTAGTGACGACGCAGAAATTACAGAATAAGGCAGTGGTGCGGATTGCAGATAATGGTCCTGGAATTTCGGATGATATGAAGCCCCTTGTGTTTGATATGTTTTACAGTGGGGCAAAGAGTATGGCAGACAGCAGGCGAAGTCTGGGCCTTGGATTATCGCTTTGCAAATCTATTATTGCAGCGCATGGAGGAGAATTGAAACTTACGGATAATACTCCCCAGGGAGCGGTATTTACATTTACATTGCCGGTAGAGGAGATTGATTTACATGAATAAGACATTGATTTTAGTGGTAGAAGATGACAGATCTATACAGAATCTTATGACAACAACATTGAAGGCGCATGATTACCGGTATATTATTGCTGCAAATGGAGAAACAGCTGTGATGGAAGCAGCATCCCATAATCCGGACATCATTTTGCTGGATCTGGGGTTGCCGGATATCGATGGTATGGAAGTCATTCGTAAAATTCGTTCCTGGTCCAATGTACCGATTATTATAATCAGTGCCCGAAGTGAGGATGCCGATAAAGTAGAGGCATTGGATGCGGGGGCAGATGATTATCTCACAAAGCCGTTTTCTGTGGAGGAATTGTTAGCCCGTCTTCGTGTAACGGAAAGAAGATTTATTACGAAGCAGGGAGAGCAGGCAGAGGCATCCGTTTTTGAGAACGGTATGCTTCAGATTGATTATTCCGCAGGCTGTGCCTATTTAGAAGAGGAAGAGTTGCATCTGACACCTATTGAATACAAGCTGTTATGTCTTCTTTCAAAGAATGTAGGAAAGGTGTTGACCCATACCTATATTACGCAGCATATCTGGGGACATAGCTGGGAAAATGATGTAGCATCCTTAAGGGTGTTTATGGCAACTCTTCGCAAGAAATTAGAAAAGAATTCGGATTCTGTCCAGTATATCCAGACCCATGTGGGGGTTGGTTACCGGATGGTCAAGGTGGAGTGAAAGATTTCAGAAAAATGTGATATATTTTCCTATTATGGATTTTGCAGAGGCGAAATTGACTGTAAAATGTTACAAAAATCGTCCTTTGACTTATAAAATTTAAGTCAAAATAAAAAAAACAAATAAAAAATGAAAAAAACACTTGATTTTTTTAACAGAGTGGTATATATTACAACTATCAAAAGCGAATACATAGACGGTTAAGGACAAGGGTGTTCTCATTAGGAGAATACCCTTTTTTCATGAAAGCCGGTTGTTTCGCAAATAAAGTAAGAGGAAAGGAAGTATTATCTTATGAGTGAAAAGGTGAAAGTAGCAGAGATCTTCGGATCTAACGTGTTTAACGACGCAGTAATGAAAGAACGCTTACCAAAGGCGGTCTATAAAGAGCTTAAGAAGACCATTGAGGAAGGCAAGGAGTTGAATCCTGCAATTGCGGACACGGTTGCAAATGCAATGAAGGATTGGGCAATTGAGAAGGGTGCAACCCATTACACACACTGGTTCCAGCCAATGACAGGAATCACTGCTGAGAAGCATGATGCTTTTATCAGTCCGACCTCAGATGGTAAAGTATTGATGGAGTTTTCCGGTAAAGAGTTGATTAAAGGTGAGCCGGATGCATCTTCTTTCCCATCAGGAGGTCTTAGAGCAACCAATGAGGCAAGAGGATATACTGCATGGGATTGTACATCGCCGGCATTTATCAAAGAGTCTCCGGATGGAAGTACGATTCTTTGTATCCCAACTGCATTTTCTTCTTATACAGGAGAGGCATTGGATAAAAAGATTCCTTTACTTCGTTCTATGGAAGCTGTCAGCAAACAGGCAATCCGTATTTTAAGATTATTTGGTAATACGACTGCAACAAAGGTTACAACTTCTGTTGGACCGGAGCAGGAATACTTCTTAGTAGATAAAGAAGATTATGCAAAACGTAAGGATTTAATCTTTACAGGACGTACTTTGTTTGGTGCAATGCCTCCAAAGGGACAGGAGCTGGATGATCATTATTTTGGTACGGTAAGAGAGAGAGTTCTTTCTTACATGAAAGATTTGAATATTGAATTATGGAAGTTAGGAATTACTGCAAAGACACAGCATAACGAGGTTGCTCCTTGCCAGCATGAGTTAGCACCAATTTATGGAACAACTAATGTTGGTACTGATCATAACCAGTTGGTAATGGAGACAATGAAGAGAGTGGCAGATCGTCATGGTCTTGCATGTTTGTTGCATGAGAAACCATTTGCCGGAGTGAATGGTTCCGGTAAACACAATAACTGGTCAATGGGAACAGATGATGGTCAGAACCTGTTAGAGCCAGGTAAGACACCTCATGAGAACGTACAGTTCCTGTTATTCTTAACAGCAATTTTGAAAGCAGTGGATGAGCATGCTGATCTGTTAAGACTTTCTGCTTCCTCTGCAGGAAATGATCACAGATTAGGAGCAAATGAGGCACCTCCTGCCATTATTTCTGTATACTTAGGTGAGCAGTTAGATGATGTATTGAAACAGCTTGATACAACCGGTGAGGCAACCAGTTCTTTACAGGGCAAGACATATGAGTCTGGTGTTACAACACTTCCTTCCTTTATGCAGGATGCAACAGACCGTAACCGTACATCACCGTTTGCATTTACCGGTAATAAGTTTGAGTTCCGTATGGTTGGTTCTACCCAGTCCATCGCAACTCCGAATACCATTTTGAATACCATCGTTGCAGATTCTCTTTGTGAGATTGCAGATGAGTTAGAGAAAGCAGACAACTTTGATATGGCAGTGCATGATAAGATTAAAGAGTTGATTGCAAAGCATAAGAGAATTATCTTTAATGGTAATGGTTATTCAGAAGAGTGGGTTGCTGAGGCAGAAAAGAGAGGTCTTCCAAATATCAAGTGTTTAGTAGATGCCGTACCTGCATTTACAAAGCCGGAGAATGTTGCAATGTTTGAAAAGTTTGGTGTACTGAGCAAGGCTGAGTTAGAGTCTCGTGCAGAGATCTATTATGAGAATTACGCAAAACAGATTAACATTGAAGCAAAGACTATGCTTGATATGGCTAAGAAGCAGATTCTTCCTGCAGTTATGGAGTATTCGGCAGATATGGCTAAGGGCGTGAATGATCTCAAAGCAGTTGGTGTGGATACCTCTGTACAGGAAGAGATTCTTAAGGATATTTCTGCTGAGATGAAGGAAATGACAGCAGCAGTTGAGAAGTTAGAGAAAGTGGATGAGAAAGCACTTGCCTTAGAGGATGATATGGAGAAAGCTGCTAGATGCTTCCATGATGAAGTATTCGCTACAATGGAAGAGGTAAGAACTCCTGCTGACAAGTTAGAGGAATTGGTTGACAAGAAGTATTGGCCATTCCCACAGTACGAGGATTTGTTGTTCTACGTATAGAATAAAGTAAAGTGAAAGCTTCATAAACCAAAAAGAACGATACGAATGGTATGAACCAACAAGGTTCTCCTTCGTATCGTTTTTGATGTAAGGGTAATGGTTATAATTTAGCAGGGTGGACGCAGATTAGTCATTTGGTGTATCTACCAGGTAGTTGTTTAAGTTGTCGGAGATGGTTGTGAGAGCTTTGTAGAAGATTTTAAGCTCTTCCATTGTAAGTCCGGCACTTCCGGCCTGAACAGCAGTGGAAGCTAATGCGTCAATTTTGTTTGCTGTTTCCTGTCCTTCTTCCGTTAGAACGAGAGGTGCCCGGTATTTTTTATTGTTGTTACTTGTGACAAGACCTCGTTTCACAAGTTCAGAAATTGTTCGGGAAATGGCAGCCTTATCTTCCCCACAAAGCTGACTTAACTGTGTAATGGTAAGACCTTCCGGATTCCGGTTTAATTCAAAAAGACACATAACATAGGTCCCGCGTAACTCAAAGCCTGACATTTCCTGCATTTTGATTCGTTGCAAGTTCTTATATATCTGTGTGATGGTTGTTGCAAATAATTCAAATCGATCGATCATAATATTCCCCCGATGTATGTTAATATAATAAGTTGTTGATTTATCAACAGTCAATAGAATAACAGATGGACATGGGTTTGTCAATTTGGTTTATAAGCATTTTCCGGTTTCATTTTCTTGTTTTTTTAACTGTGATATGCTACTCTTAAGGAGTGACAATACGGCTACAGATAAGAGTTTCTTGTTTAAGAAGGTATAGAAGATGATGAGAGAGAATGATTTAAGAGAATGTTTAAGAAGAATTGACCACAAAGGCTATCCGGCATATAAAGATACAAAAGGACAGTATCAGTTTCCTGGCTATATTCTGTCCATTGATCATGTACAGGGGGACCCCTTTGCGGCACCTTCTAAGGTAAGTGTGAAGGTAAGTGGCAAAGAGGCAGGATTTGATGAACATTTATATGATACTCCATGGAAGCGGATTGCATTGCAGGATACCATTTTACGGAAAATGGCATTGAAAGTCCGGGCTTATTCATTCAAAGCAAAGGGTTCCGGAAAGAGTGGACTGATTAGTGTAAGCACACCGGGACAGGAGATGTTAGAACGAAGCGCATGTACCATTCATACCCGTTCAGGGGAGATTACAGTTCGGATGGAGATTGGATTTCCTGCAAATGGGAGAACCATCAACGCAAGAGAGTTAGAGAAGATTCTGTTTGAGTTTCTTCCTGTCTGCGTGAAGCAGACATTATATGCCAGTGCATATGCGGCAAAGGAACTGACGGATTGTGTCGAATTAGCGGAGGATCAGCAGGCAATCCGAAGGCAGTTGAAGGAGCAGGGGCTTGTTGCATTTGTTGCAAATGGATCTATCCTGCCTAGAAAATCCGGTGTATCCATGATGCCAATGAAGGATGCGGTTGTATTTCAATCACCGGAGAGCATGGAGGTGACAATGCAGCTTCCCCATGCGGGTGCTATGAAAGGAATGGGAATCCGAAAGGGTGTGACGTTGATTGTCGGAGGCGGATATCATGGCAAATCTACACTGTTGAAGGCGTTGGAATTAGGAGTTTATAATCACATTGCAGGAGACGGCCGGGAATATGTCATAACAGATGATACGGCGATGAAGCTTCGGGCTGAAGACGGAAGGAGTATTCAGAAGGTGGATATCTCCATGTTTATACGGAATTTGCCGAATGGAAAAGATACCGTAGCATTCTATACAGAGGATGCCAGTGGAAGTACATCCCAGGCGGCTAATACAGTGGAAGGGATGGAGATGGATTCTAAAGTCTTTTTGATTGATGAAGATACCAGTGCCACGAATTTTATGATCCGGGATGAACTGATGCAGAGAGTGGTGCAGCGGGATGTGGAACCTATTATTCCGTTTATTGACCGGGTGAGAGAATTATATGAAAGTTATGGAATTTCTACCATATTAGTGGCCGGAAGCTGTGGTTCGTATTTTCATAAGGCCGATACCATTATTCAGATGAACCGGTATGAGCCAATGGAGATTACAGCTTTTGCCAAGAAAGAGGCGGAGAGTTTTCCGATTTCCTTAGGGGATGTACCAGAGGCAGAGAAACCGGTAATCAACCGCATTGTGAAGTTAGATGCAGCGTTTCAAAAGGATAACCGGATCAAGACCAAGGTGATGGGAAAGGACAGCATTTCCATTAATAAAGAAATAGTAGATCTGCGTTATGTGGAACAACTTGTGGATGTGGAACAGTTAAATGCGTTAGTATTGGTTATTAAATATATGAAACTGCATATTTTTGATGGAAAACGGACAATCCGGGAGAGTGTAGAGCTGCTATACCAGCAAATGGAGAAGACTGGGTTTGAGGCGTTTTGCGGAGGCACTATACCAGGTAATCTGGTCATTGTGCGTAAACAGGAAATCTATGCTGCCTTGAACCGTTGCAGAGGATTGATTGAGGTGCAGTAACAGGGGAATGGCAAGAGCACAATATGGTGTTCGTTGTTGTGAACTCTTAGAATTTATGGTATAATATGGATGATTGGGAGGTGTATATGTCTATGGAATCAAGCGGAATGAAAGTGTATAATAATAATGAGATGTTAGCGTGGGTGGGTAATTTTGCTGACCGGATGAATGTCAGTCCGGAGAAGATTAAGATGCTTAACATTTGTGGTAAAAATAAGAACGTGTTACCAACCATTGAGACACATAAGCGGGTTATGATTTTTGCAGATGAGAGCCAGCCGGATTTGTTCTATGAGTTATGGGAAGGCGGCTATGGCGACTATGATATGTGGCTTGGCAAGGGCGTTGCTACAAATGATGAAGTAGAGACCTGTAAGGTGAAGGAAATGATGGATCATAAGATTGCAGAACCGGTTGTCATTTTCATTATCAATGAGAATACAAGAGAGGCTTCGCGATATGGAATCAGGAATGAGTTCTTTTCCAAAGGTTCGGTGAACTATGTTGGACACGAGATTCGGGCAGTTATTATGAATATGTTGTCCTGCGATGTTGGAGATACGATCTGTATTATCAGTGGTGAGAGTATTGCCATCGAAGCAGCTATCGAAGCCAGTGAAGGAACCATTATTGCGGTAGAACCGGATGCAAGAGATATGCGTGCATTGCAGGATAATGTCAGTAAATTTGGTGTACATAATATTGAGATTATTCCGGGTGTTACGAAGGAGAATATGGCCAATGTTCCTGTACCGCGTCTTGCATTTATCGTTGCATCGAAACGGTTAGAGGATGAGATCAAGGTTCTCTTAGAAGTGAATCCGAAGATGCAATTCATTGTCTATACATTAGAGTTAGATATGCTGGTCAACATTAAGAACATTTTTGCAAAGTATAACATTAATGATACAGAGGTATTGCAGATTTCAGTATCTAAGACCGATAAGCGAAGTGTTATGGTAGCGCAGCCATCTCCATGGATGATTAGTGGAACACCGGCTGAATGATCGTAACAAAGTTTCTTGTTTTGCTGTTGTATAGAATGATTAAGAATTTCACATATTAAGTTAAGAAAGAAACTGTCACATAAGATAAGAATGTGTAATTATGCATTTTCTTATTCGTGTGGCAGTTTTTTACTTTGTAGGAAAGAGGAAATGAGGTGAATGTATGCAACAGGGAAAACAGAGTGTTGCGTTTGAAAAGCCGGTGTATATTATGTCGGCAGCATGTATGGTCGGACCGAAGGAAGGTGAAGGACCGCTAAAGGATACCTTTGACGTTGTGGTAGAGGATGCTACCTTCGGAAAGGATTCCTGGGAAGAGGGCGAAAGCGAGATGATGAAACAGACGTCACTGCTGGCACTTCGAAAGGCGAAGATTAAGACGGAGGATGTCCGATACCTTTTTGCAGGAGATCTGCTTGGGCAATTAATTGCAACTACCTTTGGTCTGAAGGATTTTGATATTCCATTATTTGGTCTTTACGGAGCATGTTCCACCATGGGAGAAGCACTTTCCTTAGGAGCGATGACGGTACATGGAGGATATGCGGATACGGTACTTGCAACAGCATCCAGTCATTTCGGTGGTGCGGAAAAGCAATTCCGTTTTCCGTTGGAATATGGAAACCAGAGACCAATGTCATCTACCTGGACGGTTACCGGATGTGGAGCTTTTGTACTCTCCAAGGAGTACGGGGATGTGATGATTACAGGAATTACAACCGGAAAAGTTGTAGATTATGGAGTGAAGGATTCCTTGAACATGGGAGCCTGTATGGCTCCGGCTGCAGCAGATGTAATCTTTCAGCATTTAAAAGATTTTGGAACACAGCCGGAAGATTATGACCGGATTGTAACAGGAGATCTTGGAAGTGTCGGGAAAGAAATATTATGTAAACTCTTAAAGGATCAGGGATATGATATTTCAAAGGTACACATGGATTGTGGAATGGAAATCTATGATGATCCGGAGCAGGATACCCATGCAGGGGGTTCGGGTTGTGGATGTTCAGCAGTTACTTTAGCAGGAAAGCTTTTAAATGAATTGAGAGAAGGAATTATTAACAAAATACTATTTGTGCCAACCGGTGCCTTGCTTTCTACTGTGAGCTATAATGAAGGAAAATCAGTGCCGGGTATTGCACATGCTGTTGTGATTGAGAAGAGGCAGAAAGCCTGAGAGGAGTAAAATATGGATTATATAAAAGCATTTATAATCGGGGGATTGATCTGTGTAGCTGCACAGATTCTAATGGAAAAGACGAAATTGATGCCTGGCAGGATCATGGTAATCTTAGTATGCACCGGAGCGATTTTGGGAGCGTTGCAGATCTATGAGCCGTTTTTAGATTTTGCGGGAAGCGGTGCATCCGTGCCTCTTACAGGATTTGGTTACAATCTCTGGAAGGGAATTAAGGAAGCAGTTGATCAGGATGGATTCATTGGATTATTCCGTGGCGGTTTTAAGATGGCAGCAGTTGGAACTTCAGCGGCATTGATTTTTTCCTATATTGCTTCCCTCATTTTTCAACCGAAGATGTCTAAATAGATGTCTGGGATATAAATTGTATAACCCTTTCGCGGCAAGACGATATGCATGGCAGTGGTGGCTGGAACGGCGGTTGCTCCACCACTGCCATCTGCTGTAAAGGTTGCAACTACAGAATGGTCGGAACTGATGCTGTCAAATGTATAACTTGTGATGGCACCTTGTGCGACACCGTCAATGGTAACATTGGTAAGAACATATCCTTCATTAGGCGTAAAGGTCAATGTCACACTTTCTCCTGCATTTGCCTGGGTTGGACCGGAAATGCTTCCTCCGCCTTCTACAATGGTTGAGATTGTGTATACAACTCCCTCGGAGGCCGCCTCAGATGTTTCTGTTTCTTCATCATCTTCCTTGTTATCTTCTTCTGTTTCTTCTTTCTTATGGATTGGACAGGTCTCATCCATAAAATTCTCTGGTGGAATAAAGTCTGCATCTGTTAAAGTAATATTCCCATCCTCATCAGCGGTATAGTGATAGGTGGTTGTATCGGGACATTCATCTGTTGCTTTATAATGACTCTCATTACAAAGGGTGATGGTCTGGTGCAGATCACAGGTTTTGGTAGGAACAGTGTCCTTTGAAAAATATTCTGTAATGACAGACTTGCACTGCCCTTCAGCAGGTAGCATACCGGAGGCTGCGCATACCTTTGCTGTTACAATATCGCTTGGTTTCTCAAAGGTAGCTGAGGTATCCTGTTCTTCCGCTTCTACGATTCTATCCATGATCTTCCGCCAAATTACCTTATGTGTGTTACTATTTGAAAAATTCGTATTGGAATCGTATCCCATCCAGATACTGGCAGTATAATATGGGGTAGAACCACAGAACCAGTAATCGTAGTTGCTGGAAGTAGTTCCTGTCTTGCCGGCTACCACCATCCCACTGGAAAGTCTTGCAGCAGTACCGGTTCCGGAGGTTACAACATCCTGCATGGCATTGTTGATCAGCCAGGCAGTGGTTTCTTTCATTACCTGTTTGGTCTCAGGCGTGTTATCGATTAACACATTGCCGTCATGGTCTAAGACTTTGGTATAGAAAGTTGGTTCTACATAAGTACCTTTGTTGGCAATGGATGCATAAGCACCGGTAAGTTCTACATTGGTAACTCCTTCCGTTAAGCCGCCGAGGCACATGGATTCGTTAATATCATTTTCGGCGATACCGTTTACGGATGCTTCGCCGTTTTTCAAGGTGGTGATTCCCATGTTACATAGATAATCGTAGCCCACCTGTGGGGTTACTTCCTGAAAACATTTGACGGTAATAATATTCATAGAATCTTTAATTGCTGTACGAATGGTCTGTTGTCCACGATAGCCGGAATACCAGTTCTTGATGGGAGTACCATTACTATAATTGGTTGGTTCATCCATAAAGCTGGTAGCAAGTGTCATTCCGGCGGTGTCTAAGGCCGGAACATAGGCAGATAATACTTTAAATGTGGAACCGGGCTGCCGTTTGGAGTCAGTGGCACGGTTTAATGTAAGATTACCATCTTTTGGTCCTCGACCACCACAGATTGCTTTGACATAGCCGGTTGCCTGATCCATAATCACAAAAGAACTTTGAGGCTGGATAGTGGTTGAGAAAGATTCCGCTAATTCTTTATAACCGGTCTTTTCTATCATGGCTGCTTTGAATTCATCTGCTGCAGCGCGGGCAGTGTCTTCACTGGAGTAGATTAGATTGTATTTGGAATTCTCGGTCTTCTCTTTGTAATAATTCAGCAGATCATTGCTGGAATAATTGTATAAGTCCCCATTCTTTGGGTTGGATAATGTTAATGCATAATTCAAGGCAACACTTGTGGTTGCAGGGTAGTTGTCTGAGTTGTTGATCTCTTCATCACATATCTTTTGAATGGTATCGTCCTGGTTGATGTAGATACTTAATCCACCGGAATAGATGGCATTATATGCCTGGGTCTCCGTATAATTCAGTTCATCCACTAATTGATTGGTAAGTGTTTTGATAACAGTATCAATATAGTAAGAATTATAGCTTTTGTTATTGTTATTATCTTTCTGATCCAAAGAAATCCGTGCATAGACATCATCTGCCATTGCATTATCATATTCGGACTGGGTAATCATTCCCTGTTCCAACATTTTCTGTAAAACGATATTCTTGCGTGTCTGATTATTCTCCGGATATACAGCAGGATCATATAATGTAGGGCTCTGGGTGATGGCTGCAATAACGGCACACTCAGATAGTGTCAGTTCGTTCAGATTCTCTTTGCCAAAATATGTTTCAGATGCAGTCTGGATTCCATTGGCACCCTGACCTAGATAAATGGCATTTAAGTATAGTTCTAAGATATCTTTCTTGTCCACCTGCTTCTCTAACTCGATTGCTAAATATTGTTCCTGGATCTTACGCTTTAGGGAATCCATAAAAGTAGATTCATTGAGCCCCACATTGAAAATCTGGTTCTTGATCAACTGTTGCGTGATGGTAGAAGCACCTTCAGAGAAATTGTGATTCTTCACACCCACAAAAAAAGCACGTAAAATACCCTTTGCGTCAATGCCGTTATGTTCCCAGAAACGCTCGTCCTCAATTGCAACAAATGCATTGATCAGATTCTGTGGAATATCTTTGTATTCTACATAGATACGATTGGAATTTGCGGTGGAAAGGGTTGTAATCTCTTGGTTGTCCTGATTATAGATGGTGGTCTGAAAACCTTCTAATTGTACGCTTTCTTTGATATCAGCAATGTCTGGTGCATTATCGATGATGGACTTGATCATGCCGATTCCCGCACCCAGACAGGCAATAACAACAAATAAAAACAGAAAAATGAAGGTTTTGTATAATAAGTAGGATATTTTATTCTTATTTTTGGTATGCTTTGATACCAGTTTCTTTTGCTTTTTTTGGGTAGTTTTCTTTGAATAGTTCATATATGCCTCCGAGAAGTCTTCGTAAATAAACAATTTTTTATTCATTATATCAAACATGGACACAAAAAGCTATCTTTATTCAATCAAGTATAGAATTTGAACGGAAAATTTGTTATGATAGGAAATAGTGCAAAATTGAGCAATAAGAGGGCTGTAGATGATTAAGGAATATAAAACGATATTAGAACCGGGTTCGGATGAGATCATAGAGAAGAAATCAAGATTTATCGGATATGTACGCCATACGGAGACGGAAGAAGAAGCGGTGGCATTTGTGAATGAGATAAGAAAGAAACATTTTGATGCCAGACATAACTGTTATGCATATTGTGTTGATGGACAACAGAAAACATTGCGCTTTTCGGATGATGGGGAACCTGGTGGAACGGCGGGCAAGCCGATTTTAGAAGTGATTACAGGCAATGCGTTATGTGATGTCTGTATTGTGGTGACAAGATATTTTGGTGGAACGTTACTTGGAACCGGGGGACTTGTCCGGGCGTATACAGAAGCATCAAAGGCATGTATTGCAGCAACAGATGTGATTACAAAGCGTCTGGTTGTGCCAACCATACTCACAACTAATTATACAGATTTAGGAAAGATACAGTATTTATTGGGAAATGAGAATATTCCGGTTATGGATAGTGAATATGGGCAGGATGTAATACTTAAGATAGAGATTTTTGTGGATGATGTAGAACGTGTCTGTAAGAAGCTTACGGAGGCTACAGCGGCGCGTGTCAGAATAGAACAGGGAGATGTGATTTTTTCAACTGGATAGGAGGGTACCTATGCATAAGAAGATATTTCTGGTGTTGATAGCAGGAACTGCGCTGTTTATTGGCGGTTGTAACCGCCCAAAGGAGTATGTCACGGATTCGCAGAATAAAGATATCCGGATTATGTTGGATACAACGGAGAATAGTAAAATACAGGAAAAGACAGATTTTTCAAGAGGAGATCTGTTTACGATGTTTGAAGAGAAAAATAACGAAGAGGTGATGGATTTTCAATATGGTGATTATAACAAGGATGGAATGCACGAAGCATTTGTATTGACGGACTCCGACGGATACAAACTGTGGTATATGCATGCATCGGGATGTGAACTGGTAGCAGATAACTTCACAGAAGATGATACGTTGTCAGTGGAGGTTCTGGATTTTTCAACAAAAACGTATTTATTGCTGCATCGTTTAGAAAACGACAGAAAAAATACGCTTGTGTACACTTTAGATAATAAGAATCAAGTGACACAATCCATTGTATCAGGAAAAGGATATCTGATGAAGGATACAGGAAAGAACCTGATACTACGGGTATATAGTGAGGGTGGAGAAGAGACGGATTATTGTGAGTATTATCTGTATTATAATCCGGACGAAGGCTTTAAAGAATATGGCGGAATCCCTATTGCAGAGGAACAGTTTTTAGAATTTGATGGGGCGCAGGATATTCTGAATGAAGTGAAAAGTGCTTATGAGGATGGCCAGGTCGATATTTCCTATGTGTATCGTTCCAACCATTACATGCATATGAATATGTTGTTTTACCGGGATGGCAAGATGCAATATCAGCATACAACATTAAAATATGATAATCAGAAAGTAACGATGATTGGAGAAACCATCATCAATGGAAGGGAGGAAGTCGCACATCTATTAGGAAGTGCAACCTTTCCAACAGCATTTAAACACCCGGATACTATAAGAAAGGAATAGTTAGATAATGATAGCAAAATTCAGTGTTAAGAAAGCGTATACAATAATTGTAGGGATTATTCTTGTCATCATTCTTGGTGTAGTAGCTTATACCAAAATGACGGTTGATCTGCTGCCGGATATGGAATTACCATATGCAGTCGTTATCACAACCTATCCCGGTGCCAGTCCGGAAGCAGTGGAAACAGCAGTAACGAAGCCCATAGAACAGGCCATTGCAACCATTGATAATATAGAAAATATTCAGTCCATGTCTTCGGAGAATTATTCTATGGTTATGCTGGAATTTAATTCGGATACCAATATGGATACTGCAACCATTGATATGAGAGAAAAACTTGATCAGGTGAGCGGATTTTTTGACGATTCTGTAGGGAATCCCATGATTATGAAACTGAATCCGAATATGATGCCGGTTATGGTGTCAGCAGTAGATTTAGAAGGATCGGATATTGTTGCATTAAGTGATTATGTAGAGAATACGCTATCGCCATCTATTGAAGGTTTAGAAGGTGTTGCATCTGTTACAACAATGGGTACGGTTGAAGAATCTGTCCAGGTTATTATTCGTAAGGATAAGGTGGAAGAAGCCAATCAGAAAGTGAAAGAGGCATTAGACAAGAAATTTGCAGATGCAAAACAGGCACTAAATGATGGTAAGAATGAGATTAGCAATGGTAAGAGCCAACTTGCAAGTGGACAAAAGACAGCCAGTGAGCAGTTTGCAAAGGCACAGATTCAGATAAATGATACGAAATATGAATTGCTGACATCGGAGAAAGATATACAGTCGGCTCAAAAGCAGTTAGAGGAAGAAGAGAAGAATATAAAACAGCAGAAAACCGACTTAGAACAGGGAATCACATCATTACAGGAGGTTCTTACAAGCTATCAGACATTAACGACCCAGCAAGCCCAGTTGACAGCTGCTGTGACAGCCAATCCGGAAGATGTTGCAAGCAAAGCACAGCTTGAGGCGATAAATTCTGCAATTGCTGCGATGGAATCACAGATTGCATCCCAAAAGGATCAGAATGGACAAGCCCTTACATTTACATCACTTCCCGGTTATATTACATATCTGCAGACAAGTAAAGCACAAATAGATGCCGGACTTACAGAGATTGCGAATCAAAAAGCAAAACTAAAAAAAGCACAAGCAAAGATTACAAAAGGGAAAGAGAAAGTAGATGATGGCTATTCGGAACTGAAAGAAAAAGAAAGCGAAACGAATAGCAAGATGACTCAGGCACAGGTACAGTTAGAACAGGGAGAGCAAAAGATTGCAGAGCAGGAAGAAAGTCTGGATGAAGCAGAGGATACGGCATATGATAGTGCGGATTTAGATAATATTATTACCGTTTCCATGATCGAAGGGATTCTGACGGCACAGAATTTTGATTATCCGGCGGGATATGTGACGGAGGATGATGTTGATTATTTAGTCCGTGTCGGTGATAAGTTTGACGATGTGGATAGTCTTTCAGATTTTGTATTGTTGGATATGGGGATGGACGATGTGGATCCGATCCGGTTATCCGACGTTGCAGATGTATTAGCGGTAGATAACAGTGATAAAATATATACAAGGGTCAATGGGAATCCGGGTGTTATCCTATCCATTGCCAAGCAGAATGAGTATTCCACTAAGGAAGTATCTGACCGGATTAGTGATAAATTTGAAGAGTTGAGTAAGAGTGATGATAAAGTTACCTTCACGACATTAATGGATCAGGGAATGTATATTGATCTTGTGGTGGACTCTGTATTAAGTAATCTGGTATATGGAGCAATCCTGGCAGTTATCATTTTGTTTTTCTTCTTAAAGGATATCCGCCCTACAGGTATTATTGCAGTGTCGATACCGGTTTCTGTTGTATTTGCTATTGTGCTGATGTATTTTAGCGGAATAACATTGAATGTGATTTCCTTATCGGGTCTGGCACTTGGTGTCGGTATGCTGGTGGATAACTCCATTGTCGTTATCGAGAATATATACCGATTGAGAAATGAAGGATATCCTGTAAAGGATGCGGCCATTGAGGGTGCAAAACAGATGACAGGTGCCATTACGGCATCAACACTTACCACTGTATGTGTATTTCTTCCAATTGTGTTTACAACCGGAATCACAAAGCAGTTATTCACAGATATGGGTCTTACCATTGCATATTCGCTGCTTGCCAGTCTGATCGTTGCGGTTACCTTTGTACCAATGGTGGCATCAAAAACATTTGAACATGTATCAGAAAAGAAGAATAAGACAATAGAAAGAATTAGTGATTTTTATGCTTCAAAATTACCGGTAATCCTTGATCACAAGGCAATTGTGATGATCGGTGTGGTTGGGTTATTGGTATTATCTGCAGTACTTTCTCTTGGCAGAGGTTTTTCGTTCTTCCCGGCTATGGATTCAACACAGATGTCCATGACACTTACGATGCCGGAAGAGACAAAGACTTTACAGGAGACGGCTGAGTTATCTGACAAAGTGATAGATTCCGTCCTGGAGATTCCGGACATCGAGACAATAGGTGCCATGGTAGGTGGGAACTCCATGTCTATGATTGGCTTAGGTTCGGATGATTCTTTTGATAGCGTTAGTTATTATATAGAATGTAAGGAAGATAAGAAGCATACCAATGATGAGATTGCCAATATGATCTTAGAAAAGACCCAAGATTATGACTGTGAGATATCGGTTTCTGCATCAAACATGGATATGAGCAGTATGATGACAGAAGGAATTGTTGTTCAGGTCAAAGGTAAGGATCTGGATGAATTACAGAGATTAGCAGCTGTTATTGGGGATAAACTTGGTGATATCAAAGGGCTTACGGAGATTGATAATGGAATTACAGATGCGACTCCGGAATATCGTTTGGTTGTCGATAAGGACAAGGCTGCCGGTTATGGACTAACTGTTGCACAGGTATATCAGGCAGTACAGGAAAAGTTAAAGGAGAGCAGTTCCGCAACAACGCTAAGCACTACATCGAAAGACTACCCGGTGTATGTATCAGATGAGGAACAGGAAGCTTATACATTACGTGATGTGGAGAATATTGAGATAGAAGGAACAAAGGGCGAAGAAAAGAAGAAGGTGAAGGTAGGAAGTATTGCGGATGTACAGGATGCGAATTCCCTGGCAACGATTAACCGTTTGAACCAGAATCGATATATTTCTATTTCTGCTAAGGTTAAAGATGGTTATACAACCACAGCAGTTTCGGGTGATGTGAAGAAGGCATTAGCAAAGATTGAGCTTCCGGATGGATATCGTATTGATTACAATGGAGAAAATGAAACAGTTATGGAGGCAATGGAGCAGGTGATTTTGATGCTTATATTGGCGATTTTGTTCATGTATCTGATCATGGTTGCACAGTTCCAGTCACTAAAGGGACCATTTATTATCATGTTTACCATTCCCCTTGCCTTTACCGGTGGATTTGCTGCATTGTACCTGACGGGAAAGGATGTCAGTATTATTGCCATGATTGGTATGGTTATGCTTTGTGGTGTTATTGTCAATAACGGTATTGTATTTGTGGACAGCGTTAATCAATTGCGGGAAGGTGGAATGGAGATTCGGGATGCCATTGTATTAACAGGTAGAAATCGTTTGCGTCCCATCGTTATGACAGCACTCACAACAATTCTTGGTTTGTCGACAATGGCTATGGGAATCGGCATGGGTTCTGATATGGCACAACCAATGGCGCTGGTGGTAATTGGTGGATTGATTTATGGAACAGTGCTTACTTTGGCAGTGGTTCCGTGCATTTATGAAAGTTTTTATGGAAAAAAGAAGAAAAAGCACAAAATAGACACAAATGTTGAATAAAATACCATTCAAAAGAAAGGCTGGCATAACATTATAAATTGTGTTAAAATGTTCGTGCTTATAATCTGTTATAATTTCATGCAGATGTAGGAAAGGGAGAGTTCACAGACAGAGGAACGAAGGAAAAAGAGGTGTCACAATGAGAATTGGATTAGATGTAGGCTCGACTACATTAAAGTGTGTTGTACTAGATGACAAAGACCAGATTGTGTATAAGGATTATCAGAGGCATTTTTCTCAGATTACCGGTAAAACGGTAGCGATGCTTCAGGATATTAAGCAGAAATTTCCCGATGATAAGAATATGAGTCTTACTATTTCGGGATCGGCAGGAATGGGTATTGCAGATGCATTAGGAATTCCATTTGAGCAGGAAGTATATGCGACAAGAGTTGCAGTGAATAAGATGATTCCCGGTACGGATGTTGTCATTGAATTAGGTGGAGAGGATGCAAAGATTTTATTTTTGACAGAAGGATTGGAAGTTCGTATGAATGGTTCCTGTGCAGGTGGTACAGGAGCATTTATTGATCAGATGGCAACTCTTTTGAATATGGAAGCCGGACAGATGAATGAGGCAGCCAAACATTATGAGAAGATATATACAATTGCCAGCCGTTGTGGTGTGTTTGCCAAGTCAGATGTGCAGCCGCTTTTGAATCAGGGGGCGCAGAAGAATGATATCTCAGCCAGCATCTTCTATGCGGTTGTGAATCAGACCATTGCCGGTCTGGCACAGGGACGTGAGATCACAGGCAAAGTTGTATATTTAGGAGGCCCGCTGACATTCTTATCTGAACTTCGAAAAGCGTTTGATACAACTCTTAAGTTAGAAGGAATTGCTCCTGAGAATTCTCTGTATTTTGTTGCCATGGGTGCAGCACTTAAGAAAGATACTAAGATTTTTTCGATTGATGAACTGATTACGAAGATTGATACATATACAGCAACAGGAGGTTATGCAAGCTGCAAACCATTGTTCACCTCACAGGAGGAATATGATGAATTTATTGCACGGCATAAGAAGGATTCAGATCATATTCAGAAGGTAGATACTCTTACCGGACATGCATATCTTGGTATTGATGCAGGTTCCACAACGGTAAAGGCTGTGGTAACAGATGAGAATGCCAATATTCTTTGTTCGGAATATCTTCCGAATGGAGGAAATCCAATTCCTATCATTAAAGAATTTCTGGAGAAATTATACGAGAAATATCCGGATATTCATATTGAGGCTTCAGCAGTAACCGGATATGGCGAAGAAATGATCATGAACGCATTTGGCGTGGATTTTGGTATTGTAGAGACTATTGCTCATTTTACGGCGGCAAAAAAATTCCAGCCGGATGTTGACTTTATTATCGACATCGGGGGACAGGATATTAAATGTTTCCAGATACGCAATAATGCCATTGACAACATTTTCTTAAATGAGGCGTGTTCTTCTGGTTGTGGCTCCTTTTTACAGACATTTGCAGGAGCGTTAGGATATAAGATTGATGAATTTGCAAAACTTGGTTTGTTTGCAGATAAGCCGGTTGACCTAGGCTCTCGCTGTACGGTATTTATGAACTCTTCCGTAAAGCAGGCTCAGAAAGATGGGGCTTCTATTGAGAATATTTCTGCGGGTCTTTCCATTTCCGTGGTAAAGAATGCGCTATACAAAGTAATTCGTGCAGCTTCTGCCAAACAGTTAGGAGAACATATTGTTGTTCAGGGTGGAACATTCCTTAATAATGCTGTGCTTCGTGCATTTGAACAGGAGATTGGACATGATGTAGTAAGACCGGAGATGGCGGGAATTATGGGGGCATATGGAGCAGCATTGTATGCTCAGCAGAATAGTACGGGAAAGAGTACCATTTTAGATGCCCAAAGCTTAGCGCAGTTTAAGCACGAGATTACAATGACAACTTGCAATGGATGTAGTAATCATTGTAAATTAACAATTAATACATTTGATAATGGAAGAAAATTTATAAGCGGTAACCGTTGTGATAAGCCAACAGCCAAAAAGGCAAAGGGACCGCAGTATGATCTGTATGCATATAAGTTACAGTTATTAGATGAGTATAGACATTCCAATATTCCAAAAGAACAATCAAGGGGAACCATCGGGATTCCAATGGGACTGAATATGTATGAATTGCTCCCGTTTTGGTACACATTATTTACCGGATTAGGTTTTAATGTTGTGACATCGCCGAATTCCTCAAGAAGTTTATATTTAAGCGGCCAACATACAATTCCTTCGGATACGGTATGTTTTCCGGCAAAGTTAATGCATGGACATATAGAGGCATTGCTGAAAGAGAATGTAGATGCAATCTTTTATCCTTGTCTCAGTTATAATTTTGATGAGGGCTTAGGGGATAATCATTATAATTGTCCGGTTGTTGCATATTATCCGGAAGTATTAGAGGCAAATGTGAAAGAATTAAAAAATGTGAAATTCATATATGAATATCTTGGAATTCATAGAAGAAAGGATTTCACAAAGAAATTTCATGCAGTGTTGGAAAAATATTTTGGAAAAATGAAATTTTCAGATGTTGCAATGGCTTGTAATTACGCATATGAAGAGCACGAAAAACATATGCGATTGGTTCGAATGGAAGGTAGAAAGTATCTTCGTATTGCAAAACGCGAGGGTAAGCCGGTTATCGTATTAGCCGGACGACCATATCATTTGGACCCGGAGATCAATCATGGCATCAACAAACTGATCTGTGACTTAGGTGCAGTTGTGGTGACAGAGGATTCCGTAGCAGACATGGCACCACATGTGAATACAAAGGTGCTTAATCAGTGGACATATCATTCGAGAATGTATGCGGCGGCTCAGTATGTGGCAGATCAACAGGATCCGAATCTTAACCTGGTACAGTTGGTATCCTTTGGATGTGGTGTGGATGCCATTACAACGGATGAAGTTCGCCGCATTCTGGAAGAGAAAGATAAGATATATACACAGATTAAGATTGATGAGATAACGAACCTTGGTGCAGTAAAGATTCGATTACGAAGCTTATTTGCTGCAACCGGTCAGAAAGGAGCAAGGTAACGTGAGTAATACAACGAAAATGAACGAAGAGAATGATATCTTACAGGCAGATACAGCAACCGGAGAACGTGTTGAATTTACAAAAGAGATGCGTAAAGATTATACAATTTTGATTCCGGATATGCTGCCGGTACATTTCAAGTTGCTGCGTAATGTATTTACCCTGCACGGATATCGGGTTGGTCTTTTGAAGAATACGGGACGTAAGGTAGTGGATACCGGTCTGAAATATGTTCATAATGATACCTGTTATCCGGCATTGCTTGTAATTGGACAGATGATCTGTGCATTGCAAAGTGGTAAATACGATGTGAATAAGGTTGCGCTGATGATTACTCAGACAGGTGGTGGATGTCGTGCCTCAAATTATATTCATCTTCTGAGGAAGGCTTTAGTCAAGGCGGGACTTGGTCATATTCCGGTTATTTCTCTTAATTTATCCGGCTTAGAGAGCAATAGTGGTTTTCATTTAACCTTGGAGATGATTTATCAGGCATTGATTGGTCTGACCTATGGGGATTTGTTTATGCTGCTTAAGAATCAGGTACGTTCGTATGAGGTAAATAAAGGCGATGCGGATGCTTTGATTGATAAATGGGTTAAGAATCTGTCAAACCAGTTCCGGCAAAGAAAGGGTTACACGCCAAAGGGTATGAAACAGAACATGAAAGCCATTGTTGAGGATTTCACAAAGATTCCGGTCAATAAAGTTCCGAAGACAAAAGTTGGTGTGGTTGGGGAGATATACGTGAAATATTCTTCTATGGCCAATAATGATCTCGAAAACTTTTTAGTGGATCAGGATTGTGAGGTTATGGTTCCGGGAATTATGGGATTTATGATGTTTAAGATTGACAACCGAATTGAGGATATTAACCTGTATGGTGGCAATCCCGCAAAGAAAAAAGTGGTACAGGTGTTGATGAAGTACTGTGAAATGTTGGAAAAGATGTTATATGAGTCCGTTTCCGAAAACAGTGAATTTCTTCCACCATCTAGATATGCACATATTAAGGAACTGATTACAGGAGTGGTTGGTTTAGGCAATAAAATGGGTGAGGGATGGCTTTTAACCGCAGAGATGCTTGAACTGGCAGAAAGTGGATATGGTAATATCATCTGTGCACAGCCGTTTGGATGCCTGCCAAACCATATTGTTGGAAAAGGAATGATCCGTAAGGTGAAAGAGATTTATCCAAAGGCCAATATTGTGCCAATAGATTACGATCCCGGTGCAACGAAGGTGAATCAGGAGAATCGTATTAAATTGATGCTGGCAGTGGCTAGGGAAGATGCCGAATAAAGGTCAGTGGATATTTTTGTACAATTGAATTAAGGAAGAATCGAAAAAGGAAGAATTATTGGTAATATTGTACGAAAGTTCTTCCTTTTTTTTGTGCAATGGAATTGATAAGAGTTGGTAGATTCTT
Source organism: uncultured Clostridium sp. (assembly GCA_945915475.1). Taxonomy (GTDB): domain Bacteria; phylum Bacillota; class Clostridia; order Lachnospirales; family Lachnospiraceae; genus CAG-590. Next base: position 96,479 of record CAMEFI010000001.1, on the reverse strand, counting down.
TTTAGCCTTAATGATATAATAGACCTCAGAGATGTTAAGCAGGTGTTAGTCTGCCAGAATGATAGAAGAATAAAGAGGGATTGCTTATGGAAAATACAATGAGACTTACCAGAAAAAATGAAACCGTATTAAAGATGGTGATTGTACTGACAGTTGTACGATTGATTCTGTCAATTGTTGGAAAAGCACAAACCATTAGCATGGGATTTCTGACTGCACAGATTGTATTATGTGTTGCATTGATTGTGGGTTGTGTGTTTATGTATCTGAAGATGTCGGATAGCCCACTGATCCGTTTTATTGTGGGGGGTGGTTATATATTAGTATCTGCCATTTCGGTGTTTAATCACGGCAATATATATAATATGCTTCCGTTTTGTGCCATCATTGTTGTAAGTATGTTATATTTAGATACCATGTACAGTGCTATGTGTGCAGGTGTAATTGATGTGATTATGTTAATCAAAGCAATTGCGATGTTTGCTACAGGTAATGCATCGATAGGTGGTGCATGGATTGCAGCAACTATACTATTTGTGATCATGTCCTTTTGTCTATATCAGACGGCAGAGAACGTAGTAAGAGAACAGGAGACGGACCAACAGGAGATCAAATATCATTTGATGTATCAGGAAGAAGTTACCCAGAACATGGTGAATGTAGTGGAGAAGGGGAATCAGCATATTGAATTATTACAGTCTAAGCTGGACAGTTTTCATGATGCAACAGATGAGGTTGCAAGAAGTGTAGATGCCATTTCTTCCGGAGTTACAGAGACAGTTAAGAATATGGAGAGCCAGACAGATATGACGGCTCAGATTGGTAATATTATTGATAATCTGATTAGTGTTAAGAATCATACATTGGAATCAACAAATGAAGCAGTTAATGCAACAGAACAGGGAGGTAAGCTGGTAACACAGCTCAAGGAGAAATCAGATGCGATTGCAGTGGCGAATCAGCAGGTGACGGAAGTTGCCCAGGAGTTACAGGAGAAGATTAATTCTGCCGAAGAGATTACACAGATTATTTACCAGGTATCATCTCAGACTAATTTACTGGCATTGAATGCATCCATTGAGGCGGCTAGAGCAGGAGAAGCAGGAAGAGGATTTTCTGTTGTTGCAGATGAGATTCGTAAGCTTGCAGATAATACCAAGCAGTCTATTGACAAGATCACCGATTTGTTGCAGGGGGTAACCAAGTTAGCAGATCAGACATCAGAATTGGTTATGAATTCCGTACGGGCTTCTGAGGCACAGGCTGAAGATATCAACCACGTAACAGGCGCTTTTCAGAGTATTGCGGGAGTAGTTGATGTATTACATAATAATATGACAAGCTTGGATGAGCTTAGTAATAATTTACAGGAAAGTAATACCGTTATTATTGATAGCCTTGCCAATCAACAGGCTGCCAGTGAAGAGATTGCTGCTAATGCACAGTCGTCTGCAGAATTGAGCGAATGCAACTTAGAAGATTTAGGCGATGTTATTGGTGAGTTGAATGAGATTGCGGAGATTATCGGAAGTTTAAGCCAGATGGAAGAGATGGAGAATACCAGTACATCTCAGGTGCCGGAAACAGGAGGTTTCACACCGCCAAGTCCGGAAGCTCTAGCGGCAGAGGCAGGAGGTTTCACGCCGCCAAGTCCGGAAGCTCTAGCGGCAGAGGCAGGAGGTTTCACGCCGCCAAGTCCGGAAGCTTTAGCGGCAGAGGCAGGAGGCTTCACGCCGCCAAGTCCGGAAAGTCTTATGGCTGAGGCGACGATGGACGACGAAATGTGGGAGGAAGAAATGCCGGATGATGAGGAAGAAGAATCCGAATCATCAGAAGAATATGATGATGACTGGGGCGAAAAGATTTGATATGGTTATCATTTGAGAGGCGTTCTTGAAATGATGGAAAGAGCTGCTACATGTCAGAAGTGTAACAGCTCTTTATTATGTCTAGGCAATTGCGAAACGCCTGTTTCTTCTATAAACGTTGTGCAATTTGACAATATCCTTACAGGCACGCTTGCGCTGCTCTCGCCGCGCAGCGGTACTAAACTCGTGTTTCACACTCGTTAAGTACCGGCGGTCTCAAAGCACCTGCTTAGGATACTTGTCAAATCTGCACAACTTAATATGCATTTTCAGGAGTTTCGCAAACGCCTACTTTATTATGTCAATGAAAAGGAGAGTTGCTATGAGAATATGGGGCCGGATTATAAAGAATAATCATTTGGTGAAAGATATGGTTGCAGAAGTGGATGATTATAATATGTCGAGAACAAAGAAAGTATATCAGGCATTAGAGGATATCTGCTATGCTTTTGATCTGGCAAAGCCAATCTGGTTACCGGTGAATCAGCAGGACTTCATTCAATATTCCAGGACAAGATTTACACAGGATAGTTTTGTCGAGCAGATTGAATTTGATTATCTGGATTTTCGCGTGATAGAAGAGGATTATTAGTTATGTTTTGATATCACAGTTTTGCAACAGGTTTGTCACATTTTAGTCACAAAACACTGTTAGTATAACAAACATAGGATAACAGATTAGGTTATCTAAGAGGAATACATTTGCGAAAGGCAGGTCTTAGTCATGGAAAACGAGAACAATAATATGAATCAGAATAACATGGATTCTACGTATCATTATGGTAGAAATGAGAGTCCCTTTGGTAGGGAAGATATATCTGGTAAAGTAGCCGGCGGTGATACAGCTGGAGCCCAGCAGTCAGCAGGATATAATAATAGTCAGGCATATAATCAGCAACATAATACTTATCAGTCATCTGGAACCAATCCTTATAGTCAGGGCAACGTATATGGACAGGGAATCTATACAGGAAATGATTTTGGTGATGCGGCAGCAGATAGCCAGAAGAAGAAAGAAAAGGCTAAGAAGGCCAGAAAAGAGAAAAAACCTTCTTCCGGGAAATTAAAGAAAGCTGGATTATTGATTGGATCTGCAGCAGTATTCGGATTGGTTGCAGGAGGTGTTATGGTTGGCGTCAATGCGGTAGGCAATCAGGTACTTGGTAATGATACAAAGAAGACAGCGGAGATTTCCACAGTTACAACAACAGATTCCGGTGTGAAATCTTCTGGTGAGGATGATGTATCTACTGTAGTTGAGAATGTGATGCCGTCTATGGTGTCTATCACAAATACATCTGTACAGACGGTAAGATCCTGGTTCCAGTCCTATGAACAGGAGGTACAGGGATCTGGTTCGGGAATTATCATTGGGCAGACAGATGATACGATTTTAGTAGCAACCAATAACCATGTTATTGAGGGCGCAAAGGAGATTACAGTTGCATTTTGCGATGAGACTGCTTCTGCTGCAACAGTAAAGGGCTCAGATTCTTCGGCAGATTTGGCAGTGCTTGAAATCAAGACATCGGATATGGAATCGGATACGCTTTCAAAGATTAAGGTTGCAGCACTTGGCTCCTCCGATGATCTAAAATTAGGAGAAACAGCCATTGCAATCGGTAATGCATTAGGATATGGACAATCGGTAACAGTGGGGCATATCAGTGCCCTTGACCGTGAAGTTGACACCGAAGATAAGACGATGAAGATGCTACAGACAGATGCGGCCATTAATCCAGGTAATAGTGGTGGTGCATTGTTGAATGCCAATGGAGAGGTGATTGGTATCAATACTGTTAAGTATGTAGATAGCACTGTGGAAGGTATGGGATATGCAATTCCAATTTCCACCGCAATTCCCATCATCAATGATTTGATGAATCAGGAAGTTATTGAAGAAAGCGAACAGGGGTATCTTGGTATTCAGGGTAATGATATTACAGATGAATATGCAAAGAACTTTAATATGCCAACAGGTGTATATGTATCTAAGATTGTAGAAGATTCTCCGGCAGATCAGTGCGGATTGAAAGCAGGAGATATTATTACAAAGTTTGCGGATAGAGAAGTAGGCAGTATGGAGACTTTACAGAATATCCTGACCAATAAAAAGGCTGGCGAAGAAGTAGAGATGGTTGTCCAGCGAAGCAATGAAAAAGGTGAATACAAAGAAGTCACTTTGAAAGTAACATTAGGTGCTAAGAAAGATATGCCAAATGATTCGAAGGAGAAGAAAACAGAGCAGAGTACAGAACAGAATCCGCAATACAATAATGAAATGACACCGGATGAGTTCTTTGATGAATTCTTTAATGACTAATCAGGCAATTATATTTGGATCTTTCATACAGATAATTTATAAAGAGATCACGTTTTATACGTGGTCTCTTTTTTTATAGAAAACTTCTCGTTTCTTATAAAGTAAAAACGCTCCGCTATGGATGCGTTTCTATAAAATGTGAATAAAATGTGAAATATAAAAAGAGATATTGACCAATGGTCATTTATGTAGTATATTTTCTTTAGAAAAATGAACAATGGTCATTTTTGAAAGGAGAGATAAGGATGATAGCAGTAAGTAAATGGATTACAAAGCACAAAGCATTTATCATAATCTTAAGTATTTTGCTTATTATTCCATCTTTTATAGGAATGGCAAAAACAAGAACCAATTATGATTTGCTAAGCTACTTACCAGATTCATTAGAGACTGTAGCCGGACAGGATATTATGGTGGATGAATTTGGTATGGGTGCCTTTTCCATGGTAGTAGTGGAGAATATGGAAATGAAAGATGTGTCAGCCTTAGAGGAGGATATTAAGAAGGTTGATCATGTCAGTGACGTCATCTGGTATGACAGCATCATGGACATTTCAGTTCCAAAAGAAATGCTGCCGCAGGAGATACAGGAAACCTTGTTTAATGGAGATGCGACAATGTTGATTGTATTGTTTGATGATACAACATCGGCAGATAATTCTATGCAGGCAGTTACGGAACTTAGAAAGATTGTCAGTGAGAAATGTTTTATTTCCGGTATGACGGCATTGGTTACAGATATTAAGAATTTAGCACTTTCCGAGATTCCGATTTATGTGGTGATTGCAGCGGTCTTTACTTTGATTGTACTTATGATTACAATGGATTCTTTCCTGACACCATTTATTTTCCTTAGTGGTATTGGCCTTGCAGTGTTATACAACTTAGGAAGTAATTATTTCCTTGGTGAGACCAGTTATATTACCACTGCATTAACGGCAGTGTTACAATTAGGTGTGACGATGGATTACTCCATTTTCCTTCTGGAAAGTTATCGTGCAAATAAACAAAGATTTCCGGATGATAAGGAAAGAGCCATGGCACATGCAATTTCCAATACGTTTGTTTCGGTATGTGGAAGTTCTCTTACAACCGTTGCCGGATTTGCAGCTTTGTGTGCAATGACATTTGCATTAGGCAGGGATCTTGGAATTGTAATGTCGAAGGGTGTTATAATCGGCGTAATCGTTTGTGTTACTTTGTTACCTTGTCTGATCCTTGTATTCGATAAATGGATTGAAAGATGGTCGCATAAGGAGTTGTTACCGTCATTTCATCGAACATCAGACTGGATTATAAAAGGCAGATGGATTGCATTGTTGGTATTTGTGATTGGTATTATACCGGCAGCGTATGGAAATAATCATGTTACCATTTATTATAATTTAGATAAGGGTCTGCCGGATACGATTCCCTCAACAGTTGCTAATAAAAAATTGGAAGACGAGTTTCATATGAATGTTATGCATATTGTGATGCTGCCGTCTGATCTGGATGCAAAGTCGAAGGCACAGGCAATTAAAGATATGGAAGATGTAGATGGCGTAAAGTGGGTAGTCGGTATGAATTCCGTATTAGGTGTGAGTGTTCCGGAATCAATGGTACCGAAGGATATAAAAGAGTTGCTTTCTAGTGACAATTATGAATTGATGTTTGTATGTTCTAATTATAAGACGGCATCTGATGAGGTAAATAAGCAGATTGACGACCTGAATAAAATTGTAAAAGGTGTGGATAAAAACGCAATGGTAATAGGGGAAGCACCACTTACAAAGGATCTGATGGATGTAACGAATGTGGATCTGAAGAATGTTAATTATCTATCCATTATTGCAATCTTCCTGATTATTATGATTACTTTTAAGTCCATTTCCCTTCCGGTTATTTTAGTGGCGGTAATTGAATTTGCAATTTTCCTGAATATGTCCGTTCCGTATTATACACATACACCGCTTGTGTTTGTGGCAAGTATTGTAATCGGAAGTATACAGTTGGGTGCGACGGTTGATTATGCCATATTAATGACTAGCCGTTATCATAAAGAACGATTAAATGGTAAAGATAAGAAGGCAGCAATATCCATTGCACATAAAGCATCCATTAAGTCTATTATCATTAGTGGTTCCTGTTTCTTTGCGGCAACTTTTGGCATTACATTGTATTCCAGTATTGATATGATTGGTTCTATTTGTACTTTACTTGCACGCGGTGCAATTATCAGTGTTTTAGTTGTTATCTGCATTTTGCCTGCCATGTTGTGGCTGCTTGATCCGATTATATGCAAGACAACCTGGAAGTTACGTCATATTCCCATTGGAAAACAGGCGTCAGAAAAGTAGAGAAGAATAGTTTTTTGTGAAAGGATTTAAAGGAGGAATTGTTATGAGATATTTAAAAAAGACTTGTGCAGTTACACTTAGTGCAGCCATGGTATTAAGCCTTGCCGCAACAGCAGGAAATGTTTCTTATGCGGCATCAAATGTTGAGAAAGAAGAAACAGTATATGTGAATCAGGATGCAACCGGTAATGTTTCGGAGGTAACTGTTTCTAATTGGCTGAAGAATGTAACAGGTACTAAAAATGTTGAGGATGTATCTAACTTAAATGATATTAAGAATGTTAAGGGGGATGAGGAATTCACACAGGGTTCAAACGGAACACTTATCTGGAAGGCAGAGAATAAAGATATCTATTATCAGGGAACTACGGATGAAAAACCACCGATTGGTGTTAAAATCTCTTATCAGATGGATGGTAAAGAAGTAGATGTGAAGGATATGGCGGGTAAGAGTGGTAAGCTTAAGATGACGATACAGTATGAGAATAATGCAACCTTTCAGGATGAAGTGGATGGCAAAAAAGTAGAGATGAATACTCCATTTTTAATGGCATCTGCTGTTATTCTTCCGGTAGATACCTTTTCCGGAGTGACGGTTGATCAGGGCAAGTTAGTATCGGAGGGGAGTAACCAGATATTGGTTGCATATGGTATGCCGGGACTTGCAGACAGCCTGAATCTTTCAGATGATATGAGAAAGGAGATGGATGATAAATTAGGGGATACCGTAACCATTGAGGCGACAGTAAAAGATTTTAATATGGGATCAATCTATACGGTGGCAAGTTCCAGTGAATTTTCCGATATTGATCTTGGTGATAACAGCGACATCAATGATTTGGAAAATGCAGTGAATGATTTAGCAGAGGCAACCGATGAACTGATTTCCGGTTCTTCGGATTTGTCGGACGGCCTTACCACATTACAAAATAATTTCAAGACCTATGCAAGCGGTGTAAATGATTTGAAAAAGGGAGCTTCCAATTTGTCGGATGGAGCAGGCAAGTTATCAAAGGGAGTTACCCAATATACAAATGGTGTAACAACGCTTACAACCGGAGCAAGTCAGTATGTAACGGGAACAAATCAATTGACAACGGGAGTAAGTCAGTATATTGAAGGCGAAAAAAAGGTAGACGACGGTGTTTCTCAATTATATAATGGAGTTAAGGATTTTCCGACACAATATGATGAGTTCCATAATGGGTTATCCACTTATGTGAATGCAGTGAATGGTCTTCCTGCAACCTTGAATAGTAAGGTGTCAGAGCAGGTTGGAACCATTGTGAATGGTTATAATGATACAATGGCTGGAGTCACAACGGATACAGCAATTGCTGCGGCAAAGCAGGCTGTCAATGTCGATGCACAGGTGGATGCGTTAGCGCAGCAATTAGGCTTGCCGGATGATGTAAAACCAGCATTAAAGGTGGCAATGAATGAGGCAATTAACAAAGCAATTGCAGGAGGAGCAACAGCGCAAAAGCAGGTGGACATGGCATATGTGAAGGGTGTGGGAGAACAGGTGGCTTCCAAGAAAATTGATTTTACGGAATCCTTCGCTCCATTAGTAACAAGTGGTAATACATTAGTTGCGAGTTCTGCAGATAAGATCAAACCGGGTATTGCTTCTGTGACAGGGGGTGTTAAGGATCTCTATGATGGAGTGAAACAGCTAAGTGCTGCAAATGAGTCATTATTAGCAGGTGCCACGGCCTTATCTGCAAGTGGTGTTTCCCTGACCGAGGGGATTAAGACATTGTCAAGCAATTCCAAAACCCTGACTTCTTCTGCAAAACAGTTATCAAAGGGAGCATCTAAATTATCAAAGGGAGCCAACAAGTTAAATGGTGCGACCAAGGAAGTATCAGATGGTGTCAAGCAATTGCAGGATGGTTCCGTGACCTTATTAGATGGTATGAATCAGTTCAAAGATGAGGGGACCGGAAAGCTGCAAAGTGAATATAATAATCAGATTAAGACAGTGATGGACCGGTTCAAGGCGATTACAAAAGATGCGGATGATTATAACACATTTTCCGGTATCGCAGATGATATGGATGGATCCGTAAAATTCATTTTCCAGACAGAGGAGATTAAAGGCAAATAAGATAAAACAATCAAAAACGATTTATAAGAAACAGGAGGTACGTTATGGGAAAAGTTGAGGATAATAAAAAGAAAAAGAAGAATGCAATCGTGGATTCCGCCTTTTCATTGTTTATCCAAAATGGAATTAATGATACCTCCATTGCGGACATTATGAACAAAGCAAAGCTTGCAAAAGGAACATTTTATCTATATTTTAAAGATAAATATGATGTGAGAGATTATCTGATTCGTAAAAAAGCCGCACAGATATTTGATAAGGCAAGAGAGGCTTTGGTAGAAAGTCAGATTGAAGAATTTGAAGACCAGATCATATTTATGGCAGATAATATCCTGAACCAATTAGATGAGAACAAGACTTTGCTCAAGTTTATCTCCAAGAATCTGAGTTGGGGTATCTTTACCCATGCATTAGAGAATATGCCAACGGAGTCCGGTGAGACAGCCGTGTTATTTATCAGGCAGCTTTTTGCTGATTCGGGACGTAATTTTCGTAATTCAGAAATGCTTATGTTTATGATCGTGGAATTAGTGAATGCCACAGCACATAATGTCATCCTATATAAACAACCGGTGGAACTTCCGGAACTTAAGAGAGAATTATATCCCATGATACGACAACTGATACACAATTTTGAGATCAGAGAGGAATAAAACAGAGTAAAAGAACAGGTTTTATGATGCAGAAGGCATGAAAAACCTGTTCTTTTTTTGAAAAATGGGAAATATAACCTAGAATTTTCGTTGTGATTATGGTACAATACAAAAAGATAAATGTAACAATGATATTTGGGGTGTTGTAAAAAGATATAATATATGCTGGAGATAAGGTTATGGGTAGACGAAAGAATATTGCATTGCTTGTTGCAATGGTTGAAAATGAGTTCTCCTATGCAGTTTGTGAAGGGGCTGTTTTAGGAGCAAAAGAATTAGATGCCAATCTATTTATTCTTCCGGTAGGGATTCTGGATGCAGACTTTGATGATGTGGAGGCCAATTGCTATCGATACCAGTATAGCACTTTGTGTTCCTGCGCGCTTTCGGAAGAGATAGATGCAGTCTTAATTGACTATGGAACGATTACATCTTTTTTGGATGCTGCGAAGAAGAAGGAATTTTTGAGGCAGTTTGGTGATGTTCCGGTTATTTTGTTAGCAGGACAGGAAGAAGGGTATTCGGATGCATGCTTCGACAATAATATTGGCTTAAAAGAGGCGATTATGCATTTGATAGAGCAACACAATTGCAGTAAAATCGGTTTTGTGAGCGGACCCATCGATACGAATCAGGATGCAAGAGAACGGCTGGCTATTTTTAAGGAAACGATGATGGATCAGAACCTTGCAGTTGGAGATGACTGGATTGCATATGGGAATTTTTCGGAATATTCAGAAGATGCAGTGGAGGAATTGCTGGTAAGACATCCGGATATAGAAGCCATGGTATTTGCTAACGATCAAATGGCAGTTGCAGGATATAATGTTATGAAGAGACACGGTTTGAAACCCGGTAAGGATATTTTTATTACAGGATTTGATGATAGTCCCACTGCTATGTTGCTCGATCCGCATTTGACAACAGTGAAGGCAGATGCAAAGGAACTGGCATATCGTGCTGTGTTAGAAATTGACGAGGTAATAAAAGGAAAAGAGATACATCAGTCTATTAAGTCCAGATTGGTTGTTAGAGAGTCCTGTGGATGTGGAGATATGTCCGTGGTTGATAAGGCGGTGGATATTCTGGCAGATAAAATGCAGGATAATTTAATCAAACACTTGGCTGACGATATGTTTGATAAGTATTTTAATATCTATTTTGAAAGTGAAGAGAAGCTTCAAATGAAACAGGTTGTGGAGAAGTATTTTGAATACTATCTGCATTTAACTGATGATGAAGGCATTCTTCATATGAACAAAAAAGAATTTATTGCGCAGTATATGGTATTTAGTCAGACTTATTTCAATGGCTATATCGACTTAAACCAGTTCTTGTCCATTGGATATATGTTACATGGTTATGTCAGTAAGAAAATTGCAGGAGAGCAGGAGCGATTACGATTGTTGCAGGCAATGTCAGCAGCGAATCAGGAGTTGATGAGTTCCATTACCAAACAGAAACTAATATCCGATAAAAGAAGTAAATTATTTGAAGTTGTATTGACGAATATTACGAGAGATATGCTGCAATATTCAAGAGAGGAAAAGAAAAAATATGAGTCAGTGATCCAGAAGTTTCGGAAAATGGGTTTTCCTTCAAGTTATATATTTACCTATGGACAGGGAATTGTACATCACAAAGGGGAAGTATGGACACAACCTGAACGGTTTTATGTGAAAGCATATCACAATCAGGAGGAGATACATACATATAAAGGAAAAGAAATGAGAATCAAACCGGATACGGTGTTCTCACGCAAATTTATGCCCCATGACCGGAGATTTGATATGTTGGTAATGCCCCTGTTTTCTGGTGAAGAGCAGTATGGATTATTGCTGACAGAGTCAGAGTTGGAGTATTTCCGATATGCATCACAGATTGCCTGTCAGGTCAGTGTATCGATTGAAGTATTAGAGATACTCAAGAAACAGAATATTCTTAAGAAAGAGTTGGAGAAGAATCTTGCAAAGACTATGGCCAACAATAAGGTTTTGGATGAAATGAGTCGTATGGATCCTCTCACATCAATTTATAACCGACGAGGCTTTCTGGATACAGTCAAAGGTATCATGGACGATGAACGTAACTATGGTAAACGTGCCATTGCGGTATATGCAGATATGGATAATCTGAAGATTATTAATGATGAATTTGGACATGATGAGGGAGATTTTTCTTTGAAATTGATAGCAAAAGCACTAACGGAGTCTTTCAGACAATCAGATGTTGTGGCAAGAATGGGCGGTGATGAGTTCGCAGCATTTGCCATTGTAAGTCATGATAATTTTGCGGATGCAATCAGGCAGCGGATTCGTTTTGTATTAGAGAGAATGAATGATGCCAGCGACAAACCGTATTATGTGAATATGAGTGTGGGAACGGCTGAATTTATTTTAGGAAAAGATTCTAATCTGGATCATATCCTCAATGAGGCAGATACGAATCTGTATATAGAAAAGAAACATAAGAAAAAGGTTGTCTATAAAGATAATCGTTAGCATTTCGTAGATGCAAATACCAATTGCAAACACCAGAATTTGTTTTAAACAAATTCTGGTGTTTTCTTTTCAAAAGTTCATAGAAAATTCAATCTTTTTGCCCCTTTTCACATTGACAAAATAATGAAATTGTTTCATATTATGAAAATGGTAGAAAGAAAGGAATTGCTGAAAGGAGAATGACTGGTGTTAAAAGTATTAAAGTTTGCAAAGAAATTATGGTATGTCATGATTTTAATTCTTGCTTTGCTTGTGGTACAGGCATTTTGTGAATTGACATTACCGGATTATACATCAGATATTGTGGATGTTGGTATTCAGAACAAAGGTGTAGAGTATTCTGTTCCAGAGAAAATGTCGGAAGAAACCTATGGTAATTTATCCATGTTTTTGACAGAAAAACAGATGGAGACTGTAGATACATATTATAAGAAACAAGATGATATTTATGAAGCAGATTTACATCATTTAAAAGGGGAAGAACTTAATCAGTTGGAAGATTCCATGTTGAATGGAGAAATGATGGTATATCTTTTTACTTCAGACAGTGAGGAAGCCAAACAAATGCAAGTCCAGATGTTGCAGGCGATGGGAATTCCGGAAAATGATGCAGATATTATAAAGGTATTGCAGTCTCTGCCGGATGAACAACGGCAAATGATGACCAATTCCATCGAAGAGAGGTTAACAGATTATCCGGATTATATGGCAGATGCCATGGGAGTGCAGTTTGTCATGACTGAATATGAAAAAATGGGAATCAACATGGATGATTACCAGATGGATTATCTAAAAGAAATGGGATTTAAAATGTTAGGAATTGCAGTTCTTGCAATGCTTGTTAGTATTTTGGTTGGATTTCTTTCTTCTAAACTTGCAGCATACACAGCAAGGGATGTTCGTGGCAAGGTATTTACTAAGGTAATGGGATTTTCCAACGAAGAAATGAATCAATTTTCGACATCGTCCCTTATTACGAGATGCACGAATGATGTACAGCAGATTCAGATGGTGCTGACCATGTTATTTCGAATGGTGGCCTTTGCACCAATCATGGGATTAGGTGCAGTGGTTAAAGTATTGCACTCTGCAACATCCATGGCATGGGTTATTGTGGTTGCGTTATTAGCTGTATTCATGCTGATCATGGTTTTAATGGTCGTTGCCATGCCGAAATTTAAGATTATGCAAAATCTGGTTGACCGTTTGAATCTGGTATCCCGGGAGATATTAACCGGACTTCCGGTTATTCGGGCATTTGGAAGAGAAGAATATGAAGAGAAACGCTTTGAGAATGCAAGCAGAGAGTTGATGAAGACACAGATGTTTACATCAGGAACGATGGCATTGATGATGCCTACCATGATGTTTATTATGAATGCAGTTAGTGTTCTGATCGTATGGGTGGGAGCCGGTAAGATTGATGCCGGTACAATCCAGGTTGGTGAAATGATTGCGTTTTTAACCTATGCAATGTACATTATTATGAGTTTTTTGATGATATCCATGGTTTCCATTATGTTGCCAAGAGCAACTGTGGCTGCAGACCGTATCGACGAAGTGTTACAGTCTGAGATTTTGATCACAGACAAAGAGAATGCAGTGCCTGCGCCGGAAGGAAAGGGAGAAGTTACATTTTCTCATGTAAGCTTCGGCTATCCCAATGCCAGGGAATATGCGTTAAATGATATTGATTTTATTGCAAAGGCAGGACAGACAACAGCCATTATTGGAAGTACCGGCTGTGGTAAATCAACGCTTGTCAGTCTGATTCCCAGATTATTTGATGTGTCAGAGGGATGTATCAGCATTGATGGTGTAGATATCCGGGACATGAAAATGAAGGATTTGCGTAAGATGATCGGATTTGTACCCCAGAAAGGAGTTCTCTTTTCAGGAACCATTGCTTCGAATATCCGGTTTGGTGACGAACAGGCATCAGATGAAGAGGTTGAGAAAGCAGCATCTATTGCACAGGCGACAGAATTTATTGATGAAAAAGAAAATCGATACGACACAGAAGTGGCACAGGGCGGTAATAATGTATCCGGTGGACAGAAACAGCGTCTTGCCATAGCCAGAGCCATAGCCAAACATCCTAAAATATATGTATTTGATGATAGTTTTTCAGCACTGGACTATAAGACGGATGCGGCACTTCGTCGTGCTTTGAATACAGAAGTTGGAGATGCAACTGTTATTATTGTGGCACAGAGAATCAGTACAATTATGCATGCAGATCAGATTCTTGTCTTAGACGAAGGAAGAATTGTAGGGCGTGGAACACATCAGGAATTGCTTGCCAATAATGAAGTATACCGCCAGATTGCACAATCGCAGTTGACAAAACAGGATTTGGAAGGAAAGGGATGTTAATATGGCAGAGAAAAGAACGACAATGCCTCGAAGACGAGGTATGAGAGGTCATGGAATGGGAGCACCTGCAGAGAAGGCAAAGGATTTCAAGGGAACCTTCAAAAAATTGATTGCATATGTATCTGAATATCATATTGCATTGATAGCAGTTGCAGTTTTTACGATTGGTTCCACTGTATTTAATATTGTGGGTCCGAAGGTGTTAGGTAAAGCAACAACCGAGATTTTCAATGGATTAATTAGTAAAATTCAAGGTGGAAGTGGTATTGATTTTGATAAAATTGCTCATATTATTATGATTATGTTAGGTCTGTATCTGACATCGATGCTGTTTGGCTATGCGCAGGGTATTATTATGACACAGGTTGTACAGCGGATTGCATTTCGGATGCGGAAAGAAATTTCTGAAAAAATTAACCGCCTGCCAATGAATTATTATGATAAACACAGTTTTGGTGATGTGTTATCACGAATTACGAACGATGTAGACACATTGACACAGGGGTTGAACCAGTCTGTAACACAGCTTATTTCTTCTTGTGCAACGCTAATTGGGATTCTTATCATGATGCTTAGTATATCGCCATTCATGACAATGATTGCCTTATTATTGCTCCCGCTTTCTGCTATTGGTATTATGCTAATTGTGAAGAATTCACAAAAGTATTTTGTGAATCAACAGAATTATCTAGGAGATGTGAATGGACAGATTGAGGAAAACTTTGGTGGACACAATGTGATAAAGCTTTTTACAAGAGAAGATTCTGTATTAGATGAATTTAATGAGATGAATGATAAATTATACCACACAGCATGGAAGTCGCAGTTCATTTCCGGTCTTGCACAGCCGATTATGGCATTTGTAGGAAATTTAGGTTATGTAGGGGTTGTTATTGCAGGAGGATATTTGTCAATCAAGGGAACTATCGAAGTTGGTGATATTCAGTCATTTATTCAATATGTAAAACAGTTCACCCAGCCAATCCAACAGGTGGCACAGGTGTCTAATATGTTGCAGTCGACAATGGCGGCTGCGGAGAGAGTGTTTACCTTTTTAGGTGAAGAGGAAGAAGTATTGGTTGCTGAACATCATACGCAGAAGAAGATAGAAGATGTTCATGGTAATGTGAAGTTTGATCATGTTTGTTTTGGATACTATCCGGATAAGATTATTTTAAAGGATTTCTCTGCAGAAGTGAAAGAGGGAGAGAAGATTGCAATTGTTGGACCGACGGGTGCCGGTAAGACTACGCTTGTCAAATTGTTGATGCGTTTTTATGATCTCAATTCCGGGGATATTTATATAGACGGAACCAATGTAAAGGAATTTGACAAAGAGGAAATTCGCAATTCCTTTGGAATGGTCTTGCAGGATACATGGTTGTTCAAGGGAAGTATTATGGAGAATATCCGATATGGACGTTTGGATGCAACGGATGAAGAGGTCATTGCAGCAGCAAAGGCAGCCCATGCCCATCATTTCATCCAGACACTTCCGGGTGGTTATGATATGGAATTAAATGAAGAGGCAAGCAATGTTTCCCAGGGACAAAAGCAGCTGCTTACGATTGCCAGAGCAATTCTTGCCAATAAGAAACTGCTGATTTTAGATGAGGCAACTTCGTCTGTAGATACCAGAACCGAGGTTCGGATTCAGAAAGCCATGGATAACTTAATGAAAGGAAGGACAAGTTTTGTGATTGCACATCGGCTTTCTACAATCCGGGATGCTGATTTGATTCTTGTTATGAAGGATGGAGATATCATTGAGCAGGGTAACCATGATGAACTGATGGAAAAAGGCGGCTTCTATGCAGACTTATACAATTCCCAGTTCGAACAGACTGCTTAAGAGGAATGTGCTTCAAGGTACTTTTGCTGAAGATATCCATGGAGTGTTTTGGAGAAGAGATTGCAGGTTTCAATGATCTCGTTGGACCAGACTTCTTCTCCGGAATAGTTAAAGTAGTCAATGTAACCGATGGTGGAGTCTGCATATGTAAATTTGCTCTGGATGAATTCTTTTACACCGTTAAAGGGTCCCTTCCCGAAGTTGTTGAGTCGGATGGAATCCGTATTAGCAGTGTGAAAGGTTCCGGTTATTGTTAAAGAGTCTATCTCTTCCCACTGGCTGGCAGAGAGATTGTTAACATCGTAATCCGCAAATGAATGTCCGGAAGGTTCCCATTTAAATGTATTGTCAACAAAATTGCGGTTATCCTGATATTCCCATATGGTGATGCGATCAATGTTTAAGCTGCTTCCTAAATAATTCATAGCTTTCCGGATACAGGTATATGTATCGCTATTCTCACAAAGAATATTTAAGATATTACTGATAATGACGGGATCATAATTTGCCTGATTATCTTTCCGGGCATTGTGATACTGGGTACGTTCTAAAGCATCGTTATAAAGGACGTGCCCATTTTTACCATTGACTTTCGCCTGGTAGACTGCCTGGTCTGCATGCTCTAACAGATCACTGTAAGGGATGGGAACATCCGTTGCAGCAATACCAATACTTAATGTAACCTTTGGCTTGCCATTATCACCTGGATATTTCTGGCGAAGTTCATTTGCATATTTTTCTGCTTTTTCGCAGGCGAGAGTTGTGTCTAATATGTTTGGAAGATAGACCAAAAATTCGTCTCCGCCGATTCGCCCCACAAAACCATCGTTAAAGGTATACCGCATGAGGGTATGAGCAATTTCAATGATTACTTCGTCACCGGTCAAATGGCCGAAGGTATCATTTATATTCTTGAAATCATCAATATCTACAAGTAAAACCACACCATAGGCGCCGGATTGCAGTTCTTTCAGATTCTTGCGGACAAATGATTCGGTCGTTGTTTTGTTAAGCAGACCGGTCATAGCATCTGTCTGGGCACGTTTGAGCAGAGATTCCTGTTCTTTCTTCTGGGCATCAATATTCCGCAGAATACCAACTGCACGAAGTGGATTTCCATGGGAATCCCGGATTAATGAATAGTTGGAATAGTGCCATTCGTACTCACCGGAACGATTTTTTAATTTGTATTCTGCGTTATGCGTCATATCGCCACGCATTGCGGCTTCAAAGATACTTGAAAAATTATCTATGGTATCCTCTGATACATATCCGGCATCAATAAATTTTCGTAAAGGATGACGGTAAATGCTTTTACGTCCGAATATACTTTCATATTTCTTGGCATAAGTCAGTGTATCTGTATCAATTTCATACTCGTATGGTATTTCTTCGGAGATGTCAGAAATGATTTCGTATTTCTTTGCTTCTAACGAGGCTTTCATTTCGGCATATTTCAAGCCGGTAACATCATTTAGAACAAAATTTGCAGTGGGAAAATCATCATGATCGGATGACTCTAAACAGGCAGCAATCAAGTTAACCCAGCAATATTTTCTTGTTTTATGGCGGATGCGAAAGGTAATGTCTATCTCATGTTCCTCCAATAAAGTGGTGATGCTGTTAACAACTAATGGAAGGTCTTCCTGCTCAATTAAAGGAATCAGACTTTCTCCAAAGTGTTTTTCATATTCGGATTTGGAGTATCCGAATAGTTTGTAATAATAATCATTTGCCCAGACTAGAGTTAATGCATTGTCACAGATATGTTTGCTCAGACCGCAACGTACGGACTGGGAAAACACCTCAAGGTCAGAAAGAACACGTTTCCCGGAAAGAGCGGCGGTCTCTAAAGAGGAGATGTCAGTACAACTGCATTGAAGAACTTCCCGGCCGTCTTTGAGGGAGAATACCTGACCATTTAAAAGAACTTGTATGATTCTGCCATTCCGTTTTTCAAATCGGACGCGGTCACTTGTGAAATTGGAGCGTTTTAGCTGGATTGTTATAGAAGATATGAAGTCGTCGTAATCCTCGGGAAAAATGATATCGCAAAGATGCTGACGCTGGTTCTTAATATCCTGAACATCATAATGCATCATGGTTAAAAATTGCTTATCACATTCTAATAGGGGATATGAGTTCTTTAATTCGATAATGAATATACCGGTCTTGCCTTGTTTTTGTTCTGCCATACACATTACCCTCCAATAAAATCATTTATAATAATAATATTATTATGATGTGAGTGTCAAAAGTAAATTTTGCCACTCACTGATATTACGAATTGCTTCGTTGTAATACAACTTTCGCAATTCTAAAAACATTCGGAATCCGCTAATTTACTACGTAAATTGCTACTTCCTCATGTTTTTGCGTGTCATAAAGTCAAAAAGCTTTTTCTGCAAGCAGAAAGCTTTTTGGACTTTTAACACCTATATCATATTATACTTTATTATATAATAAAGAGGATTATGAAACAAGAAAAATATAATAGACGCTTGTCTAAAAACATAAGAATATTCGTTTACAGAGAAGAAGAAATGTGATATGATATTGCATAGTGAAGATGTATGAATAAGGGAGGTTTTTATGAACGTAAAGATTGAGCAGTGGATGAACTGGATACTTTATGACGAATTGGTGGAGGGCAAGATTAATGCTCCTAAACACCTGCTTGGTAATCATGATTATGGAGAGGGTCAGATGATTACAGCGTATAAGCCGCATTCTGTTAGCTGTAAAGTGATCGCACCGACAGGGAAAACAGAATTCGAGATGGAAAAGGTGGACGATAAGGGATTCTATGCCCTGTATCTTCCAAAGAAGAAATTTGTTGGAAGCAAGTACCGTTTGGTAACGCATTACCAGGATGGATCAACTGTAATTTCCGCTGATCCATACAGTTTTGAAAGTCAGATTGGTTCTTTTGATATACATCTGTTTTCAGAGGGGAATCACTGGGAGATTTATAAGAAACTTGGGGCACATCCCATGAAGCTGGATGGTGTATCAGGTACCTATTTTGCAGTGTGGGCACCTCATGCGAGACGAGTTTCTGTTGTGGGAGATTTTAATATGTGGGATGGTGCACTTCATCCGATGCATATGATGGGAACATCAGGAATCTATGAATTGTTTATCCCGGATGTGGGAGAGGGTGCTGTTTACAAATTTAATATTCTCACCCGTTATGGAGAAGAGATTTATAAAGCAGATCCTTTTGCTAATTGCAGTCAGTTCCGGCCTGCAAATGCCAGTGTGGTAAAAGATATTACCAAATATCGCTGGAAAGATACAGCATGGTTGGAGAACAGGAAACAGATTACAAGAACGGATGCCATGAGAAAGCCAATGGCAATCTATGAGATGCATCTTGGTTCCTGGAAGAAAAAGGTAGAAGATGACGATAACGGATTTTATACATATAGAGAGCTTGCACCGATGGTTGCAGATTATGTGAAAGAGATGGGATATACTCATATTGAATTGATGGGTATCGCAGAGTATCCTTTTGATGGTTCCTGGGGATATCAGGTTACAAGTTATTATGCACCGACAAGAAGGTATGGTGATCCGGAAGATTTTATGTATTTTGTGGATTATATGCATAAGAACGGAATCAGTGTGATTTTAGACTGGGTACCTGCACATTTTCCAAGAGATGGTCATGGTCTTGGAAAGTTTGATGGCATGCCGCTATTTGAACATCCGGATCCAAGAAGGGGAGAGCATCCGGACTGGGGAACTTATATTTTTGATTATGGAAGAAATGAGGTATCGAATTTCCTCATTGCCAATGCTATATTCTGGGCGAGAGAATATCATGTGGATGCCCTTCGTGTGGATGCAGTTGCTTCCATGCTGTATTTAGACTACGGTAAGCAGGATGGTAACTGGTTGCCCAATGAAGATGGTGGTAACGAGAATTATGATGCCATTAAGATGTTGATGAAACTGAATAAGACAATCGAAGAATTAGAACCGGGAGTATTTGTTATTGCGGAAGAGTCTACCGCATGGGCAGGGGTGACAGCTCCGGTATCTATGGATGGTTTAGGATTCCTCTTCAAATGGAATATGGGTTGGATGAATGACTTCTTAGAGTATATGAAGTTAGACCCGTATTTCAGACAGTTTAATCATAATCGTTTGACATTTAGTTTGATGTATGCGTATTCTGAGAATTTTATCCTTGTCATATCGCATGATGAGGTGGTACATCTTAAGTGCTCTATGATCAATAAAATGCCGGGATTACATGATGATAAATTCGCAAACCTGCGTACAGCATATGGTTTTATGTATGGTCATCCGGGTAAGAAGTTATTATTTATGGGTCAGGAATTTGCCCAGCTTCGGGAGTGGAGCGAAGCAAGAAGTCTTGACTGGTTCCTGATGGACGGAGAAGACGCAAGGAGCCATAAGGGCATGCAGAATTATGTCAAAGCTCTGAATAAGCTGTACCATGATTATGATGCAATGTATTTTAATGATCAGGATCCAATGGGATTTGAATGGATCAGTTGTGATGATCCTCAAAGCAGTATTGTTTCCTTCATCCGTCGGGGATCCACTGCAAAGAATCAACTTCTCTTTGTATGTAATTTCACACCGGTTGATCGGGACGGATTTATTGTAGGTGTTCCTTGTGCGGGTAGGTATACAGAGATTTTGAATTCGGATGCAGAGGAATTTGGCGGTCTTGGAAGATTGAATGCAACACCAATCAAGGCTTCTAGTGAACCTTGGAATGGAAGAGACCATTCCATTACCATGCATCTGCCACCATTGTCTGTCTGTGTATTCAAATATGACTACAAAGAGCCGACACCAAAGAAGACAACAGTGAAAGCGCTTCCCAAAAAGGCACCGGCGAAGAAACCCACAACGAAAGGGACGGCTTCTAATAAACCGGTGGCAAAGAAGACAGAGAAATAACAGGTTCATCCTGCGATAAGCAAGAGAATAGTAATATTCATGTGCAAATTCACAAGAAAAGCGGAGAAATGCTAAGAAATATCGGCATTTTTTCGCTTTTCTTTTCGGAAAAATTTCTTGAAAGCATGTTTTCTTTGTGCTACACTTGAAGCCGTATGTAAAAAATTTTATCCATGTTTCGTGAAGTGGTGGGGAATTTCACACATTTAGGTGGTGAAGGTTTGTGTAGTGTTTTAGTCAAACTCACGCAACTCTTTTGATAACGAAACAGGGATTTCAGGAGGAAAAAATGAAGATTTCAAGAGATGATATTCGTAACGTTGCAATTATTGCCCATGTAGACCATGGTAAAACAACATTGGTTGACGAACTTTTAAAGCAGAGTGGCGTATTTCGTGAGAACCAGGAAGTGGCAGAAAGAGTTATGGATTCTAACGATATTGAGAGAGAAAGAGGAATTACGATTCTTTCTAAAAATACAGCCGTACATTATAAGGAAACAAAGATTAATATCATTGATACTCCTGGACATGCGGATTTCGGTGGAGAAGTAGAACGTGTCCTTAAAATGGTAAATGGTGTAATACTTGTGGTGGATGCCTTTGAAGGTGCAATGCCACAGACCAAATTCGTATTAAAGAAAGCCTTGGAACTGAATCTGAATGTGATCGTATGTGTGAATAAGATAGATCGTCCGGAAGCAAGAGTGGAAGAGGTTGAGGAAGAGGTATTAGAGTTGTTGCTTGACCTTGAGGCTACAGATGAGCAGCTTGACTGTCCATTTGTGTATGCGTCTGCCAAAGATGGTGTGGCAAAGCGTAACATGGCAGATGAAGCGGTAGATATGGCACCATTATTTGAGACAATTATTGATTATATTCCGGCACCGGAGGGGGATCCGGAAGCAGATACACAGGTATTGATCTCCACCATTGATTACAATGAGTATGTAGGTCGAATCGGTGTTGGTAAGGTGGATAACGGTACATTGAAACTGAATCAGGAAGTCTTATTAGTGAATGCACATGACGAGAGTAAATGCAAGAAAGTGAAGATTGGTAAGTTATATGAATTTGAGGGACTGGATAAGGTAGAGGTAAATGAAGCCGGGATTGGGTCTATTGTCGCCATCTCCGGTATTGCGGATCTGCACATTGGAGATACGCTCTGTTCAGTGGATAATCCGCAGCCGATTCCGTTCCAGAAAATTTCAGAACCTACGATCTCCATGAATTTTATTGTAAATAACTCGCCACTGGCAGGTAAAGAAGGGAAGTTTGTTACATCCAGACATTTAAGAGACCGTTTGTTCCGGGAATTGAATACAGACGTTTCTTTAAGGGTAGAAGAGACGGATGATACCGACACATATAAAGTATCCGGACGTGGAGAATTACATTTGTCTGTATTGATCGAGAATATGCGTCGTGAGGGATATGAATTTGCTGTCAGCAAGGCAGAGGTTATCTATCACACAGATGAAAAAGGTAAGAAATTAGAGCCTATGGAGATTGCTTATATTGATGTGCCGGAGGAGTTTTCCGGTACGGTGATCAGCATGTTAAATGAGCGGAAAGGCGAGTTACAGGCAATGACCCCGGCACATGATGGTACGGTTCGGTTAGAGTTTAATATTCCGGCACGAGGCTTGATCGGATTCCGTGGTGATTTTATGACATCCACAAAGGGAACCGGTATCATCAATACAATCTTTAACGGGTATGGCCCATACAAGGGAGATATGATGTATCGGAATCAGGGTTCTTTGATCGCATTTGAATCGGGTACATCCATTACGTATGGATTGTATAATGCCCAGGATCGTGGAACCTTGTTTATTGGTCCGGGGGAACAGGTATATGCTGGTATGGTAATCGGTCAGACAGGTAAAGCGGAGGATATTGAGATTAATGTATGTAAAGCAAAACATTTAACCAATACCCGTTCTTCCGGTGCAGATGATGCGTTGAAGCTGACACCTCCAAGGGTGTTGAGCTTAGAACAGGCGTTGGAGTTCATTGATACCGATGAACTTTTGGAGATTACACCGGAACACATCCGAATTCGCAAAAAGATTCTGGATCCAACCTTAAGAAAACGTTCTAAAATTAACGCAAAATAGTAAGAAAAAAGAAGGATAACTTAAAAAAATAAACAAAAATTTCATATTGTATCGTTTTTTACAATACAGTTTCTTGAGAAGGTGGTAAGCTGAGACCATGGAATCAATCTTGAGAAGCAGTCAAAGGTGTCTGTACAGAGTGAATTTGTATAGACACCTTTTCTGGTGTAAGGAGGTCTTATATATGGAAAATCGAATTGACGAGCATCCGATTCTGGGTGTACAGCCGAAAGGAAAGCTTGTGAACTTTACGTACAATGGAAAGGAATTAGAAGGATGTGAAGGGGAACCGATTGCGGCAGCTTTGAAAGCCTGTGGAGTTATGGTCCACCGCTATACGAAGAAGGAACATAAGCCAAGAGGTATTTTTTGTGCCATTGGACGTTGTACAGACTGCGTTATGGTTGTGGATGGCCAGCCCAATGTACGAACCTGTGTGACACCATTAAAAGAGGGAATGAAAATACAGACCCAGTATGGTGTATCCGATCAGCCTTTTGAAGAACAGTAAATGAGATAATTATCGTTCAGAATAGCAGACAGAAGAAAAAGGAGGAATGGCAAAATGAAACGGTACGATTTGATCATTGTTGGTGCAGGACCATCAGGACTTTCTGCAGCAATCGAGGCAGCCAAAAGAGGACTTTGTGTTATTGTTTTTGATGAAAATGAAAAGCCCGGTGGACAGCTTTTCAAACAGATACATAAATTCTTTGGCTCAAAGGAGCATAAAGCAAAAATCAGAGGATTTAAAATTGGGGAAGAGCTTTTGAAAGAGGCTGGAGAAGTCGGAGTAGAAGTTGTCTTAAATGCAACGGTTGTGGGACTTTATCAGGATAAAGAGATTGTGGTTAAGATCGGAGACGGTGTGGAGCATTATAAAGGAGATACCATTATCGTAGCAACCGGTGCTTCTGAAAATATGGTTACTTTTGACGGATGGACACTTCCGGGTGTAATCGGGGCTGGAGCAGCCCAAACCATGATGAATCTTCACGGAATTAAGCCTGGTAATAAAATATTGATGTTAGGTTCCGGAAATGTAGGTTTGGTGGTAAGTTTCCAGCTTATGCAGTGCGGTTGTGAAGTAGTAGCATTAGTGGATGCCGCACCGAGAATCGGTGGCTATGGCGTTCATGCAGCAAAGGTGGCAAGAACCGGGGTACCATTTTATCTGTCCCATACCATTGTAAAGGCAGAGGGTGAGGATTGTGTGACCGGAGTTACCATTGCGGAGGTAGATGATCATTTTCAGTTTATTCCTGGTACAGAGAAGCATTTTGATGTGGATACCATATGTCTGGCGGTTGGTCTTTCACCGATGTCACAGCTTTTAAAAATGGCTGGATGTCAGATGGAGGATAACCCAAAGAAAGGCGGTCAGGTTCCGATTTGTGATGAATACGGGCAAACCTCCGTTCCGGGGATTTATGTTGCGGGAGATGTATCCGGTATCGAGGAAGCAAGTTCAGCCATGATCGAAGGACGAATGGCAGGGATTGCAGCATGCCAGTACCTTGGATTTATTGAAAAGAAGGAGTTAGATAACAAGCAGGAAGAACTTACGAATGCCTTAGAGGGCTTACGGCAGGGTATGTTTGCACCAAAGAACCGGGGCAAATTGATTGAAAAGACGGATGAGGGAATCGATGTTTCCATGAATCTTTTAAAGAAAGGATATTTAACGGATGAAGAAGTGGAGAAATATCCAGGTGTTACCCATCGTAAGGGAATTCATCCGGTTATGGAATGTACCCAGAATATTCCATGTAATCCGTGCCAGGATGCCTGTCCAAAACATTGTATTAAGATTGGAAGTAATATTACGGCGCTTCCGGCGGTGGATGAAACGGCAGAATGTGTTGGATGTGGAATGTGTGTGGCAGCCTGCTCCGGTCAGGCAATCTTTCTGGTAAATGAGAACTATGAAGAAGGATATGGAACGGTAACCCTTCCTTATGAAATGCTTCCGCTTCCGAAAAAGGGAGAAAAGGGCGTTGGTTTAAGCAGAAGCGGTGAACCAATATGTGAGGCAGAGGTGTTAGAGATACGGACTTCTCCTGCATTTGACCACACCAATTTGCTGACCATGAAAGTGCCGGCGGATATGGTAATGAAGGCAAGATTTTATAAATCAAAGGAAGGGAGAGGTGACAATGAGTAGTTTAAGTGATAGATCTAAAGAAATCGGACCATTTGTGCCGGCACCGGATGATGATATGATCATCTGCCGGTGTGAGGAAGTCACGAAGGGAGAGATTAGACGTGCAGTGCATGAAGGTTTATATACCATTAATGAGATTCGGAGATATTTGAGAACCGGTATGGGGCTTTGTCAGGGTCAGACCTGTGCGAAACTCGTAAAGGGGATTGTGGCAAGAGAGCTTGGCGTATCTCCGGCAGAATTGGAGCCGGCAACCTCCAGAGCTCCAATGCGGCCGACGGAAATGAAGATTTTTGCAAATGAGAAGGAGGCGGAGAAATATGAGTAAGAATGCAGAGGTAGTAATTATCGGAAGCGGAGTCATTGGATGTGCGGCTGCTTATTATCTTGCAAAAGAAGGTGTGTCGGTTATTGTATTGGAAAAGACGGATAATATTGGAAATGGAGCTTCCAGCAGAAATGGTGGAGGGGTTCGGCAGTCGGGACGTGATCCAAGAGAGCTTCCACTTGCTATGTATGGAATCGAACATCTATGGCCGACGCTTTCGGAAGAGTTAGGTGTTAATGTGGAATACCACAAGGAAGGAAATCTTCGTCTTGGAAAGACGGAAAGACATCTGGAGATCTTACAGGGACTGACAGACAGAGCCGTTGCCTGTGGGCTGGATGTCCGCATGATAGATGGGGATGAGGTAAGAGCGATTAATCCGTATCTGACAGAAGAAGTCATTGGTGCCAGTTGGTGCCCTACAGACGGTCATGCTAATCCGCTAAAAACGACTCTTGGTTATTACATCAATGCAAGGCGTCTTGGGGCGAAGTTCATTACCGGAGAAGAGGTAGTGGAGATTAAGAAGATTAAAGGCAAAGCAAGACAGGTGGTTACAAAAAAGGAGGTATATGAAGGAGAACATATTATTGTTGCCTGTGGTTATGAAAGCCGGGCGATTGCTGCTACGGTAGGGATTGATATTCCGATGCGGAAAGAATTGATTGAAGCATTGGTTACGGAGGCAGAGCCGAAGATGTTTAATCAGATGCTTGGAACGGCAGATGCCGATTTTTACGGACATCAGACAGAACATGGTTCCTTTGTTTTTGGTGGTGCCAGTGGATATGAAGATGTGAATAAGGATAACGGAATGCAGGCAACCTCCAGCATTACAGCGCCATGTATCTGCCGGGGAATTATGAAATATATTCCAAAGCTTGAGAATGCAAAAATTGTAAGAACCTGGGGTGGATATGAAGATATCTGCAGTGATGGCGTACCGGTGATCAGTAAGATTGATGAGGTTCCGGGCTTGATCATGGCATGTGCTTTTACCGGACATGGATTTGGAATCTCTCCGACTGTGGGAATGCTTTTGGCAGAACTAGCCATGGATAAGGAGACAACCTTAGATCTGAGTGCACTACGGTATGACAGGTTCAAAGCAGCAATATAGAAAGAAGATTCAAAATATTATCTTTCAAATAGAAAATAAAAGAATCTAAATAGTTAAAAAAATTAAGAATTATACTAGTAATATGAAAATAAGTATGGTATACTGTGTGTTGACAAGGGCGTCAATAGTTCATACTATTGGCGTCTTTTAGGTTTACATAAAGTTCATCCTAATATGCACACAGTGACAGATAAAGGAGGAATTTTATGGATACCGCAATCAAATTTTTATACCTAAGTGAGCCGGATATGATTAAAGCCGGCGTAAAAGACATGGATGCCTGCGTGGAGGCAATGGAAGATTTGTTGCTTACCCTTAACAAAGGGGATTATGTCATGGGTGGCCAGAACCATAATTCCCATGGATGTATGGTGACATTTCCGGATCATCCGGAGTTCCCTGGCATGCCAAAGAATGGAGAGGATCGTCGTTTTATGGCGATGCCGGCATACCTTGGGGGCAGATACCAGATGGCAGGAATGAAATGGTATGGCTCGAACACAGAGAACAAGGCAAAGGGACTTCCTCGTTCCATCCTGACCATGATGTTAAATGACAAGGATACCGGAGCACCTCTTGCATTGATGTCTGCCAATCTGTTAAGTGCCTATCGTACCGGAGGAATTCCAGGGGTTGGCTGTAAATATCTTGCCAGAAAGGATGCAAAGACCGTTGCCATTATCGGTCCGGGAGTGATGGGAAAGACTTCCTTAAGTGCGTTTGTCAGTGTAAGACCGGAGATTGATACGGTTAAGATCAAAGGACGGGGAAAACGTTCCCTGGATTCCTTTATCGATTTTGTGAAAGCAGAGTGTCCGAACATCAAAAATATCATTGTATGCGACACCATTGAAGAGGCAGTCCGGGATAGTGATGTGATCAGCATGACCACCACAGTTGTGGATAAAGAGTCGGAATTTCCTTATATTGATGAGGCGTGGATTAAAAAGGGTGCACTGATCAGTATGCCGTCGGCAGCAAGATTTGATGAGGATTTCCTTGTGAACCGCTGCAAGAAGGTAGTGGATAATTACAAGCTTTATGAGGCGTGGGAAGAGGAATATCCGTATCCAAGTTATGACCAGGTACAGATCATCGGCAGCAAATTCACAGATTTGAAACACTTAGGTAAGATTACAAGAGAAGATATTATTGACATCGCTGATATCATTACCGGAAAGTGCCAGGGAAGAGAAAATGATGATGAAATCATCATTTATTCGGTAGGTGGCATGCCTGTGGAGGACATTGCCTGGGGTGGCACTGTATACAGAAATGCTTTGAAGAAGGGTATCGGCGTGGAACTGCCATTGTGGGACACACCAGAGATGGCTTAGGAACCGGTATCTGCGGTTCCGAATCTGATAAAGGAGCCGATTATGATGAAAAGCATGGAAACACAGGGTCTGACACCGGTACAGCCTTACCTTATGATTCAGACGGAAAGTTATAAGAGATTAACCGCAGGGAAAAGTGGCATTTCCCATTTTTATGAGTTTACCCTTGATACAGAGTATGAGGAGAAGCTCCAGGCAGTGCCGGATGGCAGTGTGGATTTGCTTTTTGGTATTGGTTCAAAGGATATTCGTACCTACATTGGGGGTACGGTGTTAAAGGTGAAAAAGTGGCCCATGGAATCAGACCGATTGTATTTTGGAGTTCGGTTTCAGCCGGGAAAATGTATTCTTCCAAAGGATTTATCTATTGAAGATGTGGTAAATCATGATCTGGAGATTGATGGAAACTGCTACGGAACTTCCCTTCTTAATAAGATGGAGGAAGGGAAAAATATTCAGGAGCGGGCATACATTTTTATGGAGAATTACATGGAGGAATATGTAAAGTTCAATCAGAAGGACAGCTCTATACAGTTGGAGGATTATGTGAGAAACCGGATATATGAGACACGGGGAAATATTGGCATAAAGGAACTGGCTGAGGAGACTGGTTATTCGGAATGTTATATCCGCCGGGTGTTTGGTAAAATACATGGCATTTCACCAAAGGTTTTTGAGAAATTTGTACGTTTTCAGAATGCACTGGACAAACTCAACCAGGGAGAATGTCGTTTTGATGAGCTGGCATTGGTATGTGGCTACTATGATCAGTCTCATATGATAAAGGATTTTAAAACCTTTTGTGGAGTAACACCGGAAGCATATACGGATATGATGACAGGGTCTGTAGTTCTATAATATGGAAAAAAGGAGTGTGAATGATATGGGTTTATCGAAAATTGAAATTATTACAAATATGTCTAAGTTTTCAAGATTAAAATCATCTCTGAGTAAAGCAGGGGTCAGTGGTATGACAGTTATGCAGGTACTTGGCTGTGGAATCGAAAAGGGAACACAGGAATATGAAGTGGAGGAAAATGAAGAAATGGAACTTCTTCCAAAGCAGCAGATTAATCTTGTGGTGGAATCTGAAAAAGTAGATGAGATTGTAGAACTGGTAAAACAGGAGTTGTATACCGGTCATATCGGGGATGGTAAGATTTTTGTATACAGTATTGATAATGTAATCCGTGTAAGAACCGGTGATGAAGGTTTGGATGCTCTTTCACATTCATAAGGGGGAAATGCCATATGGAAGATAATAAAAAACTAGGTTTGGGAAGTGTTGTATCCATCTCGGTTGGTCTTGTCATTGCTACCAGTTGTCTGGTTTCCTTAGGACAGGGAGCCGGCACCATTGGCGTAACCTTTATCGGCGCCATGATTATAGCCTGTCTACTGAATATGACAACGGTTGCTTCCCTGTCAGAATTAAATGCACTGATGCCCAATACCACAGGAGGGCTTGCACAGTATACTCTTGCCTGTATGGGACCATTTCCTACGATGATTTCCATGGTGGGTGGTTATCTGGTATGCAATATTTTATCCTGTGGTGTGGAGGCTTCTATTTTTGCTTATGCCATGTCCCAGACTTTGAAACTGCCGATTCCGAGCATCGGTTATACCTTGATTATGACATTAATCGTTATGGTGGCAAACCTGTTTGGTGTGGATATGTTTGCAAAGATTCAGGATCTGGTGGCATATCTTTTAGTAGGTTCCATGGTGGTTATGGGAATTATAGGTGCCTTTAAACTGGGTACCGGAGAGGTGGTAAGCCAGCCTCTTACCATGGCAACGGATTTCAAATCCATCGTATCTATGACAGCGG
The DNA here is from genome assembly GCA_945915475.1 of uncultured Clostridium sp. Lineage (GTDB taxonomy): Bacteria > Bacillota > Clostridia > Lachnospirales > Lachnospiraceae > CAG-590. Next base: position 66,611 of record CAMEFI010000001.1, on the reverse strand, counting down.
TGGCTTTCTGGCTATTCATTGGAGCGGAGTATGTCATTCCGGTTTCAAAAGATGTGAAAAATGCCAAGCGCAATGTTCCTCTTGGAATGATCATTGGTCTTGCTTTAATTTGTCTTGTGCAGTCCGTTATGGTATTAGGGTTTCATAATTATACACCATGGGATGAGCTGATGAATTCCGCTGCCCCGCATTTGTTATATGGAGAAAATCTGCTAGGAAATGTTGGGAAAATATGGATGACATTAGTGGCAGCTTTAGCGGTCATCAGTACGCAGAATTCAACGGTTAATGGTCTATCCAGCATTTGTCAGGGTATGGCGAAAATGAACATGATGCCCCAGGTATTTGCGAAAACGAATAAGAAGAATGTGCCATATTTCGGGGTGGTATTTGTCAGTGTATTTATCTTTGTGTTTGCCTTCCTGAGTAATGATTCTTCTGATGCCATTTCCTTCCTCATATTGGCAGGCTCTGTATTCTGGATGGTTTCTTACATATTGGCACATATTGACGTGCTGATCTTAAGAAAGCGGTTACCAAAGGCACCACGTTCCTTTAAGGTTCCGGGTGGGGTGATTCTTCCAAGCGTTGGAATTGCAGGAACGGTATATATGATCTTAAATATCTCCACGGATCCGCAGGAACGGCTTGCAATTTGGGGGTTAACAGGAGTGACCTTCCTGGTATTGGCAATCTATTCCTTCTTCTGGATTAAATATAAGATGAAAATGCCGGTATTTAAGAGTGTGCCGGTGGAAAAAGTACTGGCGATGGAAAGTGACCTCTACTATATTGTTCGCAAGCAAAGAGGAATGTGGAGATAATGAACATTTGAAGATTTGACGGAAACGTTATGATGATGAAGAATACACAAATTTGCCCGGTCTGTTTGATGAGGTGATTTTATCATAGATCGGTGTAAATTTGTGTATTTTTTGTTGGTGTATGGAAAATATAGATATGTTGTGATAGAATAAGGAATGGTTCAGGGAATTCGTTTCTTATGTACAGAACAGATAATGAGGACAGAATATAAGGAAGAGTTATGTATAGATATTGTTTTATGGAAATGAATAAAGGGTTAGAATATGAAACAGGACAAAAAGGAAAATGAAAGCAAGCGAACGCTCCGCAAAGAGCAGCTTGCCTGGGATAAATTAGATAATACGGCCAATCTGTTTCCGGTGATCGCAACGGAAGATATGACCAATGTATACCGGATATCAGTGACACTTACGGAGGAGATTGACCGGGTACTTTTGCAGGAGGCGTTAAACCGGATTCTTCCACAGTTTTTAGTGTTTCGGATGAGACTGCGTATGGGGATGTTCTGGTACTATTTTGAGGAAAATACCAGACCGGCACCCATTGTCCGGGAGGAATATTCCCATCCGGGAGCCTATATTGACAAGAGCCGGAATAACCATTATATGTTCCGGGTAACGTATTATAAATGCCGGATCAATTTAGAGGTGTTTCATGCACTGACAGATGGTGCCGGAGGGATTACCTTTTTGAAGGAACTGGTATACCAATATTTGAGATTGCGGTATCCGGAGGAATTGAAAGGGGAAAAGGATAAGATTTCTTCCGGAGTTTTTTTGGACAAAGAAGATAGTTATGTGAAGAACTTTAAAAAGGGGCATTCAAAGGTCTATAAGTCTGAGAAAGCATTTACGCTGAATGGCGAACGGCTTCCAAAAGGAGAAATGGGTGTTGTACATGGATATCTGCCGGTGGATGAGCTGAAACGGGCAAGCAAGAAGTATGGCATTACCATTAATCAGTATTTAGTAGGTGCCTTTATCTATGCAGCATATAAGGAATATATGAGAGAACAGCCGTCGAAGGTTCCGTTCCGGTGTTGCGTGCCGGTGAATCTGCGGCCATATTATGATTCCCACACCATGAAGAATTTTTTTGCAATGGTATTTGCTACATTTTTACCAGAGAAAGAGAAATATACCTTTGAGGAGGTGCTACAGATGGTAGCACAGGATCTGCGGGAACAGATTACACCGGAGAACCTTAATAATATTATGTCGTACAACGTATCCAATGAGAAGAACTGGATTTTGCGGGCAGTACCACTTGTAATTAAGAATTTTGTCATGAAACGTATCTATGGGGCATCTGCTAAGGCAACGTCGGCTACGGTTACCAATATTGGAAATATTGAATTGAAGGAACCATACCGGCAGTATGTGGAACATTTCTATGTCACACTTTCTATGTCCAAGGGGCAGAATATGAAGGGCGGTATTTGTTCCTACAACGGAATTTTAACCTTTACATTTAGTTCCGTGTTGGTGGATTTGTCTATTCAAAAGCGTTTCTTCCAGACCATTGCGAAGGATGGCGTATCGGTTGCGGTGGAGAGTAATGGAGTCTATTATGATTAGGAAAGATGGAGTGAGTTATGAATATTTGCCGGAATTGTAATGTAATAATATATGATGATACCGAAGTATGTCCACTTTGTCATAGCGTGTTGGACGAATTGGCGGAAGAGGAACATGGTAGTCCGGTGATTGGCAATGGAGCACCGTATCCGGATGTGAAGAAGCGTACAAAACGACTGCATTTTGTGATGCGTCTGATTCTGTTTTTATTTATTGTAGCAGAGATTGGACTTATCGTGATCAATTATTTTGCAACACCGCATTTCTGGTGGTCCGGCATTAGCGGAATTGCCATGATCTACATCTATCTGTCTATGATCTATTGGATTAATCATGATGCAGGATATGCGGCTAAGATCGGACTGCAATTGATATTTACGATGTTATTGCTATTGGGAATGGATTATTTTACAGGTATGACAGGCTGGTCGTTAAAATGGGCGATTCCCGGTGTAATCTTATTTGGCGATGCCATTGTATTCTTTTTGATGATGCTAAACAGACAGCAGTGGTACAGTTACACTTTGCTGTTGGTATTGATTGCAATTTGCAGTATCACAATTATCAGCCTTTATTTTGCAGGTAAGATTACAAATGTGGTGCTTCCGGTTACCTGTACGGCTGTGACAGGTATTTATCTCCTTGGTACCATCATTTTTGGGGACCGGGAGATTACAAGGGAATTAAAACGCAGATTTCACGTATAAAATGGAGAAATATATGGAAGATAGAATTAGTATTCGTGGCAGGACAGCGCGAAAGATGGTGAAAGTGGCAAATCATTTACCATTTCCGGGTGGCTCAGGCCAGGCAGGACAATTGCGGGCCAAGCTTTATCAGAGAGAACGGATGTGGGAATGTCCGGATCATCTGCAGCTTCAGGTGATTGCAATGGAACAGTTTACCATGGAACTGTTAAGCAGGAAGGAAAATAAAGCGGATGAGATGGAAGAGGATGAACAAGATAGGATATTGCCAGGAATTGTGTTACAGCTGCATGGCGGTGGGTATTATGGAAAATTGCATAATACATACCGGGATATGGCAGGATTATATAATGAATTGAGTAAAGGATATGACGTGCTGAGTGTGGATTACCGGGTTGCTCCTGATCATCCCTATCCGGCAGCGCTAGAGGATGCATTAGCGGCATATGAATGGATCATCCGGCAGGGATACCCACAGGAACAGATTATTGTGGCAGGTGATTCGGCAGGTGGAGGTCTTGCATTGGCGCTGTGTTTATATTTGAGAGACCATACCATGCCAATGCCGGCAGGTATTATCACCATGTCTGCATGGACAGACCTGACAAAGAGTGGGGAGTCCTATCATGAGAATTTTGATATTGATCCGATTTTTGGCGGAACAAAGGACAGTCTGGTATATCAGGATGGATATTATAAGGGTAGCAATCCGGAGATTCCCTATATTTCACCGGTGAATGGAGACTATCATGGATTCCCGCCCATGCTGATGCAGGTTGGTGAATATGAGATGCTGTTAAGTGATACGTTGACGGTTGCAGATCATGCAGCAGAAGCAGGTGTCATTGTAAAGAAACATGTCTATCCGGGAATGTTTCATGTATTCCAGATGGGGTTATTGCTGTATCCGGAGGCAAAGGAGGCCTGGATAGAGGTAGGCAGGTTCATCTGGTATATTAAGAGGAAAGAGAAGTAAAGATATGTTCAAAATAACGAATTACCTAAAAGAATATAAAAAGGAAAGTATTGTGGCACCGTGTTTTAAAATGTTAGAGGCAAGTTTTGAATTGTTTGTACCCCTTGTTATGGCTACCATTGTGGATACAGGTATCAAAAATGCAGATAATGCCTACATTTTAAGAATGGGTGCTATTTTGGTGTTGCTTGGTATTGTGGGACTTACATGTTCTATCACAGCCCAGTATTTTGCTGCAAAGGCATCTGTCGGATTTGGAAAGAGTGTGCGAAAAGATTTGTTTGCCCATATTAATTCCTTATCTTATACAGAGTTAGATACGGCGGGAACATCCACTTTGATTACTCGTATGACGAATGATATTAATCAGATGCAATCGGGTGTGAATATGTTTCTGCGTTTGTTTCTGCGTTCCCCATTTATTGTAGTGGGTGCCATGGTGATGGCATTTACAGTGGATGTAAAGGCTGCATTTGTGTTTGTTGTTGCAATTCCGCTACTTTCTGTTGTTGTGTTTGGTATTATGTTATATTCTATTCCGCTGTATCAGAAAGTGCAAACGGCATTGGATCGGGTTTTGCTCATGACCAGAGAGAATCTGGTTGGTGCAAGAGTCATTCGTGCCTTTTGCAGACAGAGAGATGAGGAAGAAGATTACAAAAAGGGCAGCGATCATCTGATGCAGATGCAGATCTTTGTAGGCAAGGTTTCGGCGATGATGAATCCGGTTACGTATATTATCGTGAATGCTGCTATCATTGCAATTATATGGATTGGTGGCTTGCAGGTTAATGTTGGAAATCTCAGCCAGGGTGAAGTGATTGCATTAGTGAACTATATGTCACAGATTCTGGTAGAATTGGTAAAACTTGCAAATCTGATTATTCTTCTTACAAAGGCGGTGGCCTCTTCCAAACGTGTAGGTGAGGTATTTGCAATGCAACCATCCATTATGGAGCATCCTACCGGTGTGGATCTGGTTCCGTCGGAGGATAAGGTTGTATTTGACCATGTGACATTTATGTACGCAGGAGCGAAGGAACCGGCATTAAAAGATATTTCATTTACTGCAAAAAAGGGACAGACAATTGGTGTAATCGGTGGTACCGGGTGTGGAAAGTCCACGTTAGTCAATCTGATTCCGCGTTTTTACGAAGCAACAGAAGGTTCTGTACTGGTGGACAAAGTGAATGTTAAGAATTATTCATTTCATCAGTTGCGGGATCGCATTGGAGTGGTACCACAAAAGGCAGTGCTATTCAATGGAACGATTGCTGATAATATGCGTTGGGGTAAGGAAGATGCAACGGAAGAGGAAATGATGCATGCCATTGGGATTGCCCAGGGTAAAGATGTCATTGAAAGTAAGAAAAATGGTCTGCAGGAGATGATCCTGCAAGGCGGTAAGAATTTATCAGGTGGTCAGCGGCAGCGACTGACGATTGCCAGAGCTTTAGTGAAGGAACCGGAGATTCTGATTCTGGATGATTCGGCGTCAGCACTTGATTTTGCAACGGATGCAAGACTTAGAAAGGCAATCCGGGAAGAGACAAAGGGGATGACGGTATTCATTGTATCCCAGCGGGCATCTACGATTAAGCAGGCGGATCAGATTATTGTGTTAGAGGATGGTACCATGGCCGGAATCGGTACACATGAGGAATTGATGAAGAACTGTGAAGTATATCGGGAGATTGTATATTCCCAGGATGACAATGCGCAAAAGGAGGTGGCTCATCATGGCAGGTAAGAGTGAAATGTCAAAAGAAAGTCAGATGAATACAGTAAAAAGGGTGCTTACGTTTATTAAGCCATACCGTCATTTTGTCTGGTTGTCTTTATTTTTTGCGTTTGTGACGGTAGCAACTACGTTGTATGCGCCAATTATCACCGGTAATGCCATTGATTATATTGTGGATAAAGGCCAGGTTGATTTTACAGGACTTAAGCCGTTGTTGTTTCGGTTTGCCGTTGTGATCGCTATTACAGCAGCATCCCAGTGGCTCATGAGCCTTTGTAATAATAAGATTACTTATCAGGTGGTAAAGGATATCCGGATAAGCGTGTTTGAACGGTTGAATCATTTTCCCCTACGATATATTGACAACAGACAGTATGGAGAGGTGGTATCCCGTGTCATTAATGATGTGGATCAGTTTTCGGAGGGATTATTGATGGGATTTACCCAGTTATTTACTGGTGTGATCACAATACTGGGAACGTTATTATTCATGTTGTCTGTTAATGTAACCATAACCATCGTGGTTGTGTTGATTACACCGGTTTCCCTGTTTGTAGCAAGTTTTATTGCAAGAAAGACGTATCACATGTTTCGGTTGCAGTCAGAAAGCAGGGGAGATATGACTGCATTAGTGGATGAAATGATTGGAAATCAGAAGATTGTACAGGCATTTGGCTACGAAGATGATGCAATGAAACGATTTGATGCAATCAATGAGGAGTTGTCGGGATATAGTCTTCGTGCTATTTTCTTTTCTTCGATTACGAATCCGGCAACCCGTTTTGTGAATGGACTGGTATATGCGGGTGTTGGTATTGTTGGTGCATTTGTTGCTGTTCGAGGAGGAATTACGGTTGGACAGCTTTCCTGTTTCTTAAGTTATGCCAATCAATATACAAAGCCGTTTAATGAGATTTCCGGTGTGGTAACTGAGGTTCAGAATGCGATTGCCTGTGCTGCCCGTGTATTTGAATTATTAGATGAGCCGGTAGAAGAGGCAGATACAGAAGATTGTAAAGTACTTTCGAGAAAAGAAGCAGAAGAAAACAGTAATTTGGTGTTAGAACATGTTGCTTTCTCATATGATAAAGAGAAACCGTTGATTAAGGACCTTAACTTGAATGTGAAGAGAGGGCAGAGAGTGGCTATTGTTGGTCCCACCGGATGTGGTAAATCTACACTGATCAATCTGTTGATGCGGTTTTATGATATTGATGATGGAAGTATTGCTTTGAACGGAACCAGCATTTATAAGATAACGAGGGATAGCCTGCGAGGTAATTACGGAATGGTATTGCAGGAAACATGGCTGAAATCCGGTACCATTGCGGAAAATATTGCGTATGGAAAACCGGATGCTAGCAGAGAACAGATCATAGAAGCCGCCAAAGCGTGTCATGCACATAGTTTTATCAAACGTATGCCAGATGGATATGATACCATAATTGGGGAGGATGGTGGCAATCTGTCACAGGGACAAAAACAGTTGCTTTGTATTGCGAGGGTTATGTTAGAGGTTCCGCCGATGCTGATCTTAGATGAAGCTACTTCCTCTATTGATACCCGTACGGAGATTAAAGTACAGAATGCTTTTGCTAAATTGATGAAGGGCAGAACCAGTTTTGTAGTAGCACATCGTCTGTCTACCATCAAGGAATCCGATGTCATTCTTGTTATGAAGGATGGAGACATTATTGAACAGGGAAGTCATGACGATTTGCTCCAAAAAGATGGTTTTTATGCGCAGCTTTATAACAGTCAGTATAAAGTTTCGTAGGGATTTCTTAAAAAAATGTGAAGAGACTTGCTTTTTTTGAAAACCATGGTATATTAGCATAGTGATTGAAATTTACTTTGTTTTAACATAGGTTAGAAGGAAGAGAAGAAATGAAAAATATATTTAATAAAATAAAGCAGGCTTTAGGTGCATGCAAGCAAAAAAAATGTTATGTTGGAGATGTGGTAGCAAGACCATTTAGAAAATTTGCAGCAACAAAGGCCATGCAAGCAATCATCCGGGTTGTGAAGATACCATTTATCGGTTATTTGTTACTGGCCTGTGTGCTTAATTTCTTTTTGGAAGTGTTAAGCAGGCATTCTTTCATAAAAGCATTTATTTTTATTGGAACATCGCCGCTTGTGTTTTTATATAATGCATTTATTATTTTTGTGACATTATCACTGGTGTTGTTTGCGAAGAGAAAAGTATTTGCAACGGTATTTGTGTGTGCAATGTGGGTGATTTCTGCATTTGCAAACTGGATTGTATTATGTTTCCGTACGACACCATTTTCTGCCATTGATGTGTTGATGATTCGTAATGTCATGACAATGCTGGATAAATATATGACAAAGTGGCAGATGGTACTGAGTGTGATCGGTATCATATTGCTGATTGCTTTGCTGGTATACATGTATATTCGTTTGCCAAAATCAAAGAGTAAGCGTAGACCGTTTCGGGCATCTGCCTATGTGTGTATGTGTTTTGTGCTGGTATATACACTGACGAAGGTAGCGGTGGAGACACAGACGGTTTCGGATAATTTTGGAAATCTTGCATATGCGTATAATGATTATGGCTTTGCTTATTGTTTTTCAAACAGTATTATTGATGTGGGGATTAGCAAACCAAAAGAATACAGTGAGGAAACAATCAAAGCGATAACAGATACACTGGAATATGATAAGTCTGATGTAATCTTTGAGACTAGCGAGGAAGCAATGGAGGCTTCTGAGGAAGCAAAGACGGCAGAACAATCGGAAGAGGTGGCTGACAGTGGATTAGATACAGATGTCGTGGATCATTCCACTACAGAACGGACAACAGCGGTGGAAGAATCTTCAGCAGAGAATACAAATTCAGAAGAAGTGGCCGATAACAACACAGCTGTTGCAGATTCACAAGAGGAATCCATGACCGAAACAATAGAAGAAACGGATATGGGTGAGATTACGTATTATACGAATGAATTGGCTACAAAAGAGAATCCGAATATCATTGTAATCCAGTTAGAGTCTATTTTTGATACAAAGTATATGAAGGATTTCTACCCATCGGAAGATCCGATGCCAACATTAACTGCTTTGAAGGCAGAATATTCCAATGGATTATTTACGGTGCCGGCAGTCGGAGCAGGTACTGCAAATACGGAGTTTGAAGTGCAGACAGGAATGAGTACGCAGTTCTTTGGTGCAGGGGAGTATCCCTTTAAGACGGTTATGCGGAGTATGACATGTGACAGTATGGCATATGACCTGAAACGTTTAGGATATGCAACGACGGGATTTCACAATAATGATGCAACCTTCTATTCCCGTTATATAGATTATGCAAATCTTGGATTTGACAGTTTTACCGGAATGGAGCATATGTACGGACTTAATAAGACACCTCGTGGATGGGCAAAGGACAATGTTTTAGATGATCTTATGATTCAGCGGATGATCCAGACGGAGGGAAGAGACTATATTACAACGATTACGGTACAGGCACATGGACGTTATCCGAAGAAACATACAGACACAATGACCGGATTAACCTGTTATTTTGGCGGCAAATATACCGGGGATACGGAAAAGGAAGCTGCATGGGAATATTACATCAATATGTGCCGGGAAACAGACGATATGGTTGGGGATCTGATCAGAAAATTAGAGGATTTGGATGAACCGACAGTTGTATTTATGTATGGAGATCATTTACCAAGCCTGAATCTAGAGGAAGAAGATCTGGATGGCATTAATCTATACCAGACGGAATGGATCATGTGGGATAATATTGGTTTGGATGTGGAGCATAAGAATATCACCGCATATCAGGCCAGCACATATATTTTTAACCGGTTAGGACTACAGGGTGGATTGATGCAGAATTTCCATAAGCGGTATATGAATAGTAATGATCAACAGGGTTATCTGGATAGGTTGGAATTATTGGAATATGATACGCTATATGGCAATAATTATGCATTTGATGGGCATAATCCATTTCCAACAACGGACATGAAGATGGGAATCCGGGACATCAATATAGAACGGTGTGAGGTGAAAGGTGATAAATTATGGATATACGGAGAAGGCTTTAATCTGTATTCCATTGTGTATGTAGATGGAAAATCCGTAGATACGACCTGGCAAGGATCTAGAATCTTAACAGTTCCTTATGAGGATGTAGAGGATGGCGAAGAACTATATGTTGCTCAGGCAGGAGATGATCATGTGGTATTATCAGTGACCAACACAATTTCTATTAAGGATGCAGAAAATGTCACTACGACAGAAGATAATACAGGAACAACGGAAAATGGAACATCGGAAGAAGGCCAATCAACTGAAGCCACAACAGAACAGAAATAAGATAAGGGACCGTCACATTCGATATTGCGGCGGTCCCTTTTTATGTGGTACAATCAATAGAGCGTGTTATCATTGAATAAGGGATAAGAAAAGATGGTATGAAATGAAGAAAAGAAAGATTATCCGGATTATCAGTCGGATTTGTTTTGGTATATATATGATTGTGCTGGTGTATTTTTTGCTGTTAAGCGATGGATTTGGCAGAATGAATGGACACCAGGACCCACAGTATAATTTGATTCCGTTTCAGGAAATCAAACGTTTTATTATTTATTGGAAGACAATAGGAGCCTATTACTCCTTAATCAATTTAGCAGGTAACGTTGTAGCATTTATGCCATTTGGTGCATTGATCCGGTGGGTTGTGAATCAGAAGACCAGATGGTATCAGGCGGTAGGATATACATTTTTATTCAGTCTGTGTGTAGAATTATTACAGTTGGTTGCCCGTGTTGGAGTATTTGACGTGGATGATTTGATTTTGAATACTTTAGGTGGATTATTAGGATTTTGGATCTATTATATTCTGCTATTAGTGAATAGAAGGAGTGAACGAAATGCTGAAAGAAAGCGCTTATAGTGTAAAAAGTGTCAGTGTAGACGCCATTATTGCCTGCGTGTTGGCAGGGTTATCCGTAAGCTGCCTGATGGGTGCAGTCATTATGTCTTATGCATATGACGGAAAGGGACCTGCAGCAGTGGGACTTTTGGGGATTGGAAGCTTTTTACTTGCGATTATGGGAATTGTGTTCACGGTGAGTGCATGGAAATCTGTGGATGGTGGCATGCTAATGAAGAGAATTGCAGGAATCTGTAATATCATTCCCTTGCTGTTTGCCATCATTTTATATGTAATTGGATGGGTGCTGTAGGAGGATAGAATGGACGAACGATTTGCAAAGCAATTGGATTTTATATTGGAACTGGATAAACTGAAATATATCAAAAGACGGTCCTATGTTGCAGATGGAAGCAGGCATGAAAATGATGCAGAGCATTCCTGGCATCTTGCGTTGATGGCGATGCTGTTTAGTGAGTATTCCAATGAAGAGGTGGATGTATTACATGTGATGAAAATGGTATTGATTCATGATGCGGTTGAGATTGATGCCGGCGATACTTATGCGTATGATGAACAGGGAGCAAATACCAAGCGGGAAAGAGAAGAAAAAGCGGCTAAACGCATTTTTCATATATTACCAGAAGATCAGGCAAAGGAAATGCGCGACCTATGGGAAGAATTTGAGGCGGGTGACACACCGGAGGCAAGATTTGCCAATGTATTAGATAAGGTACAACCGGTTATGCTAAATGATATTACCAACGGAAGATCCTGGAGAGAACATGGCATTGCAGCAAGTCAGGTGCTGGGACGAAACGATGCTACAAAAGAAGGATCAGAAGTATTGTGGAATCATGTCAAAGAACTGGTAGACAAGAACCAAAGACTTGGAAATCTCAAATAAAATAGTGATTGTGAAACGGATAATATGTATATTACTTAAATGTGCTGAAGGGAAAGGAATATAGATTATGGAATATGGTGAGTTGTTTCAGGAGGAAAATGAGAGTGTTAAGGAGCGCTATGGCCTGGCTCTGGAGAGGATTCTGACATTTCATAATGATACCAGAATACGGGAACCTTTTTTGGATTATTTTCAAAGGATGGCAGAGTTTGTCAAGATATTAGATGAGTGGAAAAATCATGTGGAAAAGAAAGATTTGTGGCAGATGAAGATGGATGAATTACAGGCATACAATCATTTGCTATATGCAGATATTTTACCGGGAGAGGAGGGATACGAGAAAAGTTACGCCAATCCGTCCTATGCAGCAGAGCAGTTGGGGGTAGAATACGGGCAGCTTCTTTCCTTTGTGTATACGGAACTTCGGGGTGGGCTTGTATATGCAGTGGAACATAGATTGTTTGATCTCACCATACATTTGGAGCTTTTAGTGGAAATCCTATGTCTGTTTGAGGATGGAATGCCATCTGCAAAAGAGATCCGGGAAGTGATATATTATTTTGTAAGTGATTATGCTGACCGCACTGTGGATTATCGGACGAGAGAGATTCTGGATCCGGAATTGTCTTTTGCAACGGATATTATTATGCAGAGTGATTTGTCAGATCTGCGTTATCTGTTCCGCTACGGTGAATATATTTCCGATAATGAGATTCGGTTGGCAGATTTTCTGAATCGTATGTCCCAGAAAGAGATAGATGCCATGGCATATACTTACACACATGGTTACGAAGAAGGATTCCGTATTGCTGGGATTGATTTATCAAAGAAGAAGACAGTGAATATCCGGTATTCCATCGGTCAGGAACGTATGGTGAAAGCCGCCATTTTACAGTTTGAGAAAATGGGGCTTGTTCCGGTCATTTACCGGGCACCGGTTGCCAGAGTGAATCGAAGACTGACATTGAGACCAGGATATACGGCAACTTCTGCCAATAAACAGTATGAGTATGATCATAGAATGGATGAGGCGCTGTTCTTAGATAAAGCGTTTGTGGATCGTAAGATTTCTGTATTGCATAATGCATATGAGAGCCGAAAACAGTTAGCAGCAGAGTATGCAGGTCCGGCAGTGATCGAGGTGTTTGGTGAGAATCCTTTTGAACCACAGAATAAGAAAGAGTCTATTACGCTATCTGAAAAACAGCAAAAGCTTTCTGTTACCATGACAACGGAAAGCTCAAAGATTGTGAATACTTATATTCCACAAAGTGATTACAGCTTTACCATAATCGCATATCCCCTTCCGGAGATCGGGGAACGATTTGAGGAGATCTTTGAGGCGATTGTGAAAGTTAATACATTAGACAACGAAGCTTACAAGAAGGTTCAGCAAATCATTATTGATGAGTTAGATCAGGCAGTATCTGTCCGAGTGCTTGGAGCAGGCAAGAATCAGACCGATATGACGGTAATGATGCATGAGAGAAAGCATCCGGAGAAGGAGACAAATTTTGAGAATTGTACGGCAGATGTGAATATACCGGTGGGAGAGGTCTTTACCTCTCCAAAGCTCACAGGAACCCATGGTGTGTTGAATGTATCTGAGGTTTATCTGAATGACCTTAATTTCAAGAATATTATGTTAACCTTTGAAGATGGGAAGATCAAGCATTATACCTGTGACAATTTTGATACAGAGGAAGAAAATCAAGCTTACATTAAGGAAAATGTGATGTTCAACCGGGAAACCCTTCCCATTGGAGAGTTTGCTATAGGAACCAATACCACAGCTTATGTAATGGCCAATGCCTTTGATATTGTATATAAGCTTCCAATCCTCATCGTAGAGAAGATGGGACCGCATTTTGCAGTAGGGGATACCTGTTACAGCCACAGTGAGGAAGTGCGATTGTATAATCCTGATGGAAAAGAAATTGTGGCGAAAGATAATGAATGTTCCCTGCTCCGGGATACGGATGAGGAGAACGCATATTTCAACTGTCATACAGATATTACGATTCCATATGATGAGATCAAGACGATTTTCAGTGTTCATGCAGACGGAACAGAAGTTCCTATTATTGAGAATGGAAGGTTTGTATTGCCGGGATGTGACATGTTGAATGAACCGTTTCAAGAAGGACTTTTTAGATAAAGTCAAAGATTTATTCTGATCATGTCAGATAAAATGTGAAAAATAGAATTGACTTCTGTCAGGAATTATGGTAGTCTGAAACAAATATTAGGGAGTAGTTCACATTCCACTGGGATGTTATGCATAACGTCATCACGCTGAATCAGCCGGGATGCATACTGAGATAAGAACGAGACTATTATTGTACTTTTCGTGTGCAATAATAGTCTCGTTTTTTCTTGGGAATACTATATCTAACAGAAATAAGGAGGATGCATATTTATGGAAATCGTATTGCAATTTGTATTGTTGATTGTTGGATTCGTCATGTTGGTAAAGGGCGCAGACTGGTTTGTGGATGGTGCAGCGGGAATTGCAGATAAATTTGGAATTCCCCAGTTAGTCATTGGTCTTACCATTGTTGCCATGGGAACCAGTGCACCGGAAGCAGCAGTCAGTATTACCGCCGCGTTAAAAGGAAATGCGGCTATCACCATTGGTAACGTTTTGGGAAGTAACATAATGAATATTTTGGTTATTCTGGGTCTTACTGCTGTCATTGTTGCAATTCATGTACAGAAATCAACGGTGAAATATGAAATCCCATATATGTTATTTATAACGGTACTACTTGCTGTATTTGGATATACAGGGAACCATATTACATTTATAGAAGGTGCTGCATTATGGATTGCTTTCCTTGTGTATCTTGTGTATCTGTTTCTTATGGCGAAGAATAATAAGGAAGAGGTGGAAGAGGAAAAGAAGCGACCAATCTGGATGTTGGTTCTTTTTGTTTTGGTTGGGGTTGCATTGATTATTTTTGGAAGTGATGTGGCAGTGGATGCGGCTACTGCTATTGCAAAGATTGTCGGTCTGAGTGAGCGGTTCATTGGCCTTACCATTGTTGCATTTGGAACTTCTCTTCCGGAACTGGTTACTTCCGTTTCTGCAGCACGGAAAGGAAAAGCAGATATTGCCATTGGCAATATTGTGGGAAGTAACATATTTAATATTCTTTTTGTGACAGGCACAACAGCCCTAATCACGCCGGTTGTGTTTGAGATGAGTTTCTTGGTGGATGCGATTATAAGTCTGGCTGCCGGTATTTTATTATGGTTATGCGTGTGTAAGAATCAGAAGTTAGGAAGAGCAGGAGGGGCAGCAATGTTGCTGGCCTATGCAGCATATTTTGTATATTTGGTGGTGTTAAAATGAAAGTAGGATTGGTACTAGAAGGCGGTGCCATGCGGGGAATGTATACCGCTGGTGTATTGGATATCTTTTTGGATCAGGGGATTGCAGTAGACGGGGTCATAGGGGTATCGGCAGGTGTCCTGTTTGGAGTGAATTATCTTTCCAAGCAGAGAGGTCGTTCTATTCGCTACAATAAGAAATTTAATGGGGATAGACGGTATATGGGAATGCATTCTCTCTTGACTACCGGCAATATTGTGAACACAGAGTTTGCTTATTATACTGTTCCTTATGAATTGGATGTATTTGATGATGAAACGTTCAAACATTCCGGAGTACCTTTTTATGCAGTAGTAACCAATATGCTGACAGGAAAACCGGAATACATACAGATTGAGAGTGTATTTGAACAGATGGAGGTATTACGGGCATCTGCTTCCATGCCACATGTATCCAAGCCTGTCTATTTAGATGGGATACCATATCTCGATGGTGGTATTGCTGACAGCATTCCATATCAGAAAATGATGGATTTGGGTTATGACAAGATTATAGTTGTGCTAACCCGTGATTTTAGCTATCGTAAAAAGCCATCCTCCAAATTACCATCTGCCATTCATTACCGGAACTATCCGGAATTTCGTAACACGTTAGAACATCGTTACGAATCCTACAATGCCAGTGTGGCACATTTGCGGTGGTTAGAAAAGCAGGGCAATGTGTTTGTTATTCGTCCTTCATCTCCGATTGGAATCAAACGGATTGAAAAGGATGCAGAAAAACTTCAAACTGTTTATGAGCTTGGTCTGCACGATGCAACCAACGCTCTGGCAGATCTTAAGACGTATCTAACTACAATGTCATAACCGTGCCGGACGTATGTACTTTGTTCAATGTGTCCGGACGGTTATTTGTACTCAAATGTGTAGCGTTCAAAGGCATTGATGACGGTGGTGGTATCGTTATATGTACATTCACGTTGTTGATTCCAGTTATAGTTAAGATGGACATGGCCATGAATAAAATATTTTGGCTTATACTTATCCAAAAGATCGCGAAATGCCTGAAATCCTTTGTGTGGGAGATCTTCTCCATCGTTTAGCTGATAGGCAGGGGCGTGGGTGACAAGTATATCAAAACCGCGGTTCCTGCGTAATTTGCGCCGCAGTTTGAATATACGGTAACGCATTTCTTTTTCTGTATACTGGTAGGTTCCAAAATTGTAGCATTGGGAACCGCCCAGTCCAAGAATACGAACCCCATTATATACATATAGATCATCATCAATGCAGATGCAGCCATCAGGAGGTGTTTGGTCATAGACTGCATCATGATTGCCATGTACATATAGAATTGGCACTTTGGCAAAGGTTGCCAAAAAGGATAAATATTGTGGTTTTAAGTCACCACAGGAAATAATCAAATCAATACCTTCTAACTTACTTTTTTCAAAATAGTCCCACAGGTACTTGGATTCTTCATCTGCAAGTACAAGTATATTCATAGCAAAGAAGTTCCTCCTTTCTCTGTAGCAGTATCCAGACCACGCAATTGTACCACCGGCTGAGCTTCTTCCACCAATTCATCGATAGTTGGTATGGTTCCGACTACATTAGGAACTAACCAGTCCATTGTCATAATATTCTCTGGTGAGATTAAATCATTTTCTTCACAACGGAGTATGCCGTTCTGGTCGGTAAGAGGCCCTATAAAAGGATGAAACAGCCCGGAAGAAATATTGTGTTTCATGAGATGGATTAATTGTGTGATACCAATCGGGAGATTGTTGGAACAGATTACATCTATAACCCCGGCAGAAAGTCCCCACCAGTAATTGATAGCTTTAAAGTCTCCGGAATCTTCCACTTTCCAGGAACCACGCATAATGCTGTTTATCAACTCCTCGTAAAAGGCACCCCAGTGGTAAATACTCATTGCAAGGTTTTTCTTGACATCATTTTTCTCAACATAAAGTCCGAACTGGCGGTTGCCACTTTGTGGAGTGATCATATCCTGTGCAGAAATATAAGTGATCCCCCGTTCCTTGAAATATTCTGTTGTATCAAAGTCCTTCATGGTTGACCATGCAAGGTAGACTTCTGCATAAGGATTCACCATACGGGCACCCAGGGCAAATGCATTGATATTCGCTGCAATGCCGTAGATTGGATAATCAGCAACATAGCCAATCTTGTCATTATTACACATTGCACCGGCAATCATTCCGGTTAGAAACTTTGCTTCGTACATTCTTGTATAATAAGTTCGTACAGTGGTATGAGAGGAATTGAGGGCGCAGTTTAGTATTTTTACTTCCGGATGCGCGACAGCAACTTTCAGACATGCCTTGATAAATTGTGGAGTTACTGTAAATATAATGTCACAACCATCGTTACAAATCTCTTCTAGTATATTCTCAGCAGAATCATCCACTCCGTAGGTGATGTAGGCGTGTGTCTCAATAATCTCGCCAAGAGCTTCCTCTAAGTGAAGACGGCCTAATTCGTGACCATAAATCCAATCAGATACAGATGGATCTTTGTCATAGACAAAGGCAACTTTTTTCTTTTTGGTAGAAATCTTACTTAAGACAGAGGTCATTATTTTGGTTTCTTCCGTTGGATTCATTAGAAGCTCAACCGTATCATCCTCACCTTGTAATAAGATTTCCGGCCATATTTTATCAAGATTTACCTTGATTTCTGAGCTTAGCATATTTTTGGCTTCGTCGTAAGGATATAGAGAAAGATAGAAGAGCAGTGCATCACCACAGGTAATATTATCCAGTTTATTTCCGCCCTTTTCCTTAAAAGCTTTGTAAAAAGCAGTATGAAAGGAGGAAAAATCCATACATTCATCATCCGTCCAGATGTCAGTATCATTTTTCCCAACTAAAGTCAATAACTTTGTATAACTGCCAATTTTCGAAAATTGAATGTAATTAATCTTGGTCAGTTTATAGAAATCCATGAATTCATAATAAATCTGAATTTCCGGATCGTCACTGCGTTTCGGAACTTTTCTTGTTACTTCCGCAGCAATGGTTGGGGAGTTAAAATATTTTAATACGCTTACGCGTTTATTTCCCTCCACTACATAATATTTATTCATGTATTCATAGACTTTAATGGCATCATGAATTCCTTCTTCAATCTGGGCATCTACCAAAGAGGACCATTTGATGGAGAATTCACTTCCATAATCTAGCAATGGCATGAAATTGGAGGCAAATGCCTGGGTTCTGCCAAAGGTGCTGGTACCGACTACCTGGTTGAGAGGAATGTTGATAACCCCCAGTGACACCTCGCATTCAATGTCTGCGTGAGACAATATTTCATCTAATACCGGCAGATAAGGGTACTGACCACGGGCGGTGGACGCCTTAAATGCCTTTAATCCCATTTTCTGAGCTTTCATATAATCATCATATGCCATATCAAACACCTAGCCTTTCATGTTCATTTATTGGTAGCACTATATATAGCTATGCTGCAATGTTGCAGTCTGTGTTAAGACTTTTGTATCATATCATATTTATGGTAGAAATGCCATGTAAAACGTATTTTTTCTAAAATGCAGGCGGCTATTTACAAAATCCGGCAATCAAGTTACAATAAAACAATGTGCATATGTGTAGAAAGATAAAGGTAAGGTAATATATTTGAAGAATTTATATATAGCAGAAAAACCAAGTGTGGCAAAGGAATTTGCCAAGGCACTCAAGATAAATGGGGGCAGTAAGAATGGGTATATCGAGTCAGAGAATTCGGTGGTGACATGGTGCGTGGGACATCTTGTGACCATGAGTTATCCTGAGGTGTATGATCCGGCTTTGAAAAAGTGGAGCCTGGATACGCTGCCATTTTTGCCGAAGGAATTTAAATATGAGGTCATTGATGGTGTATCCAAACAGTTTGAGATTGTGAAAGGCTTATTGAACAGGGAAGATGTTGGATGCATTTATATCTGTACGGATTCCGGGCGGGAAGGAGAGTACATATATCGTCTGGTGGACCAGATGGCACAGGTTCCGGACACAAAGCAGAAGAAGCGAGTATGGATCGACTCACAAACAGAGGAGGAGATTCTCCGCGGTATAAGAGAAGCAAAGGATATGCATGAGTATGATAATTTATCGGATGCTGCATATTTGCGCGCAATAGAAGATTATCTTATGGGAATTAATTTTTCGAGAATTCTCACTCTTAAATACAGCTATTCCGTTAAGACATATCTTGGAAGGGATAAATGCGTGATATCCGTTGGACGAGTTATGACCTGTGTATTGGGTATGATCGTGCGCAGGGAACGGGAGATTCGACAGTTTGTAAAGACTCCGTTTTATAGGGTAGTGGGTAATATTGCATTAGCAGATGGTACTTTTGAAGCGGAATGGAAAGCAGTAGAGGGCAGCCGGTATTATAATTCATCATTGCTCTATAAAGAGAATGGATTCAAGGAAGAAAAGGATGCAAAGCATCTGATGGAAGAATTGTCAGGGAAGTATGAAGAATTGGTTGGAAATACGGGAAATGTTGCCAATGCAGCAGATATAGACTTAAAAAACATAGGAACCGGAGTTTCAGAAAATGGTCTGCCGCTGGTGTTAGTGGAAAAGGTGGAGAAGAAAAAGGAGAATAAAAATGCTCCTCTTTTATACAACCTGGCAGAGCTGCAAAATGACTGCTCCAGACTGTTCAAAATAAGTCCTGACCAGACGTTACAGATTGTGCAGGAACTGTATGAAAAGAAAATGGTGACCTATCCGAGAACGGATGCCAGAGTGTTATCCACGGCGGTAAGCAAGGAGATATATAAGAATATCTCCGGTCTTAAGAATATACCTTCCATGAAAGGATTTGCAGAGCAGATTTTGCAAAGTGGAAGCTATAAAGGAATTGCGAAGACACGTTATGTCAATGATAAGCAGATAACCGACCATTATGCCATTATTCCAACAGGACAGGGCTTAAATGCATTTGGCAGTCTGCATGATACGGCAAAGAAGGTTTATGAGGTCATAGTGAGACGTTTCCTAAGCATTTTCTATCCACCGGCGGTATATCAGAAACTGGCACTTACTTTGGACAGGAATGGAGAAAAGCTGTTTGCAAATTTCAAGGTGTTGGCAGACCCGGGATATCTTCCAATTACCGTGTATTCCTTTGGCAAGCCAAAGGATGAGGAAGAGAAGTACTCCAAGGAAATGGTGGAGGCTGCCATGCAGCTTAAGAAAGGAATGAAGCTTTCTGTCAATGGATTTGATATTAAGGAAGGGGAAACTTCTCCGCCAAAGCGTTACAGTTCCGGAACCTTGATTCTTGCCATGGAAAATGCAGGACAGCTCATAGAGGATGAGGAGCTTCGTGCCCAGATTAAGGGCAGTGGGATTGGAACATCTGCAACCCGTGCGGAGATTATCAAGAAATTAGTAAATAATAAATATCTGGATTTGAATAAGAAAACGCAGATTATTACGCCGACTCTTATGGGAGAAATGATACATGATGTGGTGGCATCTTCTATCAAATCTTTATTGAATCCGGAACTTACAGCAAGCTGGGAAAAAGGACTTTCCTATGTGGCAGAGGGTTCTGTTTCGAAAGAAGAATATATGAAAAAACTGGAGGATTTTATACAGAAACGAACCGATGCTGTGAAGGGACTGAATAACCAGTACCAGTTAAGAACCTATTTTGACTATGCGGCACAGTTTTACAAACAGCCGGCAAAGAAGAGCGGAGGAAAGAAAACAGAGAAAAAATGAATTGACTTAGCCGTACGGCATAATATATAATTATGAT
Source organism: uncultured Clostridium sp. (assembly GCA_945915475.1). Classification (GTDB taxonomy): domain Bacteria; phylum Bacillota; class Clostridia; order Lachnospirales; family Lachnospiraceae; genus CAG-590. Next base: position 45,825 of record CAMEFI010000001.1, on the reverse strand, counting down.
TATAAAATTTAGCCGTACGGACTTTTTATATGGGAATTAATACGAATTAAGCCGTACGGCTGATATGAAAAGGGAATGTTTTTATGAAGATTACAGATTCAAAGTCGTTAGGAGAAGCAATTCGCTTCAGAAGAAAAGAATTACATTATACACAGGCATATTTGGCAGAATTTACGGGATTCAGCGTGAGTTTCATCTCGGATTTGGAGAGAGGTAAGGCAACTGCCGAGATTGGAAAAGCAATTGACCTCATTAACTTGCTTGGTATGGATTTATTGGTGGAAAAGAGGGGATAGGCTGATGAAACGAATGGGTGTATGGATTGAAATGATGAATGTCATAGAAATTGCTTGTAATACATTATCTCTTGCAGGTTATGGTATATAAATATATAATAAAGTATAAGATTTTTTTTATTTGGAAGGGAAATAAAATATGCAGGAACAGATAACAATCAAAGAATTATATGACTTGAACGAAACATTGGCAAAACCATTGCTGGAAGGCCTGACTTATCCGTGGGAGGCGCTTCCTAAGATTGGAGAGTTTATTGTAGAGTTAGGAAAAACCTTGCCGAAGGATATTTATGAAGAACGGGAAGAAAATGTCTGGATTGCAAAATCTGCTAAGATTTATCCAAACAATTATATTGCAGGTCCGTGTATCATTGGAGAGCGTACGGAGGTAAGACCGGGAGCCTTTATACGTGGTAATGCTTTGGTAGGTAATGACTGTGTGGTTGGTAATTCCACAGAACTTAAGAATGTAATACTTTTTAATCATGTGCAGGTTCCGCATTATAATTATGTAGGGGATTCTGTGTTGGGATTCTATTCCCATATGGGAGCAGGTTCCATTACTTCCAATGTTAAGGCAGATAAGACACTTGTTCACGTAAAGGGAGCCGATTATGATATTGATACAAAGCTTAAGAAATTTGGAGCCATGTTAGGAGATCATGTAGAAATTGGTTGTAATTCGGTGCTGAATCCGGGTTCGGTTATTTGTAAGGATTCTAATGTGTATCCGGTGAGCATGGTACGTGGAGTGGTTCCGGCCCATTCTATCTTCAAAGACAAGAACAATATTGTAGACAAAAAAACACTTTAGGCATGCGTTTTGCAGTCAGCACAGGAGCAAAAACGTATGCCTTAACATGTCTGTGTTATTTTTTTGTAGCGGAGGCCTGTTCGAGAGCATTTTTAATTGCTTGATTTAAGATGATGTAAGTGTACTGGTTTTCCTTGGAATAGGTGATATCGTCTACATTGTCAACAACAGATATCTGGCTGTTGATTTCATTTAACGCAGGTTCTAATAGCGGATACATGGTGGTGACTGTTTCATCTAAGTTTTCAATGGACACACCGCTTATGGTTTCTTCGTCAACCGTGACGGAAACATTTAACGTATTTTCTCCAAGGGTGATAGCTGAGGAATATACACCGGGGACGTATTTTTGTGTGCTGGAAGTGTCTTTCTTTTTTTCCTTTCCGAACATAGTAATTAACAGTATGACAAATAAGATACCAAGGACAAGGAAAATGCCGGTATAAATTAATTCTTTCGCTTTAACTACAACGATTTTTGTCTGTGAACCCATAAAATTCCTCCCGATAATTGTTACTATAAGGTTATGTGAAAGGAAGGAATTTTAGAACATGAATAATAATTATTCTTTAAAATGAACTTTTGGAAGATTCCATTGAAACTGTGCTGCTAGAATGCGAAGAAGTAGTACCAGCAGTAAGCTTACAATGGTAGCCAGTTCTAGATGGTTGGTTCTTTGCAGAATAAGATACACAGCGGCACCTGCAATGGAGGCTGTTGCATAGACGTGTTTGCGGAAAATATAAGGAACGTTTCCTGCAAAGATGTCACGAATAACACCACCACCGACACCGGTGATTACACCCACAAAAAGTAAAAGGGCTGGATTATTATAGCCATATTGCTCCTGTACACAACGGATTCCTAGAATGGTAAAGGCTCCAAGACCTACGGCATCGGATACTAATAATAGAGTATTCCATATATTTTTGTGGGTGGTTTTATTACTCTTGGAAACAAGAATTCCCACAATAAATGACAGAAATGCCGCAATAAGTGCAATCAATACGATTTTAGGATTCTGAAATACGGCCGGTGGCAATTCCCCCATGATTATGTCCCGGAGAATACCTCCACCAATGGCGGTCACAAGTCCAAGTATCAGAATTCCTAACAGATCCATTTCTTTTTTCATGGCTTCCATTGCACCTGAGATAGAAAATGCAATGGTTCCTAAGATTTCCAAAAACAGTATCATTCCATTCATATTATCATGTTCCTTTTCTTTTTAATATATTTTACCAATATCAGTAAGTGGCAAAATTACTTTTGACTCGTACATCATTATATATAAATATGGCCAGGAATACAAATTATATTTTCTTCATGAATATGCCTTGTAAAAAGAGAGATTCTGTGGCATGTTATAGGAAAAGGATCAGTGTTATAAATTGGAGATGGGAATAGAATAAATGGAGGCGTTATATGGCGATTGAATTGATACTGGGACCAAGTGGTACGGGAAAGACCCGTTACATATATGAAAAAATGATTCAAAAATCACAGGAAAAGGAGCATGCTCCAATCTGGTTTGTGTTGCCGGAACAGTCGAATATGGCGGCAGAACAGGATATGGTATCCTTACATCCCAATGGTGGAACCATGGATATATCCATTGTCAGTTTTACCCGTATGGCATTTAAGGTGTTTGATGAACGAAATGTGCATACCTTTGACATTTTAGATGATTATGGGAAAAGCATGCTCCTGATGAAATTAATGAGGAAACATCAAAAGGAATTTACTTATTACGGCAAAATGATCGGAAAGCAGGGATTTGTGGAAGAAGTCAAATCCATATTGTCAGAATTTTATCAATATCAGGTGACAGTGGAGGTGTTAGATGGAATACTTTCCGGTTTGTCGCCGGAGCAGAGTCTCTATCACAAGATATCAGATCTTAAGATATTACTTAACGCATTTGAGGAGGCAATGAAAGATTCTTACATGGTGGCTGAACAGATTCTTTCCCTGTTGGCAGAGACATTGAAAGAATCGGAATTATTGCGGAATGCAGAAGTGTATTTTGATGGGTTTACCGGTTTTACTCCGGTGCAGTACAAAGTCATTGAGGCATTGATGAAGCAGGCCTGTAATCTTCATTTTGTGTTTACCATGGACGGGAATCTGTTTGGAGATAACGGATATGGAGAAAATGAATTGTTTTCCATGGGAAAAGAATCAGTGGACAGATTATGTAAATTGGCACAGGAAAATCAGGTTCCGATTCTTCCCCATGTCAGTATGCAGACCAATTATCGGTTACAGAACCAGCCGGAATTGGCATATATGGAACGACATTTATTTCGTTTTCCGGTGGTGGAATACCAGGGCGAGAATAAGGCAATCTGTGTCCGGCTGGCAACAGACGTGGAAGAAGAGGCGTATTATATTGCAAAGACAATAAAAGAATCTGTTATGAGGGGAACATATCATTATGATGATTTTGCTATCGTAACAGGAGATATGGGTGAACAGACTGCAACCTGGCATAAGGTAATGCAACAGCTTCATATTCCTTATTTTATTGATGTGAATGAGCCATTAACACACAATCCCATTGTGGAGATCATCAATATGCTTTTGAATCTCTTTATTCGGGATTTTGCATATGAAAGTGTGTTTTCATTTTTGAAAACCGGTTTTTTCGAAATGGATATGGATGCAGTATATCTTCTTGAAAATTATGTACTCAAATATGGGGTGAGAGGATATTCCTGGTGGAAGGAATCTTTCCGTGGCGGTGTAAAGGGGCTTGGAACAATAAACGGAGCAAGAAAACAATTTATGGATTTGCTTGAACCGGTGGTATCTGTCTTATCAAAGCCGTCAGCAAAAACGAAGGATTATCTGATGGCATTATATAATTTTATGTCAACGAATCAGATGGCACAGAAATTGCAGAAGCAAAGCCTGCTTTTTGAAAGTGAGGGGAAATTAAGGGAAGCGAAAAGTTATGCCCAGGTGTATGACAAATTTATCTCCGTGTTAGATAAGACAATGGATATCTTAGGAGAGGAAGAGATTACAAGAGAAACTTTACGGGATATATTAGCTGCAGGAATGTCAGACATTCGATTAGGTGCAATTCCGTCTACTATTGATCAGGTTGTAATCGGAGATATGGAGCGAACCCGTTTTCACCATGTGAAAGTATTATTTGTCGCAGGGGCAAATGAAGGATTACTTCCAAAGAATAGCTCCCAGACGGGAATCTTAGGAGATAAGGATCGAAAGAAGTTGGCGGAGCAGGGGATTGTTCTTTCACCAGACAGTAAAAGGGATATTTTTATCAAACAGTTCTATCTGTATCTGCAGCTGACTCAAGCATCTGAGGAGCTGATTTTCACGTATAGACAGGTGGATGAAAAAGGTGTGGAGTTAAGACCATCCTATTTTCTGAAACGTATTTTTCAGATTTTTCCAAAGTTATCCGTGGTATCCGTAAAAACTCTGTTAGAGAAGATGCTGCCATCCACACAAGAGGAGATGACGGATGTGTTTGCGGGTCAGCTTGCACGAGAGGATATGGAGGATGCATCGGTATATCAGATGATGTCAGAAATGCAGAGAGAACTTATGGGTCAGATGATAGATGGTTATCTTTATGAGAACAGGGAAACTGTATTAGATAAAACCATTGCCCACCATTTATATGGTAAACATATGGTACATAGTGTATCTAGATTAGAGACCTATGTGGGATGTGCGTATCGTTTCTTCCTGCAGTATGGATTGAAGATCTCAAAAAGAGAAGAATATGAGATAGAATCAAATCATATAGGAACCATTCTGCATGCGGTAATGGAATATTTCTTCCGTGAAGTACAGAATGGACAAATTGACCTTAGTCAAATTTCTGTGGAAGAACGGGATGCAAAAGTTGAGAACTTTGTCAGACAGGCGGCAGCGGAAGAAAATGAGACCATATTTGACAGCAGTTTCCGAAGCAGACACCAATTGGAGGTTCTTATACGAATTGCCAAACGATGTGTCGGACATTTGTGCCGCCATTTGGAAGAAGGGAAAATGAAACCGGCATATTTTGAGAAACAGTTCTCTCCGAAAGATCAGATTTCCTATATTACCATGGCATTGACTAGCGGCGTGCAGATGGAATTAAACGGAATTATAGATCGGGTTGATATTAAGGAAACAGATGATGCAATATATGTGAAGGTGATCGATTATAAGTCTGGGGCAAAAGACATCGATTATGTGAAAATGTATGAAGGAAAGCAGTTACAGCTTACGGTATATATGAATGTGATGATAGAGCTTTTGAAGCGTCAGTATCCGGACAAGAAGATTATACCAACAGGTATGTATTATTATCATATTTATGATCCCATTATTGAGGAGAGGGAAGAAGAACGAATCGAACAGAAACGGAAAGAGAGTAGCAGACTTACCGGATTAGTCAATGAGGATGACACCTGTCTTCAGTTGATGGATGGACGTACCGGTTCCGTGACACCGGTACGTTATAAAAAGGATGGGGACTTTGATTCCAGAAATACAGCTTTAGTAACCACCCATGAACTCGAACAGATTTCATCTTTTGTCCGAAACAAAATGGAGGAGATTGGAGAACAGATTATACAGGGAAATATTGAAATGAATCCTGAAAAAGGGGAGCAGAATTCTCCATGCAATTACTGTGATTTTCAGAGCATATGCCGGTTTGAGGCGGGACTTGGTGGCAATGCATACCGGATTGCACCGCAGATTGACCGGAATGAGGCGAAACATCTGATTATGGAAGGAAAGGATGGTGAGGAACATGAGATGGACAAATGATCAAAGGAAGATTATTGATGCTAGAGATTGTAATCTTTTGGTATCTGCAGCGGCAGGTTCCGGGAAGACGGCTGTGCTGGTAGAACGTATTATTGAGATGATAGAAGATTCCTCTCACCCGTTAGATATTGATGAATTGCTGGTTGTCACTTTTACAAAGGCGGCTGCGGCACAGATGAAAGATAAAATTGCGAAAGCTTTAGAGGATATGCTACAACGGGAACCGGATAATGAGCATTATGTGAAACAGCTTAACTATATAGGCCAGGCCAACATTTTAACTATAGATAGTTTTTGCTATCAGGTAGTAAAGGAACATTTTCATATTCTTGGATTAGATCCAATGATTCGGATTGGAGATACCGGAGAGATTGCGTTACTACAGGATGAAGTGCTTGACCAGGTTATAGAGAAATGCTATCAGAATCCGGATTTTGTGGCTTGCTCGGAAGCATATTCAGCTGATAAGAATGATGAGAAGATAGCAGAATATATGCTGAAGATATACACTGTATGTTCCAGTTATCCAAGACCGGAACTGTGGATTCAATATGCGAAAGAGAGTCTGCATGTGGAGGACGAGGATACTTTTGTCAATCTGCCTTTTGTAAAGCAGTATTTTAAGGAATTGCATGAAATGGCACAGGGAATACGGGAAAAGGTACAGATGGCACTGGATATAGCACGGAGTATTGATGGGCCGCTTTATATGGAAAAGGCCCTTTTGTCGGATGTTATGTTGGTGGAAGATATCATGTCAGCAAGAACTTATACCCAGTTTGCAGAACTTGCCGGACAAAAGTTTGCCGGCATTGGGCGTGGAAGGAAAGGGGAATATGATGAGGAGAAAGCCGAGCGTGTGAAAAGTATCCGGGATGCATATAAGAAGGAGATCAATGGGCTCTTTGCCCTGTTTGAAATACCCTTTGATGAAGTGATTAAGCAGTGTGCCGGACAGGAGAACATGCTTTGCGCACTGTTAGATGCAACAGATGTGTTCCGGGAGCAGTTCTTACAGGCGAAGCTTGAAAAGGGAATTCTGGAATTCAGTGATGTGGAACATTTTGCATTGCAGGTATTATGTGACGGATATGATGAAGAAGGTAATCCTATCCCAAGTAGTGTAGGACGGGAGATGTCAGAGCAATTTCGGGAGATATTAATTGATGAGTATCAGGACAGTAACTATCTGCAGGAAGCGATTCTTCAATGTGTATCCAGGCTACATGAAGGAACCTACAACATGTTTATGGTGGGAGATGTGAAGCAAAGTATCTATAGTTTCCGTATGGCAAGACCGGATCTGTTTATGGATAAATATCACACCTATTCCACAAATGATGGTGAGAACTGTCGAAAACTGTTGTTAAAGAATAATTTCCGAAGCAGGGCCAATGTACTAGAGACCATCAATTATATTTTTTATCAGATTATGGGACAGGAGCTTGGGGGAATCGAGTATACAGAGGATGAAGCTCTGGTTCCGGGACGAGAGTTTCCGAAGGTTTCCGGGGATGAGGTGGAGTTCCTTTTAGGAGAAAGTAAAGATTTTCAATTTCTAAGTGCAACGGATGAGGAAATGACGGCACAAAAGGAAGAAAATTTGGACGAGAATTTAGAAGATATCGGAAAGATGGAATTGGAAGCAACCATGATTGCCAGACGAATTCGGGAAATGACAGGGGAAGACGGTAGGGATGCATATCAGGTGGTTGCGGAAGATGGAGAAACCCTTCGGGATGCTACGTACAAAGACATGGTAATTCTGTTCCGGGCACCGACAGCATTTAGCCAGGTATTTCAGGAAGTGCTGATGAATTATCATATTCCGGTAAGAGTACAGAATGAGAATGGTTATTTTGATACTGTAGAAATCCGCATGATACTCAGTATGCTTCGTGTCATAGATAACCCCTATAATGATGTGGAAATGACGGCGGTGCTCCGGGGATATTTTGGTAAATGCAGTAGCGATGAACTGGCAATGTTGGCCATTGCAAAAAATATATTAGGGCAGGAAAATGGGAACAAGATATATATTTTTACGGTTGTTAAAGCACTTGCCGGTGATGACAGAGAGAGCATTACACAGAAGCTTCCAAAAGAACGACCGGATGTAGTTCAGTCACTTTGTGAGAAGTGTAAACAGGTTCTGCAATTGGTACAAGACTATATTGCAAAGAAATCTTACATGGGAATTGGGCAGTTACTCCGGGAACTGTATTATGAAAATGGATTTTATTACTATGTGCAGGCAATGCCGGAGGGGATGTTTCGTGTAAGAAATCTCAAGCTGCTGTTAATGGAAACGAAACAGTTCGAAGATGGAAGCTATCCGTCTTTGTTTGACTTCTTACAGTTTGTGAATCAGTTACAGAAAAAGGCAGTTTCGCTAGGCGGAGATCCTTCAGCAGAAAGCAGTGAAAATGTTGTCCGGATCATGAGTATTCATAAGAGTAAGGGATTGGAGTTTCCTATTGTATTTTTAGCGGGAACAGGAAAGAATTTCAATCTGATGGATACGAAAACACCGCTTATTATCCATTCGGATTATTATCTGGGTGCCAAATATATTGATACAAAGAACAGATGTGGTAATGACACCTTCAATCGGAAGGCATTTGCATCCCTTATGATTACCCAGAGTATTGCAGAGGAACTTCGTCTGCTCTATGTTGGTCTGACCCGTGCAAAGGAGAAGCTGATTATTACAGGAGTGACAAGAGATATTCCGGCATTAATCAAACAACATGAGATGGTACTGACACAAAAAGACAGAAAATTAGGATATCGTAACGTGCATATTGCCAGAAATTATTTAGATTTTCTTGTGGCGGCATTTATCAGGAATACAACATTTCATGATGCTATGAAGGAAGTACCAAAGCGTATGGATAAAAAGGGAGAACAGATCATTTCTGCAGAATATGAGTTAGACAATGTGATCACCTCACCGGCTATCCGGCTGTCAGTAAAGACATTCGATTTTAAGAAATTATCGGTGATGCATCTGCACGCAAATCTGGAAGAACAGATGGACAAGACGCAACGTTTAAAGCAATGGATGGGGCAGGAAGTCCGGTATCAAACAGATTTGGAAGAGCGGCTTTCCTGGACATATGAAAATGCAGCTTTTACTACACAAAAATCCAAGCTGTCTGTTACTGAAATCAAACGGATCTATGAAACAGAAACGGAACCATCTGATGTGGTGGAAGATGCAGAGTATGTCACGGATACCTTTGCGGTTCCTCGCTTCATTGAAAAAGAGAAGAAGATGGATGCTGCGATGCGAGGTACATGGATGCATAAGGCAATGGAATTATTTGATCATGCATCATTGTGTTCAACGGAGGATATTGCTGTTTTTTTAGAGGACCTTCGAAAGGATGGAAGATTACCGGAGGAGACGAAGGATTTCGTGACAGCAGATAAACTTACAATCTTTTCCAAGTCTTCTCTTGGAATCCGTATGCGGGAAGCAGCAAAGCAGGGAAACCTCTACAAGGAGAAACAGTTTGTTGTGGGAGTGCCGGTTAAGTGTCTCACAGGAAAAGAGTCAGTTTCGAAGGACAACATAAGTGACAAGGACACATCCACCCCGATTGTGGTACAGGGTATCATTGATGCTTATTTTAAAGAAGGTGACAAGCTGATTCTTTTAGACTATAAGACAGACCATGTGAAAGAGGGGCAGGAAGAGCTTCTGGTGAAACGATACCGGACTCAGATGCAGTATTACAAAGATACATTAGAGCAATTGACGGGACTGAATGTGGCGGAGTCTTATATCTATTCCTTTGCACTAGGGAAAGAGATTGCGGTGTTGTAGATATAGTAAAGCTTACCCATTGCAAAACTATGTGAAATAGATTATGATTAGAGTAATTGAGAGAAGAAAGGGAGTAGAGATAGATGACAGGAAGAAACAAAGAAGAAATGGAAGGCGTAACTTTATTAGGTAATCAGGGTACAAAATATCCACAGGATTATGAACCGGAGGTATTAGAGACATTTTTGAATAAACATCCGGAGCATGATTACTTTGTGAAGTTTAACTGTCCGGAATTTACATCCCTTTGTCCCATTACCGGACAGCCGGATTTTGCAACCATTTATATTTCTTATGTACCCGGTGAGAAAATGGTAGAATCCAAATCTTTGAAACTATATTTATTCAGTTTTCGTAATCATGGAGACTTCCATGAGGACTGTATGAATATTATTATGGAAGATTTAATTAAGTTGATGGATCCAAAGTATATTGAAGTATGGGGTAAGTTTACACCAAGAGGAGGAATCTCTATTGATCCATATTGCAATTATGGAAAACCGGGAACAAAATGGGAAGAAGTAGCTTGGAACCGTCTGGCAAATCATGATTTGTATCCGGAAAAGGTGGACAATAGATAGGAAGAAAATAAGATAAGAAAGAGAAAATTAGCCGCAGTTAATATTGCGGCTAATTCTTATGGAACGGTGAAATGGAATGAACTATAAAGAGAGTGCAGAGTATGTATTATCCATACCCTTATTTGCGGAAAAACTAGGAACAGATTGTCTTAAACAGATATTAGATCAAATGGGACATCCGGAGATGGATTATCCAGTGATTCATATTGCGGGAACGAATGGAAAAGGCTCTACTTGTGCCTTCTTAGCCTCTATTATGCAACAGGCGGGTTATACGGTTGGGACCTTTACTTCGCCTCATCTTATTCGGATCAATGAGAGGTTACAGATCAACGGACAGCCGATTACTGATGATGAGTGGACAGAAGTTTTTGATGAAACGATGAATGCCATAAACAAAGCAAAAGAAATGGGGATACCGCATCCCTCTTTTTTTGAATTTGTTTTCCTGATGGGAGTTGTGTACTTTGCAAAACACAAGGTGGATTATGCAATCGTGGAAACGGGAATGGGAGGAAGACTGGATGCAACCAATGTGGTAAATCCGGTTTTGACAATTATTACATCTGTTGGTATGGATCATATGCAGTTTTTGGGAAATACGCTTTCTCAGATTGCATTTGAAAAAGCCGGAATTATGAAAAAAGGTGTGACGGCACTTTTCTTTGATCGTAAAGATGAATCAACGCAAGTTATAGTTCAAAGAGCGGGAGAAATAGAGGCCCCTTTACAGCTTGTCGAAAATTCGCAATATAAAATATTAAAAATAGGTAAAAAAACCATTGATTTTTCTTTGGATAGTGTTTATTATAGATATTGTGAGTTGAGAATTCGTAAGACAGCTCTCTATCAGGTGGAGAATGCGGTTCTTGCCGTGAGAGCATATGAACAGTTATTATTGCAGAAGAATGGAATGATGGATTTCAATGTTTCGAATGAAGACAATCGGGATAGAGTCTGTCAGTTGATTGATGAACATATAGATGAGATTCAGACCGGATTACAATCTATGGTCTGGCAGGGCAGAATGCAGTGCATTGCAGAGCATATTTATGTGGATGGCGCTCATAATGAAGAAGCCATTGATGCATTTTGTCATACGTTAGAGGTGCTGTTCCCGCAAGAACAGAAGATTTTATTATTTGCTGTTTCGAAAGATAAAGATTATAAGACAATGATTCGGAGGCTTTCTAAGGTGTCTTTCAATGAGATTATCATTGTTCGGTATGAGGGAAGTCGTGCAGCACAGATTGAAACAGTGGAAAGAACATTTAGACAGTTTTCGAGTAGCAGAATTACTACGTTTGATGATATCAGGGACGGTTTCCTGTATGCAAGGAACCATGTTAAGGATCAGTATTTATTTTGTGTAGGTTCCCTATATCTGGTTGGTAATCTGCTCAGTTTAGGAGTATAGATTATGATTAATTTTGACGAAGAAGTAAGAAAGTTTAAGCCTTGTCTTGAAGTATCTCAGGCAGAGGATGCAATATATAAGAACGACGTAAAAGATATTACAGATGTATTAGCGGAAATGTTACAACAGGTTAATGGTAAGAAAGAGAAATAGGCGGTGAATAATATGGAGTGTTTGAATTGTGGAGCACCTGTATTAGAGAACGGACACTGCAGCCAATGCGGCATGAACTATAAGCTGTTGGCAAAGGCCTATAATACATCAAACTATTACTATAATTTGGGATTAGACAGAGCAAGTGTCAGAGATCTTACCGGTGCAATTGATGCATTGAACTTGGCGTTGAAGTACAATAAGCAGAATATCAATGCCCGAAATTTATTAGGACTCATCTATTACGAGATGGGTGAGACGGTGTTGGGACTAACACAGTGGGTTATGAGTAGCAACTACCTTCCCGAGAATAATATGGCGCAGCGTTATATTAAGGAAGTGCAGTCGGATCCGTTAAAGTTAGAAGAGGCGAATCAGTTAGCCAAACAATTTAATCAGGCATTATCCCATGCAAAACAGGGAACAAAGGATCTGGCATTTATCCAGTTGAAGAGGATTTTATCAAATTATCCGCATTTTGTGAAGGGATATTTACTACTTGCTTTGTTGTATTTGGATAATGGGAATCCGGACAAGGCAAAGAAAGCATTGAAGCGTGTACTTCGAATTGACAAGAATAACACGCTGGCGGTCAAATATTTAGCAGAGATGGGAGTTGCCCCTAAGGACATTATTGGGATGAAAGAGAGTAGTCACCGGATTGATGTAGATTCTGCTTATTCCGATGAGGATCAATATAAGTCGGATTTGGAGACATTTGTTGAGAAAGGCTTGGAGAATATTGATAATCCCGATTTGACAGTGGGTTCCTATAAAGAGATTAACCACAATAAGTTCAATCTGATATATGTTGCAGTGGGACTTGTTCTTGGTGTTCTGACATTCTGGTTGCTGGTGTTACCAACGAAACTGAATAATGCAAATCAGAAGAATCGCCAATTGGAGATTTCTTATAGTGAAGAAGTATCTAAGAAGAATGTCACAATATCGGATCTTGAAGGACAGATAGATGATTTGAACAAACAATTAGAAGCAAAGGATCAGGAGAAAGAGAAGGAAAAGGAACAACAGAAAGATTCCAAGGAAGCTTTCCAGATTATTAGGAACAATATTCCGAACACAACATATGAGACGTTATGTTCGGAAGCATCCAAAGCAATCAGTGAAAACGATTACCAGAAGGCAATCAGTCTTTGTAATGTAGCTCTTCAGATTCAGGAAGGGGAGGATGCTTATTACTATTTGGGAAAAGCATATCTTGGTAATCAGGATGAAGAGAATGCAAAGTCAGCATTTATCAGTCTCAAGGATAACTATCCGGAAAGTGATCATCTCGAAGAGATAAAAGATTACCTTGCGGAATAGATAAAAATTAACTGCGGATAAAATTAATATAACCTACGTAAGAAAAGCAATCTGTTTTATAAACAGGTTGCTTTTTGCGTATAGATAATTCCGTCGACATAATTTATACGGATAATATTGAGTGTAGAAAGGAAGAGAAAAATGGAAGATGGGAAAAAGTTGTATAGGGTTGTAGGGGAAACCCTGATTGTACAGTTGCCAGAGGAACTGGATCATCATGCGGTAGGTGAGATCAGAAGATGTACGGATGATTTATTTATATGCAAGAGAATACGGGACGTGGTGTTTGATTATCAACATACCGGTTTCATGGATAGTTCAGGAATTGGTCTTGTTATGGGACGGTATAGAGAAGTACGTTATTTAAAAGGGGATGTCTATATTGTAGGGGTACATGATAAGATTGCAAGAATTATGGAAATATCAGGTCTGTACCGTGTGGCAAAACAAAGGAGAGATGTACAAGAGGCCTTAGAGGATATAGAACAAAAGTATGCAGAGAGTGTGTTATATCAGTAAAATTAACTATAGTTAAAATAGAAAAAGGGGACAAGGATATGGAACATTTTAATAATCAGATGGTAGTAGAGTTTGACAGCGTATCAAAGAATGAAAGTTTTGCAAGAGTGGTGGTAGCTGCGTTTGTTGCAAGATTGAATCCAACGTTAGAAGAGATTGCGGATATTAAGACTGCGGTGTCGGAGGCAGTGACCAATTCCATTATTCATGCATATGAAAATGGAGATGGACGTATACGGATTGAAACACATATCGTGGAGGATACCGTTACCGTGATTGTGACAGATTATGGATTGGGAATTGATAATATCGAAAAAGCAATGGAGCCAATGTATACTTCCAAACCGGAATTGGAACGCTCCGGAATGGGCTTCGCTTTTATGGAGGCATTCATGGATGAATTATTTGTTGAATCCACAGTTGGAAAAGGCACCACAGTAACAATGCGTAAGGTAATCCGGCAGGATAAGACAGAGGAGTATCAGAAAGAATATGTAAAATAGTGGAGGCGTCATGGACAGAACTTTGGAGTTGCTAAAACTTGCAAAAGATGGAGACCAGGACGCAAAAGAACAGCTTATCACGGAGAATCTTGGATTAGTATGGGCGGTAGCAAGGCGGTTTATGAGACGAGGGCATGAGTTGGAGGATCTGTACCAGATTGGATGCATAGGATTAATGAAGTGTATTGATAAGTTTGACTTATCCTTTGATGTAAAATTCTCTACCTATGCAGTTCCGATGATTAGCGGAGAGATTAAGAGGTTCCTTCGGGATGATGGAATGATTAAGGTAAGCCGTACATTAAAGGAGACAGCCTATAAAGTGAAACGTGCAAGAGAGGAGATTATGAATCAGACGGGAGTAGAGCCAAAGCTGGAGGAACTTTCTAAATTATTAGAAATTGATGAAGAAGAAATTGTAGCATCTTTAGAGGCAAATGTGGAAGTTGAATCCATTCATAAGACCGTTTATCAAAATGATGGGAACTCCGTTTATCTGATTGATAAGCTGGCAGATCAGGAAGATGAGAGTGAAGAATTATTAAACCATATAGTGCTAGAGGAATTGGTGTCAGGATTAGAGGAGGTGGAACGAAAAATTATTCAGATGCGATATTATGAGAATAAAACCCAGACGGAGATTGCAAGAGAAATAGGAATCTCCCAAGTACAGGTAAGCAGACTGGAAAAGAAAATATTGCTGAAAATGCGGGACGAATATTACAGATGCGGCATATAGAATATTAATGCCGGAATGTGACTGCTGATATTTTACAAAAATCAGTTTGCAAGAAGCAGGTTATGTGCCAAATGATCTTTGGTATAGAATCTGCTTTTTTGTTTAGGGAAAAGTGTTTATCTGTTTATAATAAAAATATAGGCTTTCAACTCGACTTATGCTAAAATAAAACATATACATAGAAAGATTCACCTGTTTGAGGATAATCTTGTAATATTTTAGAAAGACATAAGACTGGACGAAGTTGATAGGAAAAGTAATGGACGAAGGGTGATTCTATGGCAGCCATATATTTCAGGATCTGGTGGAGGCAGGCATATTATATGGTGCGGTGTTCGATAATGAAAAGACTGTGGCATTCCAGCCGGAACTGCTCCAAAATATGGAAAATAAGCTGACGGATTTTATCCGAAGGGAGAGGACTTGAAAGATATCATTGGAGTTTATTCAGTGAAAGATGACGGCTGTGTGATTTACCACGATATGAAAGAGGAAAGACTGGTCTGCGTTTTTTCTTGACTTTTTCTACAAAAAGAAATTATATATAATATGAAAGTCTTTATAATAAATGAAAGAATAAAATATGCAAATACTTAAGGAGAATTACTGGGATGCAGGGTAGAAGACGAGGAAAAAGTATGAAGTCTGTATGGGGATTATTATTTCTTTGCTTGTGTGTATATGGAAATGTGATGTCGGTTAAGGCGGAGGATGTGCAGACATACAGGAGTGAGGATGGTAAATGGAAATATGCCATTTTAGATGAGCAGAATAAGGCAGTAGAGATAATAGCGGCATATGCGGCAGCGGTGGATAGGGGTGCGGTTCATGTACCCGAGACAATAATGAAGGAAGGTCAGAGTTACAATGTGGAGGGAATCGGTAAGAATGTCTTCCGGGAGAATAAAAATATTACTTCGGTGGTCATTGAGAACCGTATCCGGTATATTGGCAGCTTTTGCTTTCGGGGGTGTAGTAATCTCACAGAGCTAAAGTTACCGAATAAATTACAGGAGATTGGGGATAATGCATTCAATTCTTGTAATAGTTTATCTGAGATTGAGATTCCGGATACCGTAACGAAGATTGAACGGGGAGCCTTCTGGTATACACCATGGTTGAATAATGCACGGGAAGAACGAGAGGATCATCTGGTCATCCGCAATCATATATTGATTGATGGCAGAATGGCAACTGGAGATGTTGTGGTGCCGGATGATGTAACATATATTTCGGGGTATTCTTTCTACGGACCGGACAGTATCCTTAAAGAGAGTACCAATTCCGGGTCGATAAAAGGCGGTGACGTGCAATCTATAACCATTCCGTCTTCCGTGAAGAGGATTGAACAGTTTGCGTTTTATTATTGTAATAAATTAATTCGGCTTGAGATGGCGGAAGGCATAACAACGCTTGGACGGGAGGCATTTTCACACTGTACGTCCTTATCTGATGTAAGGATACCTTCTACATTGACGGATTTTGCTGGTGGTGTATTCTGGTATACACCGTGGTTAGACAGTGCACGAAATGAGAGAGAAGATCACCTGGTCATTCGTAACAATATATTAATGGATGGATTATTTGCAACGGGAGATCTTGTGTTACCGGATGAGATTTGTGAAATTTTACCATGTTGCTTCTATGCACCGAATTGCTATGATGATACTTCCGGTATGCTTACCAGTTCGAGTATGACTAGTATTACAATTCCGGACAGTGTAACTAAAATTGGATTTCGTGCCTTTACAGGCTGTCTGAACCTTAAGCAGGTCAGATTGCCAAGGATGTTGACAGATCTAGGACATAATTGTTTCAATGGATGTACTTCATTAACGGATATCTCAATACCGGATTCTGTCAAGCTGATTCAAAAAGGTACATTTGGAAATTGTACAGCACTTATGAAGATTGTGCTGCCAGAGAGTATACAGGAGATGGATGGGACGGCAATTGATGATGTGGAAACTCTTACCCTTGTCATTCCGGAGAAGATGACGGATATCGGTTCTTTGAATCTGCTGCGATTCAAGAATGTTAATCTTTGTGTTGTGGCAGATGGTTCTGTAGATAATTACTTAAAAGAGAATCAATTTACACATTATACCACATATGCTTCTTCTGCTTCCAAACCGGTGGATCCGGATTCCGATGCAAATAACCAGCCGGCACCAGGGAATCCGGAAGCGGATGAGCAACCGGAAACAAAAGTATCAGAACAAACAACGGAGCAAATGAATATGGCACAGCAAGAAAACAAAATTGGTGCAGAATATACGGTTAAGGGATGTCGCTATAAAGTACTGGAAGGTAAAAATGTCACATTTTCCGGTGTGGAGGATTCCTCGGCAGCAAAGTTAACAATCCCGTCTTATGTGAAAGTGGACGGAGTATCTTATAAAGTTACCCGGATTAAAGATGGTGCCTGTAAGGGGATGACCCGCCTGAAGAGTGTTTTCATCGGTGGTTTTGTCACTAAGATTGGACGGCAGGCATTTATGAACTGTAAGAATCTGAAGAAGGTTCAGATTGGAAGAAGGGTTACTTCTATTGAAAAACAGGCTTTCTATGGTGACAAGAAACTAAAAGAAGTTGTGATTATAAGTACGAAACTCAAAAAGATTGGGAAGAAAGCATTTTCTAATATTTCTAAGACAGCGAGATTCAAAGTACCAATCGGAAAAGGTAATGCTTATAAAAGGATGATCAAAGGGTCAAGAAAATAGAATATGGAAATGAAAAAATATGGAGAATAGAAAAGGAGAGTTATTACAATGCAGGGAAGAGGAAGAAAGACAAGCATGAAGTATGTATGGAGAGTAATATTTCTGTGGCTATGTGTATGTGGGAGTGCAATATCGGTTAAGGCAGAGGATACAAAGACCTACAGGAGTGAGGATGAGAAATGGGATTATATCATTTTAGATGAACAGGATAAAACGGTGGAGATTGTAGCTGCATATGATAAGGCGGTTAGTAGTGGTGGCGTTGTCGTGCCGAGTCATATAGAGGATTATAAGGTTCTGGGAATTGGTGCGGAGGTGTTTAAGGGCAATGAAAGTATCACTTTCGTTACCTTTGAGGAGGGCATCCAATATATTGGATGCGGATGCTTCTGGGCATGTACTTCGTTGGAGAACGTAACGTTTCCGGATACGCTGCAAAGGATTGAGTTTGATGCCTTCACTTCCTGTATTGAGTTAGAGCAGGTGGATATTCCGGCGGCTGTAGAAGAGATTGGCCCGGCTGCCTTTTGGTATACCCCGTGGTTAAATAATGCTAGAGAGAACAGTGAGGATCATCTGGTCATATGTAATAACATACTAATTGATGGAAGAATGGCAACGGGAGAAGTTGTCGTTCCGGATACAGTAACCGCAATTGTGGGAGGTTCCTTCTATGGTCCGGACAGTATTCTTGTAGAAGATGAAGATCCAAAGAATAATTCGACGAAAGGCGCAAGTTTGCAGTCCGTTACAATTCCCGGTTCTGTCAAGGAGATTGGCGAGCGTGCTTTCTACGCCTGCAATCAGTTAGTGAAGGTGGAGATGAAAGAAGGAGTGGAGGCTGTTGGACGTAATTCTTTTGCGCAATGTACATCATTGGCGGAGATTAGTATCCCGACTTCCTTACATACATTTGGTGCATATGCTTTCTGGTATACCCCGTGGTTGGTGAGTGTGCGTAATGAGAGAGAAGATCATCTGGTCATCCGCAATAATGTTGTGTTGGATGGAGCATTGACGACGGGAGAGATTGTAATACCGGAGGGAGTCTGTGAGATTGTACCATATTGTTTCTATGCACCCAGCGGCACAGGCACCAGTTTTAGTAAGTCGGAAGTGTGCAAAATTATAATACCGGATAGTGTGGTGAGTATCGGATTTGGAGCGTTTGCCTATTGTTATGATCTTGTAGAGGTTCGAATGCCTGCAAATCTAACACAGCTAAATGATTATTGTTTTATAGGATGTAAAGATTTAGCAAGTATTACCATACCGGATTCGGTTAAACAGATAGGAAATAAAGTTTTTGTAAATTGTACGAAACTTAAAAAAATTGTATTGCCTGAAGGGATACAGAAGATTACCGGAATGTTTGTTAATGATACGGATGACGTCACCATTGTGATTCCGGAGAAGGTGACTGATATCAGCTCCCTCGGTCTTTTACAGTATAAAAAGCTATTTCTTTTCGTTGTTGCAGATGGTTCCGTAGAGAATTATTTACAAGAGAATCATTTTACACATTACACAACATATGAATCTTCTACTTCCAAACCTGTGGATCCGGATTCAGAGTCAGATAAACAGCCGGAACCGGAGAATCCAGAATCGGATGCAACTGGGAAAGGAACAGAACAGACAACTGAGCAAAAGAATACAACACAACAAGAAAACAAAAATAGAGTAGAATATACAGTTAAGGGATGTCAGTATACGGTACTTGATGGTAAGAATATCACATTTTCCGGTGTACAGGATTCCTCGGCAGAAAAGTTGACAATCCCAGCTTATGTGAAAGTGGATGGGGTATCTTATAAAGTTACCAGGATTGATGATGGTGCTTGTAAGGGGATGACCAATCTGAAGAGTGTAACGATAGGTAATTCCATAACAAAGATCGGACGGCAGGCATTTATGAGCTGTAAGAATCTGAAGAAGGTTCAGATTGGAAAAAATGTCACATCTATTGAGAAACAGGCTTTCTATGGCAATAAGAAACTAAAACAAGTTGTTATTAAAAGTACGAAACTCAAAAAGATTGGAAAGAAAGCGTTTTCCGGAATTTCTAAGACGACCAAGTTCAAAGTACCAAGAGGCAAAGGTGATTCTTATAAAAAGATGATTCAGAAGTCAGGAAGATAGATGATATGTTGTTTTGTACAAGTGCTTGAAAAATGTACAAGTCGGTTGATATCCGTTTTATTTATGCTATTATTAAGTAGTGTTGTATGTACGTGATTATAGGATAAATGAGATGGAGTATGCTTATGATTGGAATTTGTGATATGGATGCAGCTTTTGTAGAGAAGCTGCTTGATATGATGAAAATATATTGTATCAATATGTCGATTGGGAACCACAGGTATTCCGGGATAGTAACGAAGTTGTACAGGCGATTGATGCGGTATGCAGACAGCCCCGGTTATGGACGATATGAGTTCATAACCGGGGCTGTCTACATGATGTTAGTAGTTGTAAGAGTGTTATTTTGTACATGTGAAGGTTGTTTTGTACAAGTTTATTTTATTGGAAATTTGATTGTGATAGTATGAATGCTGACAGGATTTGGTAGTGGGTATTGGCTACTGATTTACATGATGATTTCACAAAAAACTGAGAAATCATTAAATATTCAACAGGAGGAATAGAGGATGAAGAGTAAAAAGAAGAAACGAATAGGTATGTTGCTGGCATATTGTATGTTCATACTGCTTGGTGTGGCATTGGTGTCAGTAACGAGCAAGGCAGCGGAGACGGCTGATGGGTATAAGTATTATACGTGGGAAAATGAAAATGGAAAGTGTGCAGCGATTAGTGGTTATACTGGGAGTGATACGGAATTGGTAATCCCGGAAGAGGTTGCTGGATATAAGGTAACGTCCATTGATAGAGAGGCGTTTTATGATTATAGTAGTTTGACAAGTGTTACGATTCCGGAGGGAGTAACGGATATCGGCTATTATGCATTTAAGGGCTGTAGCGGATTGACAAGTATTACAATTCCGGAAGGGGTTACGAGAATTAAGGAATCTGTATTTGCAGACTGCAGTAATTTGACAAATATTACAATTCAAAAAGGAGTAAAGTATATTGAGTCATGTGCATTTTATGGCTGTAGTGGATTGACAAGTATCACAATACCAGAGAGCGTAATAGAGATTGAGACCAATGCATTTTCTCGTTGTAGCAATTTAAGCGAGATTCTTGTTGAGGATGGAAATGAAAAGTATTATAGTGCAGGAAATTGCATTATGACGAAAGATAATAAATTGATTCTGGGATGTAAAACATCTGATATTCCTAAAGAAGTCATAAGTATTGAAGCCGATGCATTTTTGGGTTGTAGTAATCTTACAAGCATTACAATTCCAGAGAAAGTAACAGAGATTGGAATAGCTGCATTTGCAGACTGTAGTAATCTGACAAGTATTACAATACCGGAAGGGATTACGAGAATTAGGGCATCTGTATTTGCAGGCTGCAGTAATTTGAAAAGTATTACAATTCCGGCTAGTGTAGTGACTGTGGAAGGCAATGCCTTTTCTGGAACAGCATGGCTTGAAAATATGAAAAAAAATTCAAATGATGGGTTGGTTATTGTTAATAATTTATTGATTGACGGAAGTAATGCAACAGGGGATGTTGTAATCCCAGAGAGTGTAACAGAGATTGGAAGAGGTGCGTTTGAATACTGCATAAATCTGACAAGTATCATAATTCCAGAGAGTGTAACAAAGATTGGAGACGATGCATTTAGCTGGTGTAGTGGATTAACAAGTATTGTAATTCCAGAGAGTGTAACAGAGATTGGAAGAGGTGCATTTGAAAGATGTAGTGGATTAACAAGTGTTGTAATTTCAAATAGTGTTACAAAGATAAAATATAATACATTTTTGTACTGTAGTAGTTTAACAAGTGTTACAATTCCAAGAAGTGTAACATCCATTGATGAGGGTGATGAAGATGCATTCTATGGTGTAAACGAAAATTTGATTGTTCATGCAGCACCAGGTTCTTATGCTGTAATGTGGGCAGAGAAGAAAGGATATAAAGTAGAGACAATAAATGAGGGTAGGGAATTTGAGGAAGGTGGAAACAAATATCAGTATCAAATTCTAAGTGATGGTACGGTAGAAATCATTGGTTATGGGGGAACAGAAAAAAATTTAGAGATTCCGGCATCGATTGATAATAAGGCAGTCACAAGTATTCGAAAATTTACATTTAGTGGTTGTAATATACAGAATATTACAATTCCATCTAGTGTAACAAATATAGAGTATGGTGCCTTAGTAGGTCTTTCAAATTTAGTAGGGATAACTGTTGCAGAAGGAAATGAATACTACTATAGTTCCGGAAATTGTCTCATATCGAAAGAGGGAGAATTGATTGCAGGTTGTAAAAAATCAGTAATTCCAACAGGAGTAAAGAGTATTGGGAAACACGCATTTAGGGGATGTCATTTCAACTATGATTTTGTAATTCCAAATGGAGTAGCGTATATTGGAGATTATTCCTTTGATGATAGTAGTTTGAGTAATATTTCAATCCCTTCTAGTGTGATCAGCATTGGACAAGGTACGATTGGTTACAATTATATAAATGATGATGGAGATAGAATTGTAACCTGTATCCATGCGGTGCCGGGTTCCTATGCTGCAGAATGGGCAAAGAAAAATGATTACGATTTAATGAGTTTGTCCCAAACTTATGAAGACGGGGATGGTACCTATGAATATACGGTGTTAGATGATGGAACTATTCGAATTGATGCATGTTTCAGTGAACAGGAAGAAATAGAGGTTCCTGCAATGATTGATGGTAAGACAGTAACAAGTATTGGACGTCGTGCATTTACAGAATGTGAATACTATTTAACAAGTATTAGCATTCCGGATAGTGTAACAAGTATTGGGGAATATGCATTTAGTGAATGTATTTCACTTTCGTATGTTAATATTTCAAGTTCATCCAATTTAACCAGTATAGGGGACTATGCATTTGCTGTATGTGACAATATAGAAACCATCACGATTCCGGATGGTGTAACAAGTATTGGTGAAGGGGCGTTCAGTGACTGCGAAAGTTTAACCAGTATTGTGATTCCGAATGGAGTAACCAATATTGAAAAAAATACATTTAATTCTTGTTGCAGTTTGGAAAGTGTCTCTCTGCCGGCTAGTATGACAAATATTGGGGAAGCTGCATTCTCTGGTTGTGACAGGTTAGAAAGTATTACGCTTCCTGAGGGATTAAAAACAATTGCGAAAGACACATTCTCATGTTGTGCTGGGTTAACTGGTATAACCATACCAAGTACTGTAACAAGTATTGGAGAAGCTGCATTTTCTGGATGTAGTGGCTTAACGAATATTATGATTCCGGCTTCTGTAACAAATATTAATAAAGCTGCATTTGATGGGTGCATGGGCTTAACAGGTGTAGAAGTTGCGGAAGAAAATGAAGTATATTATAGTGAGCAGAATTGTATTATCAGAAAAGATAATTCGGAACTTGTGTTAGGATGCAAGAATTCTATTATTCCAAATAATGTTAAGAGTATAGGAGCGTGTGCATTTAGTGGATGTATGAATCTAAGAAGTATTGCCATTCCAGATGGAGTAATAAGTATTGGGGATTGTGCATTTTCTAATTGCAAGGGCTTAACTAGTATTACAATTCCTGATAGCGTAGTCAATTTTGGAGAATATGCAATTGATGGTAATGAAGATGATTTTGTAATCTATGCAAGTGCTGATTCAGTCGCTGCAAAGTGGGCAAAGGAGAATGGATTTGATGTTTCGTCACCAAAAGATGATGGTCCATCCGGCGGAAATGACAATCCAGGAATGGACAATCCATCCGGCGGAAATGACAATCCGGGAACAAACAATCCATCCGGTGGGAATGACAATCCGGAAATAAACAATCCATCCGGTGGGAATACAGGTAATGGTACAAAAACAGATACCACAACGCCAGTTGGTACAACACCGGCAGCAGTTGGAACAGTATTAAAGGGAGTCGTTGCAAATGCAAGTGTTACGGTAACCTCTGACCAGGAAGGGAATCCAACGGTAGAGTATACTGCAGTTATCAACAAAAAAGCAAAGGCAGTAACAATTCCAAATAGTGTTACGGTAGATGGAATCACATATAAAGTCACTTCTGTATCTGCAAAAGCATTTGCAGGCTGCAAGAAGGCAACAAAGATTACAATTGGTGCGAATGTTACATCAATCGGTAAGAATGCATTCAAGGATTGTAAGGCAGTTAAGACAATTACAATTAAGTCAACAAAGCTTGCAAAGAACGCATTTGCTAAGGCAGGTGTTAAGAAGCTTAGCAAGAAGGTAACAATCAAAGTGCCAAAGAGCTGCAAGAAGGATTACAAGAAGCAGTTAGAGAAGGCAGGCTTTAAAGGTAAAATAAAGTAAATCCGATTGAAAATCTAATTAAAAGTTAAAGAATGGTCCGGAGCGTGGATGAGATTTCAATTCATACTCCGGACTTTGCTTATTTGGATGGGCTGCAGCTTTGAGGAATTAATACTTTTTGCAAATGGGCTGATTCTTGATGACCAAACAAGAAAAAGGAGTATCCGAGACTGCAAATCTGTATACAGGGAGAATGCCCCTTGTTTGATTTGCTATTTAATGATAAAATCTCTAAAGGAAATGTAGAAACTCATAGGAAATGATACATACATAGGAGAGAAACCATGCGGACATTTAATGTAGAATTAAAAAAAGTAGTAGATGACAGTTATGAAATTGAGATTGGATTTGAATTAGAGAATCAGCTTATTGAGGATTTAAAAAATGGTCTGGCAGGAAAAATCCATAAATTTGCAGTCATCACAGACAGCATTGTGAAGGATTTGTATGCAGATAAGATAACTAATTTGTTAAAAGAAGCTGGATATCAGGCCGATTTGTTTGTGTTTGAGGAAGGCGAAAAACAGAAGTCACGTAAGACGAAAGAAGAGATAGAGGATGCCATGCTGGCAAAGGGCTACCGTAGAGATTGTTGTGTCATTGCAGTTGGCGGTGGTGTGGTGACTGACCTTGCCGGATTTGTGGCAGGAACCTTTGGACGAGGAGTTCCATTTATTAATTATGCAACTACTCTGCTTGCAGCAGCAGATGCGTCTGTGGGAGGAAAAACAGCAGTGGACACACCGCTTGCAACGAATCTGATTGGATTGTTTAACCAGCCGGAAAAGGTGTATATCGACATTGCAACATGGAAGACGCTACCGAAACGCCAGGTAATCAGTGGCCTGGCAGAAACCATTAAGCATGCCTGTCTTGCAAGCTGGGATTTGTTTGTTTATTTAGACACTCATATGGAAGAGATTCTTTCATTGGAAAAGGAAGCATGTGAACATATTGCCGAGGAGAATTGCAGAATTAAGTATCATGTGGTTATGAAGGATGAGAGAGAAAGTGGACTTCGTGAGGTGCTGAATCTTGGGCATACAGTGGGACGTGCCATTGAGACAGTAAGTGATTATGAACTGATGCATGGGGAAGCCGTTGCAATTGGTATGGTGGCAGAGGTGAAGCTTGCATATCAGTTAGGATATGTGACGGAGGAGGAAAGGGATGAGGTGATTGCGCTTCTTGCAAAAGCAAAGCTGCCAACCGCAATTCCGGATTACATTGACAGAGAGTCTCTGGTGAAAAAGTTATACACCGATAAGAAGGTAAGAGAAGGTAAGTTACGTTTTGTAATCCAAAAGAGGATTGGTGACGTGGTGGAATTTGAACCAGGCGTATTTGCAACACCGATTGAAGAGAGTATCGCCAGAGAGATTATAATGGATATGTAGGAAGAATACGAAGGAGTAAGAAGAATGCGCAGGTTGGAAGAGGTAAGAGAGTTTTTTATCAAGGACCGGTATGCGATGGTAACCACCGGAATTGAGATAGAAGCGGTGGATGGTGGCTATGCCAAATGCAGTATGAAGATTGATGAGCGGCATGTGAATGCAACCGGACATGTTATGGGTGGAGCAATTTATACCCTGGCAGATTTTGTATTTGCAGTGGCAACGAATTATGATGATGTGGTGACGGTTACCACAGTAAGCCAGATCAGTTATCTAGGTACACCGAAGGGTGATACGTTATATGGAGAGAGCCGGCTGTTAAAAGATGGCCGACGTAATTGTTTCTATGAGATTTCGATTACAGATAATCTCGGAAATGCAGTGGCAGTGGCATCTACCAGTGGGGTACATTTATAGGCTTCCATTGATGATGGGATACAATTATCAAATAATTATATAATATAATAAAGAAAGATGAGGTAAACAAATGAGCAAAGAAATTCCTTACAAAATCTACTTAGAAGAACAGGAAATGCCAAAACAGTGGTATAATGTGCGGGCTGATATGAAGAAGAAGCCAGCACCGATTCTGAATCCGGGAACTTTAAAACCGGTTACGGTAGAAGAACTTTCCGGTATCTTTTGTACAGAACTTGCAAAGCAGGAGTTAGACGACACAACTCCTTATTTTGATATTCCAGAGGAGATTTGTGATTTTTACAAGATGTATCGTCCTTCTCCACTTGTCCGGGCATATTGCTTAGAGAAGAAATTAGACACACCGGCTCATATCTATTACAAGTTTGAGGGAAATAATACTTCCGGAAGCCATAAGTTAAATTCTGCCATTGCCCAGGCATATTATGCAAAGAAACAGGGTCTTAAGGGTGTGACAACAGAGACAGGGGCTGGTCAGTGGGGAACTGCGTTATCCATGGCCTGTTCTTATTTTGATCTGGATTGCCAGGTATACATGGTGAAATGTTCCTATGAACAGAAACCGTTCCGCCGGGAAGTGATGCGTACCTATGGAGCACAGGTTACACCTTCACCATCTATGTTGACAGAAGTTGGACGTAAGATCAATGCAGAATTTCCGGGAACAACAGGAAGTCTTGGATGTGCTATCTCCGAAGCGGTAGAAGCGGCAACAACCCAGGAAGGATATCGTTATGTGCTAGGTTCCGTATTAGCGCAGGTATTGTTACATCAGTCTGTGATCGGTTTGGAGACAAAGGCGGCATTGGATAAATATGGAATTAAGGCAGACATGGTAATCGGCTGTGCCGGTGGTGGCTCTAACCTTGGCGGATTGATTTCTCCATTTGCAGGTGAAATGTTAAGGGGAGAGGCACAGTATGATATTATCGCAGTTGAGCCGGCTTCCTGCCCAAGTCTTACCCGTGGTAAATATGCATATGATTTCTGTGATACGGGTAAAGTTTGTCCATTGGCAAAGATGTATACCTTAGGTAGTGGCTTTATCCCATCCGCAAACCATGCAGGTGGACTTCGTTATCACGGAATGAGTTCCACTGTTTCTGAATTATACGATCAGGGATTATTAACAGCAAGAAGTGTAGAGCAGACAGAGGTGTTCAAAGCAGCAGAAACCTTTGCGAGAGTGGAAGGAATTCTTCCAGCTCCGGAGAGCAGTCATGCAATTAAGGTTGCTATTGATGAGGCACTGAAATGCAAAGAAACTGGTGAGGAGAAGAATATTGTATTCGGTCTGACAGGAACAGGATATTTTGATATGGTGGCATATCAGAAATATAATGACGGTGAGATGAGTGATTATATTCCTACAGATGAAGAGCTTGCCAGATCATTAGATCAGTTGCCAAAGGTGGAATAATGCAGACATGCATATGAATAAGTTATGTAATAGAGATAGAAGGGAATTATAGAGAAAATGAAGAAGGGTAAGATACTATTGCTTGCATTGTTCTGCCTGTTGCTTACCGGTTGCGGTAAGCAGGTAGAACCGTCTGATATTTCATCTATTGATGATTTGGATGGCAAGCGGATTGGTGTACAGATCGGAACGACAGGAGATATCTACGTATCGGATTATGAAGGTGATGATGCGGGAACAGTTGTTGAACGATATAACAAAGGCAATGATGCAGTTTCTTCTTTGAAGAATGGAAAGATTGATTGTGTTGTGATTGATGAGGAGCCGGCAAAGGCATTTATCAAGAAGAACAGTGATTTAAGTATCTTAGAAGAGGAGTTTACCATTGAGGATTATGCAATCTGCGTGGCAAAAGAGAACTCAGAACTTCGGGATAATATCAATCAGGCACTTTCTGAGCTGAAAGAGGATGGAACCTTACAGAAGATTATTGACAATTATATTAACGATAGTGACGAGGGATTTCATTATGAGAGTCCGGAAGGACTTTCCTATGAGAATGGTACCCTTGTGATGGCTACTAATGCAGCATTTCCACCATATGAGTATTACAAGGATAACCATATTGTTGGTATTGATGCGGATATGGCAACTGCAGTTGCAGATAAATTGAATATGAAGTTGGAGATTGAGGATATGGAATTTGATTCCATCATTACAGCAGTTCAATCCGGTAAGGCTGACATTGGGGTGGCTGGAATGACGATAACGGAAGACCGTTTGAAGAATATTGATTTCACAGAACCTTATACCACTGCAAAGCAGGTTATTATCGTTCGGAATGGAAATAATAATCCACTTCTTTCTATCAAAGATAGTTTTTATCAGAATTTTGTAGAAGAAAACCGTTATCAATACATTATAAAAGGTCTTCGCAATACACTTGTCATATCTGTTTTTGCCGTATTACTTGGATTGGCAATCGGATTCCTGATCGCTTTGGTTCGTGTAACCCATGATAAAATGGGTAATCTAAAAATATTGAATTGGTTTTGTAAAGTGTATTTAACGATTATCCGTGGTACGCCAACCATGATTCAGTTATTGATCATTTATTATGTTGTGTTTGCTTCTTCTAATGTGAGCAAGATACTGGTTGCAGTATTGGCATTTGGAATTAATTCCGGCGCATATGTTGCTGAGATTTTGCGTGGTGGAATTATGGCATTAGATATCGGGCAGTTTGAAGGTGCAAGAAGTCTCGGCTTATCTCACGGACAGACCATGCGGTATATTATTTTACCACAGGCAATTAAGAATACGCTGCCGGCTTTGGGTAATGAGTTCATCGTGTTGATCAAGGAGACTGCAATTAGTGGTTATATTGGTCTTCAGGATCTCACAATGGGAGGTAATATTATCCGTGGCATTACGTATGAGGCGTTTTTCCCGTTGATTACAGTAGCATGTATTTATCTTGTGATTGTAATGATTCTGTCTGCTGGAGTGAATAAGCTGGAAAGGAGCCTGAAGAAAAATGAGCGATAAGAATGTAATTATAAAAGTGGACCATATGACGAAATCTTATGGTGACAATGTAGTATTAGAGGATATTAATACGACGGTGAATAAAGGAGATATTATTGCAATCATTGGTCCTTCCGGCTGTGGTAAATCAACCTTTATCCGTACTTTGAATTTGTTGGAGAAGCCGGATTCCGGTTCCATATTCCTTGACGGAGAAGATTTGATGGGAAAGAAAGTGGATATTAACAAAATGCGTCAGAAAATAGGCATGGTATTCCAGCATTTTAATCTGTTTCCGAATCTCACAATTAAGGAAAATATCACCTTAGCTCCGGTTAAGACAAAGCTTATGGGGAAGGAAGAGGCAGAAGACAAAGCTGAGGAATTATTAGAACGTGTTGGTCTGTCAGACAAAGCAGATGCCTATCCGGATACATTGTCCGGTGGACAGAAACAGAGAATTGCTATTATTCGCGCATTGGCCATGAATCCTGAAATTCTTTTGTTTGATGAGCCGACTTCCGCTTTAGACCCGGAGATGGTTGGTGAAGTGTTAGAATTGATGAAAGAGCTTGCCAGAGAAGGGATGACCATGGTAGTGGTTACCCATGAAATGGGATTTGCCAAAGAGGTCGCAAATCGCGTCATGTTCTTAGATGAAAAAGGAATCAAAGAAGAAGGAACACCGGAAGAAATCTTTAATTCTCCAAAGAGTCCAAGACTTCAGACATTCCTAAAGAGAGTAACTGCATAAAGAAAAACAGAAGGTCTGGCAGATGCCAGACCTTCTTTTAATGAGGGGGAGAGGATTTCAGTACAACTGAGTTGTACTATATGAAAAGCTCTTACAAGTTCATAGTATATCGACTAATTGTGAACAAATTATGTTTATATTGTTGCTGTTCTGTGAAATCGCAGTTTTTCTGCAAGCAGAAAACTTTTTGGACTTTTGACACTTATATCATATTATTATAAAATAGAGTTGCTACAAAAAGAAGGATAGTACATTAAGATAGTAGGAGGAATGAATATGATCAAGCATGTGATTTTATGGAAGCTAAAAGAAAGCTTATCCAAACAGGAAAAAATGGAAGTGAAGGCAGGTATCAAGGAGAATTTGGAAGCTTTAGTGGGAAAGGTGCCGGGACTTACTCAATTAAACATTATAATTGATGGACTGGATTCTTCCAATGCAGATGTGATGTTAGACAGTGAATTGGAAAGTGTAGAGGCGTTAAAGGGGTATCAGACGCATCCAGACCATGTTGCAGCAGCGGATACCTACGTGCGTCCATATACGGAAGTTCGTATGTGTATGGATTATGAAGTTTTATGATGAGAAGCTTTGCTTGCACTCTGTTTGCGCACTATGACGCACTCTCATTTCACAACAAAAAATAGTTGTTTCACAACAATATATAGGATGTTGATTTCATCTTTCCGATATAATTAGTATATCTATGTGCAAAGGATGTGAAACTATGCGAATCGCTATTTGTGATGATGAGCAATCAATACGACAAATGTTGAATAAGAAAATAGAACAAATGTCTCTGAATATGGACATTGAGCAATTTGCTTCAGGAAGAGAGCTTCTTTTAAGTGATTATAATCCAGATATATTATTGTTAGATATACAGATGCCGGGTGAAAATGGAATGGAGACTGCAAAAGAATTTCGAATAAAAAACGAAAAAAGTATTCTTATTTTTGTGACAGCACTGGAAGAGTATGTGTTTGATGCCTTTGATGTAGGAGCATTTCATTATCTGGTGAAACCGATAGATGATTTGAAGTTTGAGAAAGTATTGAAAAATGCAATTGCACAGGTAAATAAAAGGGCAGCGGGAAAAAATAGTGGTTTTCATGAAGAATCATATATAATAGTTAAGACTAAGGGAATTACTAGAAAGATCCTATTAAATGATATTATCTATGCAGAGGTATTTAATCGAAATATTATTTTACATTTAAAAAACGAACAAATTGAATATTACGGAAAGTTGAAGGAGCTTGAGACAATATCCGGGAATACATTCTTTCGGACGCATCGGGCATATCTGGTAAATTTAAAATATGTGACAAGCTACGAGGCTGGCAAGGTTTATATGAAGGATAAGGAAGTGCTGCTTTCCAAGTCGAATTATTCAGAATTTGTGAAGGCGTTTTTACATTACCATAGAAAAAATGAGGATTAGGGAATGGATATAATTTTTTATATGAAAGTACTTGGTGAGATTACTAATTATTTTGTTCTATTTGCAACGGCTGTTAATTTTCATGTCTTTTTCGCACCATTTCTTAAGAATAAAAAAATAAAATATATTACAAATAGTCTGTTTACAATCATTTCTATGGTAAGCTATGCGTATTCGGAAAATTTTAGTGCAAGAATTACATATGGAACCATCATGATTCTGACCTGCTTTCTTATGTCTGCTTTTGAACGACAGAATGTAAAACAAAAGGTGTATTTATGTATTTGCTTTTATGTTATGCGTTTTCTGGTGGCTGGGATCATGGCAGAGCTGAGTTTTTATACCAGGGATTTGCCGGTTGTGACAAAGATATTGCAGCAAAGTGTGTTAGCGGATGTGATATATATTACAATTGATAAAATCTTATATGTACTGTTATTTTCTTTCCTGTTTTATTTTGGAATTCGATTATTTCATAAAACTTATCGTAATAAATATGAGGATTTGACGAGAAATGAGCTGATATTTCTGTGTATCCCACAGCTTGCTATTATGTTTGTAAGTAACATTGTCTCGAAGTATTTTAATTTGTTTAGTGAGGGGATTTCCAATGGAAGTATTAAGGAGAATATTCCGGCAGACGGATATCGTTTTTTATTTTATCTGACTGCCTATGTCATGCAGCTGATTATGGTTGTAACCTATCAGAAAATGAAGGATGATCAGAATGAACGGCACCAGACAGATGTACTTGCAACGCAAATTCAACAGATGAAAAAACACTTGGAACAGGTGGAACTATTATATAAGGAAGCACAAAGCCTGCGTCATGATATGGGAAATCATATTCAGATTATGGAGCATTTGATTAGTGATGAAAAAAATAAAGACGCTGTTGAATATTTAGCCAGATTAAAAGAGCAGCAACAAAGTATTACACCTGTGATAAAGACTGGAAATCCCGTGACTGATATCATTTTACAGGAGAAAATGAGAGACGCAGAAAGCAGAAAGATAGAGTTTTCTTGTAATTATCATTATCCTTCTCAAAACAACATAGATGTTTTTGATATGAGTATCATTTTAAGTAATCTATTGGACAATTGTTTGGAGGCTGTAAATGGGGAGAAACCCTGGATTTGCGTAGCCTCTGAACAGGTGAAGGACATTTATATTCTAAGTGTCTCAAATGCATTTACAGGAAATCTGGAACTGAACACAGACACAGGATTGCCGGTATCATCAAAAGGGGCAGGCCATGGAATGGGTTTACATAATATTACCAGGGTGGTGAAACAATATGGTGGTGATGTTGTATTCGAACAGAAGAGAAACCAGGTTTTGATCAGCGTGGTGTTTCCTTCACAACCATAAAAGGTCTGTTCACAACAATTTGGTTGATTTTTTTGAGAGATAATACGAAACTTGATATAGAGGTTGTATGTACTACACTTCATATCTAAAGCTTGCTGGTCTTTGAACCGGCAGGCTTTGGAGTAAAATAAAATCGAAAGGAGGGGTATGATGGCTGGAATCTATGGATTTTCCAATTATAGCAGCATGTTTAGTGCGGGAAGGATGTCTGGAATGTCATCTTTTTACAGCAATCTTTCAGAGTATGGAAGCATTAGAACAGGAGCCTATTCAAAGGCTTTGAAAGCATATTATAAGAAGGTTGCACCAAATAAGACGACCCAGACACAGCAGACAACAAACCTTAAGGATAAGGGAAATGTTGCAAATGTAGCTTTATCAACCGTAAAATCCGAGGCAAATGAACTTGTGGATTCTGCAAAGAAGCTGACGACTACTGGAAAAGGGAGTCTGTTTGCAGATAAGAATCAGTATGACAAAGATGCAATCTATAAAGCTGTAAGTAGTTTTATAGATGAATATAATGATACTGTAGGTGCTATGGGGTCTGTTTCGAATACATCAGTAAAGAATGCAGGCAATCGTATGACGCGTATGACGGGTATTATGAGTAACAGTTTGTCGAAGATTGGTATTACTGTTGGTTCGGACAGTAAGATGTCTATTGATGAAGAAAAGTTCAAGAATGCAGATATGAGCCGTGTAAAGTCATTATTTAATGGAAACGGTTCTTTTGCAGGTAGCATTTCTTCCTCTGCATCGAGGATCGCCTTCCAGGCTTCTAATCAGATGAGCCAGGTAAATGGAAGTCTGTATGGGAATAACGGTTCGTTATACAATAATTACAATAGTGGTTCTTTGTATGATGGATTTTTCTAGGCTTGTCCAAACAAAGATGTATTAAGTGAAAAGAGATAGCATGGAAGAAGTAGCATTTTGCTGCTTCTTTCTATTTCTTTACACCGAAAAAAGTCTCATTCACAACAATTCGGTTCAATTCTATTAAATATAGCGCGATAATATAAATAGCCTATTTATACTGGGATAGGAATAAATGGAATTTCGTTTTATTTCAAGGAGGATGAGATTATGGCGGTTAAAGTTGGAAATAGCTGGGTGTCAGAAGCAGCCATGGAATATGCAAAAGAAAAGGTGAATGCGAGTTCTAATGGTTCATTGGATGAATTATCAGAACAATATCCAGAACAAATGAAAGCAGAGAAAAAGACAATCTACCAATCCGAAGATGGTTCTGTTGTCTTAGAGTTATCACAAGAAACGCAAACGGCTCAAGCAAATACGACTACAGAAACTCATGGAGGCGCTGTCGCTTTTAATGAAGGAAAACGTGCCCGCCAGCTTGCAGCGGCTAAAACGCCTAAAAATGTTCAAACGGTAATGAGTATTTTGCAAACGGACTTAGCGGATTGTCAGGCAGGATTAGAAAGCGGTATGTGTGATGAAAACGAAGTGAATAAAGTAAAAGCAATGATTGCAAAGGCGCAACAGAGATTGAGTGAGGTATCAGCTTCAGGAGAGGAAGATAATGCTGCTGATAAAAATGCATTTGCCATGTCAACGCTGATGTGACATAGGTTAATAGAAGAATCTGGTATCATATTCTCTAAAAAATATGAAATGTATCTAAAGGATTACTGAATCCTTGCCGATACATAACTTAGAAAGGCATAAATATAATATTTTATAAGAAGAAAAGGATTTCGGATCGTAGTTCTCAAGGAGTGAGATGTTTTTAAGATATAGGTCTGCTATGTCTTTTTTGTGTTTATAATATGGTTATTCTATTTCATTTCTTACAGATTTATCTGGAATTCCCCACTTTTTGTTAAAAAGAATATTTAATAATATGAAGTATTTGATCCAAATATAGTAAAAAGTCTAACATGGATGTTAGGCATAAGGGACAGGAGGGATTGAAATGGCGGTTAATTTCTATGGAAATATAAATGGAAAAAGTTATCATGCGCCTACAATCAATTTGTTTGAGCAGGCAAAAACACAGGATCCTCAACCGAAAATGTTAAAGGATACAGGGTATGGAGAAAACATGCCGGAAGTAAAGGTCAGCATTTCTGAAGATGGATTGAGGGCTTTGCATGGCAGTAGGTTAGCCGGAAGCGAGAATTTGGTAGAAGTTCAAACAAGAAAGGAGTTTATGTTAAACCATCAGCCGGTTGAAAGCTTTTCCAATGTTTTTTCTAATGCCATGCCTTCCAACTATGAAAAGGGCGAAAATGGAGAATATGTATATGTAAAGCGTAGTGAGGAGGAAAAAGCAGAGAGTATATTGAATACATATAAATCATTATATGATGAGATTGTATCCGGATACGATGAAGGTACGAGAATCCGTTTTGTGGAAGAGAAAACGGCAGAGAATGGTTATAGACAGATTTCAAAGGAAGAAGAGTTATCGATTTTACAAAATGAATTCCGGGATTTCGTGGAAAGACGGTTCGGGTCGGAGCGTGAGAATCTGTTGAAGGCCGCTAATGCTTATGGCAGCGAATCCAATGTGTCAAAGGAAGGGGATTCTGTAATTAGGAAATTGAGCAAACCTTGAATGTAAGGAGGGATTGTTATGACGGTAGGAGAAGCTCGTCAAGCTTATAGTACGCAGTTAAGATCATATAATATTCAGAAATGCAAGCTTGCAAAGCAAAAAGCAGATTTAGCTGAGCGGATGAAGACAACAGAAAATGGTGCGGTGGTTTTTGCAAATGAAGCGGCAACCCTTGAATTAACTTATAACGCAGTTGCTGAGAAACAGAATGAATACCAGGATTATATGGACCGGCTGATGGAACAGTGGGATGCTAAGTTTAATGAGGTTGCAACAAGGGAAAATGCGGAAGCGGAAAAGGAAGGCTTTGAGGATTTGCGTAAAATCATGGAAGTTGTGAGACGAATGACCCATGGGGATACCGTTCCTGGCAGCGATGAAAAGAAGGTTATGGAGTACGACAGAGATATGTATCAGATGGCTAAGAGTGCACAAATGGTAGCCAGGATGCGTAACAAGGACAGAGAAAAACATGATTCCCTTTGGGAGGATGAGGAGAAGAGAGAAAGAGAGGACGCTATGGAAACCGCAGACGGACAAGAAGTATTTGCCAATGGTCCGGAGATTGTTTCAGTAGAGGATACAATGGCATCTGTGGGAGCATCAACGGAAGGTACGGAGTAAATAAGATAGAAATGGAGTTCTATAAAAAGTACAAGGAGGTAATCATATGTCAAATGTATACGGAGTATCTGCATATCAGCAGACGAATCAAACATGGAAACAATCTACAAAGAAAAATGAAGAAGTGGCTAAGAATTCATCTGCTTCTAATACTTCTAGTGAGGCTGCTTCAAAAACAGATAAGGATATTAAAAAATCCACCTGGAGTCCGGTTCCATCCGGCAGCCCGCTTATTCCCTCTTATAAAGATGGAGTTGGGATAGCAATTGGTGATGTGCAGTTATCGGATAAGGCAAAAGAATATTATGACAAATTAAAAGCGAAGTTTCATAATATGGAGTTTATTGCTGTCAGTCAGGATATGAAATCACAGGTTCATGCCAATGCGGCGTCTTACGGGAATGCCAAGAAACAGGTTGTGTTAATTGATGATGCAAAACTGGAACAAATGGCGAATGATGAGTCTTATCGAAAGAAATATGAGGGAATTATTGCCATGAGTGAGATTCAGCTTGCTAATGCAAAGAACAGCCTGGCAAGTAGTGGAGCAAGTGTGAAAAACTTTGGTATGTCTGTAAATTCGGATGGTTCCACCAGCTTTTTTGCTACCTTAGAGAAATCATCGGCGGAACAGGCTAAGAGATTAGAGAAGAAGCAGGCAGAAAAGAAAGCCGCAAAAGTAAAGGAAAAGAAGCAGGCGGAGAAGAAAGCCAAAGAAGAAAGATTAGAAAAATCTCGTGAAGAACAAAGAGCGAAACAAAAAGAACTTAAAAATAATCGGGATAAAGAGGATAATACGATTCGTGAATCTGACGATAAGGAGTATATTGAAATTAAAGCAGATTCCATGGAAGATTTGATTAGCCAGGTTTCAAAATACGCTTATGATAATTCCACAAAATCAGTTATGACAGAGGAAGAAAAGAAAGTTGGACAAAACTTTGATTTTAAGGGATGATTTTATTGCGAAAAAGGTATAAGTATGAATAAACTGGAATATATCAAAGATACATCTACAGGCATCGAGGTGATTAGCTATGAGAATGTCAATATCTCTTACCCGGAGCATACACATATTGGACATTTTGTGTTAGGCGTTGTAACCGATGGAATGGTTGGGGTGAAAATTGGACGGGATGAGTTTGTTTGTCATGAAGGCGAATATTTTTCCATTGCACTTAATTTGCCACATTCCATTTATCCAATATCAGATTGCTATTCCATGATAAGCATTTGTTTTCCTGAGGAAGATAAAATTGAGAGAGAACTTGATATTATCAGGAATGAGATTATTGGTAATCCGGAATTGGAGATAAGCATTGCTGATATGTCTGAAAAAGTTCATGTTAGTTCCTATCATATGATAAGAAAGTTTGCAAGGGAAAATGGATTGACGCCACATAAGTTTCAGCTCCAATGTCGTATTCGAAAGGCGCAGGAATTATTAGAGAATGGTCTGAAGGTAGTTGATGTAGCAACTGCTGTTGGATTCTGTGACCAGAGCCACCTTGATAGGGTATTTAAGAAACAGTTGGGTATCTCACCGGATGAATACATAAATTCCGCAATTTTATTCAAGCCATAGGATTAAAAAATCAGTAGAATTGTTGTATCAAACGAAAGAGAGTTCAGGTGTTGTGCCTGGACTTTGTTTATTTATAAATTTTTTATTGTACAATAAATGTTGACAAACAATATTATATGACGTATAGCATCATACATCATAACAGTTATGTAAAGGAATACAATACTTTTGAAAGGAGACATTACTATGACATTTCAATTAGCAGCTCCATTGCTGGATGCCTGCGTGCTTGCTATTGTAGAGGAGTCAGATACCAGAAGGGAACGCCTTGCATTTTACAAAGGATGGCGATGTTACAATCAATGGAAAAGACATGGGAGAACATCATATGTCTACAGGTTCTGCAAAAAAAACAATCTCGGTTGAGTCGTCCTATGGGGATATTGATATTCGGTTTGGGAAGTAGAATATCAAAAAAGTTCCCTAAAATGATGATGATAGCAAGACATAATTTAATACCATATAACGGTAATCTCGTAATGATATTTATAAAACATAATAAAAAATGAAAAATATTATTAAGTTTATGCAAATATAACTGTATATTTTTTTAAAATTATGATATACTTACAAAAAAGGAGTGCGTTTTATGAAGTATATACAGTTATCGAAAGAATTTTATAAAGATAAAGAGAATTATGAGAAGTTATATCTGGAAAGATATCAAGGAGAATCCACCTTGCATATTCCGATTTCTGTAAACGGAAATGAGGCATTTATTACTTTTCCCATGGAAGTGATACAGTTAATTACTAACATATATAAAGCTGATAAGTTGTTAAACAGAAGGATTAATGCGTTGCCGGGCATTGCTCTTGAACAGTTTACCAAGAAATGTCTTATTGATGAGATTAAATTATCGAATGATATCGAAGGCGTTTATAGTACAAGAAAAGAAATCAGTGAGTTGTTGAAACCGGAGACGAAAGAGCGGTACCGGAAAAGGTTATTTGGACTTGTACAAAAATACTATATGCTATCACAGGAAGAAGAGATTCGTATAGATTCTTGTAAGGATATCAGGGATATTTATAACGATTTGGTTTTACAGGAAGTGATGCAGGAGGACAAGAGAAACGAGCCGGACGGAGTTTTTTTTAGAAAAAATGGTGTTAGTGTGCAGGGGAGTGATTTGAGAATCATTCATAATGGTGTAAATCCAGAGGAAAAGATTATTTCATATATGGATGAATGTCTGAAATTGATTCATGATGATAACATAAATAAGCTGGTAACTGTAGCTGCCATACACTATTTTATTGGATATATTCATCCATTTTATGATGGAAATGGAAGACTTAATCGATTTATTAGCAGTTATTTGCTGTCGAAGGAATTACATCCACTTGTAGGTTACAGTTTATCTTATACAATAAAAAAACAGATTAATTTGTATTACAAAGCTTTTAAGATGACAAATGATAAAAAAAATAAGGGGGATATAACACCTTTTGTTATCATATTTCTTGGATTTATACAGCAGGCAGTAGATAATTTGAATACTGTATTAGCCAATAAATATGAGCAGATGCAATTTTATCACAAAGGAATTCTTAAAGCTGTAAAAGAGGAAAAGACCAGAGATGTTCTGTTTATCCTGATGCAAAATAGTCTTTTTGGGGAGGAGGGGCTGACAGTAGAAGATATCGCTAAGATATTACAGGTAAGTGTACCGACAGTTAGAAATTACATGAATTATATTGGTAATGAAATGTTGAAAGTCAGTAAAATAGGTCATAAAAATGCATATGATATTAATTTTGATTATTTCTCTGATTCATTTTAATACCATTGGTTAAGAAAATTGATTATATTGAAAGGATTTCGAGATGAGAATGCAATGAAGGTATCAACATACAGCAAGAGTACCAATAAATTCTTCTGATAAAAGAGGTTGAAAAGTCCGGAATCCAAAAGTTAGGGAAGTTTGACAGAAGTTTAATTAGATAATAAAATAGTGCAAGAATAAGTGTTAGGATGGTGTTTATATGGTTTTGGAGGATTTCATTTTGCAGGATTTAAAAAAACTAGCAGAAACTTTTGAATTACAACAACTTATTCTTTTTGGTTCAAGGGCGACTGGTATGTGTAATGAACGTAGTGATATAGATCTTGCTGCATATTTTAATTCTGTCAATGATTATTTAGAGTTTTGTGACAGAGTAGAGGATATAAGAACTTTGTTGATGTTTGATGTTGTGAATTTAAGTAGTGATATGATTTCGTTGGATTTACGACAAAGCATTGAAGATGAGGGGGTCATCTTATATGAAAAAATTTGAACAGGCAAAAAGATTATATAAAACTATGATAAATGAGTACACGATTCATTCGAATACGAAATTATTTATTTCCGGTATTACCTCTGATTTTGACAGACTTTTTGAATTATGTTGGAAGTCTTTAAAAGAGTATTTACTAAAAGAGAAATATATTATGGCAGCCAAAACCGGTTCTCCGAAAGATATATTAAAGATATCATATCAACAGGGTTTGATTCACGATGAGGATTTTTGGTTAAGACTTTTAGCGGATAGAAATGATGATGCACATCACTATAATGAATCGGCTGCGAGGGCATATGCTGCCAGGATTGAAAGAGATTATTTAAGAAAGATTGGTGAATTTATTACGTCTCTTAGTGAGTATATTCCGGAAGAAAAAGATGTATTAATAGATGTTCCGGAAGATTTCCTTGTGGCTTTAGAAAACTCAGGACTATATTATGATGAATTTATAGCGAAGGTTATGAGTGAAAATAATTGTGCTTCTGATTTGGAGTTGTTCAAAATTTGGGAGACTATAAAGGATATATATCTGTAGGAATGGATGGTTTTTCTTACTGAGAAATAATATTATTTAATTCAAACATGGGCTAAGTCATAGATGAAAACTTGTGGCTTGACTTTTGTTTATGGGGAAGTTGTCGTTTGAATCGAAAAGTAGGAGAGAGGTATGAAACATATTTTAATTATCGAAGATGATATAACTTTGTCAGAGGGATTAAGCCGTGCATTGTTGACAGAGGATATAGAGGTGATTGCCTGTGGGACTTTGAGGGAGGCAAGATTAAAGCTTGGTCTTGATAAGCAGAAAAAAGAACAGATGGAAGGGGACGATTTCTCCTTGATTCTCTTAGATGTGAATTTGCCGGATGGTAATGGATTTGATTTTTTAAACGAACTTCGGGAAGATTGTTCGGCACCGGTTATTATGCTTACGGCAAATGATATGGAGTCGGATATAGTCTATGGATTGGAAAATGGTGCTGTAGATTATATTACCAAACCATTCAGTCTTGCGGTGCTTCGTGCCCGTGTTGGCGTGCAGTTAAGAAAACTGGATATGTCAGATAGAGGAATTGATAAAGGAAAACAAGGTCCAATCTACATTGATAGTTTTTGTTTTGATTTTGAACGTATGGAGTTTAAAAAGGATAATTGTCTCATTGAACTTAGCAAAACGGAACAGAAATTGCTTCGTATGTTAGTAGAAAACCGGGGCATTACATTAAAAAGAAGTGAGTTGGTAGATCGCATCTGGACAGATGGGGCAGAATATGTGGATGAAAACGCGCTATCGGTAACCGTCAAGCGGCTTCGGGATAAGTTATCTGCCACCGGATATATTAAAACGGTTTATGGAATTGGATATGTATGGGAGAAATGATGATAGAAAAGATATTGGTTGGAATCGTTATTATAGTAATGGCAGTTGCGATTGTGGTTGTTTTTTTCTATCGTCGTCATACGAAGCATATTTTGCAGAATCTGGACAGAATGCTTGACAGGGCGATAAATGGAACCTTTACCCAGGACACTTTAGATGAGACTATGTATTCTGCAGTGGAAAATAAAGTTGGCAGGTATTTGGCAGATTCGGAGCTTTCCGCAAGAAATGTGAAAGCGGAGAAGGAGAAAATAAAAACCTTGATTGCAGACATTTCCCATCAAACGAAAACTCCGATAGCAAATCTGTTGTTATACTCGGAATTATTGCAGGAAAAGAATCTGTCAGGAGAGGAGAAAGAATATGCGGATAAGCTTCACGAACAGGCAGAGAAGCTTAGTTTTCTCATTTCCTCCCTTGTTAAGATGTCCAGATTGGAGACGGGAATTGTGAATGTTATTCCGGAGCAGAAAAATGTGGCACCTATGGTAGAATTTGTCTACAGACAACTTTTACCAACAACAAAGGAGAGGGGACTGGAATTTCTATTAATGAGCGGGGAAGTGGTGGCATATTTTGATGAAAAGTGGACAACAGAAGCACTTCATAATATAGTGGATAATGCCATAAAGTATACCGAAAAGGGAAGTGTTACCCTTCGAATAAAAGAATATGAAATGTTTGTCTGTATAGAGGTTTCCGACACGGGAATCGGAATATGTGAAGATGAACAGGCGAAGATTTTTGGACGATTTTACCGGTCAAATGATGTGAGAGAGAAAGAAGGTGTAGGAATCGGACTCTACCTTGCAAGGCAGATTATCTCTAGTGAGGGCGGTTTCATTAAGGTTAGTTCGAAGCCGGGGGAGGGTTCTGTGTTTGGAGTGTATCTGGCGAAGAAATAGTGCTTCCAAATCTGTCAAAACTGTTAGAATGGATTTTCTTCTGGAAAGAATGTGGAAAGAATTGAATGGCAGAATCTGTGTTGTAAGAGAAAAGTATCTTGCAATACAGATTTTTTATGCGTTAAAGAAAGAATCTGATACAATTCGAATAGGAGGAATTAGGATGACTATCTTATCAACGACAGAGCTTAAGAAAATATATGGCAGTGGAGAAAATGAAGTCCATGCCTTGGCGGGAGTCAATCTGGAGGTGGAAAAGGGCGAATTTGTTGCCATTGTAGGAACATCTGGAAGTGGAAAGTCGACACTGTTACATATGTTAGGAGGTCTTGACCGTCCTACCAGTGGGAATGTTCATGTGGATGGAAAGGATATTTTTTCCTTGAAGGATGAGGAGCTTACCATTTTTAGAAGAAGGAAGATTGGATTTGTATTCCAAAATTACAATCTGGTACCGGTACTAAATGTATATGAAAATATTGTTCTTCCGGTACAGCTTGATGGCGGTAAGCCGGATGCAGAGTATGTGGAAAATATTATTGAGACGTTAGGTTTAGAGAGCAAGCTTGACAATCTGCCAAACAATCTATCCGGTGGACAGCAGCAGCGGGTAGCCATTGCAAGAGCACTTGCCAGCAAACCGGCTATCATTTTAGCGGATGAGCCGACGGGAAATCTGGACTCTAAGACCAGCCAGGATGTGTTGGGTCTTTTGAAAATTACCAGTGAAAAGTTCCATCAGACCATTGTCATGATTACCCATAACGAAGAAATTGCCCAGCTTGCGGACCGGATTATCCGTATTGAAGACGGACAGATTGTGACGAGAGAATAGGTGGTGATAACATGAAAGTAGCAAATAAGAAATGTATCACGAACCTTTCAAAAAAGAGCCTTCGGGCAAACAAGACCAGAAACCGGATGGCGGTGGCGGCCATTATTCTGACCACGGTGTTATTTACTGCACTATTTACCGTAGGCGGAACCATGCTGTATTCCTTTGAACAGGAGACAATGCGGCAGGTGGGCGGCGATTTGCATGGAACCTTTAAATATGTCACAAAGGAACAGATGGACAAGTTGTCTCAGCACCCGCTTATCAAATCAGACGGAAAAAGACTGGTTTTGGGAGTGCCGGTGGAGGCGCCATTTAATAAGCAGCATACAGAAATCAGTTATATGGATGAGAACTGTGCAAAGGGATATTTTTGTTATCCAAAGCAGGGAAGACTTCCCGAAGAGGGAACCAAGGAATTGGCATGCGACACAAAGGTGTTAGAGCTTTTGGGGGTAAAGCCGGAGCTTGGTGAGGAGCTTACCATTACCTATGATATTGGGTTATTTGGAGATGCCAACCAGACCGTGACGGATACCTTTACACTATGCGGCTGGTGGGAGTTTGATGACGTTTCACAGGCGAGTATGGCGGTGGTACCTCTGTCTTACGTGGAGGAGAAACTGGCAGATTATAAGCCGGTGTCAGAGGATGACAGTACGGGGACATGGGATTACAATGTAAACTTCCCAAATGCGAAGCATATAGAGCAGGATATGCTTACGGTGTTAGAAGACTGTGGATATCAGTCAGAGGATATGGATGCGGATAATTATATTGCAATCGGTGTGAACTGGGCATATTTGTCTGCGCAGGTAGGTCAGACAATGGATCCGGTGACAGTCGTAATTGCAGTTTTGTTAGTCATTGTATTTATGTTGTCCGGTTATCTGATTATCTACAACATTTTCCAGATTGCAGTTGTAAATGATATCCGTTTTTATGGAATGCTAAAGACCATTGGAACCACACATAAACAAATCAGAAGGATTATTTACCGACAGGCATTTTATTTATCGCTAATCGGTATTCCCATCGGACTGATGCTTGGTTTTATCTGTGGAAATGTGTTAGCGCCGATTATCATGTCTACCATGAATTATAAGAAAACCTTTGTTACAGCCAATCCCCTTATTTTTGTGGGAGCAGCCCTGTTTTCTCTGTTTACAGTGTTCATTTCCTGTATTAAGCCCGGTAAAATGGCAGGCCGTGTGTCACCCATTGAGGCACTTCGCTATACAGAAGGAGATGGTATACATGGAGGAAAGAAAAAAAGAAATCAGACATTTTCCATTTACCGTATGGCATTATCGAATTTGAACCGGAATCGGAAAAAGACGGTGCTTGTGGTATTGTCCCTTTCTCTTACCGTCGTTTTACTGCATGTAGTTGTAACTTTTGTAAAAGGATTTGATATGGATGCCTATTTGGAAAAGGAGGTAGTGGCAGATTATCAGGTTGGAAGTGCGGCATATTTTCAATATAATTGGGGATATCAGGACGAAACACCTGTATCTGCGGAAGCAATCGAAGCAATCCGTAGTCAGGGAGGAATTGAGAAAGAGGGCTGTGTCTATGGTGT
Organism: uncultured Clostridium sp.; assembly: GCA_945915475.1. Taxonomy (GTDB): domain Bacteria; phylum Bacillota; class Clostridia; order Lachnospirales; family Lachnospiraceae; genus CAG-590. The sequence continues at coordinate 1,544 of CAMEFI010000001.1, read as the reverse complement.
GGGGATAGACCATTCCATTACCACAAAGGTGACGGAAGAGGAATTCCGGAATAATCACAGATATGGCAGTGAGGAGGAAATACAAGACTATCTGGAGTGGCATACGAAGGAAGATGGTATTTGGGATGATATTACCCTTAGCGGAATGGAGGAGCTTCCTCTTAGCCGGCTAAAGGTAATTGATGGAGATATCTCAAAGGTGATAGACCAGCAAAAGGAGAATGAAGTTGGAGACGTTGAATCTCAGGAAGGGAACAATGCAGATGGCAGTAAATCACAGACAAAATATATTCTTGCGGCTTATGATGTGGATGATTATGACAATGTAATAGAAGAATCGAATTTCGTAAAAACAGGAGATGAAATTACCTTGCACTATGAGATTTGGGAATCGTATAACGTAAAAACAGGAGAGAAGCTTACTGATGAAGAAATAGAACAGCTTCCTGATGATGCATGGGATAACCGCCTTGTGGATGCATGGGAAGAGACTTATACCGTAGCCGCTACTGTGGCAGTACCATATCCGCTAGGCTATCGGCGCGGTGGTAATGCGGAGTTTGTACTGGGTGCCGGTCAGTTTAAGAAGGATACAAAGACGGATACTGTGATGACATATGATTTTGATGTCCGGGAGGATGCGGAACAGGATATGGAGTCCTTTATAGAAAACTATACCACGAAGGTGGACCCTTCTTTGAATTATGATTCCAAACAGAAATATGTGGAAGAATTTAATGGATTTTGCAGGATGTTTGCCATGGTGGGAAGTGTTCTTTGTATCATTGTGGGAATGATAGGCGTGCTTAATTTCTTAAATGCCATGATTACTTCCATCATGACAAGAAAACGGGAATTTGCTATGCTGCGTTCTATTGGAATGACGGAGGAACAGCTTAAGAAAATGCTGGTTTATGAAGGTGGCTGGTATGCCATATTGACAATTTTACTGTCTCTTATCATTTGTGGTATATTAAGTACCTTTATGGGAGATGTGTTAAGCAGTATGTTCTGGTTTTTCCGGTATCAATTCACAATGACACCCATTGCTATTGTATCACCCATTTTCTTAATCATTGGTATTCTGATTCCTTATGTGGTGTATCATTTCTTCCGTGGGGAGAGTATCGTGGAGCAGCTGCGGGAGGTGGAATAACTTAATCGTATAGGATAGGCGGAAGAAAATAGTTTTACGAAACAAACGAAAAAAGTGTAAGCATGAATAATTAGGGAACTTACTGATATAAACTCATCAAAAAAGTTCCCTAAAATAATGTTGATATTTAGGGAACTTTTGGTTATAATATTATTTGTAAAAGTTCCCTAATGAATAGAGGTGACAAACTATAAACAGTCAAGGGTTTTTTGAAATTTTTTTGATTTGTAAAAAAGGGTAACCTTAATAAGCCATCTGAATATACCGTATTTCAGATGGATGTAGTCAACTCTGAAGAGTTGGATTTAATGAAGCTTTTGAGTATTAAAGTCTATATCTTGCCTCTCCAATGCATAGATGACTCTAATAAGCTTCTTTGCGACATGAG